>JBBRML010000060.1:0-26945 GCA_038230855.1 Fimbriimonadales bacterium | reverse complement strand
GTAAACGGGGTCAGCAACGGCAAAGCCGCCTTGTCACCATACTCACTCAGCGCGCCAATTGCGGCAGACCGCGCTCCGAATGACTTCTCGTTTAGTATCTTCGCCAGGGCGTTAAAGACCCTGCGCGAGTTCGGTAAGTCCTTGAGGTGTCCGAGCATCTGGATGGACCGGACGCGCTGCGGCTCAGAGTCCGGGCGCTGCAAGATTTCGAGACACAAATCGCGAGCCTCATCGGGCCGATTGGCTTCATACCAGTCGAGTGCGGCGATTCGAAAGCCGTCGTGGACGCTTTCCTTGTGCAGTCCGCGCTTCACGAGTGCGATATCCTTCGTCACATTGATGAGGTGGCGGAAAGCGGTCTGCCGAATCGTTGTATCCGGATCACTCTCGTAAAGGCGTTGCGCGATACCCTTCGATTCGCCCGGCAAGCCCAGGCTTCCGAGGCGGTCAAGTGCGGACTTTGCTATGTTGCGGTCCTCGCTGGCGACAAGTCCTACAAGAAACTTCGTGGACTCCAGGCCCAGATGCCCAATGATGCGACTTAGGACTCTGGTTGATTTGGTGCTTTTCGCGATATCTAGCCATTGTGAACCTGACATCCAATTGAACATGCTGTCCATCACTCGGCAATGCTCACCGGAGTTAGGAATCGCGGCCCAAAGCTCTTTGGCTTGGTCGAAAGACAGCGGGACCTGAGAATCAATGTTCGCCATCGTCCAACACTCTGGATCGACAAGGACGCTCGCGGAGTTGTGACCTTCTAAGTCCAGGCTCGCCGAAGGACCGGTCAGGTGTACAGAGCGCTTAATCCAGTCACCGTCGAGAATCCAGACATCAAGATTGAGATCGAAATACGGCTCCGGTTGCGAAATTGTTACTTTCCCATCCAGTCGTCGGACCGTCAGGTTTGGGGCGGCTGGAGTGTAAAACCACTGCTGCATAAATGGCTTGAGATCCGTCCCCAGGTTCCGTGAAAAAACGTCGAAGAAACGCGGCGTGTCGACGTTCTGGAACTTGCACTCATCAAGGTACTTGCCGACCGCGGTCCAGAATCGATCCTCGCCAACTTGGTGCATCAGCATGAACATCCGCGAAGCGCCGCCGGGATAAATAAATCCGTTGAACATATCAACGGCCTCTCGGTATCCATCCCAAACGACCGGTCGGTTAGACCCAACGTGCGCCCCGAGCCCCCCTTGAAAGGTCCCGTATCGGTCGATCGAGAAGGCATCGTCGCCATATTGGGACCGATCCCAGAATGACGGCAGGAATGTCGCCCAACCTTCGTTGACCCAAGCGTGGGCCCACGACGGGCATGTAACCGTGTCACCGAACCACTGGTGAGCGAGTTCGTGAGCCACCAAACCCGTTGCGTCGTTCGAGCCTCGACAATCAGGAGGAAAAATGGCCGTGATAGTCTGCGTGACGGCAGATGTGTTCTCCATTCCTCCGTACATAAAATCCGGAACCGCGCATTGCGCGAACTTTGCCCAAGGGTAAGTGAAGTGGGTCAGCTCGCTATAAAACTGGACGATTTTGTCTGTGCCGCCGAACGCCGACTTGCCCCAGGCCTCGAGCCCAGTTGGCACAAAGATGCTTGTCTTAACTGGCCTCGTACCGTCTGGAACCTCGGAGTATGGCCCCGCGAGCAGGCTGATCAAATAGGTTGAATGGGGCAACTCCTGCTTCCAATCGAACGTCGTGTAACCGGTTTGCTTGTTTTCGGTCACGTGAGCAAGTCGACCGTTCGAGAGAGTATTCCAGCCGGTCGGCACTTCGATGACGCCTTCGCTCGTGGCTTTGTCGTCGGGATAATCGTAAGTTGGGATCCAATAGCGCGTGTCCACCATCTCGCCCTGCGTATATACAACCGGCGTATGCGCAGGAAAAGCGCGCTCGGCCGGGATGAAGTAGATTCCAGCTTCGGGTGTGCCCGAGTACCGAATCGTCACCCGAACGGTTTCGCCTTTCTTAATTTTCCGACCTTTCGGCGCAACTAAAATCGTCGTTTTGCTCAAGCTGGTCGCCGCGGTGACTCCGTCCACGGTGGCGCTCAGGATTTTTAACCCGACGCTATCGAACAGAAGTGTCGCACCGTCGCTGAGTGCCTTCACCGTGTTGGTGACTTCGCCGTCGATCGAGTATGTGGCTGGCAGCAACTTAATGTGCCACTTCACGTCGAGCAAGTCGTATGCGTGTGGAAAATGATCCTTGACCGGCCTACCCCAGGGACCTTGGGTAAGTGTCAGCGCGGCGAGTGCAAGCGTCATGCAGTAGGATAGCCCATCGACACGGCTGCATTGCGAGAGGATGCGGATATGTGGGCAGGATTACCTGCCCACATATCGCAGTTATTTCTTGTTTGCCGGCTTTGCTTGGCTCTTGCGCTTTCGCTTCTTACCAGGCTCAGCGGTCTCATCGGCGTAGTATCCAGAGTATCCGTAGTACCCGTAGTAGCCGTAATAGCCGTAATAGCCATAGCGACTGTAATAGCCGTACCCACTTCCGAGCGGGTTGACGCGGTTGATGACGAGCCCCAGCACCGGTGCGCCTGCCTGAACGAGCAACCTCATCGTCGCCGTAATCAGCGGCTTCGGCGTACTATCAAGTGCAGCAACCAAAAGGACGCCGTCTACTTTCGTGCTGATTACCTGCATGTCGCTTAGGCCAATACAGGGCGGAGCGTCGCATACGATCACGTCGTAGAGTCGACTCAGCTCTTCTAATGTTTGCTGGCTCCGGTTGGAGTTGAGGAATTCGGTGGGGTCTGGAGGAATCGGTCCTGAAGTTAAGCAATCCAAACCTTCCCACGCCGTCTCACGAACCGCTTCCTGAATCGAATTGACTCCTCGTACGACGGAAGTAAAGCCGACGTCGTTCGGCACGTTAAACCATTTGTGAATGGTCGGGCGGCGCAAGTCTACATCGACGATCAATACCCGTTTGCCATCCATCGCCATCGCGATGGCAAGATTGACGGACACCGTCGATTTACCTTCAGACATCGCCGCACTAGTAACGGCAACAGACCGTAGCTCTTTGTCCGGAGCGGCAAAAGCCACGTTATTGCGGAGCAAGCGAAATCCTTCGGTAAAGGCGTGATTTGGCTCGGTTTGTCCAAGGTACAGACGTTCGTCACCAGTTTGGCTTACTGCCTCGGGAACCATAGAGAGCGTAGAGAGACCGGTGAGACGCTCGACCTCGTCCGGCCTGTGAATCTTGGTATCCAGTCTCTCACACAGAACCCCAACGAAGCTGCTGATAACGAGCGCGACAATCAGCGAAAAGGCAAAGCTCAACGGTAGTTTTGGTGAAGAAAAGTTAATCGGTGGTCTGGCACGGGCGGCCACTAGTCCGCTCGGAATGCTCGATCGCTCTTCGATAAGCAAGGCATAGTACCGATCCGAAAGCAAGTCTAAAGTTCGCTTCAGCGCATCAGCGGTTTGTTGCAACTGCGCGAGGACACGCTGTTGTTTGGGGTAGGACTTTAGTATGTTTTGCGTAACATTCAGCTGATGTGCGACTGCCTGAGCCTTCACTTGCCCAACAGTCTCCTCAATCTGAGCTTCGGCATAAAGTCCCAACAGGCTTGACTTGACCGGATTGGCTTGATCTTGCGTGCTGCTGACGACATTTTGCGAAATAGCCCGCAAGCGGTTTTGTTGTTCTGCAATCTGAGCCCTGATCGTGGTCACTTCTGGTGCTGCTGGTCGGTACTCCTGAAGTGCGACAGCGAGGTCCTGCTCAAGCTGAAGCAGTCTCGCCCTCACAATAGTAAACTCAGGATTCTCCGAGAGGACGGTGCCGAATCGGACCGTCCCGGCCGTGCTTCCAATCTGTGACTGAAGAGTCCTGAGCTTTCGGCTCGATGCATGCAGTGCAGTTTCAGCTTCGTACTGTTGGCTTAGGAGATTTGAGATAGCGTTTGCCGCGTTGGCAACTTGCTCTTCTGGCGCGACGAGACCCGTTTTCTCCTGAAATGCTGAGAGCGCATCCGTTGCTTTTGCGAGGCGGCCTTGCGAAGTTTTGACTTCGTGTTCCACGTACTCGCGGGCCTGGCGGGTTGCCTTACTACTGCGCTCCAAGTCCTTATCAAAGTAAGTCTTGGCGATTGCATTTGCGAAGTTAGCCGCAACTTGTGGCGAATACGCTCGGGTCGTAATTTGGATTACGTCAGTTTCTTTCTGCGATTTGATTTCATACGCCCAACTTGGCGCTGTCTTCGTCCGAAATCCCGCTGCCACGTCGGCCGTCGAGAGCAACCTGAACGCATCGTCAACTAGGTCTGGAGAGTTAATTATCTCGACCTGGGTGTCAACGTTTCGCCCCTGCCGCAGTGACATCAAGCCTCCGAGAAAGTCGTCTCCACTGCCGCCGCTGGATCCCTTTGTCGTAACGACCAACTTAGCTGAGCTTTCGTAAATTCGCTTTTGAAAATAGCTGTAAAGAAAGAGTGTCAGGAAGATGATCAGGAAAACCGTAATCAACAGAGGCCATCTGCGAAGCAGGATGCCAATAAACTCTCTCGGCCCGCCATCTTGCTCTTGCGGTGATGGTTCGAAGCGCTGAGGCGCGGGTGTCCGAAGTTGCGGTTCAGTGGTCATAGGATTTACTACCGCTTGATTGCGGTGAACAGGATCGCAAAGCTGGAGATACCATTGAAGATTGTCGATGCGTCTACCTGGTTACTTTGCGGAATAAAAATAATGTCACCAGCATGAATGGCCGGATTTTGGGTGACCTTGCCGGTCCTGAAGTACGCACCAAGGTCGTATATCCGCCGAACTTCTTTGCCACCTTCGATTCTCCCCAGGCCGACTCTGCTGAGTCTGGCGCGACTTTGCGAGGAGACGTCCGTGCCCTCCGCAAGCGCGAAGGCGTCGGCTAATGTGTACGACTGGCCATCCGCCAAGGTGTAAAAACCGGGCTTTCGCACGGCGCCAATTACGGCCACGCGAGATTGCGACTGCGGCACCACAATCGTGTCGCCGCTGCTCACTGGCGGAATATTTGCAGGCAGATCCTCAACTCCGCTGGCAGACGTGGACCTGAGAAATATCCGGGAAAGGTCGTATACGTCCACCTTTCCAGAAGCACGAATAACTCTGATCGATGCTGTTGATGCGTCGGCGGTAACGCCCCCGGCTTGAGAAATGGCAGCAAGCAAGTTTCGGCTGTCGTTTCTCAATTTTAGAAAACCTGGCGTGCGGACACTTCCTGAGACGCAGACATTGATGATCGGCACTGTGTCAACTCGTAAAACGTCACCGCTGCGAAGCTCAAAACTTGCCGCTTTGCTGCCGAGCGCATCATCCAGCGATTCGACGGAAACCACTTTATTCGCGCGCTCAAGAGTAAGGTGAATGTCACTAGGCTGAACGTCGCTTAGGATGCCACCAGCGACCGCGAGTGCTTCAGCGGCTCTCCAGCCCGGCTTAAGATCCAACGCGCCAGGAATCTTGACATATCCCAACACAAACACTCTCTGCAAGCGGGCCAGCCGCAACGAGGTCGAGACTTCCGGTTTCAGCAGGCGCACCTTGAGTGACTCAGTCACGGCATGTGTAAATTCAATCAAGGTCATGCCCGAAACTGCAAGTTTTCCGACGACGGGCATTTCAATTGTTCCACCTTGCGGGATCAAGTACTCTCCTGAAAACTCAGGATGGCGGAGGACGGTCACCTGGACGACGTCTTCTGGTCCCAAACGGTGGCTCGAAATATCTTGAGCGACACCGATTTGACCCAGAAATAGGGACGTCCAGATCAAAAGTGAAACTAATCTCACCACGAGATCATACCACCGAGAGTAACTTTTACGTACCATCAGCCTGGTACCTCCTTAGACTGATTGAGTCTGGCCAAGAGCGAATTGCCCGGCGAATACGTGTATCAACCGAATCTTGCCAAAAAAAGCTTTCTGCTACAATTTTGAAAGCGTGATAAACGGTCGTTTCCCCTCCTAGATATGAGTAATTCATCACTTATTGCCGTCTTGATTACAAGTCATAATCGGTGCGAATTCACAATTAGGTGCCTTTCGTCCCTTTTTCGGCAAGAAAGCGCCCTGGAATTTGAAGTATTTCTTGTGGATGACGGCTCCAAAGATGACACAGGTCACATGGTTCGAAATCTGTTTCCTGCTGTAAATGTCATCGACGGCGACGGCAGCCTGTACTGGGCGGGCGGAATGCGAATGGCTTGGGAGCAAGCCTTGCATGACCGATTCGACGGCTACCTCTGGCTGAATGACGACGTTGAGTTGGACCGCGACGCGATCTCGAGGATCATCGAATATCATGAAACTCGAGTTCCCCCGGCAATACTTGGCGGTGCGACTCGGGATCCGGAAACGGGAGCGGTAACGTACTCTGGCTCTCAACGATACGATTACCATCCGATGCGCTTTGAGCGTGTTGAACCAGGCACCGAACCGCTCAGCGTTGCTGTGCTCAATGGCAACGTCCTCTTTGTGCCCGCGCAGATTGCTCGGGAAATTGGCATCATGGCCCCATACCTCGTCCATTCGGCTGGCGACTATGAGTACTGTATTCGAGCAAGACGGCACGGGATTCAGTGCTTACTCCTACCGGGAACGATTGGTACTTGCTCACTGAACTTGCCAGTTGACTCAACCCACGGTATTGCCGCCCTCAAACACGCCCTTTCGGCGAAGGTGATGCCTCTGCGGGCTAGCATTCCGCTTTACCGGGCGATGGGCGGCCCAGTTTGGGCGTTTTGGTTGTTCGCGTTCTACTTCAAGTCTCTGGTCAAAAGGAGAGTAACTTGAGCGTGTTTATGCGATCCGCACAGGCTTCGCCGATGTGCCGGTGCGGAGAGTGAAATGATTGCATGCGAGCAGCGGGGTTTAGTCGTCCACTCGCTTCTTCAGCGAGGGAACCTCGGACTGGCCCTGGAGCCGTTCCCGTTCGAGCCGTTCCTGTTCGAGCCGTCAAACCAAACTTCGCTGCTTGCCTCAGTGAAGAGCTTCTTTGAGTCCACACGAGAATTTAGAAGTGCCGCGCGCGATCGATTTGAGGCGCACTGCTTAGATGAGCAAACACTGCGCACTCTGCATCGCATTGATGAAGGTTCAAACGCATGAAACCAGCGAGGTCTGATCGATGAGAATTACGATTATCACGCCTGCTGTGATTGACCCAGCCAAACTTTCTCAATACAACTCACAGTCACTCGGTCTGGCGAGGGCCCTTGTTGAACTCGGTCACTCCGTCACAATCATGCTCGCAACTCGTAAGCGATCGGCGAAGACCCAAACCGTTGGCAGCGTCGTCATGCACTTTTCGAGTGGCCCGTCCGTTGGCAGTCACGGATGGGTCAGCCACAGAGCGCTCAGGTCCTCCAAGCCCGATCTTGTCCTCGTGAATACCGACTTACAGCTGATTGTCCCTTCAATACTCCGATGGAGCGCGGAGTTGGGAGTCGGTGTAGCGTGTATTTCCGGAACGATGTCGAGCAATTCGAAACTGCCAAGGGTAATTAAGACGTTTCTTGCACACCGAAATGCAACCGCAATGCGGCAGATTCTCACGTTCGCGAAGACGCCGCCAGTGGCTAACCAACTCAGGGTGCTCGGTTGTTCACGCGTAAAGCTGATACCCGTTGGTCTCGACACGTCAGATATCCCGGCCCCTAGTTCAGCGCTGCGCTCCGAAGCTCGGTCCAATTTAGGCATAAATCCGACCGACAAAGTCCTCTCGTTCGTGGGAAGAATTGAGGCTGACAGACGGCCATTGGATCTTGCCCCCATTTTTGCGGCGCTTTGCAAAACAGACGATTGGCAGCTTCTCGTCGCCGGGAGCGGTGCTCTGGAATCCGCCGTGCACAGTCAGTTCACGCGGGCCAACCTAGACGGCCGCGTACGGTTCCTCGGCACGATTCCAAACAAATCGATCTGGACGGTGCACGCCGCCGCAGATGTGATGGTCAACCTGTGTCAAGTTGAGATCTTCGGCATGGCGATCTTGGAGTCAATGTATTACGGAACACCGGTGGTCGCTGTCCACGCGGACGGCCCTGATCATGTCATTCGAGATCGCGTGGATGGGCGTCTTTGCGCCGCCTTTCCTGATGTCATCGCCGATGCGATCCAAGACGTCGTCGCCAATCGAGAGCAGTACTCAGTCAATTCCCAGGAACGAGTGCAGACTTCCTTTTCATGGGCAGCAATTGCCAGAGAACTACTGCAAACCATCGAAGTTGAGGGAGTAATCCGTGGAACATAAGCCTCGCGGCAAGATCCTCCTCGTACACGCCTTCTATCAGCAGAGAGGCGGGGAAGACGTGGCAGTTGAGACCGAGCTAGCCCTCATGCTTAACGCTGGCTGGGACGTTCAGTTGTTCGCCGCTCATAACAATGAGCTCAAATCCAAATCTGCGTTCGCAGTCGCGGCCAACACAATTTGGAGTTCCGACTCAGCACGTAAGCTGGCAGAGGCAATCGACCGTGAGCAACCATCCGTTGTCCATTTTCACAACACTTTCCCTATCCTGTCGCCAGCAGTATTTAGGGTAGCGAAAAGAAAAGGTGTGCGAGTCATCGCGACCTTACATAACTATCGCCTCGGGTGTCTGAACGGTACTTTGTTCCGTGACGGCTCGGTTTGCCACAAGTGCCTCGGAAAGGTACCGATAAGCGGAATTATTCGTGGCTGCTATCGCGGGCGGGCCGAGAGCGCGGTCTTAGCAGCCACCATACAAACTCACAGAGCGCTGTCAACGTATCAATCAAACGTTGACAAGTTCATTACCCTTTCGGAATGGAGCCGTCACATTTACGAGCAAATTGGTATCCCGTCGGGCAAAATGACGACGAAGGTCAATACCGTGTTTCCGGAACCGACGATCAGCGTCGGGGCAACCCGGAAGGTCGCCTTCGTTGGCAGACTATCTGAGGAAAAAGGCATTCGGATACTTCTCGATGCCTGGACGCTGTGCGCCGGACTACCCGAATTGGAAATTATTGGTGACGGTCCGCTGGCCGGTCTCGTCGATCAGTCCGCCAAAGACGACCCGCGGATCACATGGCATGGAGCATTGGATAAGCCTGCTAGTCAACGAATGATCGGCGACTGCGCGTTGGTTGTGATACCAAGCGTTTGCTACGAAGGTTGCAGCATGGTGATGATTGAAGCATTAGCTCAAGGAACACCCGTTGTTGCCGCAAGCTTCGACTCTTTTCGCGAGCACCTAGGTGAGGTGCTGAGTGACCTACTCTTCGAGCCAGGAAATCCCTTCGACCTCAGCCAAGTGTTGGTTAGAGCTTTGAGCCGTGCGCCGGACTTGCGGCAGGCGGCCCGATCTCGATATGAAGAGCGATTTTCGAATGCAGTGACGCTTGCGACATTAGAATCTATCTATAGTGGCGCCGCTTCCGGTTCTGCGGATGCGCCAGCATGATGAATCAGATATGCCCAACAACCAATCTCGGACGCCACACGTCGACCCCTATAATTAGGTACGGTCAGTCAGCAGTCGAATGGCCAAAGCTGTTGACTCCGTCAATCTCCATCGCTTGCGTCCCGAAGGCGAGCGTTACTCAGGCTGTGCTTCGGGCGCTCCAAGTGGCCCATCCGGTAGTGATTTTGACGGGCGGCAACGACCACGCGACCGGGCGCAACTTCGAAATTCATCAGGGATTTCGGCACCTAGTGATCCGAGTCGACGACTATCCCACCGGGATTCGGCCGATACCCGTGGACAAGGCTGGGTACTACAGCGCAGTGCGGGAAATCGACGAAATGGGTATCCCTTACGAGCTCGGTATATCGCCGCTGCTGATGGACGACGAAGACGTCTACGTACTCAAGCAACTCAAGCATGTGCGTCCGGCCCTTCACGGTCTCGATCACAACTATTTCGCGTGGTCCCGAAAGCTCCGTCGTCGGGGTGACCCGTTCAACGAAGCGCCTAACAAAATCCTGGCGCTATATGACAAAGTAATGGCGCGTGTTCCCGGCGGGCCAACTCTGTGCGAGTTTTCGCGTGATGACTTCGAAAACGTTCTGTTCAAGCTCAAATTGGGCAAGCGAATGCTCGAAACTTTGACTGGCAACCAAGTCGACTGTTACATCCCGCCGTTCAATTCCTCAAATCCGAATGTCGGGAAAGCTCTCGCGGCGTGTGGTTTCAAGGTGTTCCTTTCCCAGCGACCCATACCGTGTTGCGACCTATTCGGAATAATAAGTGAGCGTTACGGCGACTCTAACAGCCTCGACTTCGGGCCGACTACTTGTTCTGTGTGCTTGCACACGACTTGGGAGTGGGACTTGGCGCGCACAGGAACCGGTCGCAAGCTTGAAAGGATTGTCAAACTGAACGAGAGTGTCGAAGCTGCAGTCGCCGCGCTCGAAGTTGAGGTCGCAGACTGGGCTCGCTCGGTCTGCTAGAGTCCAGCGTTTCAAACGCCGTTTAAGTCGCTCGGCTCCAAATCAGCCCTGTGACACTTTCGTGATCTGTCAGGGCTAGTCTTTCAGCAGCATCGAAGTTCGAAACGTAACATTCGCGGTGGACCGAACATCTCGTGAAGACGCCCCTATTCGAACATCGTACGTCCCCGCATCCACAACCCATGAGCGCACCGCCGGATCGTAATACGCGAAAGATGCCATGGGCAGGTGGACCTTTGCGTGCCCCGTCTGGCCCGCCTTCACCATCAGTTTCGTAAACCCTTTTAACTCTTGCTGGGGCCGCATCAACTTCGATTGCCGAGGCGCGACATAGATCTCGACAACCTCGGAACCGTCGCGGGTACTTACGTTCTTAACATCCAACTCAACCATTACCGAATCCGGGCCAACCGCGACGCTAGCGGCCGAGTATTCGAATTTAGAGTACGAAAGTCCGAAGCCGAACGGAAACTCAGGCTCGATCTTCTTCTCGTCAAACCAACGGTAACCCACGAGGAGACCTTCCGTATAGGACTCCAGTCCGTCTTTGCCGGGGTAAGCGCCCAGCGCGTGGGCTGGAGAGTCTTCGAGCCGCTTTGGAAAGGTGCACGGCAACTTTCCGGACGGATTAACGTCGCCAAATAGAGTCGCCGCGATCGCGTTGCCTCCTTCCATGCCGGGGTACCAGGCCAGCAGTAGCGCCTTCGACTTCGGCAACCACTTCGACATCGCGACCGGTGCGCCCGCGATCAGCACGACGACCGTGTTGCGATTTGCAGCCGTAACCCGTTGGATCAACTCGTCCTGTCCGTTTTGCAGGTTCATGTCCACTCGATCCGAGCCCTCCGTATCGCTATTTCGGTTGTGATTCAGCCCTACGAAAAGCACGGCAACGTCTGCGGAACGGGCCGCCTGTACCGCGCGGTCGAGCAACAATTTGCGAGTCGCTTCCGCTGCTTTAGCCGCCTCTGCCGGGTTGATTCCCGTCACATCCGGTCCACCGAACGCTCTCCTCGTCGGCACCTGGTATCCCTGCGCGAAAGTCACGGTGGCTTGGTCGCCCGCCTTTCGCAAAATGCCCTCAAGCGGGGTGACCTCGTAGAACGCCTTGATGCCCGCGCTGCCTCCGCCATAGCCAAACTTCCGGTTAGCGCTGTCGCCGATCACCGCTATCGAGCGGATGCGCTTGGCGTCCAGCGGCAGCAGATCATTCGTGTTCTTGAGCAGGACGATGCCCGCCTCGGCAACCTTCCGTGCCGTTTGCTGGTGCTCCGCCGTATTCAGCGATCCGCCAGTCGGGCGATGATCCAGCGCACCCGTAGCGATCATCACGCGAAGGTTTCGGCGCACCTTGTCGTCTAGCAGTGCCATCGAATATTCGCCAGACGCCAGTCCCGCCTTAAACGGATTCGCCAGGAAGAACCGGTCGTAACTCGTGTTCGTCCCCATCTCTAGGTCCAGACCGTTTAGTACCGATTCCTTCGTCGAATGTGCGCCGCCCCAGTCCGTCATCACCAAGCCGCGGAAGCCCCATTCTTTCTTCAGAATCTGGTTCAGGATCAATTCGTTGTGGCAGCAATACTGACCTCGAAATCGGTTGTACGCGCCCATCACGGACCAGACTCCCGCCTCTTGCACCGCCGCTTTGAACGCGGGTAAGTAGATTTCTCGCAACGTGCGCTCGTCCATTTCGACGTTGATCGAGCCCCTTTGCACCTCCTGATTGTTCCCCAAGAAGTGCTTAGCGCAGGAGGAAATGCCTTGCGACTGAGCCCCCGCGATGTAACCAACCGCCATGCGCGAAGCCAAAAATGGATCTTCGCCAAAGTATTCGAAGTTCCGGCCATTCAGTGGGGTGCGCATGATGTTCATCCCCGGTCCGAGCATGATGTGCTTGCCGCGCGCACGCGCTTCTTGCCCGATTGTCGTACCGTATCGGTTCGCGAGTTCCGCATCCCAACTGGCCGCTAGGCAAATGTTTGCCGGCATGTAAGTGGCGAAGTCATCGGTTCGCCCCGCCGGGTTCCAAGTGTCTGGGCCGACATCCTCGCGCACGCCGTGCGGACCATCCGACATCCATCGGCGAGGAATTCCAAGGCGGGGGATCGCCGCCGTGGTGAATTTTGAGTCGCCATGAATTTGCGATAGCTTCTCGTCCAGAGTCATGGCCGAAAGCAAACTCTCAACCCGCGCCTCAAGCGCAACGCGGTCGTTCTGAAACGTTGGGGCAACGTCGCCACGCGTGGCCACCAAGAAGGCTAAGCAAATCATGTCCGCAGATTACTGCAATGACTACGGACCCTTGGCGGTCACTTCGATGGTCGTGATGCTCTGAGGCGGCGCCTTGAACTGTAACTGGCCTGCGGTTACGGTTATTGCCGTCGTGATCGGCGCTGAATATTTTCCGTCAACGACGGAGTAAGCAACAGCAGATTTCGCCGTAAACTTTGTGAGGTTGAGGTTGAAAGGAGTGGCACCGCCCGACTTGTTGATGACGACAATCGTCATCCGAGACGTTTTTAGCTTGTCGATCGCCGCATACACCGACATATTCGCGGTCGAACCGCCCGTCACTCCAACTGCTAAGTCGCCAAACTTTGCGCCCTTTCCATCAAAGTTAATAAAGCTCTTGAAGCCAGCGACCTGCGCCGCCGCCGATGCGCCAATTCCCCAATTCGACGCCGCGTAAACGCCATATCGACCGAAGATGCCAAGCACATCTGCTTGAGCGATTGCTCCGCTGATCGAGTTCGAGCCGCCGTAGTTGTATTCCGTGAAGGCGAGCTTCGTGCCCGGATAGTACGTGTTGATTCGGCTCAAGGTGTCCGGCAGCAACTGGATTGCTTTATTTCCCAGCGCCTGGGTGATCCAACTCGACTCAACATAGGTCGGATCCCAAAGCGATCGTGGCGCCTGCATGCGTGCTTCGCTCAAACCCGGCGAGTCTCCGTCCGTCGTAATACGCTGACCATCGCCTTGGGCTTCGGGATACCAGTGAAGGTCCAACACGTCAACGAGGCGTTTCTTGGCCGTCGCCTCTGCCTTCTTCATTCCATCCAGATAAAAGTTGATGAAGTCCCGTCCGTTCGCGTCTGGCGCGCCCTGCAGCGTCCGGTACCCATACCAACCGTAGCTGACGAATCCGAAGACCGTTGTCGTTGGGTAAGCGGTCTTGATCGACGTTGCAAAAGCCGTGTTGTTCGTGATCATCTCGGCGTACGTTGGCGCCTTCGGATGGATCTCATTGTGGGTGTACGGCCAAAGATCAGGCTCATTGTCCAAGCAGAACATGACAGGGAGACCGGTCTTCGCGAATTGCTTCAAGTACGCAACGCACTCGTCTTGGTAGACCGTGTCATCCGTCGTCACCGGCGGATACACCCATTTGTTGCCGGGCTTCGCCGCCACCGACTTTTTGAACCGCTTTGCCAGGTAGTTCGAGCCCGTCCGAACATCGCCGTCCCCGTTCTTGTCGGCAGAGACATATCCCGCCGTCGGAATAGTCACCAGTGGCGTCACATTATTTGCCGTGCATGCCTGGATGAAAGTCCGGCCCGCCCAACCGGCTTCGTTCGTTGCGCCCATCAAATTGTCGTTCTGGAAATACCAGTCGCTGCCTGCGTTGCTCGCGTTGTTCTCCCAGTTGTATGCGGTCAAGCGATTTCCGCCCATGCGCGCGAAGGTGAAGCCTTTGCTCATGCCTGCAAAATCTGTAGAGTTCACCCCGTAGATCAACGGCGAAATTGCCGTCTGTTTCGAAGTGTCAATACCCACCGTCGCCGTCGAGTTTGTCGAAGGCTCAACGCTCAGCACGACGTCATCGACGTAAAAGATCGCGGGAATAGCCGTTGTTCGGCCCTGGATTGCGATTCCGTCAAAATCACCGCGGTTACCAACCGCGAGCGAAGCGAGCGGCACCGTGATTTGCTGCCACGTGTTCTTAACCAGCGCTGGCAAATTGTATGGGCTTCCATCAACCCCGCTCGCCGTCCCAAACAGTTCCAAGACCTGTCCACCGGCCGCGCCCCCATTAATCCAAAAGGTGACCGATTGGTAAAGGCTTCCGTCCAACGCCGAATGGCGCAAGTAGAGCGCGGCGCTTGCCGTGCCGGGCTTGATCGAAATCGAGTCTTTCCCAGCGTGGACAGGCGTCGTATTCGCGATGTTGACCGTCGCTGTACTTGAATTGGTCCAAGAATTCTTGAGCGCATCGTCGTAAACGGGCATGCTCACCGTCGTCGTTGGCTTGGATACCAGGGCAATGTCGTCAACGTAGTAGACGCCCTGTATGCTGCCGCTGCGGTCCTGTATCCAAAATCCGTCGAAGTTGCTCGCCCCTTTCACGCCGAGCCCGGCGAGGGGCACTACGACCTTTTGCCATTGATTCTTGACGAGCGCGGGCAAGATGTATGCCGCTTGTGCCGCGCCACCGAGCGTGGCGTTTACCTGCAGGAGTTGACCTCCGGTCGTGCCGCCGTGAATGTAAAACGTGATTGACTGGTACGTCGAAAGCGACTCCGCGTCGTGATGCAGGTAAATCGCCTGGTTGCCTCCCGTCTCTGTAACCGCGACAGAAGTAATTCCGCCGTGCACGAATGCCTTGCTACCAAAATTTACGGATGCCCAACTCCAATTTGACCAAGAATTGTCCAGTTGATCGGAGTAGATACTTTGATCTGCCAATCCGAGGCAGGCAAGAATCATCGAGGCGAACACTGCAAACCATTTCATACGTTCGCATATAGGATAGGCGAATTAGGCTGGAAAGTAGCTTGTGGGAGACCATAACCTCGCAATTCGGGACCTTCGTTGACTACGCTGGCAGGGGCTTGCCGCGCGTTTCTGGCGCGAATGGAATCGTCACGATACCAATGAGATAGATCGCTGAGGCGGCTAACACGCCTGCCGCGACCGAGCCGTTCATGCTCTTTATCAAGATTCCGACTGCCGCCGGAACGGGCGCCGAAACGATCCTTCCAACGTTGTAAGCAATGCCACAACCCGTGGCACGCACAGACGACGGAAATAGTTCGGGGAAGTAAAGCACAAAGCCAGCACTCACTCCGATCGTAAAGAACGAGCCGATCGGCAATAGCCAAAGCAAGCGAGAAAACGACGTTCCGAAGTGAATGAGAATGAAGACGGACAGTGGGCTCGCAACAAAAAACGCACCGAGCATCCTAACGCGTCCGAAGCGTTCGGCGATCCACGGCGCGGCGAACACGCCGCCGAGAGTGCCGATGTGCAGACACATGATCGCCTCGCTTGTCCGCTGCGCCAGAATCGCCGGCGTGACGCCGGGACTTGCGAGCTTCACCAAGTTTGGAATCCAGAACGGCACCGTTCCCGCGCCGGTCACGCCCACGACGCCGATGATTGAGGCAATCAGAAGATGCTTGCCCCACGGTGCTTGTGCGAATACTGCCATGTTGGATGGCTCCCTGGCTGCGCTCCTTTCGGGCTCGGGAACGTACATGCGCACAAGCACGCAGCCGAGGGCAGGAATCACCCCGACCAAGAACAGATACCTCCAGTTACCGCCGAGCGCAGAATTGCCGAGGTTGATACACGCGCCAAAAACCGGTCCGAACGCCGCCGCCGTCTGCAGAATTGACGACGCCCCGCGGCGAGCACGGTCGGGCAGCGCCTCTGCGATGAGCGCCGCCCCGGCTGCCCACTCCCCACCGATTCCAAGTGCGGTCAGAAACCGCATCACGAGCACTTGGTCCGGGGTGTGGCACAAGGCCGTCAGCCCGGTGAGTGCGCTGTACAGAAGCACGGTGAGTACCAGCGTTCGCGTTCGCCCATACTTATCGGCGATTCGCCCGAACACCAGGCCTCCGATTGCCCAACCGAACAGAAACCACATCTGAATGCGGCCCTCGGTCGCTGCTCCTAGCAATTTGTACTTAGCTTCTCCGCCAAGCATTTCCGTCATCATCGGCACCTTCGCAAAGGTGAAGAGTGAGGAATCCATGATGTCAAAGACCCAGCCGAACCACGCTGCCCCAAGGACCAACCATTGGGCACGGGTGAGAGTTCGATACCACGGGTTCATCAGTGCAGGATATATACTCGCTTCCGATGCCTGGCCGCCATCAGACTTGGTACTCGTTCGTTCGTTGGCTAGTGAAGTCCGTGTATTTCACCGCCCGAGGTGGGCTTACGCCGATTGGATTGGAAAATTTTCCAAAAGTCGGCGCCGTGATCGTCGCCCCCCTTCACATCAGTCACCTTGACCCTCCCGCTGTTGCGTGTGCCGCCGATCGTCACTTGCGATTTATGGCGAAGGCCGAACTGTTCAAGGTTCCGATTCTTGGCCGAATCATCGCGTCCGTTGGGGCGTATCCCGTTCGGCGCGGAGAAGGCGACACTGAGGCCATCCGCGTTACGCTAAAAATGCTCGAAGACGGGGAAGCAGTTCTGGTCTTTCCGGAAGGAACCCGCGGTGACGGTGTCGAGATGGGCGCAATGAATAAAGGAATTGTCTTCTTCGCCAAGAAGAGCGGCGCTTTGGTTATGCCGGTCGGCGTCATCGGCACCAATGTAGTAATGCCGCGCGGAAAAGGGAAGGGACGCAGCCATCCAATGAAGATAGTCTTCGGAAAGCCATTCACTTATCGAGAGGCAGTGAATGGCGTGTCAAGCGCCGATGCGAAGGCCGCGTTCGCGGCGCGGCTCCAATCAGAGATACTTGCCCTATGCCACGAGAACGGCTATCCAATCAGAGCCGCTTCGTCCATTGCAGGCCAAGCATCAGATGTCGCTCACGAATGATTAACCTCGTCGCGATACCCCGTCGAAGGTCGTAACTAGCTCCGAACAACGCGTGCCGGCCATCAAACTCGGCAAGTAGCTTCGCTGTCTTCGAGATTGGCGTCGCCCCGGCGACGAAGAGCGAAACTGACTGCCGAACATTGATCCCAAGCGAATAATCGGCAAGCAACGTGCCGTCGTCGGTGTCGGTATCTTCAAGCAGTGTAAATGCGAGATACGCTCTGCGCCCATCCGCCGATTGATTTGTGAGGTCCCGAACGCCAATTGCAATGCCCGGCGAAACTCCCGCCACCGGCGCTACGTACGCGTACGTTAGGTCCGAACTGCCCGTCAAACCTTCTAATGTGGAGCGACGCACGACCAAATCAAATGACTTGCCGATTCCGACTCCAAAACGCACATCTGAGGCTCGTCCCCGCTTCGCGTCGAGGTCAAACTCGAGCTTGAACGTGCCGTAAGGAATCTTTCGGCCGGTTGGAGAGTCGATCAGCCAATCTGCACGGGCGAGCGACGCGGACAAAGTGAGTACGAAGGCGATTAGCCATCGACCGCGCAACTACTCGACTCCGATAGATCGGAGATACTTTGCGCTCTCCTGAACCGCAACGATGGGATCGCCGGGCGATTCGTCCAGTTCAATTGCCGCGAAAGGTACGTGCGGGCAGGCTGCCACCACGGCTGGCAGATCGACAATCCCCTGTCCTGCAGGTCGCCAGCGGGGAGTCGCTGCTGGATCGTAATCCTTGAGGTGGAGCAACTTGACTCGGTCGCCCATTCCCTTGACGTATTCGACAGGGTCGTGACCACCGATTCCCACCCAAGCAACGTCAATCTCCGCGCCTAAAGCGTCGGGCGAAGCGGCATCGTAGAGTTCTTTCAGGTGGTCTCCACCTCGAAACTCAAAGTCGTGGTTGTGATAGAGCAGTGTCAGGCCCTCTGCCGCTAGTTGCTTCCCGTATCCTTCGAACTTCTTGCCTAGCACCGTCCAGCCCGCTGCGTATTGATTTTCGCCGATCCAAGGGATGATCACGAACTTGTACCCAAACGCCTTAGCCTCTGCAATCACCGCATCCATCTCGTTCTCAAGCAAGTCGGGCGATACGTGCGCACCACAAATCTCGAGTCCTGCGTGGTCAAGATCGCTTCGCCAGCCGTCGACGCCTGCGGGCGATACATATCCCGCCTCGACGTACTTGATGCCGAAGGAGGCGATCTTCGCGAGCGTTCCGCGCCGATCCTGTGCGATTTGGTCGCGCACGGTGTAAAGCTGAACTGAGAGTTGCATGACGAGAATTATGATCGCAAATCAAGCTCGCTCAACCACGATATCAAGACGGTGGTTAGCACCGCCGAAGCGCCGCACGAACGGGTGATCCGTCGCAATCTGTAATCTTCAGTGGAAAGGCGACCAGTTCATATGTCCCGGACTCGATATTGCTCAGGTCGATTCCTTCGAGTATGAGAATCCCTGCCCCGAGCAAGGCGTAGTGTGCGGGATATTCGGTCGTGCCCCACTCGTCGACGGTCATGTAGTCCACCCCGACCAGCTTCGCTTTACGTTCCGCAAGTAACCGCGCCGCTGCCCCGGAAATGTACACATAGTCCGTTCGGAAATGATTCGATTTCCAAAGGTCGGCGTTTCGAGTCTTGAACAGCACACACTTGTCCTCGCAGTCCGCGGGAATGTGCTGGACTTCGATGACGTCACCCGTGACCTCAACGACAACGGCCTCGCCGGACCACCGTTCGAGAGCGAAGTCGGCGACCCCAGCCCCTCCCGCGATAAAGTGGGCCGGTGCGTCGACATGCGTCATGAAGTGCGAAACCCAATCAAGTTTGGTGATCTGGGCTACCGAGCCCGGCCCGATCTCCGCGAATCGCGTCATTTGTAACTTATGGTCGAGCGGCCACTGTGGACAGCCGTTGGTGATGGGATAACTGATGTCAATCCACGGTCCGGGCATAATCGCCCATCCTACCACGGCGTTCTCAAGTCGCCTTATGGCTTCGAGTTAATGAATTCCGTTATTGCGTCCATCGCGGCATCACGTCCAACCCGCAAGTCGGAAAACCGAATCGGTGTAGGTAGATCGGGCGGGATCCAATTGCGGGCATCCATCGGCCAAGATCGTTGCCAGTAAAGATCGGAGACTGTTCCTGACATCTTGGAGTAGGGCAACGTGAATGGGATCGACTCGCCAATGAAATTCGGGCGGGAGCCGCTCGGCTCGCCCACATAAACCGGTTGCAACGCTCTCCCGATGTCCGTGATGAAGTTCTGGCACGCAGAGAATGTATCGCGCCCCATGATTACGAAGAGGTGATTCGGCTTACGCAGGGCCTTTAGCGAGATAAATGCGTTCACGAGTGGTGAACTAAGGAAAGTGTTTCCACCGCCGTTCCATCTGCAGTCGACGACCAACGTTTCGCAGGAGTTCTTTACAAACTCCGTTTCCAGCCGCTCTGCGAATTTTGCAACTGGCTCTTGGGGCATTTCTCGAACCGCGTTGTATTGGAAGTAGAGAGCCTTTAGGTCCGGTATGGTTTCCATCCAGTACGGCACCGATCGATTCTTGAGGAATCGCGGAGCTCCACCAGGAATCGCGCCGGACACGGTCTCCCAGTCGGGGCCGACTCCGGTGGAGTCTCCGTTGAGTTGCACGGTCGTCCTCGCGCCTGCCGTCGAACTGACTTCCAAGCGAACCGTCCCGTCTTTGGACACGAGCCCTAATCCATCCAGGGCTGGCCATTGCGTCAGGAGGCGTGGACCCCGCGCGAGAACGTCCATTGAGTTGTCGCGAGCGATATATTCATCAGCGATTTTTAAGAGTTCTTCTCCCGATTTACCGCCGAGCGACTCGATCTTCTGACCGACTAACTGCTTTTGCGGCTTGGCCGCCGCCGTGATGTACAAGCCATCTTCGAAAAAGCCGAACTGAATGGGCACATACTCTTGCTTGCCGCCCGTCGGCTGCAATCTTAGCGCGGTGTGTCCATCTCCCACGAGCTTCGTAAATTTAACGAGGCGAAGTCGAATCTGATTATCCGTAAGTCGCGGAATCTCCCGATCGAGTGCGCGAAAGGACTCGTCAAATTGCTTCGGCGTCTGTTTTGTGTAGGGGTTCAGATGGATGCGACGAAGTTCGCGGTTGAGCAGCCAAAGGTCGTAACGCCAGCCCTCGTTTCGACTCAGTTTCGTGACGTCTGCGTCGGCAACAAGCCGGTGCCAGCCCGGGTTCTCATGCAGCGGCCCCAAGTCCTTGTCCGTTCGAACGCTTGCGAGATCTCGAAATCCACGCTCCATTGCGATATTCAGCTCGC
This sequence comes from Fimbriimonadales bacterium, assembly GCA_038230855.1. Taxonomy (GTDB): domain Bacteria; phylum Armatimonadota; class Fimbriimonadia; order Fimbriimonadales; family Fimbriimonadaceae; genus Fimbriimonas. The sequence goes on along the minus strand of JBBRML010000060.1, from coordinate 6,438 downwards.
GCCACGAGTCGTTCTTTTTCCCCAGCTTCGCGCTGCATCGGGCGATGTCCATGTGAATTCCCGCTTCCCACTTGTTGTCGAAGCCGCCAAAGTTCAGGGCCGTCGTAAGAGCGGTTATCGCCTCCTGATCTCGATCCAATCGTCTCAGTACGTGGCCGTACTGCGTCCAAACATCTCCGTCTCGATTCTCGATTTTGAGCGCCTTCTGAAATGCATCCGCCGCTACTTTCGGATCAGCCTGTGATGAAGTCGCCTGTTGAATCAGGCGAGCGTACGCGACGGCATCTGATTCCACGGGGATCGTCAAATGCGCGAAAGCGATGGGAACTACGAAAACCGCGAGCATGCTTAGAACACGCGAATCACCGAATTTTGGTTCCGTCAACGCCGCCTTGCACGCGCTAAACTGCACCTATGCATCGGTACGCCAAGCTATTTCTCTTGCTCCTCACGACATCGGTCTGTACTGCGGGCATTACGCAAGAACAACTGAGTCGTATGCCTCGATACGGTCGCTACGATAAATTGCGTACCGAGATCGGGTCGGCGCTGAAATCCGGTGCAATTTCAGTGAACTGGGCGGCCGATGGTCACTCGTTCACCTATCATTCCGACGGCAAGATTTTGAAATACAACGTCGGCGACAAGTCCGTCGTCGACACCGATGCTGACTACCCGGCGATCGCGCGACCGCTGACCGGTCGTCGCCGACGAAGTGCCGCTCCCGAGCGTGGTCGCCAAAACGGAGTGGCGACCAGTCCCGACGAAAAGCTGAAAGCAATCAACCGCGATCGAAATCTTTATTTGGTTGTCGCTGGAAAGGAGTCGCCGATCACGACGGATGGCAGCGTCCTTAAGCGCATCAAGTACGGAACCGCGAGCTGGGTCTACGGCGAAGAGCTAGGAGTGACCGAAGCCATGTGGTGGTCTCCCGACAGTAAAAAACTGGCTTACTACCGCTTCGATGAAAGTCAGGTCCTGGATTACTTCCTCGGTTACGACCAGACGCTCATCCAATCCAAGCTAGATGCCGAACCTTATCCGAAAGCCGGAGCTCCAAATCCGATTGTTTCAGTTTTCGTTTACGATGTGGCGACAAAGAAGTCAACTCTTGTCAACACTTCGTTTGGTGACCTGGGAGCCGGGCACTATGTGTACGACATCCAATGGTCGCCGAAAGGCAACGAGTTGATGTTCAACCGGACTAATCGCAAGCAGGACGTCATGGATGTCTGCGCTGCCAACCCTACCACCGGGCAGTCACGCGTGGTGCTGCACGAGGAGTGGAAAGCGAGTTGGGTGGAGAACCATCCGCCAATGACTTGGCTCGAGGACAAGCATCGCTTCATTCTCCAGAGCGAGCGCAGTGGATTCAAGAATTACTACCTTTGCGACTTCAACGGGAAGCTTCTCAATCCCATCACCCAGAACAACTTCGATGCGGACGGCATCGTGTTGGTGGACGAGGCGGGCGGTTACCTTTTCTACACCTGCCGGGGCGGCGATACGCCCTATCTTCAGCAGTTCCATCGCGTCGGTTTAGACGGCAGGGGAGACATCTTGCTGACTGACCCTAAACTCAGTCACTCCGTCAACTTGGCACCCGACGGCGCCCATTTCATCGACGTCGCCAGCACGGTCAATGATGCGCCATCCACTCGACTTGTAAACATGAAGGCTGTCGTCCAAAAGACCCTCGCGACGAGTGATCTGAGCAAATTTAACGAGCTCGGCCTCAAGAAGACTGAACGGTTTGCTTTCACCGTCTCCGACGGCACGACGTGCTACGGCACCCTGAGCTTTCCCAGTGACTTCGATCCGAGCAAGAAGTATCCGGTCCTCGTCAGCGTTTATGGCGGCCCTGAGTCAAGCGGCGGGGCCGAGAGTTTCCGGCTTCCGAACCCCCTGACCGAGTTAGGATTCCTTTGCGCGTCGATCGACGGGCGCGGAACAGGCGGTCGTGGTAAAGCGTTCAAGGATGCGGTCTACGGAAAACTCGGCATCGTCGAAATCGACGACCAAGCGGCTGGGGTCAAAGCCCTCGGCGAACTTCCATATGTGAACGCAAAGCGAGTAGGTATCTACGGAACTTCCTACGGCGGCTACTCGTCCGCGATGGCGATTCTGCGATATCCGGAGTTATTCGAGGCGGCGTCTGCAAGCTCCGCGGTAACGCAGTGGCGAAACTACGACTCGATCTATACCGAGCGGTTCATGAATGTCCCGCAAGATAATGCCGAAGGCTACGACAATGGGTCTGCGATGAAGTACGCCGGGAACCTAAAGGGACACTTGCTGCTGTATTTCGGAACGGCCGACAACAACGTGCATCCGTCGAATACAGTCCAGCTGGTTCAGGCCCTCAACCGAGCAGGGAAGCATTACGACATGCAGATGGGAGCCGATTTGGGCCACACCGGAGTGAATCAGACGCGCATGATCGAGTACTTCATGACGCACCTCATTTTGCGGCCGTACGACCGCAAATCCAATTGAGAAATACGGGGCATCTGCAACAGCACGACTCTGTCGCCCATCGAACTTGGTTTCCCGGTTTTTCCACCGGGAGACCAAGCTAAACTATGCGAATGTCCAAGGGACCTCTGAGCAACGTTGCTCAAATAATCGACGCACGCAGTAAGCGAATCTCCAGCTACGACCGTGCCGGTGGAAACGGTGACAACATCAAAATCGCGGGCGGTGAGACCGCCGTTCTCGCGGAGATGAAGGGTGCGGGAATCGTGAAGCACATCTGGATCACGATCAGCTCAAAAGACGAAATGCACCGCCGGAACTTGGTGCTTCGCATGTACTGGGATGGTCAAGATCACCCGAGCGTCGAAGCCCCGATTGGCGACTTCTTTGGACAGGGCTGGGGAATGAAGTACAACTTCATCTCGCTTCCCCTTGCCGCAGCTCCCGCCGACGGCAATGCGCTTGTTTGTTACTTCCCAATGCCTTTCGGCAACGGCGCGCGGATCACCGTTGAGAACCAGTCCGAGACCCCGGTCGATGCGTTTTACTACTACGTCGATTACGAAGAGCACGCGACCATCGGCGCAGATCAAGGTCGATTTCACGCTTGGTACAACCAAGAGCTAACGCAGCCGGAGGGCGACGACTCCGATACCGAAAACGAGTGGACAATCTTCGGTCCGTTTCCCAACAATCCAACCGACGTGCACAATTACGTCTTCACCCAGCCAGAAGGCGCGGGGCACTACGTGGGTGTGAACTACTACATCAACTGCCCGACGCCGATCTGGTACGGCGAGGGTGACGACATGTTCCTTGTCGATGGCGAAGCGTGGCCCGGTAGCGCGCATGGAACGGGCACCGAGGACTATTTTAATCAGAGCTGGTGCCCAGACGAACACTATTGCCATCCCTACTTTGGAACCGCGCGAGCTCCCGGTCGGCTTAACGACAGTGCTCGATGCGGCTGGCTGGGACGCACCCATGTCTATCGCTTCCACCTAGAGGACCCAATCCGCTTCAAGAAGTCGCTACGTGCCTCTATTGAACACGGGCACGCCAACTGTCTCACACTCGAACTCTCAAGTGTCGCCTACTGGTACCAAACGCTCCCAAGCAAGCCCTTCCCAACCCTGCCTAGTGCGGAGGCACGCCAGCCGCGGCCCGAAATAGGAACGGTTGACATGCACCGGTGGCGCGATACGTGGCGTAAGGCCCACTGTGGCGGTGGCCTCTGGGGCAACGAGCGTCCATAGGCCGTTCTGCTTCACAATTACGGTGCATGAAGATTGGAGTCATCGGATGGGGCCTAAGGCGCTCCCTCGTCAAGCTCGCCCACGATCCGTCCAAGGATCGGCACGTTGTCGCCCTCGCCGACCCTAGTGCCGAAGCTCGGGCAAAGTTTGATGAGGAAATCGGTGGGCAATCATTTGCCAGCATCGATCAACTTTTAGAGTGTGGTCTCGACGCCGTGTTTGTGATCTCACCCGATCACTTTCACGAGGCTCACGCGCAGCAGACATTGGCGGCGGGCATTCCAACTTATCTCGAAAAACCGATGGCAATCTCCGTCGCGGGTTGCGACGCCGTGCTTGAGAAGGCGGTCGCGACCGGAACTAAACTCTACGTCGGCCACAACATGCGCCATTTCCCTGTTGTCCGGCAAATGCGCCAATGGATCGCAGACGGCCGCATCGGCAACGTCAAGACCGCGTGGTGCCGACACTTTGTTAGCTACGGCGGCGAGGCGTACTTCAAGGATTGGCATGCGGATCGCGACAAGTCAACCGGCCTGCTACTGCAGAAGGGTTCACACGACATCGACGTTTTGCATTGGCTGTGTGGCGGCTACACGACTCGGGTCACCGCCCTCGGTTCGCTTATGGTCTATGGCGACAACCCAGTGCGAGCCGCAGAAAACGAGCGAGTACCGATTGCATTCACCGACAAATATCCGCCGACGACGCTTGAAAAGCTTTTCCACAAGGTGGATGTTGAGGATGTGAGCATGATGCTCATGCAACTCGACAACGATGTCCTTGCTTCCTACCAGCAGTGCCATTTTGCGCCGGACGCCTGGCGGAACTACGCCGTGATCGGCGACGAGGGCCGGATCGAAAACTTCGGTGACATTCCCGGCAACGCTTCGATCGGACTCTGGAACTCGCGTAAGGACGCCTACTGTCCACCGAATGAAAAAATCGACTTGCCCGCCCTCGAAGGGGGGCACGGCGGTGCCGATTCTATGATTCTGGAAGAATTCTTCCGTTTCGTGGCTGAAGGTGGCAAAACAGACGCGACTCCGGTCGCGGGCCGAATGGCGGTCGCCGCAGGAATCGCCGCGACGGAATCGCTGCGAAATGGCGGCGCTCCGGTGGACGTTCCGCCGCTCAGTGCGCGACTTCTAGCCTTGGACTGAGGTCCCGTTCGCTTTCCAGGCCGCGAATGCGATTTGAGCTTCGCGGTCGAGAATCTCGTCGTGGCCGGCCGTCGCAAGGCTCTCGTCGGAGTACCCCTTGTTGATTTCGCAGATGCACACTAACGCTCCCTTGATGCTGTAGTACATGCGCCAAGCCCCGCATCCGATGCGGTACAAGTTGTCTTCAATTTGCAGTACGCGCCGAGTTCGGTGTGGCGTGGGGTCTCGCTCGAGAATACGAAACGCGCGATCGGTAAAGTCCACTCCGTAGTGTTCGGCAAGCCACGTGAGTTCACGGGCGGCGAGGGCGCTCAGTTCGATGCGATACGGAGGAGCCGCCTGAGCCTCGGTCTCGATTGACTCGATCCAACCGAGGCTGGCCGTTGGATGGGCGTCGACCGTGCGGATGTACGGCTTGATATCCAGAATCGGTGTGCCGTCGACCAGATCGAGAGGGCCGACTTCGAGCGACCGCTCGTGGACCCCAAGCAGAGAAACGCTCGTGAGTCCAATCGGGTTCGGCCGGTGCGGAGCTCGAGTAGCGAAGACTCCGCGACGCTCCGCCGGCCCTCGCGGCGGCATGACCCTTGGCCGCCAATGAACGTTGCGGTGGAACCACCAAACGAGCCAAATTGTATCGAAGCTAGCCAGATCTTGCAGCGCCAGTTCGAACTGCATATTCGGCAGCAGTTCAATCGTATTCACCTCGGAATCTTCTGGTCGAGGTTGGTTCGGCGCGTCAAACTTGAACCGCTTTGCCGTGCGAACATAGCCGATTGGCGTACAGATCAACTCTGAATCGCTCATGTGGCGGGTTTTGGCTCCGAATCCACGAACCGAGCTCGATACTCTTTCGCGATGAGCACAACCATGAGGACGTCGAACGCCGCAAGGATTCCGGTTACCAGCTCCTTCGCACCGATCGCTCGCGTCGCCTCAATCAGCGCGAACAGCGAAAGCACTCCAATCAGGCCGAGGTATCCCCATCGCCTGTGGCGGTAGATCGCGAAAATCAAAATGACCTTCGCGAGACCATGCACCATTAGGTAGAGTGCCTCACCTGTCGACGCATGCTCCAATACGCCGTCGGCGAGATGGTCGATGCGGCCCGCAAGCACCTGGTGATGGTGATAGACCTCGTGTTGTGACAGAACCAAGAAGTACCTTGCCAACTTCATCGGCATCATCAGGAGCACACCGCCGACAACCTCGAAACACGAGTCGATGCCTTTGATCGCTAACCCAATTTTGAAGAAGAAGTCGGTGGTTTTACTCGTTGGATGGCTCATCGTGCAGGTACCCGATATATGATCGTCCAATCATACTGCTTAGTTGCACCCTGCACCCAAAAAGGGTCCTTGCCACGCTGGCAAGGACCCGGATGGAGCGTTGAACTAGGATTGCCTAGGAGGCTGTTGATCAACTCAACAGCCTCCGCTTGGGCAAGGATGCCCAAGTCGCGTAGCGCGGTTCTTTGAACCGAAGCGTAGCGTTCAAATCGCTGATTTCCACGCAAATCGGCGATTTGCCAAGACGAACGAAGC
>JBBRML010000059.1:0-27072 GCA_038230855.1 Fimbriimonadales bacterium | reverse complement strand
CGATCTTCGGCGCAAGGGTGGCGAGCGATGCATCCTGGGGATGGCGAGGATATTCCGCGGCCTTAATGCGTGGCATCCATTCGACGATCATCGTGGCCGCTATTTCGGCAAGGCGATCCTGCAATTCGCCATAAGTTTCCTCTGGCTGAATGTCTGTTTTGACCAGATGGATGACATCACCGGTATCCATCCCCTTGTCCATTTGCATCAGCGTGATTCCGGTTTCGGTCTCTCCGTTCAGCAGACATCGCTGAATCGGCGCTGCCCCTCGATACTTCGGAAGTATCGATCCGTGAAGGTTGATGCCTCCATGCTTAGCCGAATCGAGTAGTCGCTGACTCAGAATTTGTCCGTAACTCGCGACCACCAGGGCGTCCACTCCCAGTCCTTCGATTTGTTCTACGAACTCCGGTGCACGCGCTTTTTCCGGAGTTGCGCATGGGATTCCCAATTCAGCCGACAAAAGTTTCGCCGGCGCAGGTTGCAGCAACATTTTTCGGCCAGACGGTCGGTCCGGTTGCGTGACAACGAGCACGACGTGCTCGGCCAGCACGCGAAGTGCGGGCAAGGCAAAACTTCCTGTTCCGAAGAAAACAAGGCGCACGGCTAATTATTGCCGTTCATAGCGAAAGCTTCGGCGGCCGCGATGTCATCCGCAGAAAACTTCCCGTCCAAGATTGCTTCGGTGATCGCTGCTTTGATGCGCCCGACCTCGGGGCCGCTCGCCAAGTTACACAACTGCATGATTCGTGCGCCAGAAATTGGGCACTCGAATCCGGACTTGGGCTGCTCCATCGCGACCGACTCAATCTGGTCGCGAATGGCGTGAACATCGATCACCCTCACTCCCGGGCGCAGCGACGACGCGTCCGCCTCAACCAACTCCAAAAGGTCCGGTAGCTGCTCACCGAGGTCGCGAACGATGCGGCGAGCGGCACTCGCGGAAAAGACCTGTGCCGTGCCAAGCCGCATGTGGTTTTTCACGAGCTTCGCAACCGCGTCTATGTCGCTCGTGCCAAATTTGAGGCGCTTCATCACCTCTCTCGTCATCGCCTCGCCAACGACCTCGTGTCGGAAAAAGCGAGTGTCCCCGTGCTCATCGACGGTTCTGGTGCTGGCTTTGCCGATATCGTGGAAGAGTGCCGCCAACTTCAAAATTGAAGACGCATTCGGCAAGTGGTCCAAGACAAGTAGCGTGTGGTCCCACACATCTTTGTGATGATACTTGCCTTGCTCGCAACCCACCATGGCTACAAATTCCGGGGCGAAGTGTTCAAGTAATCCTAGGTCCATCAGGTCTTGCATGCACGCCGATGCGGTTGGGAGGGCGAGCATTTTCAGCCATTCATCGCGAATTCGCTCCGCGCTGATGATTTCAAGTCGCTTCGCCTCCTGTCGGATTGCGGCGTAAAGTCCTGTAGCCGGCTCAAAGCCGAGCTGCCATCGAAATCGCACAGCTCGCAGCATGCGTAGAGGATCATCAAAAAACGTCTTAGCAGGGTCAAGTGTCGTGCGGATGACTTTGCTCCGTAGATCCGCCAATCCGACCCCCAAACGGTCAATCAGTTCTCCTGAAAAGATGTCGCGCTGAAGCGTATTGATCGTGAAGTCGCGCCGCTCGGCGTCCTCCAAAAACGTCGCCGCTTCAACTGCGGGCTTACGCGATTCCTCCGAATAGCTTTCGCGCCTTGCCGTGACGATCTCGACGTTCACGCCCGCTACCCTAACCATTGCCGTGCCGAATCGTTCGTACGTCACCGGCGGAATGCTCGATACGCCGCGATCCCACAAAAGTTGCGCGAGTTCAGCCGATGACTGCCGGGTGACGAGATCGAGATCAGACCCTTGTTGGCGGCCCAGAAGCTCGTCGCGCACCGCGCCGCCAACCAAAAACAAATCGCCCTCGAAGGACGTGCTGCGGGTGGCCAGCACGATCGCGTCGAGGGCGGACTTCATCGCTGAAGTTTATTCGACTGAGTCGATGCGCTGAACGTCGTCGAGTTTCTCAATCTCCTTCAGCAACTTCGCGTCAATCGTTCCGAACACCACCTTCAGCCCAGCATCCGAAGCATCGATTTGCATGCCGACCTTCTTCAACTTCGCGAGCATCGAGGCATCGAGCTTGCGAACTGAGACTTGGATCGCGACTGAGCCCTTCGCGTTTGCGAGCTTCACCGAGATCTTGGTTGCGACGCGTTGGGTCTCAGACTTCGCGTCCGAGTCGAAGGAATTCAGCTGCGAAGACCCATGTTGGCGGGCTTTGCCCCCAGAATTGGCTGGACTAGAAGGAGGAACACCGCTAAGGCCTCCTGCAGCTGCCCCACCTGCAAATGAACCACCACTCCGCCGGTAACCCGCTGCGGACTTTGCGCTGCTGAGTGAGACGGACCCCGGTCTGGTCCCGGTGGCATAGACCGATCCGGGTAGGAGCCCCAACACCACCACTTCACCTCCTTGGGCAGGAAGGTTGACACCGTCCGCCATCTCTACCGGAACTCTGACCGTGCGTTGCTTACCACCGACATTCACAATTCGCGGCTCTACCGCGACGAACGACGTGTAGTTGCTCATGATCCCAAAATCGAGGGCAACCTTGGCTGCGGCATTGGCCTCGGGAGCTTTTCCGCCGAGCATCGCTTCCGTGAACATCGATCGCTCCAGGGCTTCGACCTTATTTCTGGCCCACAGAGCCGGCACGGAAGGCTCCGCTGCCAGCGAACCGAAGTGAAGGGTAACGCTCTGGGACCACGGCTTCCCGCCAAGCTTGCCACTGAGCACAAGTTGGCCGGTTCCTGGAAGTGCATAGCGCCCATGAATCACGACCGGTGTTTCGTCAAAAACGTCAGGAATGGCCGACGGGAGGATGTCGTTCACGGGGACGCCGTTCCAACTGGCGTGCACATCCGTAAGCACAGGAGACTCAAGCCGCTTGATAAAGCGATCGACCGCTCTGTCCGCGCTCTCGGATAAGGTCACGTACTCGGCTGCACCCCGACCTTCCTCGCTCATCGCGTCGATGAGATACCGGTTTACGGAGTTCCCAATTCCGAAGGTGAACATCCGGGCGTTTCCACGTCCGAGCCGGATTGCCCGAATGATCTTGTCCTCGTTGTCGACATATCCGTCGGTGTTGAAGAGCACGATCCGCAATCGTCGAGGGTCCGCTGGCGCGTTCAACGCGGCGACGCAGCCCTCGAGCACGTGAGTTCCGCTATTAGCCGACATTCCGCGAACAAAGTTTCTTGCTGCCGCGACGTTTGACGGCGTGTTCGGACGAGCGTTGTCCCAGAGCGTCTTGACGACCGTGTTAAATCCCTCAACGTTAAACGTATCGCCAGGACGCAATTTGTCGATCAGCTTGAGCGTCAACTCTTTCGACTTCTCGATCGGAAACCCGTTTTGCGAGCCGCTTTGGTCCATCACGAAGAAGACTTCCTTGCTTGAGATTTGCGCCGAAGTTGGACGCTTCGGAGGCAACAAGGCGAGCGTAAAGAAGCCTCCCTTCGCCGCGTCGTAGTGCGACCAAAATGCGCTCTTCACCGATTCGGTCGCGACCTGGTAGCGCAGGATGAAGTCTCGATTTGGAATCTCATCTTTGGATTTGAGCGTGACTTCGGCGTGACTGTCATCAGACTGCTGAAATCGGACTTCATGCAATACGGAATTCCATGCCCTTATCGGCGCGCCGGCATCAAGATGAACCCGAAGGTCGATATTTGCTCCCGACCGCACTTTGGGTGCCAGCGTGGGCGGAGAGACCTTGTCCGGATTCGCAGATTGCCCGGTGATAAACCGCGGGCCCACAACCATCGGGTACTTGAATTCAAACTGACCGCCGTCGTAGCCCACGACCTGCACGTACCCAATCTCGACCTCAACTTTGCTGCCGGGCATGATGTTCGCCACCGATTGAGTGAAAATGTTGGCGCGCTCCTGATCGAGTAAGGCGGCGGTCTGCCCATTCATCCTGGCTTCGTCATAGACTCGCCGGGCCTCTTCGCGCAACTTGATTTGGCCCTCGATGACCCGCGAGCCGATCTTTAGGCGCATCCAATTGACGGAAGCATCGTTCGGCAAAGGGAAGGTGTAGAGCGCTTCGACGGGCGTCGTACTCGAGTTCGTGAAAGTTTGGCGGACCGTCACCTTCGCCCCAAATCCCGAAACGTTGGCGTTGACAACGGTGCCTTGGAGGGGCATGATCGCAATGGGATTGTGCTTTGAGTCGCAGATGAACATCTGGCCCGGCGTCGGTCCAGATTGTCGCAAGGTAATTAGATTGGCTGTTTGGTGTAAATGCAGTCCAATCACGAGTCCCAAAGCCGCGGTCACGTTTCGTACCATGGATATGAGTGACGCGAGGCCCGTAACATCGTTCATTCCTTAATCAGTGCGTTTGATTTTTCGTGCGCAGCCTCAATTCCGAAAGCGACCGACGGGCAAACGTGTATCCTGACTCCCAAATGAACCTTTGGCGAACGATGACGGACTCTGGCCCCCGATGGTGTGTTGACGAGGACATGCTCACAAAGGACGTCTCTCTCAGCTCGCTTCTGGCGATGCCGCGCGACCAAATGCTGGCCGTCATGCGCACCGCGATCGCCACCCCCTCCGGCGACCGCACGGCCCCCATCGACCGCAACCACGAAGTCTGGGCGGCTGGCGTCACCTACCTCCGTAGCCGCCAGGAGCGCGAATCAGAATCCATCGTCGCCGACGTTTACGCGAAAGTTTATGAGGCGGAAAGGCCAGAAATCTTCTACAAATCGCTTGGATGGCGGGTGAAGCGACACGAGTCCGAAATCCGAATCCGCCGCGATAGCAACTGGAATGTCCCGGAGCCTGAGCTCACGCTCATCATCAACAGCCGTCGGGAAATCGTAGGCTATCTGGCTGGCAACGACGTTTCGTCCCGGGCGATCGAAGGTGAGAACCCGCTGTATTTGCCGCAGGCCAAGACGTACGATGGCTCCTGTGCGATCGGCCCAACCATTCTCTTGACCACCGAGGCCGATCTCGCGAACACAAAGATCGAACTCAAAATTGAACGCGCGGGCGCGACCGTCTATGAAGATGCCACCGATATTTCGCAGATGAAGCGGAGTCTCGGCGAGCTCGTCGAGTTCCTGTTCCGCGAAACGTCGTTTCCGAACGGCGTGTTCCTCATGACAGGAACTGGGATTGTGCCTCCTCACCCATTCACTCTTGCCGTTGGCGACACCGTGACCATAAAAGTTGGCGAGTCGACCCTCATCAATACCGTCGCAAGCTAATATGCTCAGCGCTGACCAACTTCGAAGCGTCGCGACCACCGCGCCAGGCCCCGCTGGTGAGCTGCCGCTGACCGAACAAATGCTCCTTGAGCGGCCATCCGGCGATTTGTTCGGCCTCTCGCAGAACGCGGGCATGGGCTGGAATCCCGGCGAACTCAACCGCAAGGAATTCTTGATTCTCTCCACCATGGGTGGCCTTCGAAATGAGGACGGCCGCCCCATCGCCCTCGGATATCACACCGGCCACTGGGAGGTCGGGCTGCAGGTCCGAGAGTGCGCCGAGGAACTGACGCGCCTCGGTGGAATCCCGTTTGCCGGCTTCGTTTCTGATCCATGCGATGGTCGAACCCAGGGCACAACTGGCATGTTCGATTCGTTGCCCTATCGCAACGATGCCGCCATCGTCCTCCGCCGCCTCATCCGATCCTTGCCCACCCGTCGCGGCGTGATTGGTGTCGCGACGTGCGACAAAGGACTGCCGGCGATGCTGATGGCCCTCGCCTCGATGCACGACTTGCCGTGTGCGCTCGTGCCCGGTGGGGTGACGCTTCCGCCGCAGGGAAGTGAAGATGCGGGAAAAATCCAGAGTCTTGGTGCTCGGTTCGCGCACGGTCTCGTCACGCTACGTGAGGCTGCCGAAGCGGGTTGCCGTGCTTGCGCGACCCCCGGCGGCGGTTGCCAATTCTTCGGGACGGCAGCCACCGCTCAAGCGGTCGCCGAGGCCCTTGGCCTTACCGTCCCGCACGCCGCGCTCGCTCCGAGCGGCCAACCGATCTGGCTCGATATTGCCACTCGCACCGCCGCCGCGCTTGTCGAAGCGGAGCAAAACGGTCGGACAACCAAGGACATCTTGTGCGACGCGTCCATCGAAAATGCGATGCTCGTCCACGCCGCGTGCGGCGGTTCGACCAACTTGCTGATTCACATTCCCGCCATCGCCTATGCGGCGGGTCTGCGCCGCCCCACCGTTGACGACTGGATACGCATAAATCGGCTCGTGCCCCGTATCGTGGACGTACTGCCAAACGGCCCGAACGACCACCCAACCGTGCGGCTCTTCCTCGCGGGAGGGGTTCCAGAAGTGATGCTCCACCTTCGCGACATGGGCGTACTCAACCTTGAGTGTCTCACCGTAAACGGCAAGACTGTAGGAGACAACTTGGACGAATGGGAACGCTCTGATCGACGCGCGATCCTCCGCGAGGTGCTGCGGGAGAAGGACGATGTCGATCCTGACGATGTGATTTCGAGCCCGGCCCGCGCCCGCGCCAAAGGGTTGAAGAGTACGGTCTGCTTTCCCACGGGCAACCTCGCGCCGCAGGGAAGTGTAATCAAATCAACGTCCATCGACCCCTCGGTGCTCGACGCGGACGGGGTCTACCGCAAACGAGGGCCAGCCCGAGTCTTCCGCAGCGAGCCGGAGACCATCGCCGCGATTAAGTCAGGACTGGTGCACTCTGGGGACGTCATCGTCTTAACCGGCCGGGGCCCGCTCGGAACAGGCATGGAAGAGACTTTTCAGGTCACCAATGCCCTCAAATTCTTGCCTTTCGGCAAGCACGTCGCACTCGTCACCGACGCACGATTCTCTGGCGTGAGCACAGGGGCATGCATCGGGCACGTCGGCCCAGAGGCCCTGGCGGGCGGTCCTATCGGCAAGGTCCGCGAAGGCGACATGATCGAAATTGTCGTCGACACCACCAGCTTGGTTGCCACCGTGAATGTGGTCGATGCTCCTGAATTTGACTCACGCCCGACCGATCCGCTGCTCCGCCCCGATCCGCAGCTTCCCGACGATACGCGCCTTTGGGCCGCCATGGTCACCGTGAGTGGCAGCTTGTGGGGTGGGTGCGTATACGACGTGGATGCGATCGTCGAAAAGCTCAAGTAGCCGCGGAAGTGCCCTAGGGTAGATTGGGGAAAGTAGGTGACTCACCATGTCTGATTCGATTTCCCGCCGTTCGTTCCATGCCGTTCTCGCGAGCGCGGCCCTAACCCCTTTTGCTCTCGCGCAACAAGACCCAACAAAGCCACGCGTACCCGTTGAGGCGGAATTCACTCGCGACTATCCAGCGCCCAAGTTCAATCCTCCGTGGAAGAAGCCGCAATTAAACCGAACGATGCTTGCTGACTTCGTGATCTATGCCCACATGGATCTCGACATGACGAAGACGTTGCTCGACAAACAGCCGTTGCTCATCAACGGCGTCATGGACTGGGGTGCGGGCGACTGGGAGAGCGGCCTCGGCGGCGCGTCTCACATGGCACGGCACGATATCGTCGAGTTCCTGCTTTCACGCGGCGCGCGTATGGATATCTTTGCGATGGCCGTGATGGGACAGGTCGAAGCACTCAAGGAACTACTGAAGTTGCAGCCCGCTCTCATCGACTCTCGCGGGCCCCACGGATTCTCTTTGCACTTCCACGCTCAGCTCGCCGGTGCGCGCGCCGATGAGCTCGTGGCCTATCTCCAGACGATCAAAAAGGTCGAAATGAAACCGAACCCATTCCTCAAGAAAGGCGGCGGTTAGGCTTCCAACTCGGCCCTGACGATCGAATCAGAATATGCGCTCTCAAGGTGGCCCATCCATCCTTGAGGGCGCGTTTCGCATTTCCAAGTGCCTAGCCTGACTCGGCGTCGGCTGGCTTGGCGTCGGCTGGCTTGGCACCGCCCGCGGGCTGAGTCCGGATGTACCAATAGCCGCCGCCGATCATGACGATTCCGAGAAGGAGCAAAACGGCGACCCGAATCGCCGGGTCGAGCGCGGAGAGGTCTGCCAGGAAGACTTTCACCACGGTGGCGAAAAGGACGAAGAACGCCATCAACCGTAGCTCGCGAACTCGCGACGAAAATCCAACGATTAGCAGGGCTACCGCGAAGAATATCCATGCCGCGCTGAGCGACGCGTTGTACTTCATGTGGATCGGCGAGATCGAGAGCAAGACGTAACTCAGCTGGCTCGTGAGCGCCCACAGCACTGCTGCGCAACATAGAAGCCAGATAGGTTCATCTCCATAGGATCTGCGGACGGAGACGGCCACAAAGAGGACGACGCACATCAGCACCACGCAGCAAACTAAGTTTGCGGCCCACGCGATCGGTTCATTGTCGAGGGCGATTCCGTAACCACTTGCCGCCGCGCACGCGAAGAGCGCCGAAACGAGAGCAACATCATTGAGCCGCAAGCGCCACGACACAACCGCACCGATCAGGGCGACAATCGCGAGCGCGAGCACCGCGGCAGGGTGGGCCTGCCATCCCAAAGAGTGCGTTGTCAGGATCAAGTAGCCAAACCGGCTGAGCAGCAAGCCGCCCATCATAGTCGCGACAAACCGAACGGTCTTGATGTCCGCCCAATCCTCTCTACCAAACGCGAGAGCCGCCCCGCAAACCATCGCGCCGTAGGTCAGCGTGAAAACCGCATCCGGCAAAGTCGTGAATGGGGCATCCAGCAACGTAATGCCATAGGCAGCAAAGGAGACAGCGATCGCGGTGATCGCGAGCCCTGCCGCTAATTTCCATCGCGTCGCGGCCGAGAGCACAATCGCAAGCGCCGCCGCGACGGTCGCGCCAACCGCAATCCCTTGCCAGAGAGAGGCCCCCAAAGTCGGACCGACGACGTTCACCTGGATGAGTCGCGCCAATATGGGTGCGACAAGTACCGCACCGCCTACGGTGAAGGTCTCCACCGAGCCGCGCGCTCGCACCACCGCCCACGCGTTGATCGATAAAACCGCGATCAGGCTGAGAAGCAGCACACTTTCCGAGCCTAAGGGCATTCGATTTTGCACCAGCATCAAGTAAATCAACAGGGCAAGGGCCGCATGAAGGACGCCAAAACCTGCAAAGGCCTCGGGTCGATATCGACGCGAAACGAAGGCAAAAGCGAGCGAAACCGCCATGAGTAACCAAATGGTTGCGCCGACATGCATGAGCTGCGGCCAAAGCCAAAAGCCGAACGGAGCGATACTTCCCGCCACCAGCACGGCGGCAATCGCCGTGCAACGCCGCACCGTCGTATTCTTTGTGACAATCGCGATCGAAGCAAGAATCGCCACCGCATAGCCAACCATCCAAATCGATCCGACCGGATTGCGAAGGCACAAGAACGCCATAAGGCCGTTTAAAGTCAGACAAGCGGCGAGAGCAAATTGATGCTCTTGAGCGACTTCATCGCCAAGAGCTCGGGCGTATCCCGTGATCGTCAAGATTCCTACACCGAGAATTGCGGCAACGCGAAGTGTGTTTGGCGTGTGATAGTCGATTGCAATTGGGATCAACGCGCTGGTGCCGACCGCCCAGATCGTTGCAGAAATGATGAACCAACGTCTTTTGGCGGCAATCACCACACTCGGTACAAGGATGAGAAACGTCAACGCGACATTGAGTTGCACTGCGCCCTTATCCAGAGGCATCAGGGCGGCAAGCAACCCACCCACCAAGCCTAGTCCAAGGAAAACTTTGCTTGAGCGCCAATAGGCATAAATCAGGTTCACCGCGCTCAATCCGACAAACTGCGCGACCAAACTTTCGCCTGCGTACAAGTGTTGAAACACATGCCCTGCGGCAAAATTCAGATACAGACCGCACGAACCGATCGCGGTTAAGATCGCGCCGAACTCCTCGGCCTCGTTTCGCTTCCACTGACCTACCCCGATGAAAACTAGGGCAAGCATGTTGACTCCCCACCACAGCATCGCCGGAGTCAAGAGCCCCCGGCCGACCGCTAGGCTGACGAGATAGGCGAGCGCGATGATGACGACCACCGCTCCCACCTTCGGCAGTATCTGCGCGCCGATTTGATATTCAGCGTCTGGTGGAGCGCTCGCGCCTTGAGCTACCTGCGGACCGCCCTGGGGTGCATTGGGTGGCAGAAAAGGGGTTTTCGGCACGGCCGGGTCAACTCGCGCCGCGTAGGTCACGGGTCGAGCAATTGGCGGTGGCACAGGAGGCTGGTTATGTCCAACTCCTACGGGAGGACGAACCGCCTGCGCCTGCTCAACCGCCGCCAAGCGCGCCTCGGTGGCTGCCAGTCGCGACTCTGCGACGTTGAGCCTGCGAAGGATTTCGTCGCGCTCGGATTCTTCCATGCCTCCACCTTACGCCTATCTAGAGCCGGACGGCAAGAAGGAGGTAAAAACTCCACCCGCCGTTGCTTTGAATGCTGGGTCAGAACTGCGGTAAATCGAGTGCCTCAATACCGTGCTGGCCGCTTGGCGAAAATCTTTATGCGGCCGGTCGCCTTGACCCCTTCGCTCTCAATCGTGACGGTCTTCGTCCGGCGATCGACATCAAACATGAACTACCGGGCGACCCGATTCATGTTCACTATCGCTTATTTCAGTTCGACTAAATCTGAGTGATGGTCTAACCTGAGAGCATGACGTACCGAGACGTAATTCAGCGTCTAGAAAAGGAAGGTTGGGTGAAGGTGCGACAGCAAGGAAGTCACCAAGTTTGGACACACGCCGCCGGGCGACGCGTAGTTGTCGCTCCGCACTCTCTGTCTGCCCATGTGCCGAAGGGTACGCTTGCCGCACTGAGGAAAGAAGCAGGATGGAATTAAGGCGATACACCGTAGTATTTGAAAATGCAGGTGAAGATGGCTGGGGAGCTTACGTTCCAGACTTACCTGGCTGTACTGCTGGCGGGGCCTCATTCGATGAGGTAGTTGTGTCTGTGCAAACAAGCATCGAACTTTGGCTTGCCCACGCTAAGGAGTGCGGCGATCTAATCCCGGACGCCTCGACTCAGGCGCTTTCGTTATCGGTCGCTGTTTGAATATCGACTTCCTCACAAAGCGACCAGTAAGGCCGCCAAAGAGGAGCTCAAGCTAGTCCCGGTGCGGGAACTTTGCCGCACTGGTCGTTCCCGCCATAAGCTACCGAAAATCGAGTGCCTCAATACCGTGTTGGCCGCTTGGCGAAAATCTTTATGTGGCCGGTCGCCTTGACGCCTTCGCTCCCAATCGTGACGGCGTTCGTCCGGCGATCGACATCAAACAAGAAAGGACGCCCGGTCAGCGGATCAACCGTAATCGACGGCTCGCCTAACTCTGACAGACTCAACGGAAGTCGGTGGTGTTGCCGCTGAAAGCGCTCGACCAACAAATGGACGCGCAATAGGCGAATGTCCGTGCGATTGCGTATCCAGTCTTCGCCAACCCCTTCGATCGTTGGCGCGAACAACAGGGAATCGATGATTGCAACCAATTTCATGATGCCCTTGAACTTCGACGCGCTTAAGTGATCACCCCAATAAGCGGTGTGTGCGGCGATCGGATTTCCAATTTCCCCTTTTACGGGCGGACTCGCCCACGTCCGTTCTGGCTGTCGAAAGAGTTCCGCACGGCTGTTAAACATCTCGCGGTAACCGGTTTCGAGCGTAATAACGTCGTCGACCGATCCCCGTAGAAACTCCGTGATGGCGTGCAAATCATCACCGGGGCGTAGCCCAAGCACGCTCGGATCGGTGCGCATCTCTTCAATCAACCCAATTAGCTGCGAGCCTTCAGCACGCGTCACTCGGTAGAAAGTTAACGGATCGCGAAGCGTGCCCCCGAGCTCACTGATCAGGCTTGTGAGCTGGTCTGCATTCAACTTCTGTCGGTGTTTGAAAATCGACTTGCCGACGAAGCTAGCAGCAGCGTCTCCGATAAGCAACTCGATGTCGTTCCGTTGAGGAAATTTTGAAGCATACGTAGTTCCCGCGATGAGCCAGCGAAACGCCTCTTCGGGATGGTTATCGGCATACTCGGCGTCGACCGCATCGGGGATCCATTTAGCAATCCGTTTGAGTAGATAGAGCTCCGGAAACAAGGTAGCGAGTGTGATGCGCGCACGCGGATCAAAAACCTTCTTTCGATTTCCCGCCTCTATCGTCGGCAACCAGGCCTTGAGATGGTCTCGTCGCTTACGCGCGCCGATCATCGGGTCGGAACCCTTGGGGGTGACGCTGATCGACTCGACGACTTTGTCGTGCATTGCTGCCGCGACCTTCAGATAATCGGAGTATCCGTTGTCCACCTTGGCGACGGGCCAGCCTTTTGGGTTTTGAGACGCTATCGCGGTAGGCACGAGGAGTACACAGATCGCCAACCTAATCCCTCGATCTCGGTAACTCATAAGTAATCTTAGCCGTACAAGCAAGCTAACATCTAAAGTAATCCTGATTGGAACGGGAAGACATGATATCTTTGATCTCGTACGCCATCGTCGCTGCCCAACCTCGGTCGGTCGAACTTGGGCCACTGATCGGGCACGCGACCGATCAACGCTCATACTTCAAGCGAATCTTCCCACACCCAACGGGCAAAAACGGGCTGGAATTCTACGCTCAAGCCGTTGATCTCGCTCGCTCAGACCGGAGGCTCAACCGCCTCGCTGCAAGAGCCCCGAGCCAACTCTCTGGACCAAGCCTAGCCGCAGAAGTCGCGGCCGTGAAGCCGATAATCGCGCTGCTCCAAAAGGGTCTCGCTCTCCCTTTCGACGGCACCGTGCTTCGGGCTTTGGCGTCCGGTACGTCTGATTTCATACCTAACGCAACCGCAGCTCCAGATTTTTTCGAGTTCGGGGCGGGGCTCAAACACATCGCCAAAGTTGTCGCTAGGGCGAGCCAGTACGGGTTCGACTGCGGCCAGTTGGTTGAGCCGACGCGCAACATTCTGCTCACCATTCGCGTCTCGCGACAATTCATCCCGCTCTCGCTCATCCCAGCTTTGACCGCGATCGCAAGTGAAGCGGTCCTCACCGCTACTTTCAATCAGAGTCTCTTTAAGTTGTCTTCAAAGGACATCGCTCTCATCTTGGAGGCGACGAAATCGCCGATTTCTCCATCCGCGATGCGAGCCTGCTTCCAGGCCGACGATGAGTCAACCGCTAAGATGCTCGAGAAACTCGTCCGCGAGGCGACAACGCATAAAAAGCGACCGCCGGACATGTCGGAAGCGGAATGGACGGCGTTGCAGGCCGAATTAGGCAAACTCTCACCGGAGAAAAGACGATCGTATCCTTCAGACTCGAACGCTCTTTTCCTTAAGCAGCGGATGAAAAACCACGTTGACTTAGACCAACCAGAGCACTTGTGGAATCTCGATGGAGGCGTCCCAGACCCCGAGCTAACCCACAATCCCATCGTTGACACCATGCTTGCCGTCGATATGGGTTCGGTCGCGCAACAGGCTCGGCAGGCATTCGCCAAGTCGCGTACCGAGTTTCGCCTTTTGCGTCTCCACGCCTTTGTCCAGCGATTTCGCATCCAGCACCATCACCTACCGGGTGCGTTAGTAGAGCTGAAGCTCCCCGCTGTGGAAACCTTCGATCCCCTAACGAACGGTGCATATATTTACATACCCGCCGGCCAAACCTACCACCTCGCAAGTCGCGGATTCAAAGCCTCGGGCGAGATCGAACTACGATATCGCAGAGGCCTAAAATAGAGAAGGGAAGGAGGGAACTTGTTCGGATCCTTAGCTAAGAGTCGGCTCCGGCGCCGCCCGAAAAACTCAATTCAGCGTCGGCGGTACAATAGAGCCGTTGTTGCCGACATCGTCGGCCTCTCAGTAGGACGGATTCCCGCCTCAATCTCGAGGCACCGAAGTATCCGTTAGCTCATTGATCGCGCGATTGACCCGTTTTTGTCCCAAAGTAGGGGCGTTGGAGTGCATGGTTGTGAATTCAGGTGTTGAGAGCGCAACCCAGTCACGACATGCCCAAAAATAAACCGATCAATGGCGCAGAAACTCCGAAGCGCAAGAAATCCTTATTCATTCCCGATCAGCGACCCGCATCTGGATCGCCGCATAAGGGCGGCAAGCATAAGCCCGATCACGCCAAATCTCGATCCAAGTCGGATCGACCAAACGAGGCTCAGGTCGCGAGACCAATTCCTACCGTGGTCGAAGAGACGACCTTCTCCGAACTAGGGCTCCAAGAGAGCACCCTCAAGGCCATCACGGAGCTCGGATTCGAGATCCCGACCCCAATTCAGGCCCTCGCTATCCCGGTCCTGTTGACCGGCTGTGACCTCATCGGCCTGGCACAAACTGGAACCGGAAAGACAGCCGCCTTCGGTCTGCCGCTCATCGAGAAGATGGACCCGACGGACACCACGACCCAGGCCCTCATCCTCGCCCCAACCCGAGAACTTGCCATGCAGGTCGCAAAGGGTATCCACGATTTTGCGCGCTACGGCGGCCTTCGCGTCGTCCCCGTGTACGGCGGCCAGCCGATCGACCGACAGTTCCGCGCCCTCAAGGCCGGGGCCCAGATCGTCGTCGGAACGCCAGGTCGCGTGCTCGATCACCTTCGCCGCGGTGCGCTTCGCCTGGACGGAGTCAAGTTCTGCGTGCTCGATGAAGCCGACGAAATGATGGCCCTAGGCTTTACCGAGGATATGGAAGCGATCCTCGCGCAACTGCCCGACACTCGCCAGCTGGCGTTCTTTTCCGCGACCATGGCCCCGCGAGTGCTTGCGATCACCACGAAATTCTTGCGTAACCCCAAGCGGGTCGAGATCATCGCCAAGCAGCGCACCCTCGAAACCACCAATCAGACGTATTACGAAGTCCCCCACGGCAAGAAAGAGGAAGCCCTTGCGCGAGTCCTCGACATGGAGACGCCCGGCTCGACCATCGTATTCTGTCGCACGCGCCTAGAAACGGCCGAGCTTGGTGAGATGTTGAGACTTCGCGGCTACAACGCCGAGCCGATCCACGGCGACATGAATCAGCAAGAGCGTGAGCGTGTACTTCGCCGGTTCCGCGAAGGCTTAGCCGACGTGCTGGTTGCGACGGACGTTGCCGCGCGCGGCCTGGACATCGAAAACGTTACCCACGTTATCAACTACGACGTGCCTTTCGATGCCGAGCAGTACATCCACCGCATCGGTCGAACGGGTCGAGCAGGAAGAACAGGCGACGCCATCACCCTCGTCTATCACAAGGAGCGACGAAAGCTCGAGAATATTGAGCGCATGATTGGCTCGAAGATTCAGCCCGCTCGAATTCCGACCGTCGCCGACATCGCGTCGCGTCGTCGTGAGGCATTTGTGAACTCACTTCGCGAAACCCTTGCCGCCGCCGAGTTCGAGTCGATGTTGCCCGCCGTTGGCGAGCTTGCCGAAGATTTTGATCCGCTCGAAGTCGCCGCCGCCGCCCTCCACATGCTTTGGCAGGAGCGCCATACGCACGAACATCCGGAGAACGAAGAAGAGTCGTTCGCCGATTTCGAACAGCCGGAGACCGGCATGGTCCGAATCTTTGTCGGCATGGGTCGGCAAGATGGCCTGCGTCCCGGCGACCTCGTCGGCGCAATCACGAACGAAGCGGGCCTCACTGGCAAGCAGATCGGCGTCATCGAGATCCTCGACCGGTCGGCCTTTGTCGAGGTGCCAACTGGAGAAGGTCAGCGAGTTATCGACGCGCTGAGTAACACCAAGCTGCGCAACCGCAAAGTGAACGTCCAGATGGCACAACCTGCCTTCCAAGCGCAAAACGACTCGCCGAAACAATTCGGCGGTGGATTCAAAAAGCGCAAGAAGACTGCGAAGTAACAGGCGCGCCAAACGAGGCCATATCCGTCTCACCGTTGTGGAATCAGCGTGAGACGGAAGTGGCGGCTACAGCATCAGCCGAAGCTCGAACTATCCGCAAACGGCAAATGTTTCGTACAATGAGCTGATGCTCGCCGTCGCATTCTGGTTTGCTGTCGCGCAAGGTGCAAACGTGCCCGCCCGCGCCAGCCGGTCCGCATTTGCTCACGCTCTCAGCACGTGCAAAGTGGACATGTCTGCAGCTGAAGTCCGCAAACTCCTGGGACCGCCGGACGACATCTGGCCCGTCAACGATTCTCGATTTTACAATCCCGGCATGACCGATGAGCGGTGGTGCTACGGCACAAATGGGCATCACACAATGCCGACGCTCGGCGCGGTGTTCATCCGAGATGGCAAATTAGCCGATTCGTGGGGTCGTGGTGAATCGCCATCCGCTTCGGTCATTACCGAGGCAGAGCTGGTCGAAGGCATGCGTAAGTTGTACGTCTCGCCAGAGCTGTTTCCGCCTTCGCATTCTCCTTGGTACTCGTCGGATCCGCGACTTCTCATCCGCGCTGCGAACGTGCTCATCGAAATGGGTCATGACAAGGCCTTGGCTGTGCTTCGTGAGTTTTATCGTGTTGGAAAGTATGGGCCCGACCCGTTCTGGCTTGTTCGGGTCGCATTTGACTCAACTTTGAAGGACGGCTGCTACGTCATTCCTGCCATCGGTAGGATCTCCCCAGAACCGAATGAGGCGCGCACGAAGTGGCCCACCTATCCGATTGTCATGGCCCACGAATTGCCGCTGAGCCTAGTGCGGGGCGTCACTCTTCGCGGCTATCCCGAGCAATTCATCTACTACATAGTGAGGACCCGAAATAATTTGAAACTTCGGTCACGACCCATCACGCCTCCAAGCGATCCTTTCACTCGATTTGAGACTCTCGTCAAATCTGAGGAGTGGCCTTTAGGTCCCTATGCCAAGGATCGACCTCTCGATTTCATAGGCTATTCCGACGATGCTGGACCCGCGTTGCAACAAATCTTAACGATGTTGCGATACGTCTGCCCGACAGACGCTCGCGAGTTCCAGCCGATCGACAATCGAGGTTGGGACTTCAAGAAGTTGCACCACGAATTCGTCGCAAACGGTGGCCATTGGGACGTCAGGCTACAGGAGTACGTTCGTGGGGACGGCACGACTCTTGCAAAACCTGAAACTTGGCACCTGCAGCACCGCTCGCACTTCGATTTGGTGCCGAGTCGCGAGGTCAATGTCACGATCTGGCGAGAAACGTCAACGGAACTGGGTGGAAGATTTCAACTCAGCGAAAACACTGCTCGAACGGTCAAGAATCCTGCGGTCGTCATCGAAGATGCCGTCACCGGCAAAATGTTGTACTGGCTAGACCCTCGTTACCTTCAGAAATCGAACAGCGATGAGATTGGCTATCAGACTTCGAAGGCTAGTTTAGATGCGTACTTGCGGGAGCCTCGACAACCAGCCGTGGCGAATGATGACCAATATCCGAAGGGCTTGCCTCTTCCGACTGGTCGCAGCATACGGGTAGTGGTCCTCTACGACGGCCATCGCTTCAGCGATGCGGCGTTCACGCCCTGATCGCGACGCGACGGCACATCGCATTGCTAATCCAGTGTATTTCTGCCCGCGTTAGCCTTTCCACGCCTGCAGAAATGCGAGTTGTTGTTGCGTCAGCTAATGTTCATCTTCGGCTCAGACGCTGATAAGGTCGGTCCGGGATCATTGGTACCCAGAGCAACTCAATCGTCGCTCACCACGGAGACCCCCAGTGAAAGCAAAGAAAACCATCCTTTTCGCAGCCGCCCTGGCGCTTATCGGAACTCCCGTTGTCATCATGCACACTTCACGTGCGTCTGACCACGCCGATACGCCAGCAATCGCGGCCAATCCTGGCACGGACATCACCGATGTCTATGCCTTTCCAAGCCCCGAGAACGCAAATAATATCGTTCTCATCATGAACGTCCATCCTCTCATCGGCCCGGGCGCCGGTGGATCGGTATCGTTCGACCCAAACGTCCTGTACCAATTCAAGCTGGACACCAACGGCGACTACGTCGAAGACAAGGTAATCCAAGTCAAGTTCAGCGGCACCGGATCTGGCCAAACCTTTAAGGTTTCGGGCCCGATTAAGCCGAGCATGACCGGCGCACGTAGCGTCTTCGAGACTCCGGTCGCTGGCACGGGAACTCTAAACACGACCTTTACCAGTGGTGGAATGAAGGTCTTCTGTGGTCCTAGAGAAGACTCCTTCTTCTTCGACCTCGAGCAATTCTTCACCATCTTCCCGGACCGCGCCACTCCGATCAACGGAGTCGCCGTTTCCGATCCAAACGTGCCCAAGTCCACTACGTGGCGCGCTGCCGGAAGCGCCGTTGACTTCCTTTCGAATGGCGGCTACAACGTCCTCTCGATCGTGGTCGAAATTCCCCGAGCAAAGTTGGCAAACTAAGATGAAAACCGAAATCAAACTCCTTGGCGCCGCCATTTTCGCGGCGACGGTAGCCGGCGGTTGCGCCGGATTCAATAATGGCCCTGCCGGACCAAAGGTCATCAGCCTTTGGACGACAACAAGCACGCCCGATGGTGCCCAGTTCACGCAGGCCGATCGCCTCGCCCGACCCGCTGTCAACGAAGTCTTCGCGACCGTCGCCGGCAATCATCACGAGATAAACGACTTGGCCATCCCGACGGATGACCACCTCAACCTGACTGCTGATATCGAGGGATTCTTGACCTCGCCTTGCGGTCGATCTCCTGAAACGCGAGCCGTCATCAAAGCCGTCCTCGTCCCCGACGTCCTCAAGTTCGATGTGAACTCGAAGGATGCGGCCGCCTATCTGGGCGTGGAGACGGGCGGAGCCACTGGTGGCAAGTTCGGCGGGCGCAAGCTCGAAGATGACGTGATCGATATTTCGCTTGGAATCATCTTCGGAAATACCATTTCCGCGCTTGGCCTCGCGCCGGACGACGGTGCCGAGATCCCAACCTTGCTCAGCGATCATGTAGACGCTTCAGGCAAGCACTTCTCCGCAACCTTCCCGTACATCGGAAGACCTAACTGACCTTCGATCCCTTCCCCCTAACCAGGGGGAAGGGATCAGACGGGTTTCCCCAGAAAAATTATACAAATCGCCGCCGCTCTCCGCAGCAAATCAGCACAAACAATTTTTGAAACAACCATGAAAACCCTTGCTCTTACCACCGGAATTACCGTTGCCATCGTTGGCGGCTGGCTCATTATCGCGACCCGCCACTCCACCGCTGCCGAGCCCATCAAGCTTGAGCCGGTCGTCCACGCAAAGTACGACCCAGCACAGATTGATCGCAAGATCGCCTTCACCGAGCAACGCGTCCAACGCGATCCCGGTGGCGCCATCGGATGGTCAATGGTCGCCGAGTCTTGGCTGGCGCGGAGTCGAGAGTCCGACTCGGACGCTGCCGCTTGGAAGGCCGAAGAAGCGGCCCGTAAGTCGCTCAACGTCCGAGTTAAAGGAAACTTCCGAGGTCGCTCAGATCTCGTGGACAGCCTTCTTGAGCAGCACCGATTCCAGGACGCCCTCGCGGAGCTAGAGGCCAATCACTTCCGAACCCGCCAATATGCGGACGTTCTTTGCGAAGTGGGCCGACTTGACGAAGCCGAAGCCGTTATCGCTACACTTCCAAAGCCGAACGAGGACCCGTCCATTCAAGCAACAAAGGCGCGTATAGCATCGCTCCGCGGTGACCACCGAGCCGCTCTCGCGATGTTTCAAAAAGGATTGCAGCTGAACGAAAGCAACCCTGGAGTCGGTAACACAACCCTTGCTTGGTTCAAAACCAAACTCGCCGGCGAGTACCGAAAATCGGGCAACCCCGTCATGGCCCGCACCGTTCTCAACGAGTCGCTCGCCCTGTTCCCACGCTCCTACAAGGCACACCTTGCGTTAGCCGAAGTTAATCTCGGCGAAGGGAAGTATGCCGAGGCAATCTCGGAAGCAGAAGCGACTCTCAAAATTGCGAACTCGTTGGACGCTCGTGCCGTGATTGGTGATGCCCAAATGAAAATGGGCGACGAAACCGCCGCGGAGAAGACTTACTCCGACTGTCGTCAGCAGTACCTAACCGAAGTCGCCCTGTTCGACAAGCTGCACAAGGGCGGCAAGTTTATGGTTCGTCCGATCGATCGACAGTTCGCTACGTTCAGCGTGAAGCACAACCTGTTCGGCGCCGACGCAAAGGTTGCCGCTAAGCGAGACCTCGCTAACCGTCCCGACGAATTGGGTCAGGCCAATGCCAAAGCGTTGGGAGTGACTCGATGATCCGGCGCGCGTTCACCCTTATCGAGCTTCTCGTGGTGATCGCGATCATCGCGATTCTCGCCGCAATCTTGTTCCCGGTATTCGCACAAGCGAAAGCTGCTGCCAAGAAGACGACGTGTCTTTCAAACATGCGTCAACTCAGTGTCGGCGCACTCTTGTACGAATTGGATAACGACGGTGCCCTGTACCATCACCATGAAGATTGGGTACTGGATGACGGGACGCTCACGAACGTGTTGCCCGCCAACGCTAGTAGCTGTCTGGGTGGTGGTTACGGAAACAGCCAAGCAGAAAAGCCTTGGGCGATCTTTTTCCAGCCGTACATGAAGAGCCGAGGGCTGCTGTATTGCCCGTCAGACTCCGCGTCGAAATCGACAACTCTGGCGACGGACATCCTTGCCTACAACGGCGGAATCGATTCCATCGGCACCGAGTGCTCGTTGGCGCCCGGCAGCGAGCAGTGTCGGGCCGAGAAGTCGAATGCAAACATGTGGAGCTACGCGCTGAATTCCATCTTCACCCACAAATCCTGTCGGTATGCGACGGAAGGTGCACTCGCCGGGTTCGCCACCGAATCCGTCCTGGCAGGCTTCACCGACCCCAACATCATCATGTTCTCCGAGCGCAACTCAGCCGGACTGACTGATCCAAAGTCGGCCTTCTACTACGTTCCGCAGGACGACTACGACACTTGGGCGGGAGAAGCGGCCCTTATCAAGTGGGGAAGTGGCAGCAGGCCCAATGAGGGGTGGCTTAGCCCCGATCGCCACAACGGTGGCTCGAACTATGTCTATGCCGATGGTCATGTCCGATGGGCGCCTTGGGGCAAAGCTCGGCTAGACCAGTATCCGGATCACGTCGTACGGCATCCGCTGCCTTAGCGGAGAGAATTTGGGAATCCTGACGCGGTTAAGCGGGCAAACTATCACTTTTGCCCCTTGACCGCGCCTATACAAATGGATTGAACCCACTTGACCTGAGCCTTGTACATCGAGCACAAGCTGGAGATCGAGCATCGCTTCAAGCGGTGCTCTTTCAGCTCCGACCTCTCGTACTGGAAATCGCTAAGTGCTTCCTCGGCAATGCCGACGACGCGCATGACGTGTCCCAGAACACGCTGATCGAACTCTCGACTCGGCTCCCCAATATCCGCGATGCGGCGTCGTTAACCGCGATCGTGAGAACGACGACCGTGCACCAGTGTGTCGACTTTCGTCGCCGCCGCGCGACACGTCGCGTTCCCGGCCCAAGCTGGGACGAAGCAAGTCTCATCGCTGAGGAACGTGAGATCGCGGCTCGGCTCGTTATCGACGCAGCGGTTGCCGCATTGCCTACCCGCGAACAGGAAGCGCTGCTACTCGACTGGCTGGGTGACCTAAAGCACGCCGAGATCGCCGTCCAAATCGGAGTCTCCGTGCCGACCGTCAGGGCGCGCCTCCAAGCCGCCAAGCGCTCGCTCAGGAAGCAACTCGGCTCAATCCAAGCAAACCCCAATATGCAACTAGAACCAACCGTTCAGCAACTCGTGAATCAAGCATTCCCGCATGCCCTCGTGGAGTCGGTCCAGTCCGAGCCCGAAATGTGGCTCCCGTATCAGTACCGACTTCGCCTCGAAAGCGAAGGGATAGAACACGTCGTGGACGTACGGACGGACGTCGATGCCGGTATGGCCGCACTCATGGGCCCGCTCGCGGCCGCCGGGATTCCGATGCCTCAGCTCATCGTGGGACCAACTACCGTGGTAGGTAAACCTTGGAGCTTGTGGAGGGCACCAGTCCGGGCAAAACCTAACCTCATGGACAGTTGACGGAACCTACCATCGTTTTCGAACCGCAACTGACCTCGCACTCGACACTCTCGACACGTTACACGCCTTCACCCCTCAGGCCAAGCAGCTCGGTGTCCAAACTGTGACGCGGCACGACCGTCTCGTCGGCCTACGCGCGCGGAAGACACCGTGGAACGGTGACGCAAGATTCGCCTCGGCGCTCGAGAAGTTCGCGGCTCGGGTCGGCGAAAGCACGCTCCAATACGGGAGTTACCTGCACTTTTTCCCGAATTGGTTGCGCGTCACGGACGGTCAAATCAGCGAAGTCGTCTATCCCTTTGGCAAGATTGAAGACCCGCTGTTCGGCCTCGCGATGGTCTGGATCTACGATTGCTATCCGTTTGTCCATACTGGATTCGTAGAGCAGTACCTGGTGCGCCACAACGTCCCTCGCGAAGACTTTGCGATATGCCTTGGTATTCAAGCCCTATCGATAATTGCAAAGGAGCTTCCATTCCCGTCACCAGGGGACGCAACTCCTTACGCCAACGCGTTGTGGGGCCTCGTTGACAGAGCGCTGAGTTGGCTGTAACGCGGCCGGCCCTGCTGATGTGAGCAAGCTGTGCTCGTTCATGTAAATTGGGGTCATGTCGCGCATCCGAAAGTCCGGGCTCGTGCTCGTTGTTCTCGCTACGTCCGCTTTGGCCCAGATTCCGCCACTCTTCCAGCAAAGGGTCGCGGAATCTGACAAATTGCGAGTCGATCAGGTTCACGAATTGGATGCCTACATCAAGGCCCAAGGCGTCGATAAAACCCGACTGAGTGCGCTGTTTCGTCCGAACTACGCATCTACACGGGCGTACGAGAACTCAACGAAGAAGCTGCGCAAGGCGTTCGCCGACAGTATTGGTTATCCGCCACCGGGAATGACCACGGAGGCACCGAGCTTTACAAAAATGGGTGAGGACGCGATCGGTACTTACTACCGCGCCTTCATTCCAATATTGCCCGGCGTCCACTCCGAAGGTATCTACAT
The DNA here is from genome assembly GCA_038230855.1 of Fimbriimonadales bacterium. GTDB lineage: Bacteria > Armatimonadota > Fimbriimonadia > Fimbriimonadales > Fimbriimonadaceae > Fimbriimonas. The sequence continues at coordinate 4,117 of JBBRML010000059.1, read as the reverse complement.
CGTGCCTAAAGCCGCGAAGGGTCCGGTGCCCCTGATTATCGCGATGCATGGCGGCGGCGGCTCGCCAGAAGTCGCCCTGTTCAACGGCGGATCTAACTACCGCGACATGGTTCGCGGTGGTGTCAAGCGCGGATACGCGGTTTTCGCCCCTCAGCATCTGTTTTCCGCGACCGGATATCCCGGCGATATTCGACAAAGGATCGACCTCCGGTTGAAGCTCATTGGGACGAGTCTGACCGGCGTTGAGACCGCGAAAATCACCCGTAGCCTGGATGTGCTGCTAAAACGGCCCGAGATTGATGCCAACCGGGTCGCCATGGTCGGCCTCTCGTATGGCGGTTACTATGCGCTGGTCGCCCCCGCCCTCGATGCGCGAATTAAGGTTGTCGTCTCGAGTTGCTACTTTGGGGTGCAGGAGTTTCGCTACGAACGCGACGAGCTGGCGGTGGGCACCGACTTCCACTTCCCAGATCGCTTCACGTTGTTCCGAGACTCGGAGCTCGCGGCTTTGATTTGCCCTCGCGCCCTCATGATCCAGGCTGGCAAGACGGACGACGACGCGCATCGGGCGATGGGAGTTATCCTCGCCCCGGCCGTCGCGGACCATTACCGCCGCCTCAAGCGGCCCGACGATTTCCAGTTCATCGTCTTCGATGGCGGCCACGAGTTCGACGACGCGTCCGCTTGGAAATTTGTTATGCGATCGCTTTAGGCTCGGCTACGGTTGCCGCACGTACTTGAACACGGCAATCGTGGAGAAATTCAATTCTCCTCTAACGCAATTCACTTCGGCCGATTCTTCCCCAAGCTCCGGTGACCTCATTTTGCGGGCAGCCTTGAAGCTCCTTCGACTTCTGGGATTTCCCACGGTTTCGAAGGTGATCTGGCCGCCGAAGGCGACCGGTCCCTGCTTTGGCTGTCAGCAGATTCATGGACTTGCTCGCAGCGGTCCGGGCATGGGATCCTGTTCCATAGCCCGCTCGAACGTTTCGATTCGAAAGCCGCTTTAGGAACCTATGGAAAACAAGCCAATGTATTCGAATCATATTTCGCTCGACCTCACATCCGTGTTGATCGGTGCGGGCCTCGGCATCGTCGGCATGCTCGTTGTGGCCACGTACAAGCAACGCGAATTCGATCACTTCGTCGCCGATACGCGAAGGGTCGCCGGAAAGGGCGGGGATATGCTGGAGAGTGTCGGTGACGGCATCAAAGGCGCGACGGCGAGTATTGCGAGTGCCGCCCGACACGGTATCAACAACGCGGAGAAAGTCTCGAAGAACGCGGTCGACTCGGTCCGCTCCGCTCTGCATTAATCGCAGACTACGCCTCCCAGCTAGACTCCGATGTGCCCGGTCGGGTTTAATAAGATTCCTTTTGGGGGATTAGCTCAGCTGGGAGAGCGCTTCCATGGCATGGAAGAGGTCAGGGGTTCGAGCCCCCTATCCTCCACCAACTTTATTGAGTCGTTGGTTAGGGCCACACGTTTCTGACGCAAGCTCCACGAGCAGCATTGCGCGTCACCGTCGAAAGACGCGATCAGGTGCACCACGCTTGCTCAAATGCGGCGAAGTTTGATGCCGCGATCACCATCACTCAATCAAGGCTCGCGAGCGGAATTCGGCATTCACAGGTCCCGACCACCGTGTTACCCGTTTGACCGTCGTCAGCCCCCGGTGATGCCCCGGCAATTCGTAGCTCGTACGCTTTCTCAAGCCTGAGCGCCATCGATGACGTGAGATGAGAAACTCGTGCGCGCCGCCGCAAATTGCCTCGGCAATCAACACTCCCGCGGCGATACGATTGCGGCCACCTTACGCTTCGCGTGTTTCCGCAAAACAATCTTCTTGCGATTCTGCACGATCTCTGTTAACATGGTAGAGGCGGGGGCGCAGATACGATTCGAGAATGTGCCGAATGGTTTCATCAAAATCGATGTACAGATTGTTGCAGTTCTCGCCATAATTTCGGCTAGTTTAAGATGTCTATCGGATTAATGTGTGCGTTGATATTTAGCATACAGCCCTCGATAAGTAGTGATGACACTCACTATTCCGTGCCGCTAGCAGGAGACTGCGCTTGGAAATGCAACTTTTATCGATCAGATGCCTACTTGCACGTTGTGTTCAGTGGTACGAAGAGAGTCACTCAAGACTTTAGGACGTCCAGCTCAAGTCTTCAAGAGGTATATACGTTTGCCACATCGAAGAAAGCAGGCAAATACGAAGAACAGCCTAGGGCGATCTTCATAGTTTCTGATTGTGGAGCTGGCCCGGGCCTTCAGTATGAGGCGTATCGCTTTGACGGAAAACTCTGGCGACAAATCCTGAGTGTTTTCGCATCCCAAGGCATGGAGTATACGTATAGATTGCACCGCATTCATGGAAACCCATGGCCCGTCATAACTATCCCTGTGAGTGATAACCGTCATTCCCCGGTTAAGTGGACTTCATATCGGTTTTCTATTGCAAAAAGTAGATATGTCAAGCGATAGTTGTTGAAATTGTCCGTCGTTTCTTGAGCGCAAAGATCGTATACTTGATTTCAGACTCCCTATGAGGCTCTTGACGAACTCGTCTCAGCCGCTATGCAACATTCGTCTTTGCGTTTATGCAGGGTGTTGAGAAGGGACAGGAGGCGTTGTTCAGGACATTACCGCTTCAGGAGCTACTTGCGCTAGATCATCCGCTTAGGAAGATCCGTTCAGATTTCGACGTTGCGTGCGGGAATCTGAAAAGGCCTTTCGAGACGAGCTACGGCACTACCGGCAATATGAGCTCGATCGACATGCCGTCCGAAAAGATCTTCTTGACGGAAAAGGGGCGAACTGAAGACAACTGGGGTTGGTGCTACTTCTCGTCCTGGGAGTGGGATTGGGTCAACTACGTTGGCTACAATCACACCACCGGAACCATTGCCCGAGACGGCGATGAAGTCGCCGAGAAGTGGGACTGCGACGGGCTCGGCACAGGTGGTGCCGTTTGGGCCGGTTGCGGAATGCACCCGCGCTACCGATTCACCAAGACGGGCAACCAGAGCTTCGGCGATGGTCACGTAAAGGCGATGCCGAAGGGCAGCATCCAGTGGTTCAAGAACATCTTTGTCAAGGGCGTCGGAGACTTCCAGCGCAATGGCAACGATGCTTGGTACCCCTACTAAGCAACTCAATCTAGTGGGAGCGAACGGCAACGATCGCTCCCACTACGGTCAAACACTATGAAAAAGCAAATTTCATTGATCACGATTGCCGGGGTGGCGATTGCCGCCTGTTCGTGCGGCTCTAGCGATGAAGGAAAGCAATTGACCACCGAGCAATCGAAGGCGCAAATGCAGTCCCAGATCACGGCAAATGACAACATGCCCCCTGAGGCCAAGGCCGCCGCTGCCCGCATGCAGGGCCAGGGTCAAGACTACTCAAAGTCTTACGGTGCCTCACAGCCAAAGCCCAAGTAGCGATTTCGTCGCCCATCGCTGGTGTTCGCCTCCACTGAGCACCGGCAGGGCGATGAGCTCCACAAGAAATTCGCTACGGCCATCTCCTCCGCAGCTGAGATATCGCACGTCCTTCATGTGGCCTAAGAAGCTGTGGACGAACTCCGCGTCCAGCTTCGTTTGTCATGGCAAATCGCCGATTTGCGTGGAAGCCAGCGATTTGAACGCTACGCTTCGGTTCAAAGAACCGCGCTACGCGACTTGGGCATCCTTGCCCAAGCGGAGGCTGTTGAATTGATCAACAGCCACATAGAACTCAGTACTCGAACTCCGCATCCAGCTTCGTTCGTCATAGCAAATCGCCGATTTGCGTGGAAACCAGCGATTTGAACGCAACGCTTCGGTTCAAAGAACCGCGCTACGCGACTTGGACATCCTTGCCCAAGCGGAGGCTGTTGAGTTGATCAACAGCCTCTTCGGACGCTGTTGTCGAACTCCGCCTCCAGCTTCGTTCGTCATGGCAAATCGCCGATTTGCGTGGAAATCAGCGATTTGAACGCTACGCTTCGGTTCAAAGAACCGAGCTACGCGACTTGGGCATCCTTGCCCAAGCGGAGGCTGTTGAGTTGATCAACAGCCTCTTCGGACGCTGTTGACGAACTCCGCATCCAGCTTCGCTCGTCAT
>JBBRML010000058.1:0-27135 GCA_038230855.1 Fimbriimonadales bacterium | reverse complement strand
CTGTGGACATAGGAACCTCACTCCGACCCTCTCTGCAATCAATCTTTGCGATCAATCTCTGCGACCACGGGTTACGACCTTGCGATGCGGCGGTCTGCACCCGTGCCACCCAAGCGTAGTTGCACCCGTTACCCACTCGCTCCTCAGCTCCGAGCCCCCTTAGAAGTCGTTCAGGCTCCACATGACGAGACCGGAGAGGATCTTAGGAAAGTAGTACGTACTCTTCTGCGGCATCTTTTCCCCACCCAACGCAATGTCCTTCATGTCATCAACGCTTGGCGGATTCATAAGGAATGAAGTTGAACCTTGCTCGGCCCAAGCAACTGCTTCGGCCGCATCGCGCGTGTAGGCGATCCGATCCAGCCCTTGGACGTTGAGCAGTTGCTCGAAAATGACCCGGTGTAGCACGCTCACGTCTAATGCCTTGAGTTCGTCACTGTCGTCAGAACTGATCCGAGCGATGAGTTCTTCCTCGTTCTTGGGGGTGAGGATCAAGCCTTGACCTCCCGCACAGGCGACTCCAAACGCTCTGGTTCCCGCCGCTTGATGGTCCGCAAGAGCCGCCTCGATATCAGCGTTACGGACGCTTTGCGTGTTAAAGAGTTCGCTGACGCGAGCGCTCAGCTCCTCGCTGCTCAAATTGAGATTCTTCACTGCACGATGCGTTGGCAGGAGCACGAGGCCGGGATCGCTAAGCGAACAGAGGGCCATCATCATGTAGTCCTCCGGGACGGCGTTTTTCAGGTCGCCCAGGCGCTCGCGGAATGCGACGGCGGTCTCGTATCGGTGGTGGCCGTCGGCGATCCAGACCGTTTTGTCGGCCAGGAGAGAAGCGATCGTCTCGTTCGCGATGGGATCAATGATCGGCTCGAGTAAATGGTCCACGCCCTCATCGGAATGGCACGTGAACTCACCGGTTACGGGTGCGGCACGCACGGCAGACAGCACTTCCCCCGATGGGTCCTCGTACAACCCAAAAATGCACTCCAGGTGCGCTCGCGTTGCCTCGAGAATCCGCATGCGGTCCTCGCGATGCTTCGGAAATGTTTGTTCGTGGGGCAGCACGACGCCTTTCTCATATGGCTCGGTCTTGATCAGCGCGATGATCTTGGTGCGGTGAAATGCGTTTGGTACGCCCGGCAATTGGAATGACTGTGTATAGCGATAGATTGCCGGAGCGTTCTCGGGGGCGATCGTGCCATTGCGTCGCCATTCGGCGAGTAAAGCACCGCTGCGCACGTACTTCACGTACTTGCTGCGATCATCGTCCTTCTGCTCGGGCAAGGTGAGGTGCACGACATTGTGCGGACTTCGTCCGGCGTACATGTCGCGCTGAGAAGGTGACAAGACGTCATACGGCGGCGCGGTCAGCACGTTGAGGTCGCCGGCGGGACCGACAAATCGCAGGCCACGGAAAGGTCGAATTTCGGCCATTAGGCTGACAGGATACCAACGCAACCGCTTGAGTAGGGACCGCGACGGCGCTAATCAAAGGTGGCGGCTTCTATTTTGGATCTAGCGGGATGTTGTCGAAATAAAGCGAAAAGTACGGCTGAAAAGTAACGCGTATTTTCTTGACAAAGGCCGGGGCAATCGCAAGTTGAAGCGTGCACTGATTCATCGGCGGGATGTTGGAAATCATCGTATTTAGCGCCGGGAAATACTTCTGCGTCATCACCGCGGTTTTGGTACTACTCATGAACCTTCGGGAGTTTTCGGTCATCCACTTCTGATACTCACTTGCGGACACGGGCTTTCCGTCAGCGTCGATCATTCCAATCGGCTGGCCATCAGCTCCGATCGCTTGGCATGACAGCTGCACCGATGCGGACTTACCGCCGTCTGGCCAAATCACGCACGAAGTGAACTTCCTCATTTTGGCGGGACCTCCGCCGTTGTAGTTGTACATCGGGCCAGGGCTCTCTACCTGTTTGATCTCACCAACGCGGTAAGTCACGCCACCAAATTGCAGCGAGGCCCCAGTCTTGAACTCGACATCGACGGAGTCGGCCTTGCGCGGAGGGTTTGCTCCACGACTATTGTTGTCGTAAATCGTGAATGAGAATCGGTAGGCGCCGGTTTTTGAGCCGCGCTCGAAGCCTCCGGCGTAAACGTCCCGAGCAACCTGATTGCCCGCAAAGTCCGTAGACCGGGAGTTCATTACTTGGCCCATTTGGTCGGACCAACCGTATTGCCCGTAGGTAAATGCTCCGTTGTAGTGCGGCCCAATGTTCGCGCTTCCGGACTGCTTTCGTACGAGAAGTCGATTCTTTCGACCGACGTAAAACTGCAAGGTTCGAGGCTGGTTCGAGTCGCTGTGTTGGAGGCCGCCCAAGACTTCAGCGGCCAACTGCGGTTTATCTTTACCGTTCAGGTCCCAACATGCGATCGAGTCATCGTTTGCCCGACACACGCCCTCGAGCTCGATTTTCACGCCGTCTTTTTCATAGACTCCGTCGGTAATTTTGATGTCTCCGTCGGAGTATTGAAGCGACACGACGGGAGGTGCAGGAGAAACGGTGCTCATTCGCGGTGGCGGCACGAATTGAACACGGTTCGAGTTCGAAGGGTTTGGCAAAGATGCCTGAGCAGGGCGCGCGACGGGCGCAGGAGCGCTAACCGGACCTGGGTTGCCCAGCGGCGGGAGCGACACTTCGGTGGCATGGACGGACAGCTTTGGGTGGCAACCCGCCGAAATCACGATACCAAACCCGAGAAGAAGCCACTTGGATCCGGCGCGCATGATTGTAAGTGATTCTCTCACGGCGTTTTGTTCACGAGATTTGGCAAAATGAGTTATGAAAACACGACGCTTGGGAAACAGCGACCTAGATATCACCCCCATTGGAGTTGGAGCGTGGGCAATTGGTGGCCCGGGATACGCCTTCGGATGGGGCACTCAAGACGACGATCAGTCCATTGCCGCTATTCGCCGTGCGATCGAACTCGGAATCAACTGGATTGACACGGCGGCGGTGTACGGCCTCGGCCACTCAGAAGAAATCACCGCTCGTGCGATCGAGGGCCTGACGAATAGGCCCTACGTCTTCACCAAATGCGAACGAAGCTGGGGCGTGGACCGGCAAATCGTTCCGAGCCTGAAGGCCGACTCCATTCGACGGGAATGCGAAGACTCCTTGAAACGCCTTAACGTCGATGTCATTGACCTCTACCAAATCCACTGGCCGCAGCCCGACGAAGACATCGAAGAAGGTTGGACGACAATGGCAGAACTGCAACGAGAGGGCAAAGTTCGCTGGATCGGCGTCTCCAATTTCAGTGTCTCGCAGATGGAGCGTGCGCAGCGCATCGCCCCGATCACCTCGCTGCAACCTCCTTACTCGCTCATTCGGCGAGACATCGAGGCCGACATCCTTCCCTACTGCCTCGCCAACAATATCGGCGTCATCGGCTATTCACCGATGGCCTCGGGACTCTTGAGCGGTCGCATGACTCGGGATCGAGTCAACTCGTTTCCGGCCGATGACTGGCGAACGCGAGCACCTCATTACCAAGAACCGGCTCTAACGGAAAACCTGAAGACAGCAGAGAAGCTCGAGAAGATCGGCGAAAAGTATGGCCGGAGCGCGGGTGAGGCGGCGATCGCTTGGGTGTTACGCCACGAGGCGATCACCGGAGCGATCGTTGGCATCCGTAACCCGGAACAGATCGACGGCCTTATCGGATCAGGCACTTTCCGATTGAGCCCGGAAGAGATTGCACTCTTGGGTTAATCGCCAGGCCTCGCTACGTGACGGTCTCGAGTTTGGCCATGCTTTGCACGAGCTTCTTCACGCCGGTTACCCCAGGAAACGCCACCGTAACTTCTGTGTCGGCGGTGAGAGGGGCGCATGCGATGACGACGCCCACGCCGAACTTTGCGTGACGCACACGTGACCCCACCGTAAACGGCGGGGTCCAAGATGCGGGTTTCGGTGCCACGGTGCGGGGTTCGATGACCGAGTAGGAACCGGAGCGCTCTTGCTGCACGATTCGCTGAGTTGGCGGTCGGTATCCCTCTTGCCCGAGAGTGTCCAGGATATCGGTCGGAACGTCATCTAGAAATCGGGAGCGAGAGTTGAAGTTCGGGGTTCCGAAGAGGGTGCGACGGTGAGCGTGCAGAAGGTGCAACTCTTCCCTAGCTCGAGTCATGCCGACGTAACAGAGTCGACGCTCCTCCTCGATCTCGGAGTCGGTTCGCAACGCTCGCGAGTGCGGGAATACGCCCTCCTCTAGACCGGCCAGAAATACAACTGGAAACTCCAGACCCTTCGCGGAGTGCAAGGTCATAAGGGTGACGCCGTTTCCGTTCTCGACGAGAGAATCGATGTCCGCCACGAGAGACACGTTTTCGAGAAAACCGCCGAGCGAGCGCTCTTCTGCCGTCTCGTCGTATTGGCTCGTGACCCCCAAGAATTCTTGCAAGTTCTCTAATCGCGCAAGAGCGTCGTCGGAGCGTTCCGCTTTCAGCTGGTCAACATATCCCGACTCGGAAAGTAAGTGTTGGAGAATCGGCCGAATCTCGCCCTTCTCGGCACGCTCCTGACCGTCCTTGATCATTCCGATGAAGTTTCGGACGGACGACGCGACCTTGGCCTGGAGGGTCGTCTGGACACTTTGGTCATTGAGCGCATCCCAGAGAGGCGTGTCGTGCTCTTGCGCCCACGCTTCGATTTTGGATAGCGCCCCTGCTCCGATCCCGCGCGTTGGGGTGTTGATCGCGCGCTTTAGGGAAACGTCATCCCGAGTGTTGTAAACGAGCCGGAGATACGCGAGCATGTCCTTGATCTCTTTGCGCTCGTAGAATCGTTGGCCCCCTACCAGCAGGTGGGGTACACGGGCATTGATGAACGCCTCTTCCAAAACGCGGCTCTGGGCGTTCGTTCGGTAGAGGACGGCAAAGTCGCCGTATCTGCGACGTCCCGTCTGCACGTCCCGAGTCACGCGATCGACGACGCTCGCAGCCTCGTCCATCTCTGTGCCTGCCATCGTGAGGGTGATGGGCACACCTTTGTCGTTCTGAGTCCACAAGCTCTTTGGCGCACGAGAACGGTTCCGAGAGATCACCGCGTTCGCGGCAGCCAGAATGTTTTGCGTTGACCGGTAATTTCGCTCCAGCTTGACGACGGTGGAGTCAGGATAGTCACTGCCAAACTTGAGGATCAGGCTGACATCGGCGCCTCGCCACGCGTAGATCGACTGGTCGTCGTCGCCTACTACAACAACATTTCGATGCTTTGCGGCGATGCCGTGCACGATGTTGTACTGGGCAAAGTTAACGTCCTGATACTCATCTACGAGTACGTGCAGGAAGCGTTCTTGATACTTTTCGAGCACTTCCTTTCGCTGCTCCAGCAGGCGATTGGCGAAGTACAGAATGTCGTCGAAGTCCAGCGCATTCGCTTTCGCGAGCAATCGGTTGTAAATTCCGTAAGCCTCGGCGGCAATTTTGTCCACAAACCCTGTAGCCTCCTCGCGAAACTTTTCGGGGGTAAGGAGCTTTTCCTTTGCGGTTGAGATGATGTTCAGGACCGCGCGCGGCTGAACGCTTTTATCGTCCAAATTCATCAGCTTGAAAACGTCGCGCATGAGGGTGGCCTGATCGCCCGTGTCGTAGATGACAAAGTTTTGGTCGAGGCCAATCGCCCGGCCATCAATGCGCAGCATACGAGCGCAGAGCGAGTGAAACGTGCCCATCCACATCGCTTTGGCACGATCGCCGACGAGCGCCTCGATGCGGTCGCGCATTTCGCGCGCCGCCTTGTTGGTGAACGTAACCGCGAGGATCCGACTCGGGGGAACGCCGCTTTGGATAAGGCGCGCAATGCGAGTTGTGATGACCCGAGTCTTGCCGGAACCGGCTCCCGCAAAGACGAGCAAGGGTCCGCCTTCTACCTCGACTGCTTTGCGTTGTTCGGGATTTAGCGCATCGAGATTCAGGTCAACATTAGCGGACATCCGTCTGCCATTATGACGCACGCGCGGTGACTTGGGACCGCGATTCGACGGCTATGCGAAATCGGATATCCATGCACGCGCATAGTCGAGGTCGTTTCGCGTGAGCTCGTGTCCAGAGTGAAATGTGTGGTGCACGAGGTCCGCATCACATTCCTGCAAAAGGCTCGAAAGTGCCATCGCAGAATCGATCGGCACCATTCGGTCGTAGTCGCCACTATTGAGGAGCACGCGATGCCCGCGCAAATCGGGAAGATTGGGCGGCTTGAGCGGAAACATTGCACGCAGCAAGATCGCATGTTGCAGTGAGTCCGGCCGCAGAAGCAGAGTCGCCGCCGCGACATTCGCCCCGTTACTATAACCAATCGCAACGGTCTGGCTCACATCAAATTCGTACCGCTCGGCGCAATTGAGAAAAAAATCGGCGAGCTCGTTTGTCTTGAGCTGCAAGTCCTCCAAGTCAAGTACACCTTCTTCGTGACGGCGAAAGAACCGAGGATAGCCTTCGTCAAGCGATCTGCCGCGTACCCCGAGGAGATTGGCTTCGTCGTCTAAGGCCCGGGCGATTGGGATAAGGTCGTGCTCAGAGCCCCCAGTGCCGTGAAGCAAGATGATCGTTCGGTCGGTCTCGCCGCGATGCCAAGCATGCGCGTGCTCGACCGCTTGGTTCATTTTGGCAACCTCAGCGGAGGCAGACCGCGCTCAATCTTCGTTCGATAGAGCGAGAACTTCTCGGGCAGCTGCAATCTGGTTCCGAGACTTGGCTCGGGTTCGTCGACGGTGAATCCCGGTGGATCCGTGGCTACTTCCAAGAGCACGCCGCCGGGTTCACGGAAATAGGTGGAATGGAAGTAACCGCGGTTTGTTATCGGACTCGCGTGATAGCCCGCCCGCACCAACTCTTCTCGAATGACGGCCTGCGACGCTTCGTCTTGTGTTCGGAACGCGACATGGTGAACGGTGCCGCGGCCAGGGCGCGCGCTGGGCCCGTCAAGGTCGTTGACTATCTCGACGATGCGACCGGTACCACCCTCACCGATTTCGAACCGCAGTCGGCCATCGCGGTCGTCAACCTGATGAAATCCAAGCCGATCAACCAGCACCGAAGTGGTTACCCAGGGGTCGCGCTGACGAAGCAGAACCGATCGAATGCCCAAGATCGCGTGCCTTGCGGGAATCGGCGAACGCTCCCAGGGGACCACCTCGTTCTCCTTCGGGACGGCCACGAGTTCTAAGAGCAGCCCGTCCGGACCTCTGAACGAAAGGGTTTCCTGTTGATTTCGCTTCGAAGGCCGATCAAAATCGACCGAGTGATGCGAGAAGCGATCCAGCCAAAAGCTAAGGGCGTTCGCGGGAATTGCGAGCGAGGTGACGGTCGCCTGCCCCGCGCCCGCACGGCCGGGATATCCGTCCGGATAGGGGAAAAAGGTGAGCAGAGTTCCGGGGCTGCCGATCCCGTCGCCGTAGTAAAGGTGGTACGCCGTTGGGTCGTCGTAATTGACGGTCAGCTTAACGAGACGCAACCCGAGGAAGCCCGAGTAGAAATCAATGTTCTCCTGGGCTGGTCCGCAGATGGCAGTCACATGATGGATGCCGCGAATCCCTCCGTCGGTCATCGTTTTTTCATCATGAACGTTAAAGGTCTCGGTTTGCTACCTGTTGGCAGGAATACGTCACTCGCCATGTGAATGAACTGGCACGCCGTGGCTCAATTGAGGCAGGGAGAAGCAGAAATGGGCGCCCCGCGGTCGGCGGTGCGCCCAAAGTTCTGCCTTAAGGGTTCACGGTCATGCTGACGGTGAACTTTGCCAATTTTCGGGCGGCATTTACCTTGGCCGGCGTACTCTTCGAAATGGTTGTGCCCGTAATCTTGAACGTGGCAGAGGTCGAGCCGGAGACAAAGGTGACACTTCCGGGAAGCGTTACAGGCCCTGTTGCCGTGATCGTCCAGATGAAGCCCGCAGGTGCGGCTCCATCCAAGCTGAGCGTGCCGGTTGCGGCGGCACCAGCTTTGATCGTCGTGGGGGCAACCGTGAACTTTGCGATCGGGGCGAGAACCTTCAAGGTCGCCTTCATCGAACTCGTACCCTTAGTGGCGGTGATCGTCACCGACACATCATCGCCAACTGGCTTGGTGTTGATGGTGCCAGATCCCGTCTTTGAACCAGCAGGCACGACGATGTTCACCGCGGTGACGCTGGTATCGGAGGCACTGATCGTCACGGAGAGACCGCCGGTGGGCGCGTTGCTCGAAAGCGTCACGGTTCCGGTGACCGGCTTGCCGCCCTTGATGGTTGTCGCGCTCACCTTGAACGCCGTCACCTTCGGCGCGGTAACGCCCAAAGTCGCAGAGGCAGAACCGCCATTCAGGGCCGCGGTCACGTCCACATTTGTGTCATTTGCCACGGCGACGGTGGTGATTGGGAATGTCGCGGTACTCACGCCTGCATTGACCTTTACGGTAGTGGATACATTCGCAGTCGAGTTCGTCTTGCTGAGCTTCACGACTACGCCGCCGGTCGGGGCATTAGTCGTGAGCGTTACCGTTCCGATCGAGTTCGTCCCGCCGAGAACGGATGTCGGATTGACGGTGACCTTTGAGACGCGAGGGGCTTGTACCGTAAGCGTCGTCTGAACCGACTTGGCGTTTGCCGCCGCGCTAACGATGCCCTGTACGTCGGTCGCAACACTCGTGGTGGTCGCAGTAAACGTAGCGGATGTTTTGCCTGACGGAATCGTCACCGAAGCAGGCACCTTGATATTTGGCTTCACGCTCGCCAACGAGGCGACGACGCCAGCGCTCGGGGCAGCTCCGTTGAGAGTGACGGTTCCGATGGCGGTCTTTCCGCCCGGCACAGAGGTCGGACTGAAGGTGATGCTCTGCAGACTAGGCGCGATCAGCGTGAAAGTGGCATTGGCGGTCGCACCGCCACCAGTCGCGGTAACAGTTACCGTAGTGTCGATAGTGACGCCAAGGGTTGGAACCGTGAACACTCCGGTAGTCGCTCCGGCGAGAACCGTAATGCTTGCTGGCGTCGTTGCCGCGCTCGAATTATCGGATAGCGTGACTACCAATCCGCCGGTTGGCGCTCCCGCGGTCAGGGTGACGGTGCCGCTCGTAGGGTTGCCTCCCGCAAGAGTCGTGGGAGAGAACGTGAGCAATTTCACTTTCGGCGGGCCAAGGGTTATCGTGCACGTCTTAGACGAGGTGCCAACAGCCGCGGTAATGGTGCCGATTGTTGTAGAAGTCACCGGCATTGTTGTGACGGTGAAGGTTGCGGTTGTCGCGCCCTTGAGTACGGTCACAGTGGTCGGAACGGTGACCTTCGGGTTATTGCTTGTCAAGTTGATCGCGGCGTTTGCCTGAGCAGACGCGGCCAGGGTTACGGTACCGGTCGCGTTGAGGCCGCCGGTCGTTGTTGTCGGCGAGACAGTAACCGAGTTGACGGCTACGATTGCCAGCTGCGCGCTCACAAACGCGTCAAAGTTAATCACGCCCCAGCCGGTAACGAAGTCCCAATTCGGCCCAGCAACCGCCGTCGTCGAGTCGGGCAATGTGCCACTTGAGCCTGATGTAATGTCGAACCACACATCTGAGCGACCGTTTTGGCCGTAAATGAGATTCTGTACACGGCCAAGTCGACGGTTGCCCTTACTGTCGGCAGGCATTCCACCGTTGGCGATTATGTTTTGCTCGGCAGTGGCAAGGCCACCGGCAAAGACGGGACAGGCGAAGCTAGTGCCGATGTAACCGCTTTTCAGCGCGCCAGCGAGGAAGAACTGGTAGGCACCGCTTGATACTCCGGAAGCGTGGAGCGATACGTCCGGTGAAAGTCGGAAATTGATGGTCGTGGGGACGCCTTTGCCCTTTTGCCAGCTCGGCAAGACATTGAACGGGAACACTTTCGTGCTCCAACCGCCGCCGCTACCCGACCAGCCTACTTCCGTCGTCCGGGTTCCAGATCCGTTGACTGTAGCAGTTGTACCGCCAACCATCAGCACCTCTGGCTCGTAATTGGGATACGAGAACGGCTCAATTGTCGTGCCGGAGTCACCGCTGGCCGCCATGTAGGTAATGCCCTGTGCGGTCATCGATACGTGAAGGTCGTGGGCGGCATTGGAAGAGGATGTGCCTAGGCTCCAGCCGTAGCTCTCGCTGATGACGTCGGCGGTGTTGTCGTTGACCTCGCGCGTGAGAACACCAAGCAGGTCGGTCGGTCCACCGTCGTATATCGTGAAAGTACAGAGCGGCGACATGCCTAATACCATTTGGATGTCGAGATCGCCCTCGGCATTGGCCGTCCCGTGCTGAGAACCGCCGCCGATGGTGACGACGGCAACGTTTGAGCCGACACCACCAGCCGGGCTCGGCAGACTCATTTGGGTGTAGTAGAGCGGAATGTTGGCGAGGTCGAATCCGTCAAAGTTGGAAATCGCGACGTGCCGCCCGAGACCCTTGGCGCCTCCGGTGAACGAATTGGTCAAGCTGTATAGAGATCTAGCCTGAGTTGCGGTCAGCGCTCGCATCTGCGGCTTGCTCGCGTTATCCAGTCCGCTAACATTGCGGATGAACGGAGCGATACCGGCGGGGACATTGAGCGCGGTCGAAAATGAGAAAAACTCTTCGCCCGTTCCGTTTGCATTCTGGTGCCAATATCGATTGATCTGCGTTCCAAATGCGGCTTCTGCCTGGGCTACGGTCGCTTCCCCCATCACGGAGAGGCGGTTCTTCGAAACGATCGAAATCTTGAAACCTCGGCTGGCAAGATACGCAGCAATTTCGTTTTGCTGACCCGCGCTCACTCCAAACCGCTCGCCGACTTCTTCAGGCGTGATGAACTTGCGATAGTTCGGGCTGCTTGGGTCGCTAACGCTATCTGCGAACGCCTGAACTCCTACGGGGTCTGCGTAAGGAAGGCTAACGGTCACATTCAGCTTTTGGAATGGACTTGCCACCGCGATCATCACGGAAGACCGGACCTTGGCCGGAATCTCCACATCTACCGGTTGGTTCGATGTGAAAGATTGCCCGAAGGCAGCGCATGCGCTCAGCACGAAAAGGGCGGAGCTAACAAGAGAATTTCGCAGAAAATGCATAGCGGGTGGTGTTGGTCCAAGGTGAGTCTATCGCACTTAACCCAAATTGACGCAGCGGTTTCCGCCGCAACCTGGGCTATTGACGTATCTTTGCGGGCATATGTTCCGCTATTAGGGGGGCTAAGGACCCACAGGCCTAGGCAGTTGAAACTAAGGTGCGGGGCCACGGTATTTGGCTTTTCCTGCAATATTGCCAGGGGGAATCGATGACCGAAAGTCGTTCTCGCTTACCAAATCCCAGATCCCGAACAGTTGCACGCACTGGGTGTAGAATGCCGTCACGCAAGGCGCCGCTCGACGCCACCGCAGACAACGTGAAATTTCTGCCTATGAGACAACTTCAAACGATGTGTTCACTCTGTATGGGCATCGTGCTGGCGGGTGCCGCTACGGCCCACTCCCAAACCACGATGATCGGCAAGGACCTGACGGGCTGGGTGAGCCGCGGTGGCAAAGCGATCTACTCAATCGAGGGAGGCGAACTTGTCGGGACGGCGGTTTTGAACTCCCCAAACTCATTCCTATGCACCGAGAAGACCTACGGTGACTTCGTGCTTGAGTACGATTTCAAGGTCGATCCGAGGCTGAATTCGGGCGTGCAGATCCGGAGCGAGTGTTTTGCAGAGAAGACTGAGGTTGAGTGGCGAGGCAAGAAAATCAACGTTCCTGCCGGCCGTGTGCACGGCTACCAAATCGAAATCGATCCAGACCCGAAGCGCGATCGATGGTGGACGGCCGGCATCTACGATGAAGGCAGGCGCGATTGGCTCTTCCCCGGCGTACTTGGTGGAAACGGAAAGGAGTTTACGGAGATAGGTCGAAAGCTCTTTAAGCGAGGCGATTGGAACCACATTCGGGTTGAGGCGCTCGGAGACTCGATCAAAACATGGCTAAACGACACGCCATGCGCGGAGGTCAGCGATGCCATGACTCCCCGCGGATTAATCGGCCTCCAGGTTCATGGTGTCGGAAAGGAAGCCGCCGGAGCACAGGTTCGCTGGCGCAACCTAATGATCACCGAATTGACCCAAGCACCAAATACGCTTTCCAACAGTGAGAAGGCGGAAGGCTGGAAACTGCTTTGGAACGGAGCATCTTCGAATGGATGGCGGAGCGCTAAGTCGGAGACCTTTCCAAACAAAGGGTGGACGATGCAGGACGGGGTCCTCAGCGTCATAGCTTCTGGCGGAAAAGAGTCGGCCTCGGGCGGCGATATCATCACGCGTGAGCGTTACGATGCGTTCGAGTTGGTAGTCGATTTTAAGATCGCAGAAGGTACGAACAGCGGGGTCAAGATATTTGTGCAGCCGAACCTTGATCCGATTACCGGCACGGGAGCCAAGACCTCGACGGGATCGGCAATCGGCCTCGAGTATCAAATCCTCGACGATTTACGGCACCCGGACGCTAAACTTGGTCACGACGGAAACCGGAAGCTCGGTGCCGTTTACGACTTGATCCCAGCCTCCACGGACAAGCATCCAAACCCGATCGGAGAGTGGAATACCGCTCGCATCGTGAGCAAAGGCAAGCACGTCGAACACTGGCTCAATGGAGCAAAAATCGCCGAGTACGACCGAGGTTCTGAGGCCTTTCGCGGTTACGTGGCCCATAGTAAGTTTAAGTCGATTCCCGGGTTTGGGGAGTGGAGCGACGGCCACATCCTCCTCCAAGACCATGGAGATCGCGTTTCGTTTCGCAACATCAAGATCCGCGTTCTGCGCTAAGGAATCCTATGAAATCCGACAATTTTGATCAGAACAAACCAGGACAGCTAGACCGGCGCTCCTTTATGAAAGGCGTGTTGGCCGTCGGCGGTTTGTCGTTCCTTCCCCCTTCGTTCGTCTTCGGTGCGGCCGAGCGAACTCGAAGGATCTCGCCGAACGAAAAGATCAACCTAGCGTGTGTCGGTGTCGGCAATCGGGGCACCGACGACATCAAAGCGATGCGCGCGACCGGACTGGTTAACATCGTTGCTCTTTGCGATACGCAGATGGGCGCAAAGCATACGGTTGGCACTTTGAACGGAAACCCCGGCGTGCCTCAATTCCGAGATTTTCGGACGATGTTTGATAAGATGGGGAACCAGATCGACGCGGTTTGCATCGCCACTCCGGACCACTCCCACTTTCCGATAGCAATGCTCGCGATGTCGCTCGGAAAGCACGTGTACGTTGAGAAGCCTCTTGCCCACAGCTTCCGCCAAATTGAGTTGATGATGGCGGCCGAGAAGAGGTACAAGGTCGCGTGTCAGATGGGTAACCAGGGTCATTCTGAGGCCAATTACTTCCAGTTCAAGGCTTGGACCGAGGCCGGAATCATCAAGAACGTCACTAAGATTACGGCCTTCATGAACAGCTCGAGACGCTGGCATGGGATGGTCGTGAACGAGTATCCCCTCGCGGAAGAACTGCCTGATCAACTCGACTGGGATATCTGGAACGCGACGGCGCATTTGCATGCGTTCAATCACAGTTATCTGAACGGCGACTGGCGGTCGTGGTACGACTACGGAGACGGGGTCCTTGGCGACTGGGGCGCACACATATTCGACACCGCGCACGAGTTTCTTGAGCTTGGATTGCCCACGGAGGTCGATCCCGTTCGACTTGACGGCCACAGCGCGTTTATCTTCCCGCAGGCGACGACCCTGGCCTTCCGTTTCCCAGCGCGCGGTTCGAAGCCGCCGGTCGAACTGTCCTGGTACGACGGTGTGAAGAACCTGCCACCTCTGCCTAACACCTTCGGCGGCGCAGTAGTGGATCCAAACATCCCGCCTCCTAGCGCGGGCAGCATCGACACGAAGGTTAACCCTCCAGGAAAGGTCATCTATGGGGAAGGTTTGACCTTCAAGGGTGGCTCGCACGCTTCGACGTTGCAGATCATTCCAACGGAGGCGGCAAAGGATCTCAAGTTGCCGGATGTTCCGACGAGCCCGTCCAACCACTACTTGAACTTTCTCCGCGCATGCAAGGGCGAGGAAGCGTGTCGGTCGAACTTCGCGGTGTCTGGTCCGCTATGCCAAGCGATGGCGATCGGAATCATCGCACAAAGAGTCGGATCGAAGTTGGAGTTCGACCTTCGATCGAGGCACATTACCAACCACAAGGTGGCTAATGAACTGCTGAAGGGCGCACCACCAAGAAAAGGCTGGGAGCAGTTCTATCAGCTGTAATGACTTTTCGGTGTGCAGGCATGATCGTAAAGCCGACACAATTCAAATGAGCGACAAACGTGGCACAGAACGGTAAGCACTACGATTCGATCGTAGTTGGCGGCGGGCACAACGGATTGGTTGCCGCAAGCTATTTGGGTAAGGCGGGAAAGTCTGTGCTCCTGCTGGAATCTGAGTCTGAGCTTGGTGGAGCGACCGCGAGCGTTCGGCCATTTCCAGATTACGACGCCCGCCTGTCGCGCTACTCCTACCTCGTGTCGCTTCTCCCGGACCAGATCGTTGCCGATTTGGGGATCAACTTCAGAACCCTCAGCCGCAGCGTGTCCTCATACACTCCGTACCAAAAAGGAGGCAGCGATGACGGGTTGTTCATTTCGAGTACCTGGGATGAACCGACAGCTAGCAGTTTCCGACGGTTGACGGGGTCAGACTCGGAAGGCGCGGCATGGCGGGAGTTTTACGGAGGGATTGCCGAACTGGCCGTGCGCATCGCTCCTTCCATGCTCAAACCCCTCCGGCGAGCGGCGGAACTCAAATCCGAAATCGGGTTGCCTGAGGTGTGGCGCACGCTGATGGAAGTTCCAATCGGCGAAGCTATTCGCAATCGTTTCAGCGATGACGTCGTGCGAGGCGTGGTTTTGACCGACGCACTCATCGGAACGTTTGCCCCCGCAGACGATATGCAGGCCAATCGGTGTTTCCTCTATCACCTGATCGGGAACGGCACCGGCCAGTGGCGCGTCCCGCAGGGAGGCATGGGGGCCCTTGTCAAAGAATTGCTTCGAGTAAGCACGCAGCACGGGGTGGAAATCCTCCTCCAGTCCAAAGTCGTTGCGCTCGAAAGTGGTCCGAACGGGGTTAGAGTCGAAACCGAGTCTGGTGATTCATTTACGGCCAAGGATCTGCTTTTCGCGGCAGCGCCCCAGCACTTGGCGCAGCTGAGAGGACGTTCTGTCCCCAGTTCACTCGAAGGCTGCCAGTTGAAAATCAACATGCTCCTGACCCGACTTCCACGACTCAAGTCGGGTGTGGATCCCGCGCTCGCCTTCGGCGGCACCTTCCATGCGAACGAGAGTTTTTCGCAACTTGAAACGGCCTACACGGATGCACTTCACGGTCAGCTGCCCACTCCCCTGCCTCTGGAGATGTACTGCCACACGCTTACCGATCCGACTATTCTGTCGGACGAACTCAACGCAAAGGGCTTTCACACTCTTACGCTGTTTGGACTCCATACCCCGGCGAAACTCTTCGATAACGATCCGCAGGGCGCCAAAAGGCTTGCGATGGAGCGCGCCGTCGCAAGCTTAAACCAGTACCTGCTCGATCCCATCGAATCCGTTCTTGCTCCGTGCAGCGACGGGTCGCTCGCGATTGAAGTCAAATCTCCGCTGGACTTGGAACAGGATATTTCTCTGCCCCGAGGAAACATTTTCCACCGCGACCTGGACTTCCCTTTTCTTGATAGCGATATGGATGCGCAACAAGTTTGGGGCGCAGAAACGGATGATCCGCACATCTATCTTGCGGGCGCGGGGGCGCGCCGCGGGGGCGGCGTAAGTGGCATTGCGGGCCACAACGCGGCAATGGCGGTGTTGGCCAAGGGCTAGGTTGCGGTTACGAACGCCCATGCGTTAGCGACCCGGACGACTCTCGCGCCGCTTCTAGGAAGCTGTTGAGTTGATCAACAGCCTCCTAGTATTACTACGTTATGTGAATCCATAGTGAGCATCCTTCCGTCGTTTTCTGCCGCATAGCGGGCATCTGGGCAATGCGAGGGCTATGAGTCTTTGTATCGTTCTGCGAACATCAGGGAGCGTCAACTTGGTATTCGCTTTTGTTACGGAGTCTTTCGAAGGTAAGGAACAGAAACGCGACGAGGGTCAGTACGACGTGGGAGAGCCATCCCCTGTAACTGCGTCCTTCGAAGTGATCGAGTCCGAGTTCGTCTTTGAGCTCCCTGTAGTTCATCTCGATCATCCACCTGATTTTCGCCCAGTAGACGAGTTCCTTCAAATCCGGTCCCAAGTCTTTTGACACGAGCCAATAGTGAGTGGGCTCGGGCTCGCCTTCGGGCCATTCAATGAGGAGCCACTGCTCGTCTTCGCGTTTGCCGGCGGTTCGAGTAGCGACGTTGGACGGCTCAACAAGCGCAGCGGCAAAGCGAGACTTCATGGTTCCCTTGGTGCCCTCTCGCCAACTCAGGGACGTCCATTGATCTGTAGCAAGCGTAAGCGTGAAACTCTCTGCATTCAGCCTTTGCGGAAGTTGAGGTTTGCGCGGAGCGCCGATCCTATCCTGCTTGGGGGTCGCAGGGATGTCGATACGAGGAGAGAGCCAAAACGAAAGCGACTTTTGAACGCCGAGCGCGTAGGCGAGCCCGCGCCTTGCGAGTTCTTCTCGAAACTCGGTAACTACTCCATAGCCTCCGTCGGCGCAGACCACTTTGCCTTGAATGCCCCTGCAACTTGCCCGGTCGAGCAGATCAAGGGAGATCTTCCATTTCTCCCTGAACGGCGTCTCAGGCGGCAATCCCGCCTTCTTGAGCCGCTCGGGATCCTTTGTCCACTCCTCAGGCAGATAGAGTTCGAACTCCAGAGGAACGCAGGCCTGATCCCAGGCCAGACTCAGACTCACCGCGATCTGGCAGTTTCCCGTTTTGCCCAACGTCCCCGAGTATTGGCGAGCAACCCCCACCGAGTTGCGACCTTGCTTGGGAAAGCCGGTGTCGTCGATTACGAAAGCTTGCCTGCCCGGAGCGATCGCATGCACGTCCACGGCAAGCCGGTCCAAAAGAGATTTCGCCGACCAACGGCTCTGTCCCACAAACTGCTGAAGAGCCTGCTCGTCCTCACCGGATGAGCGCGCAATCCCTGAAGCCGTGCGACGAGAATCGCCAAGCATCAATCCACGAATATAGGCCGAACCATGACGACGTCGCTCCTCACGACCAAGGGCTTTCAAATACGGTTCAAGAAAGCCGTCCAGCCTTCCCAGTGTCTTTGCATCCATGCGTTCCACGTCCAAGTAGACGAAGGCTCAACTGAAAGTGATTCAACACATAACGGAGTAATACTAGTACGAAACCTCGATAGTGACGTGGCCGCGCTGTCCTACCACCGTCACGATGTCTAAGTCGAACTTGCTCCAGACCTTGCCGTTAACCTTCGCCGCGCGAATCCGCTTCGAACTCGGGTGGCGTAAGTGGAGCCGTACCGACTGCGGCGTCACCCGAGTTGGCATGTCAATTTCCGCACTGATGCGACCCGATCCGACGTGAGAAGTTATGCGATAACCGATGTCGCCGAACTGGGTAGGTGCGTGCTTCACATCGATGACCTTGCCAGCTTCGAGCCAAGCTCGGGGCGTGCCGAGCGCGAGGTCGAGGTTCTTGCCGTCTTCCATGACGAGTAGGTTGCGGAACCGTTCCAGAAACGCGGCTTCCTCGAAGATTTTGTCGGGTGGGCCATGGACGGCGTGCTCGTTGAAGGTGTATCCATCGTTGGGCAAGATATCGACCGCATAGCAGTTAAAGAACGATCGTAAGAAGACCGGAATATCACGCGCAGCGAGGTGCATATTCGCCGTACGTTCGAGGCCGCCTTGGTATTGCCATCCCTTCTCGAACCAATTGCGATTGCCAACGTAGGGGTTCTCGAGGAGAAGACGATCCTCCAAGACATCGAGGTAGCCCTGCACGCGGACGTCGCTCGCCGGGAGCAGGTTGGCGGGACTAATGAGAGCGGCGGCAGTCTGCACCGTGTCCCAATATAACGGTCCGACGTGGCTGCCGCTGCCGTCGCGTTGCCAGCCCCAAGCGCCGGTGCTGAGTCCACGCACGTAGCAGGAAAAGGGAACGACTGAGTGATAGGTGCCGTCGCGTACGGGCACCACCGGCGACAATGCAATGGAGCGTTCGACGGCGGCGCGCAGGTCACTCCGATACGATTCCGCTTCGGCCTGCAGTCGCTTTGCGGCAGGAGCGTCAACTCCGGCGAGGGTTGCGGCAAGCCGAGAAACCGACGCCCAGTAATACGCCTCGCACTCGTAGAACTGCATCCAAAGTCCACCGCTGTCGGGCGTGACCTGGAGGGCAGGTTGCAATCCGGCGCCCCACAGTCGACTGCCGCCGGGCACTGCGTCTCGAATTACCTTGCGTTGGCGAAGCATCCAATCGGCGCTTGCGATGATCCGGTCTTTATGGGCGAGAAGCCAGGCACGGTCGCCGGTCATCCAGTAGTGCTGAGTCAGAGCCCAGCCGATTGATCCCGGACCGAACGCATGAATCCCGTCCATGTTGCCGCCGTAGCCAGCCGGCCCCTCGGCGTAAGTCATGCTTCCTCGCCCTTCTGTGAAAAGGCCAACCGGGTGTTCACGTTCCATCGGGAGCGAGAGCCATTGGTCGAAGCCGTTGGAGGCCGCCTCGTGCTCGCCCATCTGATCGAGGACAGACAAAACGAGATACGTCTCGGCGGCGAGAATTCCGTACGGAAAGTCGTTGAACTGAAGCTTGCCCGTCGCGGGGTCGACGACACAGTGGCGCATAAGGTGCCAGGCGCCAAGATTCCATTGATCGGTTAGGCGCTGGGAGGGGACGCTGACCCGCATGGGTGGTAACGATCCGGCGGGTGGCGCGGGGTGCGGCGGAAGATCGCGACCGCGCATTGCGGTAACCGCGGACTCCCAGGTTTGCTCCGGACGTTCCCGGGTTTGAGTACGGATGGTCTTAGCGTTTTGGGCCACGAGCTCGGCTACGTACTGGCGAGCGGTCGTTGCCGTTGAGGCTCGGGAAAATGGGAGATCGGCGGTAATCGCACTGTTGCGAAACAGGGGTAGCTCCGATCCGAAGCTCCAGGATTTGTTGCCGTACGAGTCGGTGTGTGGGTTTGAACCCCCGATATTCGCGCTCAGGTCGTGCGAGATGTCCCAAACGCGCGAGCCGCCGCCAACTTCTGATATCTGGAAATTGATGATGTCGGTGTCGCAGTGATAGTCCCCGTGTGGCCCGACAATGAGAGCAATCTGGGTGCCCGGTACGACGGAAACAATGGGAGTGGACCCCACACCAGTCTGCTTACCATCAGTCGTGCCCGTGGCGAGCACTTGGCGACCCGAACGCGAATCGCGGACGATGGTCCAGTCGATACCGTTGCTGCCCGCCTGGGCATGAGTGTTGACAATCGAGACTCGAATTTGGCCACTGATCGGGCTCGTCCACCGCGCAACGACGTCCATGGATTCACCGGGGTGAACGGCCACAGACTGGGAGGGCATCGTTACGCCCATCGAGGAGATGCTTTCTGCGGTCGAGTTCGCGACGATTAAGGGGGTGGCCGCGCTGCCCCAGCCTTTCAGCCGTGCGTCGCCAACGACGGAATCCATCTTTTCAGTGAATGGCGACATCGCAAACTTATGACCGGCGGGCGCGTGCGTGCCTCCGTTCGACTGACCGATTCGGCGAACGAAAAAGCCGTACTCTGGCGCATAGATCGGACCGTGCTCTAGGTCAGCGGCTAGGAACGAAAAGTTGCCCGATTTTGTCCAGAGAGTGACGATCGAACGAGCGACGTCGTCGGGTTGCGAGGTGAACGGCTGCTCCTTTCGCCACGTGGACGTTCCCATGTAGTCCAGGGAGAATTGGACGCCTCGGCGGCCTGTTACGCTGCCCCTGGAACTCCAGGCGGGCGACGTAGAGGCTCGATCTTGGCCGCTGAGTACCTTCAATCCCGAGATGCGGCCGTCGTATGCCTCTATCGAGCCCGAGTAGTCTTTGTGCTTCGTTGCTGGTTGAAAAGCCCACTCGACTTCGACGTCCATCTGCTTCCATGTGTCCGCCACGAGCACACGAACCTGGGGAATGTCGAAGTCGGTAGCGACAGCGCTGCCCGAGGTGCTTATGACGATTCCGCAGGTGTACTGCGCGAGATCGTATCGGAGGGTTCGGCCGCCTCGCGAGATCCTGGGCCGGACTGCTGTCTGGACAGCTGCGAGGTTGTTCCACCACGAGCTAGACGCACCTTGATTGATAAGGGTGTGGACGACTAGATTGTTGGCTCGCGGCCAGCGCGTCGAAGTCGTGGGCCACGTCAGTTCTAGAGTTTGGACGGGCCGGATTTCTTCCCACAGGATGCCGACGAGTGCTTTCCTTATCGCTGAGTTCTTTAGATCGACCGGCTTATTTAGCGGGAGTTTGGCCGTGTGCATGAGGGCAATCCAGCTCTCAGGTGTGTTGGACGCCTGGGGTCGGTCGGCTCTGTATTGGTAGGCGCTGGACGCAATGTCCACAGGCTCGCCGGCGAGGGTCGTGCGACCTTGTCCAAATAGCGCGAAAAACGTGAGCGTCAGCATGGGAATATCCAGCGCCTAGCATACAGGTTTGCATCGAGACTGATGCGGGAGGTTTGCGAAATGCAGGTGCATCGTAGCCGATACTTCATGATATGACCAGTCCGATGACCAGTTATGGTAATGTATGCAAATGAAGATGACAGCTACGGAGTTCAAGGCGAAATGCTTGGAGGTCCTGGACACGGTCAATCGAACGGGCGAGATCGTGACAATCACTAAGCGCGGCATGATCGTGGCCGAGTTGCGACCCCCTAATTACGATCCAATACGGCGATCGGGGCGCGGAATCGGGACGGGAGAGCTGTTGGTTCTCGGAGACATCGTGTCCCCGCTTGACCTTGAGTGGGATTCATTGAAGTGACGGTCCTCGATACCCACGCTTTTATTTGGTATGCCCTTGACGATGAACGTCTGCCCGCAACATTCCGCGATGAACTCGAGCAGAAGCCGAGCGAAGTCTTTTTGCCTTCGATCTGCATCTGGGAAGCGATGATTCTTGCCACTCGCGGCCGCCTCGACTTTGGCTCGGCGAACCCTGAGAAGGTGCTGAGGCGTTACTTGCAGGCTTGTGGATTCGTGGAAGCGCCTCTCACGGCCGAGATTGCAATCCTGAGCCGCACTCTGCGATTCGCGCATGAGGACCCAGCTGATCGCTTCATTGCCGCCACCGCCTTTTCGATGAATGCCAGGCTCGCTACTTCGGATCGTTTGTTACGGGAGCTTCCTTGGATCACCTGCGCGTACTAGCGGCGGATGATGAAACGGTGTAGGCATTTGCCTAACTGACACGGGCGCACCGCGATTTTCGAAAGCTGACGACACGACGACTACCGAAGGCAGTCATTGCGGTAGACCTTGTTTAACGGCTACAACAAACTCGTTCACGATCGCCGATGCTTCCCTCATCTCGCGCACTCGTTCATCGCCAACAAACCCTGATTCGTCTGCCCAACCTCCTGGCCCCGTCCGTTCGTAGGTCTTAAAGATCTCCTCCAACCGATTCAGGGCCTGGCCCCCGAATTTGGTTTCGTGGAGTCCGGCTGCGAAAAACCGGGCGGCAACTGGTTTAGGGCGATAGGCCTTCAGCATCCATACGACGTCGTAACCGTCTTTGCTCTTGCTTCTTTCGGTGAGCGCCCAGGCCTTAAGAGCAACCAACATTGCGGGCCCACAAAGCCTGAGAGTTACCTTTTTGACTCCCTTGCCATCGAGCAGCGGCCCCTCATCGTCGACTTCCACTAGATCCTTACCAATGTGATCGAGACCGAAGATCCCGAGTGCGGTCAGACCGCTTCCGCCCTGGTCAATCGGTTTCTTCTGTATTTTGCCCGCCTGCAGTGGGTCGGACACCGGCACGAAGAGTTCTACAAGTACATCAAACCCATCGATAGTGCGCTGCCATTCGAAAGTGCGGTTGCTTGCCTGCTTGAGACCGAGTGCTGAGAGATTATTTTTGAGAGTCCGGTACATCTCTCCTTCGTCGCCAACGGCGGCGATCTGAATGGCGAGATCTACATCACGCGTCCCAATGTGAGGTGCGAGCGGTTCCGGAGGCTCCGGGACAAGAATCCCCGGTGTCAGGCCGCCAAAAAGAGCACACTGACCACCCCACGGCCCAATTTCGGCAAAAAGGGACCGTGCGACCATCCTGCATATTTCAATGACTTCCATCTATTTCAGTGAGAGTTCGGCAAAGAGTGCATCTGCCAATTCTTGAGACCGACCAGTCGTACTGGCGACTTCGAGCCAAGCGCGCCACTTTGAGACGCAAGGCAGCTTCTCGGCGCGACTCATGTTTACTTGCCATGCGTCGTGCTTTGTTTTCAGGAACTCTACATTTGCACCTTCGTTTGTGGGTTGAAATCCGAGGCTGTCCAACTCGCTGAAGTCAAAATCGCTTGGGACCCAGACCCTCAATGGCGGCGACACGCGCGTGAGGAGCGGTTTATAGAGGTTTGCGGCTAGGACTCCTCCCACTGCAGTCTCTGGGTGCCCATCCGTAATTTTGCTGGAAAGCGCTTCGGTGGATGACGTATAGAGAAATCCGCGTAGCGCTGGGCTGGGGATGCTTTCCTCTTGACTCCATAGCTCCGCAAGCGCCCTAGGGTTTGAAAGGACACGGCTTTTCACGCGGCCACTGCCGTGAGGAACGAGTAGATTCTCGCGTTCAAGCCGCACCATAACTCGATGAGTCAGAGCTGATGAGACGTGGGCAGCCGCGGCCAGGTCTCGGACGGACCATGCGCGATTTTTTCCCAGGAGAAGAGTTTCGGCAATAACCCCGCTCCGGCCTGCGAGCTGCGCTAGCCTGGATGTCTCTGGCGAAACGTATGAGTCATGCATGAGGGCGACCCCTGGCGCGACGATGCGGTACCCGCCCTCCGGGACTAGGATGTGATTGTATCGCGCCGCTGCAGCGGCTGCTTTCCGCGTTGCCGCAGTAATTACGAGAAGAGCATCTTCAGAAGCCTCGCGCTCAACATCATGCGATGACGGCCGGTAGAGGCGGATTAATTTGAGCGTAACAGAGCCGTGTAGTCCAGCGATGTGCACCGACGTCTGATCGAACGTGATCGAAATACCGGACCCACTGATTGTTCGTTGGATCGAGCGTAAAGCATTCACAATATCGTCCATATTTACCGCCGTGGTAAATATGGCATATTTAGTGAACACCAGAATGTCATATCAAACGAAATTCGCCCTGTGCGAGCTACATTGGTTCACTTGCGCGTGCTAGCGGCGAGTCCGAGGGTGGACTTGTGCTTGAGGCTTTAGTGCGCGCTACCTTCGTCGTTCGGGATCCATGAACCCGTGTACGTCCCGGGTTCGAGCCGCATCTCTAGCCACCTACCTCTTGGCTTAAACGAGAAGCCGCGCATATTACGTATCGTTGCTGAGCTCGCGGGAAGGCGAAGTACGGCCTCGGTCCCTTCCGGGACGGTGATCTCATACTTGCCTAACCCACCGTCGCGGCTCCAACGCACCGAAACCGGACCCCATTCGGTTACAACGACCCCGGAGGCCTTGCTAAGTCCCGCTAGCCGAGGCTCAATGAGAATAATTGTGCCTTGCCGACGAACACCCAACACGTAGGAGCTGAGGAAATACGCGGGAAACATCCCGTATCCGTGCGCTTGCGAGCCCCAAGAGTGCAACCCCTCAAACGTCGCCTCAAATGGACTGTTGGCCATATCTTTCCACTCCCTCCGCATGGTGTCTAGGACATCGCGGTCGGCGACTTCGCGATCTAATGCGTATTGCTGCTTCCAGAAGTAGTAGTACTGCATGATGTCATTCTCATGCGGAGGGTGGGCCATGAGATACGCGACGGTTCGAGCCCTCCGGTCTGGCGGGACAATGCCTTGGTCGAGGGCAAATAGTGCGGCGTGCCTTGTGGGCTCAATCAATCCGTCGGTTACTCTCAGGGTCAGCGGTCGGTAGTCTGTCGCCGCTTTTGCGGTAGCAAGGTCGTAGTGTCCGCCGTAGTACGTCCCCTCATGCTCATTCCACAGAACGGAGTTGATCGCCGTTGACAAAGCACGCGATGCTTTCGCGAAGCGACTTGCATCCTTTGTTTTGCCAATCCTTTGCCCCAAGAATGCGGCATCGGCGAGAGCTCGGCAAACAAATGCGTTGAGGGTCGTTCCTTCGCATGTCTGATAGCCAACAGGATTTCCCCACACCGTCCAATCCCTGCCGCACACTAGCCCGCGCGGGCCAATGCGGGAAAGGAAATACTCCATCTGGGTTGCGATTGCGGGCCAAATTTCGCGGATAACTCCCGTCTTGCCGGACGACTCCACATAACGCCGGGCTCCTTCCACCCAATCACATGCGCGGTCTTCCATCTTGGCGTGAATGTCAAACCGATCGGAGCATGTGTGAGCCTTCACCCATCCGTCGGGCTGCAACGTCAGCGCCGTCCGACGAAGCATTGTCTCGAGCAGTCTTGGATCGCTGTAGTATTTCCCGCCGCTTTGCGTTGGCCCGGCCATGGCGACTCGCGTGACGTCGAACGCGGGCGGATCGGTGTCCATCCACTCCACTCGCTCGCGATCCGTGCAGTCAACGTAAGCGTCTTCAGACGTCACCTCTAGCCCTCGCACGCAGGTTGTCCAGAGGCGATTGAGTAACGGATCGTCACATTGGAAACTGCCGAACCGCTCGAACGGATACAACAGCTCGGAAAACTCCACTTTGCGAAATGTCACACTTCCGGATTTGACTTCGATCGCGCCTTCAAAAATAGCGTGGGAATCGGTTGTGACGAACGATTGGATGCCAGCACGACATACGTAACGAGCCTGGGGCATGTGACTGAAAGTGATTTCACTGCCACTGCTCGCCTCGACTTCAAACCTCGTCGCGGCCAGCACCAAGTGGGGGAACCGAAACTTCACCTTTTCTCCGGCACTCAACGTGAGCGGGAACCGCGATTCCCAAACCGGGACGACCGTCGTCTCACGAAGCATCGGGGTTCGGCGCTTTGTGAGCGGTCCCCACCAAGACGCCCCGATCGGATCTACGGTCAGGGTCACGGCTCTCCCATCCACCGTCGTCTTCGTCGTCAGCGGTTTCTGGTTCTTCGCCACGACCTGAGCGAACTTCCATTTGGAGTCATCGTATCCTGGCTGGGTCCAGTCGCCATCCTCGACCCGGGCATCGGCAATGTCATAAAGATTCGCCCAGTCCACAAGGAGTCTGCGATAGCGCGTGTCCGCGCTCCATCGCCAAGTTGCATCGGTCTTGGTTAAGATTCGTCGGCCGGAGACGAGCCTTGCGGTGAGGCCAAGGGGCCTCCAACGAGTTTTTCCGTTGCTGACGCGACCTCCAACGAGAACGGTGACCGTGTTCTTCCCGGCGTTCAGATAAAACGCGACTTCAATTGAATCGTACTCTGGGCCAGCGGGCTCGAATCGGCCCGGTCCGCGCGTCACATACTGGCCGTTGATCCAAAGCAGATATCGGGCGTCGGCGAATACTTGGAGCGTCGCTTCTGATGGCCCTTTCGCGAGATCGAAGGACTTCCGAAAGGCAACACACGCGCCAGATGAGGTTTCGTGCTGCACGGCAAGGGTGGAGATGAAAGTCTCGCCCAGTTGCTGACCTAATGCGTCTGCCTTGATCATGTGATTATCCGGACGGGCTTGTCCAATCCTCGGAGCCGAACTTCCACTCGTAGGGTTGGTCGCCGCGAGACACACGCAAGCGGAGATCCACAAGAGAATTAGCGGGCGGGTTTGCGCTGAGTTCCGGGCCGGTCGTGCTTGCGGTGTAATGGTCGATTTCATATAACGTCGTCGGTGCTTACCGCATGCAGTTTGCCAGATGGTGGCTTTCGCTCTTTCGCCTGTCACCTCGTCGGACTCTCCATGTTCCGCTAAGCGTCCGGGCGGATTTGGGCTTCGACAAATTTTGAGCATGTGCCCGCTGGTCGCTCAATGAAAACCTTGTCCCGTTCTCATTGTAATCGCCCGGCGGGACCCGGTCGCATAGACTCGGTTTCTGCAGCTTTACTGTTAACATGTGATCACTATGTGGTGGGCTTATCTTGGGCTAGGTGCGATCATCGCGTATTGCGCTAAGAAGGTTTACGACGGGTTAAATCCTGGTTCCCCGTCAACGCCCGTCACGCCGCCAGGAGCAGCACCGGCACCCGCGCCGGTCCCAGTCCCCGACCCGGTACTTGAGCCGTTTAACGTGTGGGCTCCGGTGATGATCCGCAATGCAAACAGGTTGGCCCTGTCTACTGATTGCACGGAGATCATGAAGTTCTGGTGGGAGACGAAGGCCACGTATGACCGATATGCGGCTTCTGCCGTCCAGGCATTTTCGGGGTTGAACAATGAGCTCGTGGACGCAATGATTGCGCTCCACAAGCAGATCGAGAAAGTGTGCTCTGAAGCGCAAGTCCCTGGTCCGTTTTAGGCGGGATTGATGCCTTGGCCTTCGGAATTCGCTTCCAAGCTCAATGGACTTTTTCGGGTGGATTATCTACAAAACCTCCGGCTTTGCTTTGGGCTGGGCAACGATAACCAGGGTACGCCCCGCCAAGGCCGGGTCGAACCCTTCGCTGGAATCTACAAACCCTCCGGGTTTGCAGGAACCGATTCGAGATCGTTTCGTGGATTCGCAATGCATTGGAGGCAGCTTGGATGCACATCTCACGCGACGGATTTCGCTTCGTAACCCCCATCCTGGCGGGCAATCGTAGGTCGCGCTTGTAGTTTCGATCTGTTCGGTTGAGGCCGCCGCGAGGTCAAATGGCATTGGAGGCAGCCCATACAGGGCTGAGAATTCTTGGGACGTATTTACCAGGGTAGCCGCCTCGAGGCGGCAACCCTTCGCTTTGATAGGAATCCCCTTCAGGGATCAAGCTCGGTTGGTTACCGTCCTCTTGAATGACGTGAAATTCATTCCGAACTCGATGCGCTGACCGTTACCAGGGTTTGCGCCTCATGGCGCCAACCCTTCGCTCAGTTAGGCAAGCCCTTCAGGCTTGAATACATCGCCAGTGCACGTCGACCCAGATTAAGCCCATTCCGCCATCAAATGGT
>JBBRML010000057.1:0-27560 GCA_038230855.1 Fimbriimonadales bacterium | reverse complement strand
TGAGCTCTACAATCCCAGAAGAATGCACTCATCACTGGGGTACCTCTCCCCTGACAAGTTTGAAGCCCAAGCCGGAGAACTGGGCTGATGGGTGTACACAAGTTTCAACGCACTTCAGGATGGGGGTTACAACGACTAAATCATAGCTGCGACTAGACAATTCTCGTTCTCACCTAAAGTGAACCATAAACGGTCTTGCGAAGTTGTCAATTGGGCTTCGTAACCCCCATCCTGGCGGGCAAAACCATCCCGCCGTCCTTCCCCCTCATCGGATGAATGGGAAGGAACCGCTCGCGCCCCGTTCAGCAAAATGACCTTGCCCAACCCGTCAGATACCCGGGTCATTCGGTTGCACGGGTGAGCCCACGTATCCGATGAATTGACCGAGCCACTTGTTCTGCAAAACAACCCGACCAAACATTCCCTCGCCGCACGAGTTAAAAACCGATTCTGAGCACTCGAATTCCAAGGTTTCCCGCGTCGGCAGCATCAGTCGAACGTAAAACCGCACCGTCCCTCGCGCCTCTTCGATTTGATAATATTCGGTCAACATATCCCCTGCGCGGTTCGCGGCGTAGCGCGCCAGCACCTTCACGTTGTCGACGGTTTTCTGCACCCCGGATCGCTCGGTCGCGATGTTGTACCAAGCGTAGCCAAACCCGGCAAGACACAAGATCACGCCGACGGCCATCATCAAAATCGTCAGGGGTACCCAGTTCATCGTGCCCGCGTCGCGGATTCGATTCGTGCCCGCCTCTCGCGTAAACGTGCCGTGGAATACCCCGGCCATCGAGAACACCCACGTGCCGCCGAGGCCACAAACGAGCAACAGTGCCCCGCCAACGAGCATCCATCCAACTGCCTTTTGCTTGAGCGCCTCCCTGAACATAGTACTTACGACGGTTCCAGTTGCAGTTTTGTTGTCAAATGCCGTCTCGGGCGGCTATTTTGAGGGCAGCGGCTAGCTTATCAGCCTCTTTTGTGAGGGTGTAGACAGAAGGCGAGATCCGCATTCCATCCACGCCCGGACCCACCGTGGTCGTGACAAAAATCCCGTGCTTCGAAAGCAGCCAGCCAGCTAACTCGCCCGCCTGAATATTTCCAACTTTTACGACGGTAAGTCCGCGAGAGAAGTGAGGATCGAGCGAGCTATGAAACTGCACTCCGGGCAAGTCTCGAACCTGATTTGCCCACCGCATGCGCAAATATTGGATCCGCGCGGCAATCCGATCTCGACCGAGCATTGAATGAAAATCAAGTGATTCCGCCAAAGCATTGTGGTTCGCGGCGGGATGCGTACCGATCTGCTCGAACTTGCGAATGTCTTTCTTGAGGTTGTCATCCGAAGGCTGGAGCGACCAAACCTTCTCGATATTCTCCTTCTTCAAGTGTAAAAAGCCGGTCCCGATCGGGCCGAGCATCCACTTGTGAAGGGCGGCACCGTAAGAAAATGCGTTGATATCCCGCAGCATGAATGGCCACTGACCCATCGCGTGCGCGCCGTCCACAAGGATTGGAATTCCGCGTTTCTCTGCGATGGCGGCGATGCGTTGGACGGGCAAGATCAGGCCGTTCAAGAAGCAAACATGACTCACGACGATAAGCTTTGTACGGTCCGAAAGCTGCGAGACAATAGGATCGATCAGAGCATCTTCTGACGTCGGAACTGCGGGCAAATGTGCCTTTCGCATGACCACACCCTCCCGGCGCACCCGCTGCTCAATCGCCGTTATCATGCGTGGGTAGTCAAAGTCAGTAGTGACGATCTCGTCACCGCGCTGCATATCGATGCCCATGATGATCGTTTGGTTCGCTTCACTCGCATTCCGAACGATTGCCACTTCTTCTGAATCGCACCCGATGTACGCGGCGAGTTGTTTGCGCACTTCTTCCGCTTTCGGCTCGTACAGCCGCCACATGATATTGCTCGGTCCTCGGTTGCACGCTTCCGTGACCCGCCTTAGCGCGTCCTGAGTGGTACGTGGCGATGGCGAGACTCCCCCGTTGTTGAACATGATCACGTCGGGATCGGTGTCGAAACAACTCCGCACGCTCATCCAGAAATCTTCGTCGTCGGGCGCACCCGAACCTCGGATGCTCGCCGATCGATGGAGCATCTCAAGTGCTTCGCTTTTGAATGCGACGGCCACCGCCGCGGAAGAGAGCAACGCCCTACGGGAAAAGGCCATAGGACAGTATAGGGGATTCACTCATAACACTCCAGACTGGTGACATCTGCGGCGGCCGATTACCGTCGAGAATCGGTGCGCAAGACTCGATTACTCCCTAAAACTCAACAAAACAGATAGAATCTGAACTCGACCCGCGAGGGCGAGTGAGGAGCGTTAGTCAATGAAGAATCTGTTCAGCGCCGCCGTCCTGGTGGCCATGTTTGTAGTAGCCGGTTGCTCGGGGGGCGATAAGACCGACTCCGCGACGACCGGAGGCGGGGGGACCGCCAAGACCGACGCCGGTGGAAAGCCCAAAATCGCGTTCGTCACCAACAACGTCGGCGACTTTTGGACGATCGCCCACAAGGGCACCGACAAAGCCCAAGCCGAACTCTCAAAGTACGACGTGGAATTCCAGATGCCGAACGATGGCTCTGCGGCAGAGCAGAAGCGAATTCTTGACGACCTGATCTCCCGCGGAGTCAAGGGCATCGCGGTCAGCCCCGTTGATCCCAAAAACCAAACCGCCGATCTCGACGCCTTGTCCGAGAAGGCGATGCTCTTCACCCAAGACAGCGACGCTCCCAACAGCAAACGCACGTGCTATATCGGCACCGACAATGTCGAGGCCGGAAAGATGGCGGGCGAGGAAGTCAAAAAAGCGATCCCCGGTGGCGGCAAAATCATGGTCTTCGTCGGTAAGGCGGACGCCGAGAATGCAAAGGGTCGATACAACGGCCTGAAGGACGCCCTTAAGGGAAGCAACATCACGATCCTCGACCTCCGAACGGACGATACCGATCGTGGTCGCGCCAAACAAAACGTGGCCGATACTCTCACAACGTATCCCGACATCGCCGGTTGCGTCGGACTTTGGAGCTACAACGGACCCGCCATCTACAACGCGGTCAAAGAAGCGAAAATGGGCGGAAAAGTCAAAATCGTTTGCTTCGATGAGGAAGAACAGACCCTCGCTGGAATCAAAGACGGCACAATCTCCGCGACCGTCGTTCAACAGCCTTTCGAGTTTGGCTATCAATCGATGAAGCTGATGGCCAAAGTGCTCGACGGCGACAAAACGGGAGTTCCCGCTGACAAGAAGATCATCGTTCCGACGAAGGTAATCACCAAAGCAACCGTGGACGAGTTCAAGAAGAACCTGAATACGTTGCTCGGCAAGAAGTGATCGAAGTCCAGGGGATCACGAAGCGCTTTGGCGGGGTAACCGCGCTAAGCGACGTGTATGCCGAAATCCACGACGGCGAAGTCGTGGCCGTAATCGGGGAGAACGGAGCGGGGAAATCCACGCTCATGAAGATCCTTGCCGGCGTCTACAAAGCAGACGCCGGTTCCATTCTCATTGATGAGCAGCCGATCCGGTTTCGCTCGCCCAGCGACGCGCTGGCCGCTGGCATTCGGGTTATCTACCAGGAGCTAAGCGTCCTCGATAACCTCGATGTCGCGTCTAACGTCTATCTCGGGCGGGAGATTCTTGGATCCGGAATTCTGTTGGACCGTCGCGAGATGGAATCAGAAACCGCGCGCATTCTCAAGCGGCTCGACGTCAACCTTAAGCCTCGCGACCGAGTGGCCGACCTCTCGCTCGCCGAGCGACAGCTCGTCGAAATCGCTCGCGCGCTATCCATGAAAGTGCGGCTCCTCATCCTGGACGAACCGACAAGCAGCTTAACCCTCGACGAAACCCGCAAGCTCCTTGACCTGGTGCGCGAGCTGAAATACTCGGGAGTGACCGTGCTGTACGTCTCCCACCGACTGGACGAAATTCTTGAGATCGCGGACCGGGTAATCGGCCTGCGCGACGGAAAGAATGCAGGCGAGCTCACGAAGAAACAGATCACGCACGATGCAATGGTCCGCATGATGGTCGGACGAGACATTACCGCGACGGAACCGCGAGCAACCAATCCTGACGCCGTCACTCGGCTTCAGGTCCGAGGGCTCCGCACCCAACGTTTTCCAAACCAAAGTATTGATCTTGACCTGCGCGGGGGAGAAATTCTCGGCGTCGCCGGCCTCGTCGGCTCGGGACGCACCGAGGCTGTGGAAGCGATATTCGGCATCACGCCTCCCGTCGGCGGCCAAGTGAGCCTCGACGGGCAGACTATTCAAGTGCGAAAGCCGATCGACGCCATCAACGCCGGCATTTGCCTTATTCCCGAAGATCGCCGCAAGAACGGCCTCTCCATTACGATGACGGTCAAGGAGAACATCTCCATGCCGTCTCTCGCAAAGTTTGCGCCGCTTGGGTTCATCAAACGCCGCGCCGAAGCCACTTGGGCGCGCGCTCAAGTCGAACGGTTCGGGGTCAAGACCGAGTCGATCAATCTCCCCGCGTTGAACCTATAGGGAGGAAATCAGCAGAAAGTCGTGATCGCGCGCTGGCTGGCTTTGGCTCCGAAAGTCATCCTTTTCGACGAGCCGACGCGTGGTGTGGACGTCGGGGCGCGAGCCTCGATATACGATGAAATGCGAGCCTTGGCCGCGACAGGAGCGGCAATTTGGATGGTTTCGAGCGATATGGAAGAAATTCTTGCCGTTAGTGACCGCATCGCCGTCATGTGCGAAGGCAAAATAACGGGAATCTTGGACCGAGCAGACGCAACCGAACAAACGATCATGGCCCTAGCCGTGGCGGGAGCCCATGAAGCCTAACCGAAAGGAACTCGCTATCCTCGCCTTGCTCATCCTCGTGTGCATCATCACGGGATTGAAGAATCACCAGTTCTTCAGCGTCGTGAACATGCAGAACACGTCGCGCCTGATCGGCATCTACGGAATCTTCAGCATTGGGCTTGGCGTCGTCATTATCACCGGTGGCGTCGACCTTTCCGTTGGCTCGCTCTTTGCACTCCTCGGGGTTGCAATGTCCGTGATGATGGTCGACTGGCACATTCCGCCATGGGCGACCGCGCTGCTCATCCTTGGCTGTTCGGCGGTCATCGGGCTTTGGCACGGGCTACTCGTCAGCCGATTGCGAATTCAGCCCTTTATTGTCACGCTTTGCGGACTCCTCTTCTACCGCGGTATGGCCCGGTTCTGGGTGGATGACGATACGCGCGGCTTTGCTGACATCAAGAACTTGGAGTGGCTGAAAGCATGTGCAAATGAAAACCTGTATGGCATCCCTGCGCCGCTGATTTTACTGGCCGTCGTGGGCGTAGGCATGTTCTTCTTGCTGCACCGCTCCGTTTTTGGACGGCACCTGTTTGCCGTCGGACGAAATGAGGAGGCCGCCCACTACGCCGGGATCAATACGAAGCGCATCTTGACATTAGCGTACGTGTGCTGTAGTTTCCTCGCGGGCATCGCCACCATTCAGTTTGCGTTTTACACCAACTCAATTTCGCCATCATCCCATGGCAATTTCTACGAGTTGTACGGCATCGCCGCCGCGGTCATCGGAGGATGCTCACTGCGAGGTGGTGAAGGTTCGATCGTTGGAATCCTACTTGGCACTGCGCTGATTCAGGTGCTCCGGAACTTGGTCAACATGCTGCATATCAAGTCGTCGCTCGACTTCGCGGTGATGGGCACGGTCATCATGATTGGCGTTTTGGCCGACCAATTGCTGAGCAAAAACAAGCGCAGCAGCTAGGCGATCTCCACGAGGGGTGGCACGGGGGGGGCGGTTCCTGCGGGCTTGGCACGAGGGGTGGCACGGGTGCAGACCGAGGGTTTTTCGGTCGTAACCCGTGTATCGTAAATCTCGCCCAACTTGCACGGCAAGGGTACAGACTGCGGTTGCTGCGGTCTTGGCACGAGGGGTGGCACGGGTGCAGACCGAGGGTTTTGCGGTCGTAACCCGTGTATCGTATATCTCCGCCCAACCTGCACGGCACGGGTACAGACTGCGGTTTCTGTGGTCGTGGCACGAGGGGTGGCACGGGTGCAGACCGAGGGATTTGCGGTCGTAACCCGTGTATCGTAAGTCTGCACGGCACAGGTGCCTACCGGAACTGTCGCTACTCGTGGTCTGCGAAGGGGGTCGATTCTCCACGGGTTACGGGCAAGAACATCCCTGCACCCGTGCCACCCCGGCGTATATGTTTTTCCCAAGGCTTACAGGCAAAAAAATCCCCGCACCCGTGCCACCCCGGCGTATATGTTTTTCCCAAGGCTGACAGGCAAAATTTCCCTGCACCCGTGCCACCCCTGCGCACATGTCTTCCCTCGGCTTACTCCCGTTCCACTCAGACAATCCTGCACCGATTAAGCGCCGATCAAGTCCCAACAAAGGTTTGCGTGCACGAATTCATTCCGATCGCCGCCGCGAGGTCGCGGGGGTGGTCGATGTCGAACAGCGCAAAGTCCGCCGACATGCCCACCTTTAACTGCCCGCGATCATGCTGCAGGCCGAGCGCACGTGCCGCGTTCCGAGTGACTCCTGCAAGTGCCTCCGAGGGAGTCAGTCCGAACAGAACGCACGCCATGTTCATCATCAGGGTGAGCGAAGTGCAGGGGCTCGTGCCCGGATTGCAGTCCGTGGCCACCGCCATCGGCACTCCGTGTTGCCGGAACAGGTCTACCGGTGGCTTTTGCGACTCCCTAAGCATGTAGAACGCGCCGGGCAGCAGCACCGCACTCGTCCCCGCACGCGCCATTGCCCGGACCGACGCCTCTGACGTGTACTCAACGTGGTCCGCGGACAGCCCTCCGAGTTCAGCTATCAACCCCGCGCCGCCCGAATCCGATAACTGGTCGGCATGCAGTTTCACGCGGAAACCAAGGCCAATCGCCGCCTCGAGCACTCGCCGTGTCTGACTTGGCGAAAACGCCACTGATTCGCAAAACGCGTCGACCGCATCGGCGAGACCGGCCGCCGCGATGGCGGGAAGCATCGACTCACAAATCAGCTCAACGTATTCGTCGGCGCGTCCGAGATATTCCGGAGGCACGCAATGCGCACCGAGAAACGTCGTCGTGATCCGTACGCCGCGAATTTTGCGAGCGGCCCGAAGCATCTTGAGTTCGGATTCCAAGTTCAACCCGTAGCCCGACTTGACCTCGATTGTCGTCACGCCCTCCCGGCTCAAGGCGTCGGCTCGAATTTGGGCGTTGGCGACCAAAGACTCC
Source organism: Fimbriimonadales bacterium (assembly GCA_038230855.1). GTDB lineage: Bacteria > Armatimonadota > Fimbriimonadia > Fimbriimonadales > Fimbriimonadaceae > Fimbriimonas. The sequence continues at coordinate 20,295 of JBBRML010000057.1, read as the reverse complement.
TCCGTCGCGTCACGGGTCGCTCGAACCGTGGACACGATGCCTCCACCGCTAGTCGCAATCTCCGCGTAAGTCCGGCCCGACATTCGCTGTTCGAACTCGCTCGAACGGTTTCCAGCCCACACCAAATGGGTGTGACAGTCAATCAAACCCGGGGTCAGCCATGCCCCTCCAAAGTCGTATTCTTCAGCCGGCTCTAGATCAGCCGGAATTTCGGAGTCGGGACCAATCCACTCGATGCGACCGTTCCGAACCGCGATCGCTCCGTTACGCAGTTCGCCGTACCCATCCTCGCCCGTCATTCTCGCGAGATTAACGTTGCGACCTAGCGTATCAACGTTCACGATTGGTCTGCCCCGTGGGAGCGCACCATCCGCCAAAGTAGCCTTGCCGCCACCCGCGCCGTGCGATTATCGATGTCCAGCCGAGGGCACAGTTCGGCGACGTCTACGGCGATGAGCTTGCGGGTCGCGGCAAGGGCAACCAACGGCTCAAGAATTTCGATCGACACGCCGCGGCCCGCCGGAGCGCTGACTCCCGGCGCAACCGACGCTGGCAGCACGTCTAGGCAGATCGTCACATAGAGAGAGTCCAACGTGTCCAGCCACATCGCAAGCCCCGATGCGGCCTGGCCCATCGCGTCGTCTGTCGTCCAGTACACGCCGAGGTCGCGAGCGCGCTCAAAGTGCGCCTGTGTATTGGAGGATTCGCTTATCCCGAGCACGTTGTAGCTGAGGTCAATTCCCCCAGCCTTAGCGTGTTCGATCGCGCGGAGGAATGAGGTGCCAGACGTTGCCCTTGCATCCGCCCGTAGGTCAAAGTGGGCGTCGAAGTTGAGGATTCCTAGCCGCCCACTCGTACCTAAAACGCCGCTTTGCGCGAGGCCGAGATAGGTCGCCCAGGCAATGTCATGCCCCCCTCCAAGACCAATCGAAAGTCGCCTGTCCGCGACAATCGCCGCGACCTTATCCGAGTACTCACGGTGCGCCGATTCCAATTCTTCGCCTACGCAGAAGACATCGCCTGCATCTTGAAGAGCGAATCCGCGATCCGCTGGAAGATTAGAAAGCATGCCCCGGAGTGCAGCAGGCCCTTCGGCCGACCCGATCCGACCCTGATTTCTTCGTACCCCTTCGTCACAGGCAAATCCCACCACGGTGGCCGCAGATGACCCGCCGGCACGCCACGGCTCGACAATCTGATGCCAACGGAGCCCCGCTGCCCCATCGCCAATGTCGACGCGGCCTCCCCAATTCGGGAGCATCAGCTTTGCCTCCTCGAAGGCAGCAAGTCCGCTGAATGCTCCGTAAAGGCATCGACGTTGATCAAGGACTCTATTTCCGAAATGTCACTCCCAAATGACCGGTCAACAAGCAAGGGCGTGACGTGGTCGCGGATCTGGGCGTGGACATGCTCGATGGCCGGAGAGCTTTTCAGGGGCCTCAAGAACTCGATCCCTTGGGCGGCAGCAAGCAATTCGATCGCAACAATGTGACGCACGTTCTGAGCGATATCGGCAAGTTTTCTGGCGGCAAACGTAGCCATACTGACGTGATCCTCTTGGTTCGCCGACGTCGGAATTGTGTCAACGCTTGCCGGATGAGCCAAGGTCTTGTTCTCGCTCGCCAAGGCCGCCGCCGTCACATGGGCGATCATGAACCCCGAGTTCAGGCCGGGGTCGGCGACCAAAAATGCGGGCAGTCCGGAGAGGCTCGAATCGATCAGAAGTGCGATCCTGCGCTCCGAGAGCGAACCAATCTCTGCCACGGCGATCGACAGCACGTCGGCCGCAAACGCCACCGGCTCCGCATGAAAGTTGCCGCCCGACAACGCCTCACGCGCCTCCGCGAATATCAACGGATTGTCCGATACCGCGTTGGCTTCGACATGCAAAGTACGCGCGGAATTTTCGATCAGCTCGAGACATGCGCCCATCACCTGTGGCTGACACCGCAGGGAATACGGATCCTGAACTCGATCGTCACCGTACCGATGCGACTCGCGAATCGTGCTTCCTTGCAGGAGGCGTCGATAGTGCGATGCGACGACCGCCTGACACCGATGCCCACGAACGGCGTGGATTCGAGGATCGAATGGTGAATCGGACCCGCGCGCCGCATCGACGCTCATCGCGCCTGCGACCATCGCCGCCGCGAAGACTTGTTCGGCGAGAAACAGACCCTTGAGGGCTATCGCGGTCGACACCTGCGTGCCATTGAGTAGGGCGAGACCCTCTTTCGCGCCGAGAGTGATGGGCTGAAGGCCCGCAAGTTCCAGTGCAACACTCGCCGCCATTTGCACCCCACCAACTCGAACCTCACCTTCTCCCAGCAACGGCAAACTCAGATGGGCCAATGGCGCAAGATCGCCCGAAGCGCCGACCGAACCTTGACACGGGATACAGGGCCAGATTTGAGCGTTGTAGAGGTCAACCGCGGCCCGAATCACCTCGGGACGAACGCCACTAAACCCACGAGCCAATGAGGTTATTTTTAGGGCGAGAATGAGCCGCACCGTGTCGTCGTCGAGCAACGCGCCGACTCCAACCGCGTGTGAGCGGACAAGATTGAGCTGGAGCTGCGCCAATTGATCGTCGGGAATCCGAATTTTGGCAAGCTTTCCAAACCCGGTATTGATTCCGTACGCGGGTTCGCCAAGCCGCACGATCTCGGCGACGGCGTTCGCGCTTCCAGCGACGACATCCCAACACTTTTCGGGCAGAGAAATCGGTCGAAACGGCCCCGCCAATTCCCGCAGGTCCGCCATGGTGAGGTCGCCGGGCCGAAGAACTAGCATGCTGCTCCCGGCATATCGAGACCAAATCTTTGCGCCGTTTCTTGGGCAAGTGGATAGCCCGCGTCCGCGTGTCGCACGACGCCAATCGCGGGATCATTCCAAAGCACGCGCTTGATGCGCTCGTCCGCTTCGATGGTTCCGTCACAAACAATGACCACGCCCGAATGCTGCGAATAACCCATACCAACCCCACCACCGTGGTGAAAACTCACCCATGTTGCCCCGCCCGCTGTCGCGCTCATCGCGTTCAGCAGCGGCCAATCTGACACCGCATCCGAGCCGTCGAGCATACTTTCCGTCTCGCGGTTAGGACTCGCCACCGACCCGCAATCGAGGTGGTCACGCCCAATCACGATCGGCGCGGATACCTCGCCGTTACGAACCATTGCGTTGAGCGCGAGTCCTGCTCGATGCCGCTCACCTAGGCCGAGCCAGCAGATTCTTGCGGGCAGACCTTGAAACGCGATACGCTCGCGCGCTTGGGTCAACCATCGATGAAGCGGAGCGTTTTCTGGAAAGATCTCGCGCATCTTATCATCCGTTCGATAGATGTCTTCAGGATCTCCGGAAAGTGCGACCCAACGAAACGGTCCTTTCCCTTCGCAGAACAGCGGTCGAATGCAGGCGGGCACGAATCCTGGAAAATCGAACGCGTTTACGACTCCCGCCTCCTTCGCGACTTGCCGAATGTTGTTTCCATAGTCGATCGTCGGCACGCCCATCGCATGAAAATCGAGCATCGCCTGCACGTGGACCGCGCACGAATCTGCCGCCGCATGTATGAGTTCCGCGCACATCGCGTCGTCGCCCTTGCGGTGCTGCTCCCATCGCTCCAGCGTCCACCCTATGGGCAAATAGCCATTGTAAAGGTCGTGGGCCGAGGTCTGATCGGTCACGGCGTGCGGTCTTGGTCCACCCGCCTTCGCAAGCTCAGCGAACTTTGGCAGGAGTTCGGCCGCGTTTCCGAGGAGTCCAATCGTGGTCGGTTGCGTCGCACTCTCCAGGATCGCCATCGCCTCGTCGATCGAATGTGCCTTGCGATCGACGTACCGGGTCCGAATGCGAAAGTCGATGCGCGACTCCTGGCACTCGACGACAACGCAGTGGGCGCCCGCCATCGCCGCCGCGAGCGGTTGCGCGCCGCCCATGCCCCCTAACCCGGCGGTCAGAATCCATTTGTTCGTCCAGTCACCTGCATAGTGCTGCCGGCCAAGCTCGACAAAGGTCTCGTACGTGCCCTGGACAATCCCCTGCGAGCCTATGTAGATCCACGATCCCGCCGTCATTTGGCCGTACATCATCAGGCCCTTTTTGTCCAGCTCGTTAAAGTGTTCCCACGTCGCCCAGCGGGGCACGAGATTGGAGTTTGCGATCAGAACGCGCGGTGCATCGGCGTGTGTGCGAAAAACCGCGACCGGCTTTCCCGACTGAACAAGCAGGGTCTCGTCCGGCTCCAGGCGGAGCAGAGTTGCAAGGATTGCGTCAAAACATGGCCAATTGCGAGCCGCCTTGCCGATACCGCCGTACACCACGAGGTCCTCAGGACGCTCCGCGACGTCCGGGTCGAGGTTGTTCTGGATCATGCGGTAAGCCGCCTCGATGAGCCAGTTTTTGCAACTGAGGGCGCTGCCACGGGGGGCATGAACGGTGCGGGGACCGGAAGGAGACAATGGTTCGACGTTGAAGCTCATTGACGTCTCAAATCTACCCGTTAGGCGGTTCTCGTGCTATCGTTTACCGTGCTCACGTCGCTCGTATTCGCGCTCATGAATCAAACGCCCCACCTCGAAGAATTCTATATCGGTACCTACACGTCGCCGAAAGGTAGCAAGGGCATCTACCATTGCACGCTGGATACGACAACCGGCAAACTCGGCACGCCAACGCTCGTGGCCGAAGCGGCGAGCCCGAGCTATGTCGCCCTCAGCGCCGATCGCAAGCACCTCTACGCCGTGCTTGAATCGACCGACGGCGACGTGAATGCCTACAAAATCGGCGCGGGCGGCAAGCTCACTCTGCAGAATTCCCAAAAATCCAGCGGCCCGGGCGCTTGTCATTTGTCCATCGACCGAAGCGGCAAGTGGCTCTTTACCGCCAGCTATAACAGCGGTCGCTTCTCCGTCTTGCCAATCAAGGCAGACGGGTCGTTGGGTCGGAGTACGTGTACGGTTCAAAACAAGGGCAGCGGGCCTGATCAATCCCGGCAGGAAGGGCCACATCTGCACTCCATTTACGCCGACGCGAAGAATAAATTCGTGTACGCGTTGGATCTTGGAACCGACGAAATCTTGATCAACCAGTTCGATTCGAAGGCGGGCATGTTGCTACCCGCGATTCCAGGAGCACAGAAATCACCTGGTGGCGCCGGGCCGCGTCACCTCGCGTTTAACCCGAAGGCAAACATCGCGTACGTGAATAACGAGATGGAAAACAGCGTGCAGGCGTACTCGATCAACACCGAGACCGGTGCGTTGACGGAGATTCAAACCATCTCGACGACGCTCGATGGAGTCCGCGACAAGGGCAACACAACGGCGGAAATTGTGTGCCACTTCAACGGCAGGTGGCTGTACGTTTCCAATCGCGGTGACGACACGATAGCGGTGTATCACATCGGTGTGGAACCCCCTCTCCATAAGGCCGAGGTGGTGTCTCTTCCCGTGAAGACTCCGCGAGGGTTTGATATTGATCCTTCCGGAAAGTGGCTCGTGGTCGGTGGCCAGTCGACGAACGACCTCGTCGCGATGAAGATCGATCAGAAAACCGGCAAGTTGGAACCGACTTCACAGAAGGTATCCGTCGGGGCACCGGTCTGCGTTGTTTTCCGCCGGTGAGGCGAGTGCGGTTTAGCCGGGGCGGCGCTTCGGGCCTTCGTAGACCTTTACGTATTGCACGGGCTCAATCGGCGCGTCAGGACGGACGGCGCGGTCTTGGCACTGCCGGATCAACCCGACGACGTAAGGATCGCGGAGCGTTTCCAGACCCGCAAGGCGAATGTTTCGCACCTGCTTTCCCTCGCCCTTCATCCGTTTGTCGGGATCGTCGAGGAAGGCGCCAAATGGAAAAATGAGGGTCACGTGATCTGAGTACACCGCAAGGTTCACGAAGTTATCGCGCGGGTGGCCCGTGTACGAAAACCCCGAGCAAACGGCTTGGGTTGCGTCGAAGAACAAGTCACTGGCTGGACCGACCAGGGTGTGGAGTTCCTCACGCGCGGCCAGAGTAAGGGCGCGCACATGCTCCGGGTACGGAGCCAAAAATTCGACGAGCTGTCCAGCGTCTAGAATCACGACGCGAGCTTACCAACCGCAACCGCTCACTCGACGGCTAAGCAGACCTGCGCGAACGCGACAATGTCGGCAACGCCGTAGTCGATCACAGACCGAAGCACGGCCAAGTCAAGGTCTTCGTCTCGGTGAACGAGCACATTGCAAAAGTCCACCAGCGTCAACATCTTCGCTGCCAAATCTGCGGAGATAACCCCTTCTCTCGCGAGGCAACTGAAGCTTTCCCGGCTCGTATTCGGTAAGCCCAGCCCGCGAACTTTGATGATGTGATTCGACATGTCAATGGCCAGTTGGCACGTCCGCTGGATATTGAGGCAAATAGCGTCCTGACGCAAGAAGTCCTCGCCGAATGGCACCTTGCTTGGGAGCAAATCATAGCGATTCACCTGGACGACGCAACGCTCGATACTTGCCGCTTTCGACATCAACACGTCATTCATCGCTTCTCGAACCGTCACATTACTTTTCCGTTCGCCACGATCTCTTCAGTCGCTTCGACGCGCTTCTGGTACGAAGACGAAACGAATAACTCGAAAGCGTAAACAACGCTGTCCAATCGGTCGTCAGCGGATGCAGCCGACCTACGGAAGTACACAACTCGTAGCCCGGCGACGACGTGCGAAAGGAGGTGACCATATCCTGGCGGACAAGGGAAATCCAAACGCCCTTCCCACCTAAGAAATAGGTTGGAAGGGCGTTTGCGCACTATGGCGTCCTTTACTTGCCGACGACGACAATCGAGAATGAACCAGGAACCATCGGTCGTCGCGGTCCGCGACCACCGGCCGGAGGCGTGGTTGCCGTAGGAGCCGCGCCGTATTCCGCCGCGATCAACAAGACATGACCGGTCTTCATGTCGATCGTCATCGTTTTCGCGCCAGGCATCGTCTTCACGTTCTTGACGACCTCGAATGAGGAAGCGCCGGTTTGCTTGACGACAGTTAGCGTGCCATCGCCCTGCGAGCTGAATGCCTCACCGGTCGCTGGGTTGAAGCCACCGCCGTCTACTCCACGACCGATTGGCACTGCGCCAAGAATCTTGCCCGATAGAGAGTCCATCATGACCATCGTCTGCGGATCGTGACAGGCGATGTAAAGCACATGCTTCCTCACGTCGAGACCAAGGCCAGCAGGGCCACCACCCTTGCCACCAAGTGGGTAAGTCGCCGAAAGCTTCATCGTCTTGGCGTCGATCACCGCGATGGTGTCCTTGTCTTCAATGTCGACGTAGATCTTGCCCTTGCCGTCCGATGCTGCTTGCTCCGGAGCGCCGCCAAGGTCGATCGTGCCGAGCACGGTGCCATCCTTCGAATCGATCACAGTGGCGTTCGGCGCACTGTGGCTGAAAATGTACACACGATGATTGAAATCGTCGTTTAGGATTCCATCGGGGCGACCATCAACGTCAATCGTCTTGATGAGGGCGAGCGTCTTCGTGTCCCACATCGCAACGGGCTTACTCGAAGCAAATCCGTGGTGGTAGTGCGCATCCACCGCGGCGCCGCGTGCTGACGTCTTGGGAATCTCGCCGACAGGGGCGAGGGAGTCAAGGTCGAAGACGTTCACGCGGGCCATCGCTCCACCTCGCGCGACGTACAAACGTCGGCCGACCGAATCGGCATACACGTAGTCGAATCCACCTTCGCCGCCTACCTTCTGCACATTGAGCACATGCAGACCGGCTTCCTTCGCGGCGTCTTGCCTCGCAAGACCCGCCACTGCCACCAAGGCAACGCTACAAACAAATACTGACTTCAAAGCTTTCATTTATCTCTCTTTGTGACCCATTGCTTCCGACTGATTCCTTTCCCTGCTGTCCCGTGTGGACAGCTCAGTCTGTCGCGGAGCCATGAGTGCTTCAACGTTAGTCTAACTCTCAGTAGCCTAAGGCGTACCGGAACCTTCTAGTTATTTAAGCATGGGTAGACCGGAATCAAAAGGTAACTTAGAGCCCAGTGAGGCAGTTCAAATCGGGTCGATTATCCATAATTTTGGCGTTGGCAAGCCTCCACACGGCCGGTGCAGCCGAAGATTTGGCCGGTCTCGTTTCGCGCGCCCTGTCGCACCGCCTCTCTGTTGAGTCAGCGCGCCTCGCCGTGTTATCCGCAAAGCAGTCAGCGATTGCCGCGGGCGCTTATCTACCAACTCGCCTTGAAGCAGGCACCGGAACTCGACCGGACGTCAGTGGCGGCGAAGATCTGACTCTGTTCCACCCAATCGATCTTTTCGGGAAGGCGCGCGCTGCGCGAATAGTTGGCGATGCCGGAGTCAAACTCGCTGAAGCAGGCCTTCTGCAAAGCAGCCTCGAAGTGCAAGGCGAAGTCTTGCAGTCGCTCGCCCAGGTTCGATTTGCCTTGACCTCACAAGCGAACGCTGGCGAACTCTTGAAGATAGCGGTCGCCGTCGAGGCAGCTACGAAAGCTCGCGTGGACGCGCAGGCCCTGCCCGACATACAGCTGGTGCGGGCACAGTTAGAAACTTCTCGCGCCCAGCAAGTTCTGGCCGACAAGGCTTCTGACACGGACGCGGCTACCCGCCACCTTCGCCAAGCAATGCACGACTCAATCGACCTCGGGAGCATCCGCAGGCTTGACTTCACCGCGTCAAATACCAGTGAAGTGTTCCCTCGCACCGAACAACTGTCCGTTCAGGCGCAGATGCAACAGGCTCAGGCGGAGGGCCGTCAGGCGAACCTTATGACCCTCCCCGATTTCGAAATCCAGGCTCGGCGGTCACCTTGGGCGGACCCGGGCCAGCGCTATGCGGTTCGCCTCCAGCTCGTTTGGCCGCTATGGGATAACGGTCAGGCGCGAGCAAAGCGGGTCGCCGCGAACTTGCAAGTCCAAGCCTTTGCCGCTAGTCTTTCCGACCTCAGCCACCGTCACGCTGCCGAGCGGGAGATCACCGACGCAGAGTGGACGGCCGCACAGGCCTCCGTCGCCAGCTTTAAGAAAATCGTCGAGACCTCGCGCAATCTCGTAAAGCGAACGGAGCTAGGCTTTGCGGCGGGAGCGATTACCCAAACCGATATCTACGAGGCGAGACGAAGCCTGCAAGAAAATCTCGAATCGTTGGCCCTTGCCCAACAGCGATTGGAACTGGCCGTCGAGGCGAGTTTGCGCGCGAGGGGTCGCCTTCTCGGAACACTGAAATGAAGTCAAGAGCTGTAATCTTTGCCCTCTGGTCCACCGTGATCGTTTTCGGATGCGCGAAAAAAGACCAGCCCGAAAAGGAAGTCACGCCGACCTTTGTCGTCGAGGTTGGAGCGCCACAGCTCAAAACGATCCGCGAGACCATGACTTTGGACGGAACTTTCTTGATATCGCAGGGCAATCTCGCGCGGCTCTCCGCCGCCGTTGCCGGTCGGCTTACGGACGTGCTTGTTAAAGAAGGCGACCATGTTTCCGCCGGCCAAGTGCTCGCTCGCGTGGATCGGCGAGTGCTTGATTCGCAAAGCAAAAGCGCGGCTGCAGCCGCGGCCGCGGCAAAATCTCAAACACGGCAGGCTTCTGCCGCCCTGCGGGCCCTTGCGTCGGAGCACGCTTCCTCAGTCAAAACGGCGCGATTGAGTTTGGAGGCGGCGGAGGTGGAGCGGTCCTCAAATGTTGACCAAGCTCGCCTGGACCTGCAACGCCTCAAGGCCGGTGCCCGACCGGAAGAACTCGCACTTGCGGGTCAATCCCTCAATCAAGCCCGCGTCAATGCTCAACTCGCCCGGGATACCGCTAACCGCGACCGCACTCTCTTCAAGCAGGGATTCGTTTCCGGCCAGCAAGCCCAAGCCAGCGATGCGGCGTTCAAAGTCGCGCAATCCGCCGTGACACAGGCGGAAACCCAGCTTGCACTTCTGAAAGCCGGTCCCAGAAAAGAGGAACTCCGCGCCGCTGAACTGCGCCTATCCGCCGCCGTCGAAATTGGCGATAAGAAAGTGCAGCTCGCCAGCGCCGCCCTTGATCAAGCCCTCAAAGGCGGACTGACCGTTGATGCCAAGGCTGAAGAACTAAACGCCGCCCGATTCGGAGCCGACCAAAAGAATGCGGATTCCGTCGCCGCCGCTCAACTAGCTACCAACGGCGAATTGCGGGCACCGTTCGCGGGAATCGTTTCGCGCAGGCTGCTCAATTCAGGCGATTCGGTCGACACAACGACCGTTGTTATGGAGCTCGTGCGCGGCGGCTCCCAGACGGACTTCGTCGCGCAAACCACCGCCCGTCAAGCGGCCAAGCTTTCGACTGGAATGGTCGCAATAGAATCAGAAGGTCCGGCCGGCAAAGTAGTGGCGATCGGCATCGCCGATCCTCAATCCGGTCTCGTGTCTGTGCGCGTCAGCTTCCCCGGCGCCAACGTGCGGAGCTCGGGCGAGGCGTCTCGAGTCAGTGTGGTCCTTCATCAACAAGAAGGTGCGCTTGCCGTCCCGGAAACGACGATCGTAACCCGGAACGAAAAGCAGGTCGTGTTCCTTGCCGACGGCGAGAAAGCAAAATTGGTGGAAATAAAAGTCGGCGCGACCGACCACGGATGGACCTCGGTAGTTTCAGGTCTCAAAGCCACCGATAAGCTCATCCTGTCCGGTCAGCACGAACTGGCCGACGGCGTGAAGATCGAACTCGCCAAGAAGACAGGGGAAGCTCCTTGAACCTGACCGATTGGTCGATTAAGAACATTAGGCCGGTCGTCTTCCTGACCGTGCTTCTCTGTCTGGCGGGCGCCGCCATGTACCGCGTCTTCCCCGTCTCGATCCTTCCCGACGTGACGTTTCCGCGCGTGGTCGTCATCGCCGAATCCATCGACCGACCGGCCCAAACCGTCGAAGTCTCTATCACGAGGCCAATCGAGGACTCCGTGGTTTCGGTGCCCGGAGTTCGAAGGATTCGCTCAAAAACGAAGCGCGGGTCAACCGAAATAAGCATCGATTTTGTCGATGGCACGGATGTACTTGCGGCCGAGCAGTTGGTCAATACAAAAGTGAACCAGGTGCGGTCGGAGTTGCCAGCCGACACCACGACCGAGGTCGAGCGGATGAACCCGACGGTCTTTCCAATCTATGGCTTGACCCTTACTTCAAAGTCGCTCAGTCAGACCGAACTCCTAAATCTCGCCATTTACCGCTTGCGCCCACGGCTTGCCCGCGTCGATGGAGTCGCCCGAGTCGTGGTTCAGGGGGGGCAGCAGTCTGAAATCTGCGTCACCGTCCGACCAGATCAACTTTCCGCTCTCGGTCTAACTTCGAGCGACGTAACGCAGGCGATCCAGGCAAGTAATCTCGTTCGGAGCGTCGGCAAATTGGACCATGAGTTCAAGCAGTTCCATGTCGTTGTGAACGCGGAGCGACGGACTCTCGAATCCTTGCGCAGCATCGCCGTCGCGACCCGAGCCGGCACCCCCATTCGCCTCGATCAGGTCGCCGACCTTGCCTCCACCGCCGAAGATCGGACGACGGTTGTTAGCGCTAACGGCGCAGAGTCCGTGCTTCTCAACATCATTCGCCAGCCAACGGCTAACGCTGTCGCAATGGTAGAAGGTGTTCGGAAGGAGCTCGCTACCCTCAAGGCTGCGCTTCCGCGCGATGCCGAGATCGGCGTCTATTACGACCAGTCGGTGTTGATCAAGTCTGCGGTGGACAGCGTGCGCGAGGCCGTGCTGATCGGAGCGATTCTCTCCGTCGCCGTGCTGATGCTCTTCCTTCGGAATCTGCGCGCGACCCTTGTCACCGCCAGCATTATCCCTGCCACTCTCCTGATCACGTTCTTGCTCATGCGCCTCGCGGGTCTCAGCTTGAACTTGATGACCCTCGGCGCACTCGCCGTTGGCGTGGGACTGATCATTGATGACGCAATCGTCGTTGTCGAGTGCGTGTTCCGCAATCTCGCCGATGCGGAGTCGGTCGCCGAGGCGGTCAAACTAGCGAGTCGACAGATCGCCGCCCCGATGATCTCATCAACCGCCACGACGGTCGTCGTATTTCTGCCCCTTGCTTTCCTGCAGGGCGTTTCCGGTGCGTTCTTCTTCGCCCTCGCGCTTACGCTCACGATGGCCCTCATCGTTTCGCTAGTGCTCGCGCTCTGCGTCAGCCCCAGCCTGTGTGCGGCTTTCCTCCGTCCGCGCGACGGTGGCCACGCCGAGGACGGATTCTTTCAGAGACTGCAGAACGGTTACGTCAAGACGTTGCGGGCGTTGCTGAGGCACAAATGGATCGTCATTCCAATCGCGGGTGCGACCCTCTTCGGCACATGGGCACTGGCCTCTCAGTTGAAGTCTGACTTCATGCCAACCCTCGACGAAGGGGCATTCATCCTCGACTATTGGAGTCCCGCCGGGAGCTCGCTTGCGGAAAGCGACCGCCTATTGCGGAAAGTCGATGCCATCCTCCAAGCAACCCCGGAGATCGACACGTTCTCGCGCCGCACCGGCACCGAGCTCGGATTTGCGATCACCGAAACGAATCGCGGCGACTACGCGATCACCTTGAAGACAAATCGCAAGCGAGCGATTGAAGACGTTATCGCCGATGTTCGGGAACACATTCAATCCGAAGTCGGTGGCCTTGATATCGAATTCGTTCAGGTTCTGCAGGACCTGCTCAACGACCTCGCCGGGAATCCCGAGCCGATGGAGATAAGGCTTTTTGGAGAAAACAAAGCGCAACTACACGAGGTAGCGAAGGCTTTTGCGGAGGACCTCGCCAAGATCAAGGGTCTTGCCGACGTCAAGTCCGGCATCGTGGAATCCGGCCCAGAATTCCATTTTGTGCCCGACGACGGCCACCTGGCGCGACGCGGGCTGACCGCTGATCAAGTGGCGACACAACTTGAGGCGGCCATCTTCGGCACCGTCGCCACGAAGGTAATTCAAGGGGATCGGCAAATTCCCGTACGCGTCCGTTTCCCCGAGTCGTATCGAAACCGACTTGATGCGATCAAGACGATTCCAATCCAGACGGCGACGGGTCACGTCCCGCTCGGCGAACTGGGTGAAATCACCGCCGTGGCCGGCACCGCACAGTCCAATCGGGAAGACCAACGGCGCGTCATTTCTGTCACCGCTCAACTGGATCACACCGACCTAGGCACGGTATCGAAGAAGGTCCAGGCGCTTATTCGCAGTACACCTCTTCCGCCGGGCGTGACGGCGAGACTCGCGGGCCAGTATCAAAGTCAACAGCAGTCGTTTCAAAACCTCGAGCTCGTGCTCGGTGCCTCCGTCATCTTGGTTTTCGCGGTGATGATGTTCCAGTTCCGGCGATTTGACGCGCCGATCGTCGTTCTGATCTTGATGCCGCTGTCGCTGTTCGGGGCCGCACTTGCCCTGTACATCTCTCACACCGCGCTCAACGTCTCGTCATTCATGGGCATCATCATGCTCGCCGGCATCGTCGTCAAGAACGGCATTTTGCTGCTCGATCGCGCGCAGGTATCCATCGACGCCGGGCGGTCACGCGATGAGGCGGTTGTTGATGCCGGTCAGACCCGATTGAGGCCAATCCTTATGACGACTTTGACCGCAATTCTTGGGCTCGTTCCCCTTGCCCTTGGCTTTGGGGCGGGGGCAGAGATGCAAAAGCCTCTCGCCATCGCCGTCATCGGCGGCCTCGCGTTCTCGACGGTCCTGACGCTGTTGATCGGGCCGCTGATTTACGCAACTTCGTTCAAAAAGAATCCGACTCGCTGACGACTCTCTCAGTGTCGGATGACCGATACCAAGAAATGGTCTCCACCCATTTTTGGGTGGCACGGGTGCAGACCGCCATTCGCGGTCGTAACCCGTGTTCTAAGCATTTAGAACCCTCTCATTGTCGGCTTGTCATTACCCACATCTTTTCGGGGTGCGAACTTCTGCCTGAAGCCAAGCGGTTCCGTGAGTTCAACGCGAAGTAGTGCGTCTGCAAGAAACAAAGGTTTCGATATCCGCGCGGGCTCTCGTGAGTTGCTCCGCTGCAAAACCTCCGGCTTTGGATCCTTTGGTGCGCATGTACCAGCATAGGCTGCGCGACTTCGTCGCTTGCCAATGCTTCGCCCCGATTCACTTCATTCATTCCCCTTCGGCGGGGTCTCCGCTACGCTCCGACTCGCATCTACCTAGCCCTCCGGGCTACGCCGGTCGACGTCAAACCAGAATTTGGCCTTTTCCGCTTCGCCTCGCGTCGCCTGCGGTGTATCACTACGGCAAACCGGCCAACTGGCTTTTCGGCAAGCCCAGAGGGTTTGCAAGATTCCAGCGAGGGGTCCGACCCGGCCTTTTCGGGGCGCACCCTGGTTACGGCGCCAACCAGACCAATCAACGCCGGTCGGTGTTGAAGATCAGCGAGAAGTAAAGTCCGATCCCTTCAATTGAGCTCGATCAACCCGGAAATGTGGGTAACGACGAGCATTGTCGGAGAGGGCCTTTGGGTCCCTGCAATCTACTTCACGGCGTCTTGACCGAAATCAATTTCGGCTGACCTCACCCCGGCGGGTCCCTGCAATCTAAGTCACGGCGTCTTGACCGAAACCAATTCCAACCGACTATCGAGCTCGACCCAGACCGTCGGCTCACCCATCTTCAGCGCGTCGCGGGGATTGAGGCAGCAGGCATAGATCGCCACCTCTGGCCCAAAGTCGACAAACAGGTTCCGAAACGCGTCCAGCAAGTGAATTGCGCTACCCGCCAACGTCCCGTCTTTCAGTCGCACTTCCCGATCCCCGGTAACCCCGCTCATTCCCCACATCGTCAACTCCCGACCGCTCGGCAATCCCGTCGCCATCGTCGAGTCGCTGACGGCCAGAACGCGGTCCATCGGTTTGCACCGCAACAAAATCTCCGCCGCCGTCGGTGAGACGTGCAGGCGGTCATAAATTAGCTCGGTCCAGATTTCGTCGTTGGCCATACTGAAACCCAGCACGCCCGGCTCTCGGTGATGCAAGGCGCGCATCGCGTTGTACGTGTGAGTCGACTGGACAGCTCCCGCCTCAAACGCTAACGCCGCCTCCGCACTCGTCGCATTCGTGTGGCCCATCGATACCCGCACACCGCGCTTGGCGAGTCGTTGAGCGAGGTCTAGGCAACCCGGAACCTCCGGCGCGAGCGTAATTACTTTCATGCGCGGATCAAACAATATCGGCGTCCAGCCATCGGACAAACCACTCGGCTGCGCGATTGCCGCAGGAGGCTGCGCACCGGGGAACTGCGGTGAAATAAATGGCCCCTCAAGGTGAAAGCCAAGAATCATCGGATCGTCGGGCATCTGGCTGATTGCACGCATCACGTCCTCAGGCGAAGCGGTAACCGTGGTCGGTAAGAAGCCTTCGTAACCAACTTCTCGCAACTTTCGGCACAATTCGCGCATCTCAGATTCGCTTGCGGACATGAAATCGATCCCGAACGCTCCGTGGATGTGCATGTCCACAAAACCTGGCACGAGCCACCGATCCGAAATCGCGTCCACCCGCGTAAATCGACGACGATTCCACTCGACCGTGTATGTTCCCAATTCGCCGTCGATCAGTGCGTTGTAAACGTTGTTCATAGCTTCTTGATAAACCCGCCCGCCTCGCGCAAAATCACCCCGTCAAGCTCAAGCATCGTCAGTTCTCCGAGCACAACCGACGTCTCCAGCCCGGTGAGCTCGACAATCTTCTCAGTGACTAAAGGCGTAGACGACAGCGCGTCCAGCACCAATTCTGAGTCAGTCGTCGGCCCAGACCGTGGCTTCTTCACCACGGGAATGGGACGAATATTCAGCGGCTCCAGAACCTGGTCCGGATGGAAGACCATGGTCGCCCCGTCTCGAATGAGCCCAAGCGAACCGCGAAAGCTCATGAAGTCGATTGCCGCCGGAATAACAAACACCTCTCGCCCAAATTCCGCAGCCGCCACCGCGGTGTGCAGCGCTCCGGACTTGGCTGGCGCCTCGATAACGAGAACCGCCGAGCTTAGGGCGGCAATAAGACGGTTTCGGACAATAAACTTGTACTGATCCGGTTTGGACCCGAGTGCAAATTCACTTACCAGACATCCGTTCGCGACGATTCGCTCAAAGAGCCCAAAGTTGATCGCAGGATAGCGCAGATCGATTCCCCCGGCAAGCACCGCCGCCGTCTTGCCGCCCGCCTCGATCGCCGCTCCGTGGGCCGCAGCATCGATTCCGACCGCGCCACCGCTTACGACGGTCACTCCCGCGCGCGCAAAAGCTTCGGCAAATTTCATCGCGCACGCCCGGCCGTATCCCGATGCTGTGCGTGTTCCCACGATCGCGATGGTCGGTGCATGCAGTGCGGCGATTTCTCCCTCGATGAAGAGAGCGGGAACCACCGTGTCGTTCTCAGCGACGAAGGTGGGCAAAGCAGACCGCCGTTCGAGCCGAATGCCTCGCCGAGCCGCCGATTCCAGCGAAGCAACGTCCGCAGATTGCGTTCGCCGCCGCTCCGCGTCCGCGAGTAGGGGATGGTGCATCAACTGGGCTGCTGCATCAAAACCAGCAGGGTCGAGAGTGCTAAGCAACTCTCGACCCTTTTCCCTGGAAACCTCAGCGGCTAAAAACCGCTGCCAAAACTCCGCTTCACCCGGTGTCAGGACGGTTAGCCGACCCCGCCTTGCGAGCCGTTGCCGCCGCCGCCGCCTTTACCCGCGCCGCCGGGAGGACCACCGAAGCCGCCATTTGGTGCCGTGGTTCCTGGCAGCTTGACCGGCGCCAAAGTGTTGTCAATGGTCAGTGCAAACTTCTGCATCCGAACATTGCCGAGATAATCGCTTACCGTGACGACGATGTCCTTGCGGCCATCGGACAGCAGTCGATTCTTGCCCGACTCGGAGAACCTCACGACGGCGGTGCCGTCGCGCTCCATCTTAGCGTCCATTTTCACGCCGTCAATTTCAATCTTAATACTGGAAATGTCAACGCCGCTGGCATCGTCTTCGATCTTAATCCATAGCTGAAGAGGAGGTTTCGGGCTGACTTGATCGCCCGGATTCGGGAATACCAACGTCACCTTTGGTGCCGTTAAATCGACGCCCGTTGTCTTGTCGAAAGCGAGGAGGGAGCCGTCGCGTGATGGCACGAGCAAAGTCACACCTGACAGCGTTGGAGTTGCAGACGCCTGAACTGTTACCACGGCTTCAACTTGAGTTGAACCGCGACTAATGCCGCCGGGACCGCTTCCAGGACCGCCGCCCGCCGGACCGCCGCCTGCCGGACTACCGCTCGAACCTGTGCGAGTTGCTCCAAGCGCAGCCGCGTACTCGGCGGTGGGCCGAATTACGTAGCTCCAGAGGATCGATCCCGCCTCGACGTCAACAAGATTCACGATGCCGTTCGTGGAAGGGACGATTACTTTGCGTCCGACAGCGAGAGGACGAACCGCACCGAGGGTACCGCCGAGCGTCACCGGCTTCTTGCTCAGTGGCGTTCCGCTGATATCCCAGCCATACACATTTCCCTCAACCGAAACCGCAAACACTGCTTCTGAAGAGACAGCAGGCGAGAAGCTCAGTTGCTCAGTAACGACTTTCTGCCACCGTAGCCTGTGCGTTTCCGCGCTGAGAGCCACGATCGCTGTTCCGCAGTTGATGACGATGAGACCGTTCGCAACGACCGGGCTGGAAGCAGGGGCAACGCTTACGAGCGGCACCACCCAATTTGCCTTACGGGTCGTGATGTCGAGGCTCACGAGTTCGCTGCGATAGTTAAAGAACAGGACATCGTTGCCATTGGTAGCGATGCCACCCAGCATGCCGCTACCGTTCGCGTACGGCGTTTCCCAAGCTCCGCCGCCTGCCAAGCCCGTGTTCCCGTCGATCGCCATGATCTTGCTGCCCGAGAGCTCAAACACGATGTATCGCCCGGAAGAGCAAATCTGCCCGACGATTGGCTCGGATGAGTTGTAGGTCCACTTCGTCTGACCTTTGGCGTCGATCGCGTAGATCGTTTTGTTATCTGCCGCCGAAACTACTGAGCCGTTGAAAAGTACAGGCGAGCCCTTGAACATTCCCGCGATGCGCTCTACCTGGGGGTACTGCCAGCGCTTGTTTCCAGTTTCGCGGTCGAGGGCGACCATGCGACCTCCGTTTGGATAGTAAACGGTATCACCGTCAACGAGAGGTGAGCCGGTAGCTTGTCCCATCGACGCTTGAAAGCGCCAGGACAAGGGGGCTGGTCCGTCGAACTGTGCCATCGCCGGTACCGTGATTGCCGCAGCAATAACGCTGAGCGTGAGGTTGCGTATCATTCGCATTATCGATTGAGTCTCCAACTGACGCGCGGGCGCCCACTACCATTGTAGTCAGGTACGGCCTGCTTTGTCCAGAATTCCTTCCGAGTCATGGTTCGGACGCACCATATAGGCCTTGCGTCACGGAAAATGTTTCAATTTTTATTCTCCGTCGTCTGAAAGAGCGTAGATGTTGACCTTTCTAATGTTCTCCATGCTGGCGAAGCTCGATGATACGGTCGTTCCGCCGTTCGACCGTTTCATTCGCCAAATCGGCCGTTTCGACGGA
Organism: Fimbriimonadales bacterium; assembly: GCA_038230855.1. Taxonomy (GTDB): domain Bacteria; phylum Armatimonadota; class Fimbriimonadia; order Fimbriimonadales; family Fimbriimonadaceae; genus Fimbriimonas. The sequence goes on along the minus strand of JBBRML010000057.1, from coordinate 1,744 downwards.
CGGGACGCGGCAGGCCCTCGGTGCCAGTGGACCGCGAGCGCGCTTGAAATTCGTTTCACGGGGAGCGCGTTAAACGCGACGATAAATGAGAAGGGCAACGACTGGGTCCAGGTTTTCATCGATGACGCGCCGTACCGCTCTATCCATTTCAAGGACGGCGTGCAGACTGTCGCGATCGCGGATCATCTGAACGGTCGAGAACATACGGTAAGAATCGTCAAATGCACCGAGCCGTTTGTCGGCACGCTGCAATTTCAAGGATTCACGATCACGGGTGGCAACATCCTGCGCCCAAAGCCGCGCGGCCGTCGAATTGAAGTGATCGGCGATTCCATCAGTTGCGGGTTCGGCAATCTTGGACTCTCCGTGAACGAACTGTTCAAGCCGGAGACGGAGGATGGCACGAAGGCTTATGGCGCGCTGGCTGCGGACGCCCTCAACGCAGACTATCAGTGCATCGCGTGGTCTGGGCGAAAACTCTGGCCTGACAACGACATTCCTTCGATCTACGACTTGACGATTCCGACTGAGACGTCCACGGCGTGGCCGTCCAGGCAGCAAATTCCCGACGCCGTCGTCATCAACCTCGGCACGAACGACTTTGGAAAGGACAATCCTGACGAGAAAGGGTGGTGCGACGCTTATGCGCGCTTCATCGCGCACCTTCGGACAAATTATCCCAAGGCGGAGATCTACACCGCGATCGGCTCGATGATGTCCGACAACTGGCCGCCCGAGCACAAAGCGCTGTCCACGATCCGCGCTTACATCACTTCGGTCGTGGCGGTTGAAAAGCGCAGTGGCGATACCCACGTCCACCTGCTCGAGTTCGATACTCAGAACGTCAATCTCGATGGTGGCGGATCGTCTTGGCATCCGAACGTAAAGACGCATCACAACATGGCGGCACGCCTCGTAGGCGCGCTCCGTCGCGATCTGGGTTGGAAATAACGTTGGGGTAGCACGGGTGCAGACCGAAACGGTCGTAACCCGTGGATTGGAAATCTCACCCAACCGGGGTGGCACGGACGCAGTCCGAGGCGGAGTGAGGTCAGTTCTCAGTGCCTGTATGGAGCGAGCTGGAGTTCGACAAGTGCTCCATGAAAATTCCTGAATAGGCTCGTTGGAAACCCTTGAAAATCGATTCACGACGTGCGACTGACCTCACCCCGGCGGAGAAACACCTCCGACCCTCTCCGACACGGCTTGTCATTACCCACATCTATTTGGGTGCGAACTTCTGCCCGAAGCGGCGCGGTTGGGTGAATCCATCGCTTGTCAGTTGGTCCACAAGAAATACGCATCTCGAGACCAAAGCGGACTCTCGCCGAGTTTAGTGTCTACAAAACCTCCGGCTTTGTCTTGTTTGGTGCCCTTGTACCAGCATAGGCTGCGCGACTTCGTCGCTTGCCAATGCTTCGCTGGAATATATCTAGCCCTCTGGGCTAGATGATCCAGAGTCCTGCTTATTCGAGTTGAGGCTAGCCTGCGTCACCTGTGGTGGGGCACTCAAGCAAACCGGAAAATTGCCTTTTCGGCAAGCCCAGAGGGTTTGCAAGATGCCAGCGAAGGGTACGCCCCGTTTTCGGGGCGCACCATGGTTAAGGTGCCAGCCAGACCAATCAACGCCGGTCGGTGTTGCAGATCAGCGAGAAGAAAAGTCCGATCCTCAAACTTGGAGTTCGATCAACTCGGAAATGTGGGTAATGACAAGCCGACACGGAGAGGGTACTTTAGGCCATCC
>JBBRML010000056.1:0-28178 GCA_038230855.1 Fimbriimonadales bacterium | reverse complement strand
GGCGTCGCCTCGCCACGACGCGTCCTGCGTATGGAGCAATGGCGAGGACGGCGGGCCTGTCGACCGTGGTGGCGGTAGTCATGCCTGTCTGGCTCTACCCTGCACTTTTAGCCGCGTTCTATTGCCTCGGCGCAATCCTATTTGGTTGTCTGCGCGAACTTTAAGATCGGCGGCGATCAGGTAAACCTCCGATATGTTTCTGGCCCTCACCAGTGCCGTCGCTCTGGCGCAGTCGATGCAGTTTTCTGATCCGCGTGTGCCCATGCCGTCCCCATGGCGAGACCCGGGGTACCTGCAGCTTTGGTGGATTCAGTCTCCGAATTTCGGACACAGACCAAAGGACACTGTCGTTGACACCGTCGTCATCCATTCGACTGTGATCAACACGTTGGAGGCAACGACCCGGGCGTTTCAGCGCACAGCCGAAAATCCAGTTAGTTCCCACTTCACGATCGGTCGCGATGGCAGCATCGTGCAGAACGTTTCTACGTTTGAGCGTGCGTGGCACGCCGGAGTAAGCGTTGACGCCGCTGGCCACAAGGGCACGAACGACTACAGTGTTGGCATCGAACTCGTAAACCTAAATGATGGCAAGGACCCCTATCCAGAGGCTCAGCTAATGGCCCTCTGCGGCATCATCGCCGAGATGAAGCGGCGATTCCCGATCAAGCAACTGGTCAGCCACGAATTTATCGCCGTTCCCCATGGCCGCAAAAACGACCCGAAGAACTTTCCCTGGTCTCGACTAACGTACCTTGGCTTGCCGATGTTCTACGGCGAAAACCCCAAGCGCTAGGCGCACCAGGTCAGCGTTAACTTCATTGACCATCGTTAGGATAGATGTCTTTGCGAACCGAAAACATCGGCCGTCGCAACTGGGAATAAACCATCCGCTTCGCGTGGCCGTCCACCCAAAGGACGTTTGCGCCACCTCGGTGTAGAAACTTAAAATGGTCCTCCAGAACTTGGTCATGGGGCGGGCCGTTGTACCAATCTGGGCGTTGCAAGAAGTTGCATACGGGCGCGCTCGCGACATGCTCCCAAAGAACGATCGTGTTCGACGTTTCCTGAACCTCGCTCTCATTTACGCCGAGGCAACTCATGACCCCTTCCGCGGAGATCGCCGTCGCGCGGCAACCTGGGCCGTACTCGTTATCTTGCGCCTCCGGATGTGCCGCGTAAAAGTCAGAAGCAAATCCTGACTGGAAGAAGTTGACCGCATACGCGATTTGCATGGAATTCGGCTTGTTCGGACACTCTCTAATCGCGTAGTTCTTAAGGTACGGATCGATCAGGCCCTCATGCGGCGTCGACGTGGCGGGCTGATCAACCCTTCCAAAAATACCGTTACTCAACGGTGCGTTGCGGTTGTCGTATCCAACCCACATGCGTTGCGACGGAAACGGGGCCGCGCCACCAAGCGACATATCCGGACACCAGATATCGTCCGTGTCGTTTTCGTAGAGGCGCAGTGCGAACCCCAATTGCCGTACGTTACTGAGACACATCGTCTGCTTAGCAGAAGCCTTTGCTTGGGAGAAAACCGGGAATAGAATCGCGGCCAGGATCGCGATGATCGCCATGACGACGAGCAGTTCAATCAGAGTGAAGGCGCGGCGTCTCTCGGGAAAGGGATGCGGCGTTATCGAAGAATTAAGTGAAAGGTTCATTTTTCAGACTCTGGCAAAACAATGGGACGAAGCGGCTATGGAGCTTCGTTCGGATAAATGTCCTTGCGAACAGAAAACATGGGTCGGCGAAGTTGGGAATACGTCAGACGCTTTGCATGGCTGTCCACCCATAGCACGTTGGCTCCGCCTCGGTGAAGGAACTTATAGTGATCCTCTAGCACCTGGTCGTGGGGTGGGCTGGAGTACCAGTCTGCGGTCTGTAGAAAGTTGCAAACCGGTGCGACCGCAACGTGCTCCCACAGCATGATCGTATTTGCCGACTCTTGAACCTCGCTCTCGTTGACCCCGAAGCACGTCAACGCGCCATCCGCGCTCGTCATCGTGGCCCGACAGCCAGGGCCATACTCGTTGTCCTTAGCTTCGGGATGCGTGTCATAAAATGCAGAAACCCAACCCGGATGGAAGTAGTTCACCGCATAAGCGATCTGCATCTCGCTCGGCTTGTTCGGACACTCGCGGATCGCGTAATTCTTCAGGTAGGGGTCAAGCATGCCTTCGTGCGGCGCGCTGGTGGCCGGCCTGTCTACGCGACCGTAGAAACCAGAGTTGATTCCGCTGTTTCGGTTGTCGTATCCAATCCACATGCGCTGCGGCGGAAAAGGTGCGACTCCCGACATGTTGGCGTCAGGAATCCACATGTCGTCGGAATCCGTCTCGTACAGGCGCATCGCAATGCCCAACTGCCGAACGTTACTCAGGCACACTGTCTGCTTGGCCGAAGCTTTCACTTGTGCAAAAACCGGAAACAGGATGGCGGCGAGAATGCCAATGATCGCGATCACGACCAACAGTTCTATCAACGTAAAAGCACGTCGCGCCATTTGACTGTTGTACTCCTTTCGAGGTCGAAAGGGTTTCCGCAAAATACTAGTCGGACGCGCTGGAGCGGTCTGGATCGGGTTCGATGCGCAACCTCAGAATGCGTCGCCCATCGGTTTCTTCGACGGTGAGCACGAAGCCATCGACGGTCATCGCCTCGCCCGCCTTCGGTTGCCGACCGAAGTGCCCAAAAGCGTATCCACCGACCGTGTCGAAATCCTCGCTCTCAAACTTCGAACCGACCAAATCGTTGACGTCAGAAATTGTCGTCTTGCCGTCCACGCTCACGCCCGTCGCTGACTCTTGTGGCTCCGGCTCGGTTGGGTCGTATTCATCCACGATCTCGCCAACGAGTTCTTCCACGATGTCCTCGATCGTCAGAATGCCGGCCGTCCCGCCAAACTCGTCTTGCACCACGGCAAGCTGAGCTCTCGAAACGCGTAGCTCCTTCAGCAATTCGTGCAACTCCTTGTTTTCGGGTACGAAGAGCGCCGGTCGCATCAGCTCTTGGAGGTCGATTTCGCCGCCGCTCGCAAGGGCCATCAGCAGATCTTTCGCATGGACAATCCCGACGATTCGATCATCCGTGCCCACATAAATCGGAATCCGTGAGTGTCCTGAGGAACGAATTACTTCCAGAAGCTCCGCGCTCGTCGCGTTTAGGGGCAGGGCATCGACGTCTACCCGCGGGGTCATCACTTGCCGAGCAACCAGATCGTTGAACTCAAAGACCGAGTGGAGAAGCTCTTTTTCGTCAGCCTCAATATGGCCAGACTCCTCGGCCGTCTCCACCATAGTCTTAATCTCTTCTTCCGCCTCGTTTTCGATCGCATCCGTGGCTTTTGCCGCGAACTTCGCGGAGAACCTCTCCGTGATCCAGGTCGTCAGCGCGGCGGGCGCAGTGAACGTGATCGAAACCGCACGAATGAGTGGCAGCAACCGCAACGCCACCCTCTGGGGCCGACTCTTGCCGATGCTGTGGGGCAGTAGCTCACCGAACAAGTAGTTGATGATGGAAATCGGGATGGCAACCGCCGCCGCGGTCAGCAGCAGAGTGCTACCGTTCAGCGCCCATCCCCACGCGTGCTGGCCAAAATTCAGCGCATCCAGTGCGATCAAGAATCCCGCAAAGACGATGAGGAATCGGCAGGTTTTTGTGGCAATTACCGTGACGACGGTGAGCTGCGTTCGCTGGTCTAGCAGGCGCTGGACGGTGGGTGCCCGTCTGTCGCCGACGTCTCTCAGTAGCTTCGCGTGTATCGGCTTCAGCCCTCGAAGCGCCGAATCAGAAGCACAAATGAAGGCATTCAGCACGACCGCTGCCGCCAATACCAAGCCCGCCGCCCCAGCTCCAACTGGCGACTCAAAACTGCTCGCTGCCATCTGGTTCGCCATTACGTAAGCATTCTTTCCAAGCACCGCGACCGTCGTCGCCATTGCCGCTCCCGATATGAATGCCAATCGGGTGTCGCGCGTCATTTCGGCACCAATCCAAACAGCACAAGGGACACGATGACGCCGGTCAGCGTGCCGACCGCGAGCTCGAATGCACTGTGAAACTTAGCTTCGTACCGGCTCTGGGCGACGATTGCCGCAAGCATCAGGGCAATTGCTGTTGCGACTGCGTTATCGGTGATGAAGATCATCGATGTCGCGAAGAAGAAAGCATACGCAGCGTGCCCGCTGACCCGACCGCCTTGAAGCACGCGACCTCGCTTGCCCAACCCCTTTCCGATGATGATCAGCACGAAGAGGACCACCCCACCGAACAAGAATTTGGAGGCCATCGGCAGTCCAACCGACTCTGTGGTCATGTTGATCTTAATTGCCTCCCACCGGTTCTCACCAAGGATGAGGAGGCCACCGACGAGCAGGGCCATAACCGTTGTTATGAGCACCGCACCCGCTGAAATGTCTTTTGCGTACTTCGCGAGCGGGTGGTAGTTTGGCGAAATGAGGTCAACCGTCGCTTCGATCGCGCTATTGAACATCTCCGCAACAAGCACGAGCGAGATAGAAAAGAGCAGCACCAGCATCTCGCGCAGCGGGAGGTTTACGTACAGACCCAAGAGCAGGACGGTGAGCACCGCGCAAAGGTGAAAACGCATGTGCCGTTGCGTCTTTGCCGTGAAGACGATGCCGTTCAGGGCGACTGTTACGGCGTCGATAAATTCGCGACCCTTCGGAGTTCTCATCGCGCCGCCTCATGCAAAATCGATGCCCAGTGTAAGTCGGGTTTGAGGCCGACCTGCGTCGCTACCAGGTTCATCGTGTCCACCATTTCCGCACGTTCACGTTCGGACTGGTCATCGAATCCGCAAAGGTGAAGGGCGCCATGAATGGCGAGGAAGGCAAGTTCGTGGTTGCTGGAGACACGCCGAAGCGCGGCTTGTTGCTTCGCGTAGGGAAGTGAGATGGCGATTTCGCCTATTGGCTCGTCGGGAAGGCCGTTTCCATTCTCCGCGTCGCCCGGAAAGGTAAGAACGTCGGTGTCCTCATCGATTTCTCGGAAGTCGCGGTTTAGCGCGCGGATCACTTCGCTGGTGGAAACAAGAATATTGACTTCGCCTGCAGGTGGGCCGAAGCGTGTCAGTGCGGCCTCGACGGCGGTTCGAATGGCCTTGGAGGGAAGGCGCTCGCCTGTTTCGTTGATTATGCGGATGCGATAACTACTGGGAGGTTCCATAGGGTTGGCGGGGATCCGGGTTCGAATCTCGCCTCTTATGTCTCAATTGGAGGATTGGAAAAATATCCAGTAGTTAGAAAGACGCTGTGGAGTGAAAAATGGCGCGCTTTACTGGCGAGACATTCGTCGTCGCTGCATTCGGCGTCGCTTTTCGCTAGGCTTCTCGTAGTGGGAGTGCTCTTTGAGCTCGCGCAGAACGCCGCTCTGCTGTAGCTTCTGGTTGAAGCGCTTGAGTGCGCTGTCAATCGATTCGTTGGTTTGTACGCTAATGTAAATCAAATTCTTGGGTGCCTCCGCAGAGAGATATTATGCCATATCTGGTCGCGCGGCGCTGGTTCGTGCCAAAATGAGTGACATGCTCGGGAAGATATTCAAGCACGCGTCGCACTTCGAAGACAACATGATTGCCATCGGCGGCGCTTGGGTTCTCGGCCCATTGCTCGGCACGCTCGCTGGTTTCTATCTGACGACAATCTTCCGGTCTCAGCACGATGTCGACCTCCAACTTCATGACATCCAGACCGGGTTTATCGGTGCGGGTGCCGGCCTCGCACTTGGCGTGCTGTTTGCCATCTGGGTCACCGTCGTGTACCCACGCTCGACTCGCCGCGACGGCGACGTTGACAAAGCCAACTCCTAAACGGCTCAGCTTTTGAGCAGTCTAGCTACGCGGCTTGATCAAATCCCAGAATTCGGGTTGCTCGGACCCGATGTACCAAAGTGCCGTCCCTCTTAGACCGAGTTCCTTCGTGATCGCTAGCTTCCGTGCCGCCGAGTCGGCGCCCCCGAACCACCCTTTCTCTGCGCGAATCTCACCGCTCGAGTCGTCATTTGTTGCGAATTTTGGGAAGCGCGCCTTGAAGTCAGGAAAGGTGAGGCTGTCTGCTGGCTTCTTCGCCCAGTCGTAGCCGTAACCTGCGATGCCCGTTTCGATCTTTTCTTTTGGCACGACGGTCTTCGCGAACTCAAGCACCTGCTTAACCCACGTGTCCGGAGCAATCGGACCCGGATCACCTGTTGACCAATGGTTGTCGTAGCACATGATGCGGAACACATCGACCGCCTGGCCGATCGCCTTCCAGTCTTGTGACTGTGGGCCGTCCCAGTTGCCCGGTTCGGAGGTCTTCGGGTGCACCGCAATGCTCAACTTGAGGCCGGCGCCGTGGCAGGCGGCGGCACACTGCCTGACAAAGGCGGTGAATCGATCACGGTCTACCGCCTTCATGCTTTCATAGTCGAGATCGATACCGTCGAAATGGTCCGATACGGCAATTCGGACGAGTTGCGCTATGTGCTTCTTTTGCAACTCGGCCGAGGCAAAGACTCGAGTCATCCGCTCGGGATCGAAGTCGACTGTCGCGTTGCTCGCCATCGCGAACAGCTTCACCTTTTTGAGCTTTGCCGAGCGCATGATGGCCGCGACTTCGGCGGCAGGAAAGTTTCGGCGAACGACCGTGCCGTCCGCCTTCACTTCCATATAACAGAGCATGGCCTCATCGATTCGATCGGCATGCGCGACGAAACTCTTCGCGCTGTCCGGGTTCCAATTGGCAAGCCACCCGCTGACTTTAAGGGTCACCGCCGACGCGATCATGAGGCTAAGCATCGTCACTATTTTTACATATGCATTTCGGTGTCGCCCAGCAGCAGCTGAATGTAGTTGAGCTGCCCGTTGTGGTACGTGTTGTTCCACTCTTGGAAGCCTAGGGTTTGCTTGACCGTGGACGGCGCCCAGGGGAACTGGATCACCTGCGTCATCTTCTCATCCGGCACCGTCTGAATGTACGCGCAGAAATCTTCGGTCGCGGTGTTGAGGGCGGCGATGGCGTTATCGAATGAGAGCTCGGGCGCTCCGCCGCCGAACGTCATGTCGCATTCCATGCCTTCGACGCATGCCTTGATCCACTTAGGGAAGTGCGCGCAGTGGTTGATGATCCAGGTGACGGAGTTGCCTTCTTTCCCGTGCTTCGCATCGCGGACGTCGGCGGGGATCGCTTGTGCATTCGCGATGAGAAAATGGGTGCTGAAGTGCACCATTTGGATGAGATCTTCTTTGACGGTTGACATTACGTTTCCTTCCAGCTCGTTGCCGGTTTGAAGCATGATAACCGGTTTATGAGACAAATGTCTACTAGTATGTGATTTTACTGCTCCTTGACCTCAAAGGCGCTTTCGGGCCATAATCTTGGTTCAGGGGCGGTTAGCTCAGTGGTAGAGCATTACAATGACACTGTAGGGGTCACAGGTTCAAATCCTGTACCGCCCACCATGAGTTTGGGGCCTGTTGGGCCCCAAACTCATGGTCCGTGTTCCGGCTGAATCTGTGACGGGTCACAGATTTCAAGTCTGGAGCGAGGCGACATCCCGCCTTTGCGGGACTGTACCGCCCACGATCGAATTAGGTGCGAATCGGCTGTTTGGTCTCTCCATATTGGAGAGACATACTACCGGTGTGACAGGAATCAGGTTCAGCCTCTAGCCACGACGACTCCCAGAACTATGAGGCTGTTGATCAACTCAACTGCTTCCTATGTAGGGGTCACTCCAGCCGGCCTTCATTAGATTCGGTCCTTGACTTCTCAGAACCGACGAAAGTTTATGAAGTGGCGGGATCCTTCGCCTTCTTCGCCAGAAAGGCGCGAAGGCGTTGCGCCACGGCTGTCACCTCGTACTCGCTGGCCTGTCGCTCGCCTCGAAACGAACCATCCGGATAGCCGACTAAGATGCCATCCTTCTTCAGGGTCTGCAATGCCTTGTAGGCCCAATGAGTGTCAGACGTGTCGAATCTAGCGACCAGCGACGAAGCTCCTTTTTTCTGAACGAATTCCTTTACCCGGACAACCACACTGACTAGTTGATATCTCGAGAATGGCTCCTTCCCATCGAAGTACTTGGGTCGGCGACCGGACATCACCTCGTGGAACACGAGCGGGTCAATGCTGCTTCGCTCTCGGTCGGCAATATCAGCGAAGGGAGATCGGTACTCGCTGGGCACGTCTTCCTTAAGTTCCGGAAACTTCGCGGCGAAAATCTCTCCCGCCCTATAACGAGAACAAGGCGCAGTTGGCGAGCTCGGCGATCCGCTGACCACTGTGATCAAGATCGAGAACATGGGAATGAGTGGCATTGTTCTTAATTCTCCTCAGTGCGATTGCACCGTAATAACGGGCAGTGCCGTGGCGGTGAACCCGTTCTTGACTTCGGCAAGTTCCGCATACAAACGCGGTGAATCGTCCTCTCCAACTTTCTCCTGAACCAGGTAGCCGGAGAGCGTTACAGTGCTGGAGCCCTTTAGGAAAAACTTCGCCGTCACCAACACGGGGAGGACAGTGCGTTGGGCGACGCCCGCTTCCAGTGGCCGCAGATGCGTAGTGGCAAGAAACTTTACAAGATCATCGAGAAGATCCCGTTCTCGAGGTGAGCCAAGACCAGGATCCCAATAGCTTTTCACGTCGCCCCACCACGCATCCAATTCCACCCCAGGGAATACGAGTTTCGCCGATGTAATGACCAAACGCTCACCATGCCATTCCAGAAGTTGATCGCTTCTGAAACTTTCGCAAGAATACGCTTCCGTCGCGATTGCGCCAGGTGCCTCAGCTTGGCGATGAATAAGGAGCTTCGGGTTAGTCACTGAGCTCGAGAGGGTGAATGCTTTACCGCTCACTGCGGCGTTGACGGTCAAGTCACCGAAACTCCCGATTGGTTTTCCAACTGACTTTTCGACTCCGTGCGAGGACAAGCAATACTCAAAGGTGATCTCGCTTGACATGTCCCTCGGGTGTCGCGCGTCCGCTCGGAAAACCGCGAACGCGAACCCAGCCCAAAGGGCGAGCGCCACAAGCATTGCCGGCGCGAAAAATCTTTTGACGCCTCTAGCGAGACCAGAAGCAAAAATTCGCACTAATTGAAGGGCGACGAAGTCGTGCGATATCTCCCACCATTGATTCTGCTCGTCGACGGACCGGACCAGGCCTTGTAGACTCAAATCGTTCAGCCGACCGACGATCTCGGCTTCCGGGAGGTTCGACTTGGTGCGAATGTCAGAAATGGAGCGTGGGAGCCGGCGAGCTTCATTATTAATGAGGCACTTCAGAACCGCCGCCGCGGCCGACTCAGTGGATCCAATAGAGCTCACTAGATACTCATAAATGAGGCCCTTGCCCCACGCGTTAACGGTAGCGGTTGAACTGGTTTTCTTCAGGATCATTCCCGCCATGTTCAGCGTAATCGGCCTGAATAAACCGCTGGCATCCTCGACCTCACTCAGCTGCCGCAGAATGATGTCTTCCAAATCCTTCGCCAATTCGATCCCGCCAGACTTGAGGAAATCTCTCGCTTCAGTTTCCGTGAAGGACCCTACGGAAATCCAGGTCTCTTCTTGCCTCAATGGCGGAAGTAGCTTTTGCGATTGATAGGCTACGTGGAGCATGCCCGTGTACTCCGAGCGCAACGACAACACGAGCACGATCGAGGGGCGGGTCGAGATAAGCTGAAGGAACTGCTTGAATCTCTCTGCAAGCAGGGGATCCTTATCGAGTGCGAGCAAGTGTTCCTCGAATTGATCGACGATCAAAATGCAACTTTTTTGACTGCCGAGCCACGTCGCGGTGCCCTCCACTGACGATGTGTCGGTCAGCTCAGCTGCGCTCGGCTGCTTTGCGATTTCCCTGGATATCGATAGAACCGGATCTTCAAAGGAACGAGCAAAGATAACGGTCTTCAGCGTATCTGAGGACAACTTAGGAACAACCCATGCGCGAAACAGCGATGACTTACCGCTGCCCGAGCGTCCCGTAACGAAAATTGCTCGAGAATCAGTCGACTCGATCAGATGAAGAGCGTCATTGTGAACGCCATCTTTTCGCGTGAAGCTCGGCTGGTCTTCCGGACCCCGTGGGGTTAGCCGGAACAATTTCAGATTCTCGGTGTCCGTCCGAATTGTCCGGCGCTTGCGGATTTTAGCGATTGTCGTCGGAACCCCGTGAAGCATGATAGCTGCGACCAGCGGGGCGCAACTAAGCGGGAACCAAAGCCACTTAAACCCTTCGGGGAGAAACTCTTGGAGGGGTTTCGACAGCTTTAATAAGCTCGTGACCAGGGTAATCGCACCGGCGATATATCCGCCCAAGATCAGAAACCAGCTGACGGCGCGCCGGACCGATATGTCAAGTAATCCTCCTCTTAAATTTGCTTCTACAGGATGATCCGTACGCATGAGTGTCCATTCCGGACAGATGGGTAACAAAATGTTCCGGACACATAGGTTACACCTTGTGTGCTCCGAATGGGTTTCCCAGGGGCTGGAGGCATTTCTCGTCGAGGTCGATGTAGCCGAGGTCGTAGTGCGAGGCAGACACGAGCCGAACGTTCGCTTTTAACCGAGCTTTCCCACATATTCGGTCAACACACTCGGTCTTTGCGCGTTGCCGTAGCTTCGGTGACGCGGCGTGCTTAATGCGCGCATCGACCAGATAAGACGTCAATGCTGGCTAATCAACGCCGAAACTCCGCTGGCGTCGATTAAACCCCTCAATCGACGCCAGCGTCCGCAAGCGATAAACCACCCACAGGTCAAGCTATGACCTAGAGCCGGTTCCCGCCGCTACTTTATGCTGATCAGGCTTTCCATATCTGAGTTCTTATTGTTGTACTGCACGAGGCCGATTCCGCTAGGCGCGAACCACAAATCCTCGAAGTAGCCAATCGTCCCGTCTTGCACGTAATCCAAATGGATCCTAGCGCAGTTGAGATACGTTGTGCCGCCGGCAGTTACGGTCTCAAAGCCCACAAGCGTCGTCACCAGCTTGAATTTGGATGAATTCGGAGGCCCCCCGGGCGCCTGTTGCGTCTTTGTCGTGTCTACGGTAACCGGCTTCCCAATTTGAAGTCCCTCGGGGATCGTTTTGGGTGGGTCAAACAGCACCGTGGCGTTTGGCTTTCCAGTGTTATCGTAGTAGATAGTTCCGAATGTCTGTACACCCACAACCGGATTGGCCAGCGCATAGTTAGTCGCAGATAATTGGATGCCAATGTAGTTATCGAATGGAAATGCCTTTATCGTGGTGCCGGGGATGGTTACCAGGGAGGGATTTGCGATCACGTTGAAAGCTCCAACAAACGGGTCGGAGTACGTGCGGGTTTTGAGGTCGACCGGATAGTACTTCTCTTCTGTAAATGTTGTCGGCGAACCGCAGGGCGAGCCAGCAACGCCGTCTTTGCCGATTTTTTTACCTGCATCGTCCGAACCACCGATTCCGAAAGTGCCTGGCCCGTTGCCATCCTTCCCATTTCCGCCGTTACACGCGCCCGTCGCAGTGTATGGCATGCCGACCACGAAGACGTTTCCTCCATTTCCGCCCGCAGTGCCAGCTGGCGCCGGGGTTTGTGAGCACGACCCGGCGCCATTCCCTCCGGTGCGATCAGCAATGGTGAGCGTGCCAGCCGCCTTTGCACCATTTACACCGCGAACGTGAATATCTCCGCCGTGCCCCCCTACCGTTGGGATACCGAGAGAGTCGCCACCTTCACCACCGGAAATAACTACACTCGGAAGCCGAGGAGGGCGCACCTTGCCTCTCAATCCCAGCTTTCCCACAATGCCGACTTGCATGAGGATTGGGCCACCGGCTCCCCCGTCATATCCTCTCCCACAGTGAATACCGGCGTCGCCCGCCTGTCCTTCTTGGCCGCCGAATGCCTGAAGGTTCTCCATTGCAGCCACAATCTTCATATCTCCGCCATCTCCACCTGATCCGGATGTTGCAATAACTGCCTGGCCGTCTTTGTGGTGGCTAGTACCATTCGCCGACATCAGCATATGGACACTGTTTCCAGTCTGACCACCTGTGCCGCCGCTTCCCGCATATAAGTCCGAAAAGGAGGGTGTTCCGCTGATCGCTCCGCTGGTAATTATTGTCATGTCGCCACCACGACCCCCGTTTCCAGCCTTCGCCACAAGGGTTCCGTTTGACACAGTGCCAGTTTCGTCATCCCATCCATACCCACCCCTTCCTGCGTCGATCTCACCATCGATGATGATGCTCTTGGGTTGCTGCGCGGTCGTGGTCGAAAAGAAGCCGTTCGCAGAACTGATCGCGTTGGGAGTGCCGATTTCGATCGATGCACCGTTGCAACCGTCGATGTGTTCCTTTTCTCCTGTTCGGCCGGCCTCTCCGGTGAATCCGCCGGTGATTTTGAGGTTTTGACTTCCTTCTGTGCAGATGAGCACCGAGGACGTCGAGGGGATCGAAATCGGCGGTTTGTCGGAACGGCCTGTTATCAGGTTGCTGGTGACAATTCTGAAGGGCTCGGTTTGTTCGCAAAACCCGCCGCCTCGAGTCGCTAAGGCTTCGACGGCACCCCTTTTGATCGATCCTCGGAAAGTCACATTGGGTGCACGCAGTCCGATATCGGCGTTACCCAGCAAAATCAAGTCACCTTCGATGTCGATCGTATCCGTGACGTCGATGCGTAGTACTCCGCTAACCGTGCGGGTCGTCCCGGCGGGAATCGTGAAGGTCTTACCAAGAATGGTCCCGGTGAGGACATTTGCCGACGAAGCTCCGCCACAACCTTGCAAGACAGCTAAGAAAGAACAGATTCCGAGGACCGAGCCCACGTAAGTGGCGATTTGGAGGTGCGACTGCCTCATTCGACCACTTTAGCACCTATTCGATATTAAGTTAAGAAAGAAAGTAAATGAGCTCTTCTGGATAAGTCACGACCGAAACGAGCTCGTTCAATTGCTCGACACCTGCGCCCTGCAGTGAGCCCGCATGACGTCCATAATCCATAAGACTCATCGGTGGGGCCAGTCGCGTCGCATCAGGCTGCCTTAGTGCTCTCGTGACTCAAATTTGAGCCTTACGAGCCGCGTCCATATCAATCATATATCGAAGCGCACCTTGGTGAGCTTGATCATTCGGAGCGGAGTTCAATAGCACGCCCCCATTGCGTTCAATAACCTTGCGCGATGCGATGTTCGCCGAGCCGCACTCTGGCATTAACTTAAGGATGTTTAGCTTCTTCGCTTCATCGAGCAGACATCGAAGCGCGTGAGTCGCGTACCCTCGCCGTCGTTTGCTGGGGCGCACGGCGTAGCCGACGTGATGTCCAACTCTTTCGGCCGTAGGAAAGAAGGTAAGACCGAGAATGATTCTGCCCGCGAATCCATCCGCATCAATGATCCAAAACTCCTTCGATGGGATGTGTCCTTCCTTGAGGTTTATTCCGATCGACTGATCGTGAAGCTGCTGCACGTACGCGGAAAACTGCGCTCTCGTCACGTTTGCGGAGATTTGCGGGTTGCCCTCGCTCGCGAATTCGGACATCGCAGAGAAGAAGCTTTCAATGTAATTTTCGGACGGCAGTTCAAGGGTTATTTGAGTTGTTCGAGCCTCGGGCTGCACATCGCCCTTCTCACTCCGCGAGTTCATAGGCATAGTTTGGCAAACCTTGCGGATTCAAGCTCAGAGCGTTGCTCCGCCCGAATTTCCTTGACGCTACTGGACGTTTTTGCGTTGGGATTCTTAGGTTCTCGTATGTATAATTTCGATGAGAATAGAGGAGCATCGCGCCTTACTAGGCCGCCCCGCACTTCTTTCGCGTAACCCATTCCGGGCTCGAACGGCATAGGAACTGCAATGGCGCTGACCGCTGAACAAATCGCAACTGGAGAAGCGCTCCTCGCCACGTTTGCTCAGAGGGTTCCGGAGTCGGTCAGGGACAAGCTCGTCTACATCGTTCGGCAGGAAGGGAACGCCTTCATTCTTTACGAATCCCGGCCATGGTGGTCGAATCCCGAAGTTTGGCACGACAGCGGAGTCGCAAAGTTCACCTACGTGCAGAGCCGTCAGGTTTGGAAGCTACATCGCCGTGATCGCAACCTGAACTGGCATTGGTATGAGCGCCTGCCCGAGTCAATCTCGCTTGCCGCGCTCTGTGACGAAGTTCACGAAGATCCGTGGCATTACTTCTGGGGCTAACCAGCGGCACTTGTCCGTCGGAGGCGCCGGAGTCGTGCAACCGACTTCCGCTCAGCGATGCTGAGTCTCTCGGGAACGAGCCTGGCGATCCCCTAAACGGTGTCCAATTTGACCGAGGTCTGAACTTAGATGACGTCTGCGGACCAACACAGTTACCCTCAGGTAGATTCAACCCTACGTGGCTCGATTCACCACCTTCACGTTGACAAGGCTCCCTTCGATTGTTTGGGTCTCGCTCGCCCTTTTTGTCTCAGCTCTGGCCCATTCGCAGACTGGAGAATCCGCATTTGGCCCCCGTCGCGACGTCGGCGTCGTTGCCAATTTCGGGCCCGATGCGGCAACGCGCTGGCAAAGTCGGTCGGGCCAAAACGTCAGTTGGCAAGTGAAGTCCGGCTACAGCATTCCCGGCGTCGCTACTAACCTGATGAGGGTCGACCTTTCGGTCCGGGACGCTGAGATAAAGGATGCGGCCCAAAACTGGTTCGCCTCCGATCTCAACGATGTACCGATTGGACGATTCTCGCCGAAGAGCGAGGGCTTGCACATCACGCTCGGCTCGTTGACCTCGGTCCAATGGTGGGTCAATTTGAACCTTACGCTCGCCGATGGGACGCTTTACGCAAACGTCATTGCGGACCAACCGTTTCCGCCCGGACGAATGGTGGACTTCCACGTACCGTACGAACGTTTCAAATCGAAGAGTGGCCAATCGCTCACTTCGACGCTGGCCGACAGCATCCGGCGTATTGGCTTCGAGCTCGGCGGCGCAAGCGTCGTCCCCAAGACCTTCCTTTTACAGCAAATAGCCACGTACGACCGACAGCGATTCAGCTCCTGGACGAAGTTCTCGACGTCGCACGACAGCAATAACCTCTTCTACCGTGATGAACCGGTTTCGATTCAGTTTTCGTTAGGTGGCACGCCCTCGCCGAATGCCATAGGCCTCGCCTACGATATCCGAAATTACAGCGGCACCGTCGTCCGCACGGGCATCGTCCCGCTTGGGCCCGGAGGATCGAATCCGCTGAGTCTCACGCTTGGAAAGATGATCGACGGCTACTACGAGGTAACGGCTTACTACGCTGACCGATTGGGCAAACGAATCTCCGAGCAGTCATGCATCCTCGCCGAAGGCAGTTTGCCACCGGGTCTGGGCACTTTTGCGATCTTGCCTTGCACTCACGAAGAAACGATTCAGCGCCGTAAAGCGGTGGGCCAAACTGCGTTCTTTGGTTTGCATGGCGACTATCTAGAAGTTGCGGAGCACCTCGGCGTGAGTTGGCGCTTGGAATACTCGGACTGGAAATATCGTGAACCAGTCCAACCCGATCGATCCAAGGGAGACGCGCCATGGGTTACGCAATTACTGTCGCAGCCCGCGAATCCTGCCTACGCATTCAACTTCCAGCCCTTCGATTTCAACTTGCGCGTCAGTCTTCCAGATTGGGCGATGGGTTCCGCGACTTCGGCGCCTGCGTTCAAAAGTTGGGACGATGCGCTCTCGCTCGTTCGAGATCAGGTGCGTGTCAACCGGTATCTCTTTCCCCATATGTCGCCTAGAGTCTACGGCGGCGCTTGGGAGGTGAACCTGAACATGCAGCCGTTCGTCAGCCAGCCGCCGGAATACAAAGCAGAGGACGTGGTCGAATTGTATCGCCGAGTGCGAGAAGTGGTCAAAGCCGAGGATCCCGATGCCCTAGTCGCTGGCCCAAATCCCTCTACGCTCGACCTTGCCTGGTATGAACGGATTTTCAAAGCAGGGGCGCTTAAGTATCTTGATGCCATCGAGACACATGC
The DNA here is from genome assembly GCA_038230855.1 of Fimbriimonadales bacterium. Taxonomy (GTDB): domain Bacteria; phylum Armatimonadota; class Fimbriimonadia; order Fimbriimonadales; family Fimbriimonadaceae; genus Fimbriimonas. The sequence goes on along the minus strand of JBBRML010000056.1, from coordinate 12,198 downwards.
CTATGACGACGGCGTGTTCTCATCGGAGGAAAATCAAACGGACCTCAAATTGGCCGGTCTACGTGCGCTTGTTTCGAAATACAACGGTAACCGATCCTTGCCAATTTACGTTACAGAGCGCGGAGTGCCGGGGGTCTTAGGTTCCAAAATGAACTACCGCGAGCAGGCTGAGCTGATGACAAGGTCCTGCATCATTCTCAAGGGAGAAGGCGTCAAGGTATTCCTTCCGTTCTACGGCACCGATTACGATGCTGCAGCATTCGGGTTCAGCTTCAATCTTGAAATGGAGGGCCCTGGTCGGCCCTGGGCTACAAAACGTATTAGTCCAAAGCCGATGGTAAATGCCGTTGCTACGTGCGTTCGGCAGCTCGAGGGGGCCGCGCCGACGGAGCGAATCCGCAGTTTTGGTCCGGATGTTTGGGCCTACTCGTTCTTGAGAGGCACCGAGAAGACCTTGGTGATTTGGACAACGGGAAGTAGCCGCACGGTCAGTGTTCCGGCGTCAGGCGCTTTAGTGCAAGGCGTGAGCATGATGGGAGTCACGAGTTCGATTCCGTGCCTAAGTGGGCATGCGGCAATTGAAATCGGCTCCGCGCCCGTGTATTTGCATACCTCCGGACGCTAGCCCTGAGCGATTCTCCCGATGGATCAAGCGATCGAACTGCTGAATGTCAGGAACTCCCACGCCGCGAGAGATGGCATTGATTGCCGTATGGCCTAACAGATATTTACACTCTGGAACTCTCCCCGAATAGCAGCGAGATGCTGGCGATACTGTAGATGAGCACGATTTCTTCCTCAAGTAGTCGAAGCTCAGGCCGGTTGAATGCCAGGATTGATTCTTCAATAAATTCCAAGCTTGCAAGGTCATTTTTCGGCCCGCAACGTGGCATGGCAAGCCGCGACTTGGGACAGTGTCAGTCCGATCCGCTCCAGCACGGCGTCTGCACCCATGTAGTTAGCTGTGTCAGTGCAATCGCGATGAGCCTAGCCTCGAGCTTCCCGAACCCATCGCCGCCTACGTCGAGGCAAAGTCAAAAGCGGGTAGCAAAAAAGTCCTCGCTCGTTTCACGTTCGATGCCGTCGTCTGGGACAGGTGCGAGAATCTGGAGCTGAAAGTATTTGAGGCGACCCGAGAAGGATGACCAGAACAGTTCAGCCTAGGACCTCACTAGCTTGCCCCAAAATCTCCGAAAACGTGACGAACACCCGGTAGTCCGCGCCATCGTTTCTGGCCGCGTTCCAGGTAGCCCATATGTGTGCGACTATGTGTTTTTTTGGCGGAATGGCAAAATCGCGGAGCTTGCGATCGATCCAATCGGCCCGATTGAATGATCTGATACCGTGACCGAGTCGCCTTGAGCCGGTGTTGAGGAAATGCTGTACCTCTTTCGAATATTGGCCAAGACTGTGGAATGGTCGTATGAGCGGACTTCGTGCGGAACTGATGCGGCCTGACTTGTCGCCTGACGGAAAGCAAGCTGATGTATTGCTTATAGAACCGAACGGAGATGAGCACAAAGTTCGCTGCCTGTGCAAGCATGGCGGCTCAACCGATATGGGCTGCATCGGTGAAAACGTCAAGTTTCTGAGCGAGAAGTACGGCGAACAGACCGTCTGGGCTTTAGCCCGTCAAATGACGATTGGGACCGGAGGCGCCACGGCCTAAACCTGTTTGATAAAGTCGACTTACATATCGCAAGGGTGCACACTACTGGTGCCGTCCCCGGCTGAGCAGCATACGGTCAGCACGCCGCCGCCGTCAGTTATCAGCGGGCGCACTATGCCAACAGGACGATCGCCGGAACGCCGGTAAAGCCTTTTTGAGTCGTGCGCCCACCGCCCAGTAGCGATCAGGTCGCTTTCAGCTTCGCTTGCCAGACTCGGTCGTCGGGTCCATAAAAACCGTCGTGCAAGGTTGCTCGCTTCGTATACGGAACGTAGGTGCCAATGTGCCATTGACAGCTTCGGTAAAACGCGCAATCTCCCGCCAAAAGGGACACTTGCTGCGCGCCCGGCATTTTACGCAAATATTCGCCGCACACCAGCTCTCGCTCCTCGTTCGATTGGCCATCCGCGAACGAAGGCGGAGGCACCGGGACGTTCCCGAATGCCGCGCGCTCCTCGGGCGTATCGTCTCGATCGTGGCTCCCAGGTACCACCCACAGTGAATGGTCGTCCCAGAGGGCCGCGTTGAACTGGTTGAACATGAGCGGATTCCGCATCTGTTCAGAAAAGTCGACCGGATCAATCTTGGAGTTGTGATGTACCCAGTCGCGGTGCCAATTGGTCGCCCACGGCTTTCCGGCCGGCTCCAGAAGCACGCCCATGATATCGGTTTGCGGGTGGTCTAGGCCGAGAATCCCGTGAACCGTTCGCACGAACTCCGACAGGCTCAAAAAGTCTCGAAACCGTTCGTGATTCAGCTCGGAGTGGGCATAGACCGGTTGCAATCGCTGAGTCTGCGGACCCCCTTTTTCCCTCGCGATGAGCCGTGCCTTATCAGTCTCCTGCCTCAAATCGGTGAGCAAAGCAGCCGGGATCAACCCCCGCAGAATAGTGAATCCGTCGCGAAAGTATTCGTCACGATTTTGTTCGGAGTATCGGTAAGACATTTAGGTGCTCATTTCTACGCGCTCTGTAACACGCATTTTCGAGATCGGTCGCGGACTTCCGGTAGCGGTCTTGTACAGCCTGACATTTACCGGCAGAACGGACCCGAACGATTTCTGAGTGTCGCAAGACAGAATATCACGACAAGCGAATAACTTGGCTGTAAATGGACTGGCTCCAGCCGCTTTGAGCTACACGACTTACCGCCTGTATACTTTGTCGAACTTACGAAACCGCTCACGATACAGCGTCGGCAGAAGTTTGCGACGAGCCCGTCCAGAATTACGCACCAGCGTGGTGTGGTGCTGATCCGAACACTTCACCAGCCGATCAAACGCGCAAGGGAGCTATGAGCGCGAGAAAAGTATGAAAGCCCAACTCCTAATTGTAAGGTTAATTGCCGCCGCACAGTTACTCTCAGTGGGTCATGCGCAACATGAGCTCACAGGAGTTCAAATGAGAAGCAGTTCAGGTTCAAACGATTTCCGCCTTCCCAGCTCAGGAGGTCCACCTAAAGGTTTCCCGGGTCCAGGCGAACTCTTCGTCGGTGCGCGAACTCCGACTGTGTGCTTTGATATCTCGACACAACCAAGGGTGGGCAGCGCCGGTGGCAAGGCATGAAGACCTGCGGTAACGTCCAGAAGGTAAGGGCATTCAGAGCCAAAGAGCATGCCCAGAATGCGTGAGACGGGGCTCACTCACTGGCTTCCGTGTTCAAAGTAAAGAAGTCATAAATTTGGACCCCAACATGGAGGTGCGGTTCACGAGCCAGACGACGAATCTCGAGTTTTTGCCGACCGTTGTCATCAAGGAATGCCTATTTCTGGGTACTTCGGAAAACGCTCAGTTCGAAGATAGACCAGTGGTAGCTTGGGTCCGAGCCAGTCTGGGTGATCCGAATCCAACGTGCCGATCGTGGAGGAAAGGTGATCGTAGTGATCCCCCATTGTCCTCGGCCACTCGCGATCGGTGAGCTCCATATCTTCCCATCATCAGATACTGTGACTTCGAACTGCTTGGGCGAATCGAACAGCGCCCAAGAATTGTCGAGCACGATTTTGTCGAATTCGCGACGCTGCTTCATGTCAACTTGGAAAAATTGGCCCGGGTACTGGGTGCGCGTCATGTCGCGCCAGCCTGTCCAATGATCGCCGTCGATTGCGTTCTCCGCAGCTGCGTCAATGGGAATCTTCGCTCCACTGAATAGAAAGGAGCCGTTAGGGACGGAGGCACTAGCTGTCCAGCTGCGGCTATCTAGCGCAACGGGCGGTTTCAACGCCCGACCCGGTGGCTTGGGAGTATTCATGAGCAAAGTCCCATGCCCGCAGAAGCGCCAAGTCCCCGGCTGCACCTTAAACTTGACGTAGCCTGCCCCATCTCCGGCCCACGAGACGCCATCGACTCCGCTTCGGTAAGTTCCATTCCAGATCGTCTTACCATTCACAGAAATTGAGTCGAGTTTGGCGAAAGAAGCTCTTGGGACGCCGACAACCGCCGTCGTGTTTGCGGGCGACATCAGACTGATCGCGTACTCTCTGTCCGCTTTGCCAAGCTCCATCTTCACGGGGCCTTTAATAGAAGGCACTTCAACTTTGATGTGGGTCAGGAAAGCCTCCTTAGGCATAACCTCAAAGGTGCTCCAACCTGGTTCGATCGGCCTAATCCCGGCGATGTCTTGAGATAGCACGATGACGGGTGGATTCCAGCCGTGGTTTAACGAAGATGCTTCATCAAAGGCATTGAGCCAAGACGCCCACCAACGATCGTAATGTTCCCAAAGCGTGCTGAAGCTGCTCTCGATCATCGTCCTGTAGCGGGTGCTGAGCCTAAGCAGAGCCTTATCCTGCTTGTCCATCAAACAAAGGGCCTCAAAAACCCAACGGTCAAAGAAGCAACTGGAGTTGGTGGCCTTGCTCAGGACGTTTATGTAGATCGCATCCCACTTGGAGCGATCAGCCAAACCTGCGTTGACCGCCATCGCGTTTGCCCTGTCGTCGGGACCCGTGACGTCGGAGGACTGATAGTAGCCGCCCTTCCAAAATCTGGAATCGAAGGTGCCTTCGATCGCCCGCCGCCGACTATCGATAAGCGCCAAGTCGCTCTGGTGCCCAGTTGCGATCGCCATCTTCCGAAGCGTGCCAAGGTCTATATATTCGAAGCAAGTCTCGATGACGCTCGTGTCTTTGCTATCGTTGCCCCAGTCGAACCAAGTCTTCGGATTACCGAACTTGTACGTTTGCAAAAGGAACGTCTTTGTCTGGTCGTAAACGGCATTGATCGAATCTAAATCGCCGGTGTGAAGGTAGTAGCACCAGAGTCCGTACTTACCAAGGAACTCAAGGTGTTGGCCCGGATAGAATTTCGGCTCTAGCTTTCTCAGCACTAGGTCCTGGCAGAGCTGGTGAGATTTTTTGTCAAATAGGTAGAAGCACTGATCCAGCTCAGGTGTCCCGTCACCCCAGAAGCCTACGCGCTCGCGGTCTGGGCAGTCGTAGAAGTGGTCTCTCATGCACAGGTAAGCCGTCCTCGCCGCCCGCTTCCAGAGAATGTTGAAATCCTCATCGTTGCACTCGAAAGATCCCGTGAGGGCAGTGTCGTATCCGGTTTCACGGTATTTGACGGCATTAACACGCACGCCGGCCGGAATTGTGTAGATTGCGCCCTCCCCGCTGACCCACTCATGAGCCTCGTAATTCCGAAGTCCGCCAGTAGTCGTACACGTCTCCGTAGGTGTTAAATAGAGCACCAAGGGGTTGCTTGAATTGAATTTCAAAATTTGTGCGCCAGGGGCAACGGCTTCAATCCAGGGCTGGAAGTGACAGTTGTAGGGCATCTCGCACACGAGCTTCCACGGCTCGGACTCCATGTGCGGCAATTGCTTTGAGACGCGGACGTAGTCCTTGAGTCCGTAGTCCTTGATGGAGTTTCTGGGTTTAGAGGAAGTGACTCGCTTGGTCAACAAGCCTTTCATCGCTTCGGCACCCGCCTGCCCAACTCGATAATAGGTCTCAGCATTGTCAAATTCATGCGCTGGCCAGCCGCCGGGCGAATCTTGCTCCGAACGGACGAATTCGCGAGTGGGAACGAAGACGACGTTCCTTTTGAGTTCTGGATGCTTCACGAGATCGGTAGCCCCGGCCTGAGCCGCCCGAATCTCGGCCCACGGGTTATCGGCTTGGATCCATGCTCCGGTTAGCTCCTCGACCACCACTGGAAGGTCGGGTGTGAGGAGGTCTCGACGCAGGTCGCAGATCAAGTTGACGAGATTCTGTTCGTATTCGGGAACGGCTCCTTTCGGGTAAGCATCGTTCCAGCCTTGCCACCAGACAAGCCCACTAAGTACGACGGGTCGATTCGCTAGGTCGGGAAAATCAACCGAAAGCCTCCCCAAATCTCGGCGAACGGTGTCTATTAATTGCTGATAATATGGCCCGACGTTGCCACCTGAACTCGGGGGACGGAAGTCCGTGCAGAGGTTCTTGCCGCCCCAGGCGGTCTTGATGATCAGCACAGGGTCATTGGACGCGTCTCCAATAACTTGCCCGAAGCCAAGTTCCGGACCAAAAAGATCCGATCTGGCCCCGAACCCCGGGGCGAGGCGGCCCTTTCGGCCGTTGAACGAAATCCACACGTCGCTTCGAGCTTTCCAGCGAGGCTGATTTCGATTTTCTATAACAAGCTTTCGGACGACATCCGTGACATCTCGCTTAACTCCGCCAGTCAAATCGCCGTAGAATGCGCGAACGATGAGGACCGTCCCTGACTTCGTGACTATGTTCAAGTTTCCGTCTTCGGGCACGGTCTTGCTTTGCTGGCGGCCGTCCAGCATGTAGTCGATCTGTAGGTGTTTTGGTACTCCAGGCGCAGGATCCCCAAAATTCGAGTTGGTCGCCCCGATCACGATCGTGTCAGGGGGCTTTTGGTTATTGTCGTCACGCCAAGATTTCACCATAGGGGCCTTGGCCGGGTTGCCTAGCAGCCAAGTGAGTGTGCCGGGGAGCTCATCACCCCTCTTGTCGACCGCGCGCACCGCTCCGTGCCCTTCCATGTTTGATTGGCCAGCTAGGATAAACACTCTCACCGGACCCTTTCCACCCGAGGCGAAGGAACTGGCAACGAGGCAAAGCTGCACAACTACAAGGAGCCGTCTCATTCCTGCTTTCTACCCCTTGCGAGCAGCATCGCGGTATGGCGCGGCAGCACCCGTGTGACGAACGGCGGTATCCACAATTGGGGGTAGGGTTAAGGAATGGTTATGCTCGCTCATTTGATGCTGTCATCCGCGATTGCGCGTGGCGCAACTCGGGCCACCGAGGTCATCATGCTTTGGCCGAACGGTGCCCCGGGCTCAGAAGAGCGGCGAAACGAACCAGAAGTTAAGCCGAACAACTATTCGATTAAGAACATTCAAAACCCCTCGCTTACCGTTTTTCGTCCGGCTGCTGGCAAAGGAAATGGAGTCGCAATCGTCATCGCACCGGGCGGCGGCTTCACCTCAAACGTCTTCGGTCCAGAAGGTGAGCAGCCGGCTGCTTATTTCAACAAGCTGGGCATCACGGCTTTTGTGCTGAAATATCGCCTCTCCCGCGAGCCGGGCTCCAAGGTTACGGTGGAGGTATCCGCAAAGGAGGATGGCTATCGCGCGATGCGAATGGTCCGAGCTAAGGCTGCGGACTACGGCATAGATCCGGCGAAGATTGGCTTTATCGGTTTTTCGGCAGGCGGGGAAGTCGTCTCTTCCGTCGTTTTTGCTGACGCACCGGAGGTCAAGTCACCCGACGCCATCGACGCTGTCACCGCGCGTCCAGATTATGCGATGTGGATCTACACTGGTCCGGTTGCCGTCCCACGCGAAGCTCCTACAGCAATGACAAATCTGCCTCCCGCTTTTCTGCTGTGTGCGTTTAACGATGAGAGCCACCTACGGCCGACGATCGATATCATGAATCTGTATCGTAAATCGAAGGTTTCCGCCGAGATGCATGTCACGAGCGGCGGTGGGCACGGATTCAATCTGGGCAACCGCGAAAAGACGCTCATTGCGGTCCAAACTTGGCCGCAACGAATGACGGACTGGCTCATCGACTCAGGGTTTGCGAAGAAACAGTAAGACGCTGTCTATTGTTCCTCGCCGTAGCGCTCCCCCCAGGTCGCGTAGGGCGGTTCTTTGAACCGCGCTTCGCGACTTGGGCATCCATGCCCAAACGGAGGCTGTTGAGTTGATCAACAGCCTCCTAGACCGCTACGGTCAGGCGGTCAGCCCTACGTGAATTCGAAGCTCATTCACTCTTAGTTCTATCGTGCAGCGACCTCCAGCAGGGACAACAGCCTTACGCCGCTTCTTCACTCGTAACTTTGAATCCGACAAGGTTTGCCCAACCGAACGAGGTGGTTAGGGCGACATCTGAAGCGTCTCTGCCTACCGCCATGAGGACGCGTCCGACTCTCGGCATATTGTTTCGCGCGTCAAAAACCCACCAGCGACCGTCGAGATAAACCTCAAACCACGCGCTGAAATCCATTGGAGGTTTCAGAGGAACGCCGATATCGGGTAGGTATCCCGTCGCGTATCGAGCTGGAATATTCAGGGCGCGACAAAAGGTGATGGCGAGATGCTGAAAGTCTCTGCAAACGCCGTTTCGCTCCGTGTAAACGTCCAGAGCAGTCTTGCTACTTCTCGTCTGCTGATAGTTGAAGCTCACTTTCTGATGCACCCATTCGCACACAGCCTGAACCCGTCCCCAGCCTGGAATTAGGCCGCCAAACAGCTCAAGGGCCGTTGAAGACAAACTATCGACCTCGCAATACCGGCTACTCAGCAGAAACGTCAAAACCTCATCGGGCAGCTCGTCGATCGGATGTTCCTGGGCGTTCCAATTCACCGGGTCGGTCAATCCAGAGTCGTTCACGAGGGTTGAGCCGGACAGCCGCAGCGGCCCGGCGGGAGCGCTGAGGCGCACAACGCGGTTCCCAAACCCGTCAACGTAATTCCTGAGCGGCAAATTGGGACAAGTCACTAACTCGTCCGCCTCAAGAAGGTCTGCCGCACGTGATGGATGCACGTAAAGCATTGCCAACATCGAAATCTTTTCAGGCAGCTGAAATTGAAGATCGTAACCAAGTCGAAGGAGCATTAGATTCGCAGGAAAAAGCGGCAGCCTGCTAGTCGGATGCAACGTCGCGAACCGCTCAAGGAGCCGCAAGCTCCCAAAAGATTATATCCACGGATCACCGGGCCAACGTACCGTCGCAAGCTTAGTTCTAATGCCGATGCGTGGAATTCTGGAGGATTGCGCCAGAGCGTGAGAGGCCCCCGGCTAGCCATAGAGCCGGGCGCCCAATCAGATGTGCCGAATCTAACCGACCGCGGCTATCGGAACGGTAAACGAGAACACACTGCCTTCGCCAGGCACGCTCTCGACCCAGATTCTTCCTCCATGCCCTTCAACCACGAGCTTGCAAAACGTGAGTCCCAAACCTGTACTCGCCCTGCGTCCCCCATTTGCCGATTTCACTTGTCCGAACTTCTCGAATATTCGCTCGAAGGCTTCGGCCGGAATGCCTTGGCCGGTGTCGTGAACGGAAAACACCAAGCTCGCTCTATCTAAGGTCAGGCCCACCGCGACCGTGACCTTGCCACCGTCGGGGCTGAATTTCATCGCGTTACCGACAAGATTTACGAGGGTGCGGCAGAGCGTATCCTCGTCACCCTGAAAGGACGGCAGGTCGTCGGGGATCTTCCGGGTGAGCGAGAGCCCTTTTTCTGCAGCTAGTTGGGCAACTTGGTCGAACGCCGTGGATACCAGTGCGCCGGCGTCGAGAAGCGAGTAGTCCGGTTGCATCGAACCAGACTCCATCTTGTCGATATCCAGCAGTCCATTGATCATCTCCAGAAGCGTCGAGCCGCCCTTAAGCGCGATGCCGATCGCCTCACTTTGGTTCGCATTGAGGTCACCCATGCCCTCAACCACCTGCATGCCAGATATCACAGAGCACAGAGGTGTACGCAGGTCGTGGATGATCATGTGCGTCAGGCTGTCGCGTAAAAGTTCGAGCTCCTGAAGTCGTTTGAAGTTTTGTTCTAGCTGCGCGAAGAGGCTCGCCTCGCGGTCGTGCGCACGTTTCTTGTCCAGACACGCGCCGACGCGCGCTTTTAGCAGAGCCGGTTCGAAGGGTTTAGGCAGGTAATCGTCGGCACCCATCTCGATGCAGCGTACGACGCTATCCAGCTCGTCAAGCGCGGAAACCATGATAACCGGGATGTGGCGCAAAGATTCGTCAGCCTTAATTTGCCGAAGAACTTCGTATCCGTTAATTTTGGGCATCATGATGTCGAGAAGCACGAGGTCGAACGTCTCGGTTCGCAAGCAGTCAAGTGCCTCGATTCCGTTTTCCGCCATCACGACACGGTGGTGCTGTTGCTCGAGTCGCCGAGCGAGCAGGTCGCGGTTTTCTTCAATGTCGTCGACGACCAAGATTAGGGCCTGCGAAGTTCGCGCTTCTAAGTGCGAGTCCGCGGTCAGCCGCACGTTGACCAAGATTAGGGCCTGCGAAGTTCGCGCTTCTAAGTGCGAGTCCGCGGTCAGCCGCACGTTATTTTCACGCGAAAGTGATGCCTCGTCAGGCCGCGCTTCTGCTTTGGACTGCACTTTCCCGTTGTTCAGCAACGCAAGCAACTGTTTACCGGCCCCGTGGATTTTGGTCAAGTCGGGGACGAACTGAGTCTGCCCTTCTTCCTCGGCTTGCCCGAGAAGCATTTCGCTATAACCAATTACATGATTGAGCGGCGTGAGCAGATCGTGGAGGAACTCTGGGGAGAGCGAGTGTCCAAATCCGTCGCCTGATAGTGGGCCAGTATTGGTCATGGTATTCACCCGCCCGCGGATGGGGAAAGAAGCGCCTCAATCTTCTCTAGGAGACGGTCGAGTTCGACTGGCTTTGTGTGGTAGTCGTCGCATCCTGCTTCAAGGGCCTTGTCTCGGTCGCTGGACATGGCGTGAGCGGTGAGGGCAACGACAGGAATATGTTGCGTGGCCGGAGCCGCTTTAAGACGTCGAGTTGCCTCCCAGCCGTCGATTGCCGGGAGACTCATGTCCATTAGAATTAGGTCCGGCGCTTCGGAGCCCGCCATCGCGATGCCATTCTCCCCATCCATGGCGAGGATGACTTCGTAGCCTCTTCGCATCAGGCGCCGAGAGAGCATATCTCGGTTCATTTCATTGTCTTCGACGAGCAGAATTTTAGGCATGAATCTCTTCCTTGTTGGAAACTGTCGTCCAGCTAGCCAACAAATCGCGCACTTGATGCATGAGTTCTGAGCGGGTGCATCCTCGCTTGTCAAGGATCGCGTGGACGTTGCCGTTGAGGCGAACCATTTCGTCGGGGCTAAGATCTTTGGCGGTGAGAACCACAATCGGTATCGAACGCCACTCAGCGTTCTTGTTCACTTCGACGGCGAACTCAAACCCGTCCATCTCCGGCATCATCAGGTCCAAGAGTATCAACGTCGGTCGATTCTCCGCAACACTCTCAAGGGCGCGGCGCCCGTTTTCGGCTTCCGTAACCGTCCAGTCGGCTTTCTCTAGCATGGTCCGCATCATTTGTCGCGTCGTCGCGTCGTCCTCGACCACCAGTACAGAACATGGCAAGTTCGGGATGCGATATTTTGTTAGAATCTCGGCCAAGAGGTGCCTGTCCACGGGCTTCGTCATGTAATTGGCGGCCCCGAGTGCGTAACCGCGCTTCTTGTCGTCCATCATCGTCAGCATGATGACGGGGATGTTGCACGTTGCTGGGTCTGCCTTGAGCATGGCGAGCACGGTCCAACCGTCCACGCCGGGCATCATCACATCGAGCGTAATTGCGACCGGCAAAAGCCGCTTGGCAAGCATCAGCCCTTGCTCGCCGTCGCTGGCGGTCTGAACGTTGAAACCCTCACTGATGAGGAAACGGCTCACGAGGTCTCGCTGATTCTGATCGTCGTCAATGACCAGTACGCTGCTGCCCGCAGGTAGAAGCATCTCAGTCGCCATGCCGTTTCCTGGTGTTACCGACATCGCGGCCCCAACCTCGACTTCGGAATGCTCAGTTTCGATGACGTTCGCCGGAATCTTGATCGTAAACGTGCTGCTTTCGCCTGCCACGCTCATAACCGTCACGTCGCCGCCCATAAGTTGGCAGAACCGCCGCGTAAGAGCCAGCCCCAAGCCCGACCCGCCGAATTTTCGGGTCGTGGAAGTATCGGCCTGTGTGAACGTCTGGAAGAGCTTCAAAAGCTGCTCCGGCGTCATGCCGATTCCGGTGTCCGACACCTTGAACCAAATCCAGTCATCGCCCTCCATGATCTCGCGCGAGACCTCCAGCGAGATGGAGCCTTCCTTTGTAAATTTGGCGGCGTTCGAGAGCAGGTTGAACAGACTCTGTCGAGTCTTGGTCATGTCCGCGTGCATGGTGCCGATATCGTCCGGGCACTGAATACTGAGTGAGTTGGCATTGGCCTTCACCAGCGGTCGGATCGTTCCTTCGATTTCCGTAATCAGTTTTGAAATGCTGAAAGTCTCAAGGTAGACCTCCATCTTGCCGGCT
>JBBRML010000055.1:0-28550 GCA_038230855.1 Fimbriimonadales bacterium | reverse complement strand
CTATCTACCGCTGCGCGGGTCGCTCCGACCGCTCCGCCTAGCCGATCGGCAAAACCGCCGATAACGCGCTCGAAAGTCTCGGCATCTCTGAGGGGTCTGCCGCCACTAACGACTACTTTCGCCTGAGTCAATTCCGGCCGTGTGCCCGCCCGCGCGCTCTTAGATGTGATCCTGATTTTGGAAGGAGCCAGTGACGTAAGTTCCGCGAACGGCTCGCCCTCAGTTGCAGTAAAGCCAGCTGCACGAGCCGTGATGACGACAGGAAATTCCAATACTTCGATCGTAGCTATGATTCCACCGGCTACCATCGGGCGCTTGAAGCTGCCTGTATCGATCACTTCCAAGACATCAGTGATCATTGCCGCGTCGAGCAAACCGGCGACCCTAGCCATCACGTCCTTGGAGCGCATCGAAGAAATCGAAACAACGTGTGAAAAACCAGATGATCGGTCTGAGACAATCGAAGCCGCCGCGTCACTCGCCAAAGCCTCTGGCACCGCTACGCAGCACACTGTTCCCCCAAGTTTGTCTCCGAATCCTCGAAGACGCGCCTCGTCAGATGACGTAAATGAAACCAGTAAGGTATTCGACATCTAAAGTGCCCCTTCGCCTTTCAAGGCCGCAACCAATTCTGCAACCGAGCCGACCTTACGCCCCGGCGCGCGCTCGGCAGGTGCCTCATATCGAACGACACGTGTTTTCGGTGCCGAGTTCACTTTCGCCTGAATTCGCGCTAGAGGCTTGCTGCGAGCTTTTATGATCCCAGGGAGCGCGATGTATCGCGGCTCATTCAACCTTAAATCAGTCGTAACTACGCACGGCATCGAACACTCTGCGACTTCCTCACCCGAATCCGTCTCGCGGGTCACGATCAAATTCGAGCCAGACACGACAATCTTTGCGGCGAACGTGATTTGGGGCCAATCAAGTCGAGCCGCGAGCATCTGGCCGACTTGATTGCAGTCATCGTCCGTGGCTTGCTTTCCCATCAAGATGAGAGCGGGTTGTTCGTCGCGTGCCACGAACTCAAGTTCCTTTGCGACCCCAAGGGAGTCCAATGTCTCACTCGTTTCGACCAGAATTGCTCGGTCCGCCCCCATTGCGAGCGCTTTTCTCAACTGTTCCTCGCACTCGCTTGCACCAATGCTAACGACGACAATCTCGGTGACCACGCCAAGTTCCTTGAGCTGAACCGCTGCCTCGACGGCTATTTCGTCAAAAGGATTGATTTCGAATTTGACTCCGGAAACGTCAATCGCCATTCCATCTGAACTGGGCTTAACCTTCGCGTACGGATCGATTACGCGCTTTACCGAAACAAGAGCCTTCATGAATTTGCCAAATTGTACCGGTCGCCCGAGCCACGCGAAGCTAGTCGTGATGCAACGTAGGAGACCACTTTGAGAGGGGCATATGGCAAAACTCCATTAGCCGAGTCACAAAGAATCCGATGGCATCGCCAAATTGAGTCGTCGTCAACGTTGACTTTGGACCGGATGCGATTGGACCGAACTCGCTGATGAAACCTCCTTTCAGCAAGGAAGCCAGCATTTCTCGCTCTCGAGCGTTGGATCCAAGAATGCGAGTCTCGTCAACTCGAACCGGTCCCATAGAAATTCGAAAATACGTTGTCGTCGCCGATTTCAACCGAGTCAATTCTTGAGCCACGACAATTCTGGAAACAGGATTTGTGGAGTCGGGGACCTTCGAGCGCGCCTGGCCCTTCAACGGGCCCAGTACTTTAACAAGCAACTTCTCAAGGCGCTCAATCGACAGGCGTGCCTCGTGCTCCGAAACCGGGGCCGCAGAGACGGCGATCGGTTTTCCTTTCGTTGGCTTCAGCCCGCCCTGAGCAATAGCGGCGATTCCCATGGAGGCCAACGCGACAACCAAGGCGATTTTGGCTAGATTCAAATTGTGCTGACCGCCCCGCTTTTACGAATGGCGTCAAGCTCTTCCAGAGCGCGACCCGTGCCGATCGCAACGCAGTTAAGGGCATTGTCCGCTACACGGACTGGAATATCTGTCACTTGCATCAATAGGCGATCGAGTCCGCGCATCAAGGCACCGCCTCCAGTTAATGTGATCCCGCGCTCAATGATGTCGCTGGAAAGTTCAGGCGGCGTCTCCTCGAGGACTTGACACAGCTTCTCTGCAATTTGGCGAACGGGTTCGGCAAGGCTCTCTCGAATCTCTTCGCTCGTGATCTGAACACTCTTTGGCAAGCCCGCCACGAGGTCGCGACCTCGAATATCCATTCGCAACTCTTGCTCCAGCGGAAATACGGAACCTATCTTGATCTTGATCTCCTCGGCCGGTGGCTCACCAATCATAAGATTGTAAGTGTTCCGAATATGTCGGATGATCGCCTCATCCATCTTATTGCCGCCAACCCGGATGCTTTGCGAAGTGACAATACCGCCAAGCGAAATGACCGCGATATCAGAAGTACCTCCACCGATGTCAACAACCATGTTTCCGCCTGCCGTAGATATAGGCAGGCCCGCGCCGATAGCCGCCGCCATCGGTTCTTCGATTGTCATCGCTTGGCCAGCCCCGGCCTCAACCGCGGCTTGGATGACCGCGCGTCGCTCGACATTGGTAACCCCACTCGGCACGCAGACTAAGGTCGTTGGCCGGAATCTAAAAGGGAAAGGTTGCCCACAAGTTTTCTGGATGATGTATTCCAGCATTTTTAGGGTCGTCGTGTAATCCGCGATGACACCGTCTTTCAATGGCCGGATCGCGACAATATTTCCGGGAGTGCGACCCAACATTTCGCGCGCCTCGATCCCCACGGCCAATACACGCTTTTCACTGACATTTACTGCGACAACGGTCGGCTCGTTGAGAACGATGCCCTTGCCGCGACGAAAAACGAGAATGTTTGAAGTCCCTAGATCGATGCCGATTTCGGGCGTGAGCCTCAAGTAACGCGCTCCGCCACAGACTTTCTTCGCTTTATGCTGCCGCCTAGCGACGTGAGCGTCGCCTCAAGATCCTCGTAGCCTCTGTCAATGAAGTGAATATTTTTCACTTGAGTTTCGCCTTTTGCCGCCAAACCCGCCAAAACCAAAGCTGCCCCCGCGCGAAGATCAGTTGCCTCGACCACGGCACCGCGAAGCGAGTCCACCCCGCTGATGATGGAGGTACGCCCCTCCTGCTGGATGCTTGCGCCCATGCGGTTCAGTTCTTGGACGTGTCCAATTCGGCTTTCGTATATTGTCTCTTCGACAATGCTGGTTCCCGTCGCGAGCGTTAACAAAGCAGCCATCGGCTGCTGAAGGTCCGTTGGAAATCCTGGGTACGGCATCGTTTTCACCCGAATATTACGCAATCGACCAGTCGCACGCACGCGAACCCAATCCGCGCCTTCTGTGACGTCGGCTCCAGCTTCTCGCAGCTTGTTTGCCATCGCTATCTGGTGGTCCGGCAAGATGCCGCGAACGGTAACATCGCCGCCTGTAATCGCGCCGGCCAGAAGGTAGGTTCCCGCCTGCAAGCGATCCGGAGCAATTCGGAAAGATGTAGGCTTCAAGCTGCTCACACCTTGAATCGTGATAGTTGCTGTGCCAGCGCCCTCAACTCGTGCGCCCATGGAATTAAGGAAATCGGCGAGTGCGATTACTTCCGGCTCCATGGCGGCGTTTTGGATGATCGTATGTCCCTCGGCGAGGGTTGCCGTCGCCATCAAATGTTGCGACGCGCCTGCGCTTGGAAAGTCCAAATAGATTTCCGCACCTGTCAGTCGGTCGGCGGTCGCTGTATAGACACCAGCTTCGAGTTCAATCTTCGCGCCGAGCGCTTCCAAGCCTCGTAAGTGAAGGTCAACCGGACGTGCGCCGATTTTGCAGCCGCCAGGTGCCGGAAGAATTACCCTTCCTGTCCTTGCTAGCAGCGGTCCGAGGATGTAAAACGATGTCCGAATCGACCGGACCATCTCCTCATCACACTCTCCGTTTTGTAGTTTGGAGCTGTCGACTTCTAGTCGACCGTCGATCCAATCGCATTTGGCCCCGAAGCAAGCTAAGAGCTTCGCCTTCGTAACCGTATCAGTGACATTGGGAATGTTGTGGAGGACAGACTTTCCTTCCGCAAGGATGATCGCCGACATAATGGCGAGAGCACCGTTCTTGCTGCCCGTAACGTCCACACACCCTTGCAGCTTCCTGCCGCCCGAGATGACAAAACAACTCATTCGCATAACCCTCCTTCCGTGGCTGGTACAGCCGCTATTTTAGCGAGGTTTGAAGGGTTTTGTGAGTGTACCGTGCGAAAAAGTCGGAAGATTCTAACGATCGCGCCCTCATGCGGTCTGCACGAACTCATCAAACTGCGGCAAAAACATTTGCCATTCGTCTTTCGAATGTGCTTTCAAATAGAGTGGAAGTGAAAGATACGGAATAAAGTGAGGCCGCTTCGGCTTCCTCGCGAGCTTCATGTGCGCCTGTTGAGGCGTCTTATCCGCTTTCTTGAGGTTGCACTTGCGACAGCATGCAACAAGGTTGTCCCAAGTATGCGGTCCGCCAGACCACCTAGGGTGAACGTGGTCAATCGTCAAATCCTTGCCGCGAACCCCGCAATATTGACAGGTGAAGTTGTCTCGAGCCAAAACTGAGTGACGACTCAGGCGAAGCTGAGGCATAGGCCGCCGGACTTGGTACCGCATCTTGAGCACCGACGGGGCAACCATTGGTCCCTTGAGGATTTGGACTGGCTGCGCGCCCTCCTGAACAATGTCCGCCTTACCGCTGAGCATGAGCGCGACGGCCCGCCTAATGTTGCAAATGTTGAGCGGTTCGTAATTGCTGTTAAGAACTAAGACTTGCTTATCCGCCATAGGAACACCTCTTCCAGTTTTTGCATTGAGCAGAAAGCATAAAGGCCTGCGCGAACGCGCAGGCCTTGACAGAATTGAGCGGGACCACACGTATTATCGTGTCGATCCACGTCGCTATCCCTATCAAGTGCCCACAGGCGGCGGCCAATAACTCAGTCATTGCTCCTATCTTTAGACACGTCAAGAGGCGGCCAAAAGCGTCACGGAATTTCGAAGTTTGGCGGGAGCAGCTTGGCCCAGGAGGAAAAGCACCGAACTTCGCTTACGGGGCGCAGATTTCAAACATGTTGCGCGCGGTTTCGTGCAGGCGTATCCGGAACAGTTTCACCGGCAGAGCGGATTCAAGCGAACTGAAGATTTGGGTCGCGACCACCTCCGACGTGGTCGGCAGACCCGAGAACTCCTCCAGATCTTCATTCAGGTTCTTATGGTCGTACCGATCCAAAATCACGCGACGAACGACATCATCAACCGCACCGATATCTGCAAGCATGCCCGTGTTCGAGTCCGGCGTGCCGGTAACCGTCACTTCCAAAAGGTAGTTGTGGCCGTGGCCAGCGACGTTATTGCACTTGCCGTACAGTTCAACGTTCTGCTCGGGAGACAAGGCGAGACTGTCGAGGCGATGTGCCGCCGCAAATTCGTAAATTCGAGTTAGGGTCATGATCTGAGTACCGAGGACGTGCAGTTCGCCGTACAGGAGGGGAGTTTCTTCAAGCCGTATAGTCGTGAGGGTGCATTGGGCTGGCAACTCGTCACGCAGGCTGGATGCGCAGTAGAGAAGCAGATTCTCGACGGTCGGTGCAACCGCTAAAAAATGCGGGACTTCGTCGTTGATGCTGCGTTGATCGAACTGTCTGACTATGCACCGACGCAAAACCTCATCGATGACCTTAATGTTCACAACCATTCCGGTCGACGAGTCCACGGCACCGCTCACCGTCACATCGAGTACGTAGTTGTGTCCGTGATTGAAAGGGGACGCCCACTCGCCAAAGAGTTGCCGATTTTGCGCTGCAGTTCGGTCGCCAAACCAATATCGATGGCCCGCCGAAAAGCTCACGCGACGGGTCATGCTCACCTCAAACTTCTTTGCGTTCATTTAGATTCTTGGTGGGCTTTTCCCAGCGACGCAGGAGCGGCCGTGCCCCTTCCTACGATCACGAGCACGGCAAGTGCGACGATGTATGGCATTGCAACGAATAATTGGAAGGGCACTTTGAGCCCCATCGCTTGAAATCTGAATTGCAGTACGTCCAGGCCGCCCACAAGCACGGACGCGATTAGAATCGGAACCGACTTCCATCGACCAAAGGTGACCATTGCTATCGCCACAAACCCGCGGCCGCCCGTCATGTTTTCTGCGAAGCTGTTTGCGACTCCGATGCTCAGGTAAGCCCCGCCGAGGCCGCCGAGAATTCCGGCAATCGCACAGCCGGCGTACCGCAACCGAGTGATCGAAAAGCCGGACGACTCCGCGGCTTTCGGATACTCGCCAACCGCTCGGAGCGCAAGGCCCCAGGTCGTGCGATTAACCGCGAACCAAAGTGCGATGGCCAACGCCAACAAGATCGGAATGACGGCATCGATGCCGTAAAGCTCTGGCAAACTAGGGATCGAGATCAGCTTTCCACTCTGTCCGAACTGATTTCGAAACAGGGTGCCCGTGATCCCCAGAACTCCGAGATTGACTGCGGTTCCCACGACGACCTGATCGCTTGCCAGAGTGATAGAAAAGACGGCGGCAACGAGAGTGACCGCGAGCCCTACCGCCGTTCCTGCCAGCAGGCCCAGGGCTGGGCTATGCGTCGCGATAGCAACCACCGCCCCGCCAAAAGCTGCGGAAAGCATCGTGCCTTCAAGGCCGATGTTCATCACCCCGCCTTTCTGCCCGATTCCCTCGCCCATTGCCGCAAGGGCGACAGGCGTCGAGTAGACGAGCAACTGAATGAAGATTGAGAAGTCCATGAGCTACGCTGTCGAAACCTCCGAGCGCCCGCGGAACCGCTTGTCCGCAGCCACAAGGGCAAGGACAACGCTGGCCTGAATGACGTACACCAAAGTGGATCCCGCATTGGTGAACCGTGCAAGGTTTTCCGATCCTGCAAACAACGCTCCTCCGACCAATGCGCTCGGAATGATGGCTAACGGGTTCAAATTGGCGAGCAGGGCAATCGGTATCCCCAGAAAGCCCCATTGCTGCGAAAAACCTTGGCCGATCTGCCCGGTAACGCCGCAGTACTCGATGCCCCCCGCCAGCCCACAAAGTGCGCCGGAGAGCGCAAGGGCTCCAAGCTGCACCTTTCCCGCGGCTACACCACTCGCCCGCGCGGCCAACGGCGCCGCGCCAACCAATCGCATTCGGAAACCAAACTTGGTGTACTTCAGAACAAGGAAAATCACGCCGCACATCGCGACCGCCAAGAAAATCCCCACATGTAAGTCGAGCTGTCGATTGAGCTTGGGAAGCATCGCTGATGCAGGTAGCAGGTCACTCTGAGGCAATTGGTGCTTCAGTTCCTGTAACGGGCCGGAAACCGCCCAATCCAGAAGTTGCAACGCTACAAAATTCAGGAGAATCGTGCTAATCACGACGTCCACACCGCGTTTCACAAACAGGACGCCCGCGACGCCTGCCCAGATTGCGCCTCCGACGGCGCACCAAAATAGGATGCCAAGAAGTTGAACTACAGGCGGCAGGTTTACCGCTAGCTTCGCGAACCAAGCACCGGAGATGGCGCCAAAAACGAATTGACCCTCTCCGCCGATGTTGTAGATTCCCGCTCGCCAAGCCACCGCAGCACCGAGACCGGTGAGCATCAACGGACAAGACTTCAAAATCGTCCGTGCCATTCCCACCCGATCCGCAAAAGCTCCTTCATAGAGCAAGATCGAACTAGCCCGGATCGGAAGCCGAAAGATCGCAAATGTGAGGAGGATGCTGGCGGCCAGTGCGAGCACCGTGAATGGCAGTCGAAATTTAGGGTTCATTGTGAGTTGCCCACTAACGCACCTGCCGTTGTCAAAGGCGAGAGTTCCCCGCGACTGATCGCCAAAACACGATCACTGATCGCAAGCACCTCGTCCAAATCGGTGGAAATGAGAAGCACTGCTGTCCCGCTTGATCGGGCATCTCGAATCTGTTGATGGACAAACTCTGTCGCCTTAAGGTCCAGCCCCCGCGTGGGGCTGACAACGACGAGCAAGTCCGGCCTCTGATCCAGCACTCGAGCGCACACCACCTTTTGCTGATTTCCCCCGCTGAGACTCCCGACCGGCGTTCCAATCGATGGTGCTCGAATTTGAAATCGGGAAATGAGGTCCCTCACCCATTTGCGACCCTTGTTGAGAAGTCGGATCGGACCTCGCGTGAGCTCGGGACGTCTTACGCCCTCAATCCAGGCGTTATCAAGCACGGACATAGACATCGCGAGGCCGTCCGTCTGCCTGTCTTGAGGAATGTAGCCGATGCGGGCGCCTTCCTGAATCCAAACGGATCCGCCGGTTGAGCGTCTGATCCCAACGACCACCTCCGCCAGTTCAACTTGACCATTACCGTCGACCCCCGCGATTCCGACTATTTCGGACGCGCCTACCTCCAGATTGAGTCCGCGTAACGCAAGCTCCTTTCGATCTCCAACCGTAGTAAGGCCCGTAATGCGCAGTACCGCATCCCCTGCGACACTCGCTTTGCTTGCGATGGCGGGCGCCATTTCACTCACCATCGCTTCCGCGACCTCTTCCGGAGTTACATCACCAATGAGTCGCGAAAAAACCTGCTCACCTCGCCGCAGCACCGTCACCCGGTCAGCAATGGCAAACACTTCAGACAACTTGTGGGCGATTAGCACAACCGTCTTCCCTTCGTCGCGGAGCCTCCGGATCACGTTGAACAAGTCCAGCACCTCGTCCGGGGCAAGGACGGCAGTGGGCTCATCAAAGAGGACGATTTCGGCGTCGGCGGCGAGCGCTTTCAATATCTCAAGGCGCTGAAGAACCCCGACCGGCAGGGTCCGCACGGGCGTATTGCGAGGGATATTCCATCCCAACGCCTTGCCAATGGTCAGAGCTTTCGCGGCCAGATCGTCAGTGCGTGTCATCCGCCAGACCGTCTGTGCGGCGGATAGGGCGAGGTTCTCTTCTGCAGTAAAGGAACCCACCAGCGTGAAGTGCTGGTGAATCATCTCGATCCCCGCGCCGCGAAAAGCGAGGGGCCCGCCGCGCAGTTCAACGCCGCCCAGCGTGACGGAACCGGAAGTCGGATTTACGAATCCGGAAAGTATGTTGACAAGCGTTGACTTTCCGGCCCCGTTCTCTCCGACAACAGCGTGAATCTCGCCCGGCGAAAACTCAAGCGTCAACGGCCGAAGCGCCTCCACGGAGCCGAAACGCTTCGAAACCCTGTCTACACGCAGCGACATTTCAGAACTTCAGCATCGGAACGGAGACTTCACCCTTCTTGATTTTCTCCGCCAGATCGGATACCAACTTCTGCACCTCCGCCGGCACCTTCGATGAAAGGGCGGGGTTAATGACAAAGTCAATTGTGCCGTCCTTCCAGTTCATGGTCTTCACGGAACCCTTGTACGTGCCCGCTTGCACTTCCTTGGCGAGAGCAATGAAGGCCGGCTTAGCCTTGATGACCGCCGACGCAATGACCACCCCACTTTCGTTGGAATTCTGATCGGCGTTGGATCCGAACGCATACACGTTTTTCTCCTTGCAAGCGTTGAACACGCCTTGACCGGCCGCATTGGCCTGGTGGATGATGAAGTCAGCACCTTCCGCAATCTGCGCGAGAGTCGCCTGCTTTGCCGCCGCGACATCGTCGTTCTTGCCGGTGTAGCTCTTGCGTACCTTTATGTCGGAGCGAACCGATTTTGCTCCAGCCTCAAATGCCTCAAACGTCGACTCAATCGACGGCACGTTCGGCCCGCCTACCATCCCGATGACGCCCGTCTTCGACATCTTAGCCGCCATCGCGCCGGCAACGTAAAACCCTTCCTCAAGCGCAAATCGGAAGGCTCCCGCATTCGACTTGATGCCGCCGCCGCTCGAACTCACGAACACCGTCTTCGGAAAGTCGTCGGCTAACGAGACTCCAACTTCGTTGTACTCATAACCGTGGCCGAAAATTAGGTCATAGCCTTTATTGGCGTAGGCGCGCATCGAGTCTTTGATCTTAGGTCCCGTGGCCTCTTGCTGATCAACTTCCGCGCCTAGCTCCTGCTTAACGCCCTGAAGTCCTTCGTACGCCATTGCGCTCCAGCCTGAGTCGGAAATGGGGCCAGGGGTAAGCAACGCTACTTTGAGGTGCTTCCCTGCCGCCGCTGGTTTCTGGTCGACAACATCCTTCGTGTCTGGCGACGAACTGCCTCCAGAGCATCCCCAGAGCATCACCCCCATCAGGATTGGCGCAAGATAGCTGAACTTTTTCATACCGCGATTCTACGCCATCGCGACCGAACTCGCAAGAGTCCACGCGGTACCCTATTGCAGCTTATGTCAGTTCTCGTAGACAAGAACACGCGGGTCATTGTATGCGGCATCACAGGCCGCGAGGGTGGATTTCACACGAAGCAGATGATCGCTTACGGGACCCAAGTCGTCGGAGGCGTGACGCCGGGCAAGGGCGGACAAACGTTCGAAGGCGTTCCCGTCTTCAACACCGTGGAGGAAGCGGCAACGGCAACGGGAGCAAATGCCTCAATCATATTTGTGCCACCGCCCTTCGCGGCCGACTCCGTGCTTGAGTGCGAGGACGCCGGGCTGCCATTCGTGACCCTCATTACTGAGGGCATCCCAACTCAGGATATGGTGCGAGTGACGAACCGCCTCAAAGCAAATGGCAAGACTCGACTCCTCGGCGGCAATTGCGCAGGCATCATAACTCCGGGAGAATGCAAGATGGGTATCATGCCCGGCCACATTTTTGCCCCGGGCAAAATTGGTGTCGTTTCACGCTCCGGCACCCTAACTTACGAGATCGTGTGGGAGATGACGTGTGCTGGTATTGGACAGACGACCTGTGTCGGAATCGGCGGCGACCCATTGCCGGGCACTCGCTTCGTCGAAGCGATGCAGATGTTTGCAGAAGATGATAAGACCGTCGGTGTGGTGATGATCGGTGAAATCGGCGGATCAGATGAAGAGGCCGCCTGTGAGTTCATCAAGACAATGTCAAAGCCGGTCGTCGGATTCATCAGTGGGCGCACCGCCCCTCCTGGAAAGCGAATGGGGCACGCAGGCGCCATCATCAGCGGCAACACCGGCACTCCGCAATCCAAAGTGGATGCCCTCCTTGCTTGCGGCGCCAAGGTCGCCGACCGGACGAGCGATGTCCCTCGGCTGTTGCGAGAGTTCGGAGTCGCGTAAGTTGTCCGATCGTCAACGCGCAAGTTCTGGGAGTCCTTACGAACCCCTCATCGGGTTCAGTCGAGCCGTGCGTGTCGGGAGTCGAGTGATCGTGTCTGGCACCGCCCCCGTCGGCGCGAATCGAGAGACCGTCGGAGTCGGCGATCCCGCCGCTCAGGCGCGTCGTTGCCTCGATATTATTGTTGCCGCTCTCGCCGAACTGGGCGCTACGGCCGATGACGTCGTCCGCACTCGGACCTATCTCACGCGGCGTCAAGATTGGGAGGCGGTGGGCTTAGTCCACGGTGAATTCTTTCGCGAAGCCCGACCAGCAAGCACGATGCTCGTCGTCGCGGAGCTCCTCGACCCCGACTGGCTGGTCGAAATCGAAGCGGAAGCCGAATTGCAGTAGCAGGGCACCCTATCCGTGTCGGAGAGCGTCGGCTCTCTCTTGCCAGGATGAAGGCGAAGAGGCGCAGCTAGAAGCCGTCGAAATCGAAAGAGCCTTCTCCATAATCCGTTTAGGGGGAAGGCTCTTTGGGCTTCAACGACCGTGCGATCGATGAAGAAGCTGTTCGTCGGAGTGTTCTTGACCAAGTCGGACACCATGTCGGAGAAGTCGACAGATGGCAGGCTAGACCGATACATAAATCGCAACTTCTCCCCGAGCCATTCGGGTGATGGCTGCGGGCTCGGCGAACCTAAATGAGCAGACGATTCGATCAATCAATACGTCGACCGCACGCACACGTCAAGCACTGCGGCTGGCGATTCTTACGTTCCTAGCAATTTTGCGAGTTTATCGGAGTGAATCAGCCACCCACACAGACCGGCCAGGCCCATGACGACGCCGGCCACGGTTGGAACCAAGGCAACCCAGAACAACCAGCGCTTTTGAGTCAGCGAGGTGACGGCGAGCAGCGAGATCGAGATTGCGAGCAAAGCATCCGATAAGTCGAACTGATCGTCTTTGTAGTTCAAATTGTCGTAGTCTTTTTGCGCGCCCTCAGCCTCTTTCTTGATGGAATCCTTCTTCTCAAGATGCCGCTTGGATTCCTTTTCGTAGAATAACGCTCGTGCGTCCGCGAACTTCTTGGCCTCGCCGATAGCTTGCAGACCTGCTAATTTCATTTGATCTGCAAAGCCTTGAAGGTCTTTGGCCTGAGTATTGCTGGCCTGGTAGTAGGACCATTGGTCGATTGCTTTTGCCTGCGCCTGCTGCATCGCCTGACAGATGTTGTCATCTTTGACTTTGCACAGACCCATAAAAGTGGCAATGATCGCTATCGTCACGGCGACGGTTGCGTTCAACATGCTTTTCGACTCACTGGCCTCTTCGGCTGATTGTCGGAGATCGTTTGGATCAATGTCCATGGTCAAATGTAAGTTTGGCGAATTGGACTGCCGATAACATAGGAAACGGGGTCACCAAGTGGAATTTATTACGAACCTGCTCAAAGATGAAGCGATAGCCAAAGGAGTGATCGGATTTCTGATCGCCTCCGCAATCTTCATCGCCTTCGACTTTCT
Source organism: Fimbriimonadales bacterium (assembly GCA_038230855.1). Taxonomy (GTDB): domain Bacteria; phylum Armatimonadota; class Fimbriimonadia; order Fimbriimonadales; family Fimbriimonadaceae; genus Fimbriimonas. Next base: position 15,826 of record JBBRML010000055.1, on the reverse strand, counting down.
CAAGCACCGGCCGACAGTTCTACGGCTTGAGAATCGGATCAAAGAACTGAAGGCGCAGAACAAGGACCTCTTGCATCTGCAGGAGAACTACGACCAAGAAGTAGCCCTTGCTCGTGCGTCCGCGCTTTCGGAATCCGCTGAACTGCGCGTGCAGCTCAGTCACGTGGACCAGCCAGAGGCAATGCTCGACCCCTCGCCAACGACCCATGTCGAAGGTTGGGAAGTCGTCACAAATTCTGAACCTGTTCATGCCGACCCAGAGCACGAGGCAGCCCACGTGGCCCTCGCCGCGATGGAGCCGATGCCGACAATCTGGGAAAGATCAAGTGACCGAGAAGTTTCGCTACTGGAAACTCTCGAAGAGTGCAAGCTTGTCGCCGGCGAAGACTTCGAATTCATGATGGGCGGCGTTGGAATCAAGCCTGTGAACGGTGCCGGATTTGCGATTGACGACAAGTTTCCGACAGCGATTGCTCGAGATGCGATGACCACCGAACCAGGAGATCTGCGCGACGCCAAGTTTGAGGCGCACGCTGCTCTCGTTCGACGACACATAGAAGTCATCGCAAAGGCAGGAATCTTTCCGTATTCGTTTGTTCCGAACGCAGCGTTTATCGAAGAGGCCTACGCCTTCGACCTCGACCTGGCTGAAGACGTACGTCGATTGGGAATCGGAATCCTGACGCCGGAACTAGCGACCGTTCTCTTCAACGCGGTCTGCGCGGCAAATCATCCGATCGTTGTCGCTGAACCGGTTGCTTTCCAAACTGACAGTCTCGTCAGCCACCTCGAAATTCTTGGAGCAAAACTCAAAGAAGCGACGGTCGCCCTCGATGATGCGGTTGGTTCCATCAAGGGTCAAGTTCAGGCGCACGTCCCCGACGTCCGTCGCGTTGAGCTTATGCCTGACATGAACATCGCGGATCGAGCTTCCGGACAGTAACCTCAGATCCTGCCTCGCTTCCAAAAGCCCACCGGCGTTGTCGGTGGGTTTTTCTGTCATTCTCTAGTTAACGTGGAGACAGTAAAAGTCGGCAGGATTGCCGGAGCATTCGGAATCAAGGGGGAGATGAAGGTCGATCCTTCTACGGACTTCCTAGAGCGATTTGACAAGGGCAAAGACCTGATTCTCAACGGACAAACGCATAAAGTCGTCTCCTCGCGGATGCACAAGGGCCGACCGCTTATTCGCCTCGAAGGTGTCCCGGATATGGCAGCGGCGGAGAAACTCCAGTGGAGCTACCTTGAAGTTCCTGCGGACGATCGCCCAAACACTGCGGATGACGAGTTTATAGTCGACGACCTGATAGGGATGCGCGTCATCACCGAAGAAGGTGAGCTTCTTGGTGAACTCGACGAAGTGCTCGTCAATCCCGCTCACGATGTCTTTGTAGTTGGCGATGTGATGATCCCCGCGGTCAAGAACTTTGTTCGAAAGGTCGATTTTGTATCGCAAACGATCACCGTTCGCCTGATTCCCGGAATGAGAAACGATGCTGAAGCAGAGAACGCCTGAACAAAAGAGTCGGGACGCCCGACAGCGCGTTCGCGTTTATTCCATCTTCGCGGGCGTGGTAGCGGCGGCATGGACTTACCAACCGTACGAGTACGACGTGATTCCGCGTGGATCACCGGACGGCAACTATCAAGCTTCCGCGGAGGAAGTGAATCTGTTTTCGCCGACGAATCGTGTGCTGGTGATCACCGCGCATCCCGACGATAGTGAGCTGATGATCGGTGGCACCCTGACCAAACTCGCGCGCTGCGGAGCCGAGATTCACCAAGTCATCTGCACGGACGGCGACAAGGGCTACTACATTTTCACGGACGCAAAAGCGAACCGCATCACTCGGCGCAAGGAAGCAAATGCCGCGATGCGGGAGTGGCGAGGTCGCTCACTCACATTTCTAGGCTATTCCGACGGACGCCTTCGCAGCGACAAGAAGCTTTCAGACGAACTTATCGGGCTAATTCAGAGAATCCAACCCACCCATATTCTCTGTTTCGACGGGCCGTGCCCGAGCCGATCCACTCACGGGGACCACCGCTATTCTGGTGAGGCAGCTGAAGTAGCTGCGGCTAGGTGCCCGTCCGTAAAGTGGATGCTTCGCTTTCAGACGAACGGCCAGAACTACGCAGTGGACATTGCAGATGTTTGGGACGAGAAAGTCCGGCTACTCAAAGTGCATGAAAGCCAGTTCTCTGGCAAAAAGCTCGATGGGATCGTTGGACTGGCCGAATATATGGCAGAGCGCGCCGCCGAAAAAACGGATGGCGGTCTGGCCGAAGGATTCCGTTGCAGCAAGCCGCACGGCGGGTAACGTATCGGCGGCATGTCGCACGCATACAACGACGCAATTTTTCGAATCACCGGCTTCGCAGACGAGGTCAGTTCTGATCTGGATACTCAAATCCAAACATTTCATTCGCTGCAGTTGAAGGCGATTGACGTTAGACGCATCGGCGGCAGGAATGTACTGGACCTCTCGGATGAAGAATTGCGAGACGCGCGCGATCGTGCGAGCGGACACGGCATCGATATCCAGAGCGTTGGCTCGCCGGTAAACAAAGTCGCGTGTACGCCTGATAACCGAGTCCGTGAAGACGAGAAATTGAGGGTCGCGATAAACGCCGCGCATTCGCTGGGGGTGCGTCGAATCCGAATCTTCTCGCCTGAAGTTGGAATGAGTGAGCATGCTACAAGAGCCGGTGAGGTTCTCGAATGGATGGCAAGTCAAGTCGAAATGGCTACGGCTGCTAACGTCGTCCTGATACACGAAAACGATGCCAAGTTCTGGGGCGCCTACCCGCAAAATTCTCAACGCCTCTTTGAGTTGTTGGGTGGCGAGCATTTCCGAGCGGCTTTCGATTTCGCGAACACCGTTCTGCTTGGCTTCCGACCATTTCCCGATTGGTTCCCTTGGCTGCTGCCTCATCTGGATACGATTCATATCAAAGATGCGGTTGAGAGCGACCAAAAGGTGGTGCCGGCGGGAGAGGGCGACGGTCAAATCGCGCAGACTTTGAGGTTCCTCATTGCTGAAGGTTGGAGCGGCCCGCTCACCCTTGAACCCCACTTGCAGGCCGTTGGGCCACTTGGTGGGTTTTCTGGGCCACAGCTCTTCGCGGCGGCGGCCACCGCGTTGCGCGCTGTCCTTGCGGAGGTCGGGGCGAACGGATGATTCGCTATGGAATCGTTGGATGCGGGGCAATTCATTCCGTCCACGCTGATGCCCTTAGCGCGATTTCCGGTGCGTCCCTCGTCGCTGTTTTTGACTCGAGTAGGGAGAGGTGCGAGGCCGCAGCGGCGAAGTACGCTGTTCATCCGGCTATCGACCTCACCGACCTTCTGGACCGTACAGACGCCGTAATCGTTTGCACGCCTTCCGGGCTCCACGCTGAGGTTGGCATCGCGGCGGCGGCGGCAGGAAGGCACGTTATCACGGAAAAACCGATGGACGTAACTTCGGAGCGGGCTTCGGCGCTCGTGACGGCTTGTCGGGCGGCCGGAGTCAAGTTCACGTGCATCTCGCAACACAGGTTCTCAAACGCCATACGGCGCACCCGCGCGGCGGTTGCTAATGGCGATCTCGGAGACATGGTCTTGGGAGACGCGTACATCAAATGGTATCGGACGCAACACTACTACGACTCTGGGGATTGGCGCGGAACCTGGGCTCTTGACGGAGGCGGTTGCCTTATGAACCAGGGCATTCACTACATCGACATGTTGCAGTGGATAATGGGCGGCGTCGCTTCTGTGCAAGCCCAAGTCCGGACACGCACCCACAACATTGAGGTCGAAGACGTTGCCACCGCCTTAGTGGAGTATCGAAACGGCGCGATTGGTGTGATACAAGGTTCGACCTCGTGCTATCCCGGCATGGCAGAGCGCATCGAGATTCATGGTCGGCACGGTTCGATCGTCGTCGAAGGCGATCGCATCAAGCTGTGGCAAGTGGATTCTGAGGCCGCCCAACAGGGTAAATATGGAGGCGGCGTGATGATGCAGCCTACGCCAAGCCTGCATCTAACTGAGCGCGCATCCGATGACGCCGACGATGTGACCGCCAACTGGGGTGAGCAGCATCGAATGCAAATCGAAGACTTCACGCGTGCCATCGTTGAAGACCGCGAACCCTTCATTCCGGGCGAAGAGTCTCTGGAACCGATCCGCATCATTCGTGCAATCTATGAAAGCAGTCAAAATGGCGGCGTTAAGGTGAATCTGTAATGAAATTCGGCATATGTTGCTCCATTGAAAACGCCCCTGACGCGGTAGCCGCGGGGTACGACTATGTCGAACTCGGCACTTTTTCGCTTCAGGGCCTAGATCCAGCCTACACCGCGAATCCATTCGCTGGGCTTCCCGTTGAAGCGACAAACCTGTTCTTCGATGGGCGGTTGAGACTAAATGGCTCGAACCGGACGCCAGTTGCCGATTACATTCGGCGTTCGGTGGAAAGAGCGGCAAACGCTGGAATCAAAGTGATGGTCATCGGGAGCGGTGGGGTCCGCAAAGTTGAAGGTGACACCCCGGCAGCGGCAGGACTTGAAGCCTTTTTGCGGGCAGCAGAGCTCGCTCAAATGATTGCCTCAAACTACGGTATTCAGATTGCACCTGAGTCCCTAAATGCTTTAGAGACGAACGTGGGCATCGACCTCCCTGACTTCATCCAAGATCTCGCGACAGTCGGTGTTGGATACACGCTGGACACGTACCATGTCCTCGTGCAGGAAGACGGCAAGGCAGTCGATTGGGCCATCCAAATTCCTTTTGCACCCATTCACGTTCACCTTGGTGGGCGAAGGCGCGACGTACCGACCGCCGATGATCCGCACCTGATCGCGGCAGCGGCGCGGCTGCGCGACCTTGGCTACAACGATCGAGTTAGCTACGAAGGAAGCGCAAAACCTGACGAATATGGAACGGTACTCGCGGCGATGCGCTCGCTGTTTGCCGGATTCTAGGAGAACCATCCATGCCACTCATTGACTTGCCGCTAGCTGAATTGGAACGGTACCAGGGGCGAAATCCTCGACCAGTTGACTTTGACGCGTACTGGGACCGGGCACTTGAGGAAATGAGAAGTGTCGATGCCCAGGTCGAACTCATACCAAGTGCTTTCCAATCTCCCTTTGCAGAGTGCTTCGACCTCTGGTTCACGGGCGTCGGGGGTGCCCGAATTTACTCCAAGTACGTCCGGCCGCGAGTGCGCAACGGAAGGATTCCCGCGCTTTGCGAGTTTCACGGATACTCCATGCACAGCGGAGATTGGCACGGCAAACTTGCCTGGGCGACGGCGGGTTGTGCGGTAGCTTCGCTTGATTGTCGTGGACAAGGGGGACGCTCTGAAGATGTGGGCGGCATAAGGGGGACTACGCTTCGCGGACACATCATTCGCGGGCTCGACGATGGGCCAGAAGCGCTGCTTTATCGTGCAATCTTTCTCGACACGGCTCAGCTAGCAGGAATCGTGATGAGCTTGGACGAGGTTGACGAAACTCGAGTTGGAGCCGTTGGCGGCTCCCAGGGTGGCGCGCTAACCCTTGCTTGCGCGGCTTTGGAGCCGAGAATTAAGCGCGCGGCTCCTACCTACCCATTCTTGTGCGACTACCAGCGCGTGTGGGAGATGGACCTAGCGTCAGGTGCATACGAAGAACTCAAAGCCTTCTTTCGCCACCACGATCCTCGGCACGTCCGAGAAGCAGAAATTTTCACTCGGCTGGGATACATCGACGTCCAGCACCTCGCTCCTCGGATCCGGGCCGAGATCCTGATGGCCGTCGGTCTCATGGACTCAATCTGTCCGCCGTCTACTCAATATGCCGCGTTCAACAAGATCCCTGGCAAAAAACGAACCGTCCTCTACCCTGACTACGGACACGAGGGACTCCCGGGATGGAACGACCTCGCCTACGAGTTCATGACCGGCTTATGAAGTTACTCATACTTGCCCTCGTAGTTGGCGCGGGCAGCACGCTTCGCGCCGACGTAATCGATGATTACATCAAGGGCCACATGCAGGCCGACCATGTGCCCGGCCTGAGCTTGGCGGTCGTAAAAGACGGAAAGGTGGTACGAGCCCAAGGTTACGGCCTCTCAAACTTGGAACTAGGCACTCCCGTTAAGCCGGAAACCGTATTTCGGATCGCTTCGATGTCGAAGCAGTTCTGCTCTGCGGTTATCTTGATGCTGCGCGATGAAGGCAAGATCGATCTCGACGCCTCTGTCTCCACCTATATTCCCGAAGCTCCCGCCTCTTGGTCCGGCGTTAAGATCCGGAACCTTCTGAGTCACACAAGCGGCATTCCCAACCACTCCGAAGTAAAGCAATTTGACTTCTTTCGACAGTACAACGAGAAGCAGTATCTCGCGCTTTTATCCCCGCTTCCGCTCGACAGTAACCCGGGGGACAAATATCACTATTCGAATACGGGCTATAGCCTGCTTGGGCTCATCGCGGGCCGGATAACGAAAAAGCCCCTAGGAGATTTGGTTCAAGAGCGAATTTTTGGGCCGTTGCAAATGGCGTCGTCTTCCTACTTCAAACTGGAATCCGTCGTCCCAAATCGGGCGAACGGCTATCGATGGGCCGACGATCGGTTTGAGAACGCCTGGCCGACACGTCCAGCTGCGGTAGACGGAAGCGGTGCCGTCTTGTCAAACGTGCTCGATCTTGCGAAGTGGGACGCCGCGCTTTACACGGACTCTCCGTTGTCGAAGGCACAGAAAGAGCGACTTTGGACTCCGAATAAACTCAACGACGGAACGCCGATAAACTACGGATACGGCTGGACAGTGAGGACGGGCGCGGACGGCAAATCCGTTTCACACTCAGGAAACACTCCCGGATTCACATCAAATATCCTTCGGCTGGTCGATCTTAAGCTGACCGTTATCCTGCTTCGCAATTCTGACCCGCCGGGGGCTGACAAGATGGCGCTCGACATTGCAAAGTTGTACCAAGGCATGACGAACCCGACAAAGAATTGACGATCTGCTCCGGTACACTCCCTTTTTGAATGAAAGTCCTCGTAATCGGATCCGGACCCATCGTCATCGGTCAAGCAGCGGAGTTCGATTATGCAGGCACTCAGGCTTGTAAGAGCCTGCGCGAAGAGGGCCACGAAGTCGTCCTCATCAACAGCAATCCCGCGACGATCATGACGGATCCTGACGTCAGTGATGCTCTTTACATCGAGCCACTAAACGTTGATTTTTGCGAGAGAGTCATCAAGCGAGAGCGTCCGGACGCCCTGCTTCCGACTCTCGGAGGCCAAACCGGCCTCAACCTCGCGACGCAGTTGGAAGATGCGGGCATCCTTGAGAAATACAACCTGAAAGTTCTCGGGACCCCTCTAAGCGCGATCAAGAAAGCGGAGGATCGCGAGAGTTTTCGTAATCTCATGCGCGAGATTCGAGAGCCCGTCCCTGAAAGTTGGATCATCACGACGGAATCAGAACTAGAAGCCGCACTGAGCGTCGTTCCATACCCCTGCATCATTCGACCGGCTTACACATTGGGAGGCACGGGCGGCGGTATCGCGACCACGCGCGAAGAATTGTGGGAGACCGGCCGCAAGGGGCTCAAACTCTCGATGCGTAGCCAAATCATGGTCGAACGGTCACTCCTTGGTTGGAAGGAGATCGAATATGAAGTCATGCGTGACTCAGCGGGCAACTGCATCACCGTCTGCAACATGGAGAATTTTGACCCGATGGGCGTTCACACCGGGGATTCAATTGTTGTCGCTCCATCGCAAACGCTGAGCGATCTTGAGTACCACATGATGCGTACAGCATCGCTGAAGATCATTAATGCGCTCGGCATCGAGGGCGGTTGCAATGTTCAGATGGCTCTCAACCCTGATAGCTTCGACTACTACATCATCGAGGTGAATCCGCGGGTATCACGGTCTTCCGCTCTCGCCTCCAAGGCAACGGGCTACCCAATCGCTCGAGTAGCGGCCAAGATTGCGGTTGGCAAGACTCTGGATGAGATCGACAATCAGGTAACCGGGTCGACAAAGGCTTGCTTTGAGCCTGCCCTCGACTACTGTGTTGTTAAAATTCCGCGCTGGCCGTTCGACAAATTTGCCACGGGTGACCGGACACTCTTCACTCAGATGAAAGCGACCGGAGAGGTCATGGCGATTGACCGTTCCTTCGAAGCCGCATTTATGAAGGCGATTCGCGGTCTTGAAGTGAAGCAGAAGGATCTGCGCCACGCGAAGTTTCAAGCGCAGGACGACGAATCGTTACGGCATTCCATTGCGAAGCCCACGGATGAGCGGCTTTGGGCAATTGTCGAAGGCTTGAGGAGAACTTGGTCGGTGGACGAAATCAATCGACTTTGCCGCGTCGATCGGTGGTTCTTGCAGAAGCTCAGGAACCTAGTTGACATCGAACTTCGTCTCTCTCGAGCGCGTGAATCAGCAGGTGCTTCGGAAGACCTTTCCGAGCTCATCGCGGCGGCATTTTTGATTGGTTTCCCTTCACCGACCATTCGCGATCTCCTCGGAGCAACCGCAGCCGGAAGCGAGTTTGCGGTCTTAGCGAATGAAGAGATCAATCGGCAGCAAATTCAGCCCGTTTTCAAGATGGTGGACACCTGCGCTGGCGAGTTTGAGTCTCGTACTCCGTATTACTACGGAACGTTTGAACAAGAAGACGATGCAGTCTCCACGTTCACGAGCTAAGCGGCAGGGGTCGCTTTATCCGACCAAGAAATCTGCGCGCACAACGGGCAATTCCTCGACCGAGTCGAACCGCACCCCAGCATCCAATCGGGGTCGATATGGATAAACATGGTGGGTCAGGAACGCGGTATGCCCGTCACGGTCTTGTGCCTCTCCGTACAAGGTCAGGTACGGGGAGCAAACGATTGTGTGTCCGTATCGCTGATAGACCGCATCGAAACAAGTCACATTGAGCAAACCCGTCTCATCCTCAAGATCAAAGAAAAGAACGCGTTTGCCACTTTGCGTTGGGGGAAATCGTAAACGGATCGGGTTTCCGACCACGAACATCTTGGTCCCGATCGGTGCGGCACTGGCCTCCGCTGCGCTGATGACGCGCTTGTTCATCACCCGCGGTCGTTCAAATGCCATCAGGTGATGATTCACGTCCATGTCCAGAATGGAGCGCTCGCGTATAGCGCGCTCCCCGGGGCTAAAGTCAGGGATGGAGTTGTCGATTACCGGCTCCTCCCAGCCTAGGGGCAAGGCAGAAGAGTTGCGGGTTGTTGCGTACGACTGGGCAGCGGGAATGGACCACAAAAGAGCTCGTCGGTTGGGATGCAACGAGTCAAATGCGCCGCACTGAATCAAGAGCTCCAACTCATCACGATCGGTCGTCGTCCGATGAACAAAATCAAAGAAGGATTCATATTGCCCACTCGTGACGCGAGCCTGGACGATGCGCTCACGTGCCTCACCGGAGAGTCCGCTGATTTGTCGCAGTGAGACCCTTAGCCCGCCGTTTGGAATGATCAACTGAGGGTCTGTCTTCGCCCTCACATCCTCGACAATGTATTTCTCGCCGCTTAGATTTACGTCGGGGTGCAGTATTGCCACACCTCGAATGCGTGCCTCATTGGCGATTGTTCTGGGGCCATAGTATCCCGCTGGCTGGGCATCGAGGAGAGCGGCAAAGTATTCAGCGGGATAGTTTTGCTGACACCAGATCGAGCGAATCGAAACCTCGGCAAAGGCTAACGCATGACCCTGAGCAAATCCATAACCCTGAAAACCGCTTACATACTCAAATACTTCCCTTGCGATCTCAAGGCAGAATCCGTTTGCCATGACCCTGGCCTCTACCTCCTCCCGAATCGCAATCGCGTACTGCTCGCGGCGCTTTTTGTGAATCGCCTCACGGGTGGTTTCCGCTTCACCCGAAGTGTAACCTCCGAAGACCTGAAGAAGCTGATCCACCTGTTCCTGAAAGACAATGATCCCGTACGTATGACCCAGAATCTCCTCCATCTTAGGGTGTGAAAACGTATAGGGTTTTCCTCTACGTCGGGCAATGAGCTCATTCAGTTTGACGGCACCGCCCACTCCGGGGCGGATTCCTGCCTGAACCAAGCTCGCATCCACAAGGTTTGCGGTCTTTAGCCGGATATGGGCTTGCCTCATTGCCGGCGACGCTGACTGGGGAATTCCAATCAGCTGTCCACTTCGCATCGTTCGATAGGTTTCCTCATCATCGAGCGGGATCTTGAGCACATCAAAGTCACGGGAATTTGTCCTAACACGCGCTTGGGTGCCGGAAAGTACATCGTTCCCTCGTAAGCAAAGCACATCGAATTTATCGAACGAATACTTGGCGCTTCTCTTGTCCCATTGAATGATCCGCACAGCGTCATCCCCAGATAGCATCACGGGAACGATATTGGCAATAGGTTCACGCGAAATGATTACCCCTGATGAGTGGGCTCGGATATTGGTGGGGACATCCATGAGGAGGCTGGACAGCCGGAAAACCCATTCATATCGTTCGACTTTGATGTCACTTCCCCGCAGTTCCGGTTTTGACTCAATCGCTTCCCTCAGACGATCAGGAGTGACTCCGCCGTGGAGGCGCTTTTTCAGATAGACCAGCCATTCTGGGGGAATGCCAAGCACCTTTCCGACATCACGAATGATGCCGCGCGACTGATATGCACCGAATGCGGCAACAGTTGCGACATGATCCTCTCCATACTTGCGCACGAGATACTGCCGCACGTCATTACGTGATCGCGCCTCAAAGTCGATGTCAATATCAGGACGCTTACTCCCGTCATCGGGCAGAAAGCGGTCGAAATGCAGACTGTGGGCGTATGCGTCAATTCGAGAGAGACCCAAACAGTAGGCAACAACTGAATCGACCACTGAGCCCCGACCACTGAAAAGATGGCCATGCTCGGTTGCCCAGTTACACATGTCCTCCGCGATAAGGAAGTGATTGCAGAACCCCAACCTAATGATTCGTTCCAGCTCTTTCTTGATTCGCATCTCAAGTGATCGGGATCGGTGGGGATAACGTATTGTCGCCCCGAGCATGACGCGCTCAGCCAAAGTATCTGGCTCATTTGCACAGATTCGCGGCATCTCCATCATTCCAGGTAGGTATCCCACTTCACAGCGATCCGCAAGATCGTCTGTCGCCCGCACCCATTCTGGGTGGTCGGCAAACAACTGCTCCACTTCTTCGATCGTGCGCATATACCGCTCGGAGTTGAGCGCTCGACGCGGGCGTAATGGGGCAGCGGGTTGGTCTGGCGCACGATGAGGCTTGCGGCCATCAATTTCATCGGCAAGACACAACGTTTCGACGCAAACCAAAACGTCTTGGGCAGGAAAACTACTTGCGTCAAGATGCGTTGTGGGACCGCCTGCGATGACCGGAAGGCCTAGTTCACCAGCGAGCTCTGCAAGCTGCCGGTTTACACATATCTCCCACGGAAGATATGAGCGCTCGATCTGAACATAGACATTTTGCCTTCCAAAGGTTGCAACAAGGTTTCGCAATGAGGAGCGCGCATGGTCCACGTCCCGTTTGACGAGGCTACGGTTGGTTGCACCAGCGTCTCCAGCGGTAAGTACGATCAAACCCTCGGATCGACGTGCTAGGCGATCGTAAGTGCAAAGCGGGAAACTCCGAGGCTCTTTAAGATGGCACTCCGTGATGAGCTGACTGAGGTTGCGATAACCCGTCGCATTCTGGATGACAAGAACCAACTCGCTACCATCCTCGAGTTCAACGGTTGCCCCCAGCAAAGGCTTAACACCGACCTTTTCGGCAGTTCGCGAGAATTCACGTACGCCCGCAAGTGAGAATCTATCAGCCAGAAGTGCCGCTCGATATCCTCGCAAGGCAGCATGGGCCGGTATCTCCTCCGCCATCATCACACTGCGACCAAACGTATAACCGCTCACAGCATGAACGAGGGTTCCACGTGCTTCATCTTGCAAGAGGTGAACTACCCTTGGATCGCGAATGAAGCCGCATGCCCGCGCAACTTTCTCGTCGCGGCGCTTGCGCAAAATGAGATCGAAGTCCTCCGTACAGGTGTCCGGTGCGGAATAGATGACCTCATTTGGAAGTCCAAGGCGAGCCAGTTCAATCGCTTTTTCGCGTCGATTTCCTTTGTGATCGATATACCGAACGTATTCACGCTGCGAAGCCTCTGCCCACCATTCGCCGGTCTCTCTCCAACGCGCAAGAACCTCAGAACCATCCATTGGCGCGTTGCCACTCTCCCAAAAGGCGCTTTCGACGAGGAATAGAAACGTCTTCCCCTCTGATGACCGCCTGCTCACCAACGGTGGTACGAGCATGATCGAGTGCCCCTAAAAGTTTTGGCGCTCGATCGATGGTGTTGAAACGTTGCTCAATCGCAGGCTGATAACTTGCAAACTTCTCAAGTTTCGGCAGGATCACGCGTACACCAATGATCGCCTCTGGAAACTCTTCGCCAAAAAGTAGTTGCATCGCGACGAATGCTGTTCGGAAACAAGCAACAGGTCGACTAAATTTACGTGCTACACGCCGAATTTTGTTACTCTCAAAGGTGATCTCAAGCTCAATCTCGCGACCAATCATCTGTGCGCCCTCCAGCCGTTCTCCGAGACATCTGGCCATATCGCGAAAAACGTGTTCTATCTCAGGCATCGATTCGACACGGTCTGCAAAGAGTCGACACTCTGAGGCTATTTGAGGGGGGTATCCAGGCTGAACAAAATCACGAAGGCTTCCGCGCACGGCAAGATGAATGCGAACTCCTTCCTCACCAAATTGTTCTTGTAGGGTCCTCAAAGGGATACGACGCATATCTCCGATGCGCTTGTATCCCAAGAATGTAAGTCGTTCTCTACTTTGAGATGAGATGGGTAGAAGACACTCGGTACTAAGCTCGGCGAGCTCATTTGCCTGCAGTGGGGTGTATTGCGAGCCATCGATTGATGCAGAAAGCCTGGACATCCACTTGGAGGTTCCTGAGCCATGCCTAAGAGCAAGATGTGTGGCCTTTTGGATACGCGCAATGCAGTGATGAGCAACGTAAACGGGATCTGGATGACCCGTGAGGTCAATCCAGGCATCATGACTCTCATTTGGCTCGATCAATCCAGAATGTTTGGCTGCGATTGAAAGCCAGTTCTCCTGTGCCGTGACATACACATCCCCATTCCATGGCACGAGATGAAGCTCGCCGCCACCTAAAACCTTGGCCCGAGCGGAGGCTGTACCCGCTACTATCCCGAGTCTGCGGGCAAGGTCGTTTGCATCAATGACGACCTTGTCCCGAACAACGGCAACGGGGCGATTGGCAAGATTCGGCGTCAATTCGAGTGCAGTCTTTACGTAAAACTGGTCGAGAAACACGTAAACGATGTGGCGGTGCATGACGGTAAGGTCGTTGAATTATACATACATTCGTCTACTAGTTTAATGGAAATACTTCCTTCAGCGAGAACATTTACGTGCTGGATCTGGCCAAACTGAAACATGATCTCCGACCCGACTCAGCGATTCTCAAATCGAGTCGCAGACTACATCAGATATCGCCCCTCATACCCGGCAGCCGTCATCACCCACTTGCAGGAACATTGCGGCCTTTGCTCTGATGCCGTTGTGGCTGACGTCGGGTTTGGCACAGGAATCTTCGCAGAACTCCTTCTTTCAACCGGGGCAACCGTGTACGGTGTTGAGCCGAATTCTGAGATGCGGGACGCCGGCTCACAGTTGCTCGCTCACCAATCGAAATTGACGGTAATCAGTGCACCCGCAGAGGCGACGACACTGCCTGACTCATCCTGCGACATCATAACCGCGGCCCAGGCGTTTCACTGGTTCGACCGCACTGCGGCGCGGGCGGAATTTAAGAGGATATTACGACCGGGCGGGTGGGTTGCCTTGGTATGGAACTCTCGCATTGACGCAGGCACGGCGTTCCTTGACGGTTACGAAAGGGCACTCCAGACCCATTCGACTGAATACGCAGTCGTGAATCATCGTGAACTAGGAGAGTCGGAAATCGATCGATTCTTCGCCCCGAATCGCCTGGAGAGAGCCGTGTTCGAGAACGTACAGTTGCTCGATCTCGACGGTTTACTTGGTCGGGCCTACTCGTCGAGCTATGTCCCTGCGCGCGGAACGATCGGGTTCGACGAAATCACGACCGCCCTCACGCAGTTATTTGAAGAGACCGAGACCAATGGGAGTGTAACGTTTGCGTACGAGACCGAGGTCTTTTACGGCCAACTCGACGAATAGCGTGCGCACTCAAAACACAGCATCGCAAAGTTATTCGCCCTTGCTTAGTGCTTCTTGACCGTCTTCGCTTTGCCGAGTTCCTCATCGCGTAGCGTAGTCACCGTTTCTTTGAACTTCGCGTTCTTCGACATGCGTTTATCGCCCGCACATGCGACGAGAGATTTCTCCGCAGTCTCAGCTGCTTGTTTGTGCATATCGAGCTTGGCGAGTGTCAACGCCGCGTAATACAGTGCGATCGTGTCAGTACCTTTAGCGGCAAGTAGGATAGCAACAGTTTTGGCCAGTTCGAGATCACCTTTGATCGCCGTGAACTGCGTGTACCCAACTTGGGCAAGTAGCGATTGATCGCCTGATCCGCCAACAATGAGTTTGCTGATCAAAGCATCACGCTTCGGGTCTTTGTGAGCGATATAGAGACGCATTCGCTGAGCCTGAATAAGCTGTCGATCATTCTCATTGCCAGCTGCAATCCGGTCGAATTCCTTCTCAGCCTCGGCAACGTGTCCAGACTCGTATAGATCAACCGCGAGCTTTGCTTCGCGTCGACCCTCGTTCGATTTGCGAAACGATGCGGCATTCTTAATAGCTTGCTCTCGCTCTTTTTTCCAATCCAACGTACCGGCCAGAGCATGCTTCAGCGGGAAGTCGAGTCCCAACGGGTGCCCCACCCACAAAACTTTGTCGTTGGCATCAATGATGAATGCGGTCGGGATTCCGTGCTGTTGAGCGGCCTCCATCCAATTCATCGCCATGAACTTGCCCGTCGTGTCGATGCCGACGTTGTAGTCCATCTTGTCTCCCATCTCCGCCACAAACTTATTCACGGCCGCGGGAATATTGGGTACGCGCTCAAAAACGCTGATCCCGTAAAAATCGATCTTGCCCTTATAGGTGTGCGCCAACTCCGTGAGGTGAGGAATGCTCGTCTTGCACGGAGCGCACCATGTCGCCCAAAACTCCACAACCCGTAGCCCGGGTGCCTTAGGGGCAGAACCCTTCACCCATACCGAGACATCTACCTTTGGCGCAGTATTCCCAGGAAGAAGCGCAGGTTCGTCACCGATCGCGAATCCCATCGCCGCCGCGCTGGAAAGAATCAGTGCGAAATATGTTTTCATGCGCTTAGTATAAACGCATGAATGCGCATACCGTTCCGAGCCGGCTACTCGCCAGACTCCAGATATTTGAACTCTTGCGGCGTCAACTCAACGTCAACGGCAGCCAGATTCTGAATCGTCTGCTCTTTGGTTCGAATTCCACACAGAGCGTAGATGTTGCCCGGATGCGACAGAGTCCACGCTAGAGCCACCTGCGGAGCCGATAGTCCGTGCTTCTGACCGACTTCTTCTGCCCGCGCACGCCGGCCTTGGTTGGCCGCATCATCGTACGCACGCTTTACGTCGCCGTCTTCGACATAGGCGAAGTAACCGCGCGCCATCGAGGACCATGCACAAAGTGGGAAGTTTGTTGCCGCATGCCAGGCGCGTGCCTCCAGCGAGGCCGTTACACAACCTGACCAGATCGGCTCGTTCTGGTGAGCCAGTGAGAGTGTCGGATTGT
>JBBRML010000054.1:0-28953 GCA_038230855.1 Fimbriimonadales bacterium | reverse complement strand
GCGTGGGGTAGCGCGCGATAAAGTGGACCGCGAGAAACTTCGCAAGGCGTGTAAATTTGTTAGCGACGCTGAAACCGACTTCTTCGGCGGCCGTGCTCCATATAACAAATACGTGTGGCACTTTGACGTTTTTGAGGCCCCAGATGGTGCTGGCGGATTGGAGCACCTCAGCAGTACTCAAATCGGACTCTCTAGCGGCGTTGGACCCCGAGCCGTCAGCGTACTCGCCCACGAATTCTTCCATCTTTGGAACGTCAAGCGCATTCGGTCGAAGTCACTTGGTCCCTTTGACTACACTCAACTTCCGACAACGGGAGCCTTGTGGTGGCTTGAGGGAGTCACGGACTATTACGCGTCGACGTTGCTGCATCGGTACGGCTGGACCGATGACAAATCCTATTTTACGTCTGTCACGTCGAACCTCCAGTCAGTGCGCCGGAACGAGGCGTATGGCAAAGTTGGCGTTGATGAGTCCAGCGTGCGAGTTGCCGAGTCTTCGGCGGGGAGAGGCAACAGCAATGGATACCGCATTAGCTACTACAACCTAGGTTGGCTTGCAGGATTGGTCCTTGATCTTGGAATTCGTGAAGAAACGAGTGGAAAGCGCACACTCGACGACATTGAGCTTGCACTATGGGCGCAGTGTCGAGGAAATAGTCCCGGTTTCAACGAAGGCGATATTCGGCGTCACTATGTCGCCTTTGGCGGGAGCGGAGAACTTTATGATCGCGTGATTGCTCGACCCGGCGATCTCGCCTTTGACGAAGTGCTCACCCGTGCGGGTCTCAAGGTTGTGACGAACCACGAGACCTTTTCCGACATCGGATTTACCTGGAGCGGGGGGCCGGGCCAAACGGCCGCCAGCATAAACTCCGTGCACGGCGCCGCAGAAGGCAAGCTGAATCTGAAAGATGTGATTCTTTCGGTTGACGGCGTGTCCACCGAAGGTTTGTCGGGCAGAGCACTTACAGCGATGTTGACTACCGCGACCAAAGACGCCGTTGTTGGGAAGTCGATTCACTTGACGGTCAAGCGCGGGACCGAAACAATGGAGGTCGAAGTGATTCCGACGGCCGGGTCAAGAGACGTCTTCACCCTCGAGCGAACGGCAGAGGCCACCGATGCGCAAAAGGAGATTGCCAACGGATGGCTTAGCGTGAAGAAGATTCGCGAATGATGCAATGTCTTGCATCCGAAGAAGTCACCGAGGAGTAAAGAGCAGCATGGCCGAGACGAACCGAACATTTACCGAAGAGATACAGATCACCGCTGACAAGCTCGTTGACACCGTGCGAGATTTGTTCCATGAGGGCAACGTGCGACACATCGTCGTTAAAAATCCTGACGGGCATACGATCATCGAGTTTCCGGTCAGCGTTGGCCTCGTTGGAATACTGCTCGCGCCGATGATTGCGGCAATCGCGGCGATTGCCGTCTACGCGGCGGACTTTACGATCGTCGTCACGCGAGATGCACCCCCGGAGGTGTCGGTCCCGCCTGTAGTATGAGTAGTGGTCGATCGTGGCGATTGGCATTCAAGCTTGGAATCAGCGCGAGTGCGTACGCCCTCGCCGGATGTACGAGTGATGACTCCCGGTCCCGTGCTCCGCTACCGGCGGGGCACGAGATGCAAGTCGTCCAGAAACGCGTGACCACTCGGCAAGCCGACCAGAATTCAGGCGTTTTCATCCTTGAATATCACAACTTTGGTCCGAAAGAAACTCGGTACACGCATTCCCTCGACCACTTTCGCAACGATCTGAATCGGCTCTACGAGATGGGGTTCCGGCCGGTGCTCATGCGGGACTATCTTGCGAATCGAATGCCGTTGCCGCCGGGATCTTCACCCGCCGTTTTTACTTTCGATGATGCTTCGCCATCTCAATTCGTTTTAGACTCAAAGGGTAATGTCGATCCGAACTGCGCTGTTGGCATCTGGTTGGATTTCGCACGCAAGCATACAGACTTTCCTTTACGGGCTACCTTTTATCCCCTTCCTCAACTATGGGGCCAGCCTGAATTTCGCCGGGCCAAAGTCGATTTTCTCAAGCACAACGGCTGTGAGCTAGGCAATCACACGTGGACTCACAACAACCTTGCGAAACTCAACGATGCCGGCGTGGTGAGGGAGATTGGTAAGTCGATGGAAATGCTATCGAAGTTCGGGTTCACGGAAGTGTCGATCGCGTATCCGTACGGAGTCCGCCCCAAGAACATGAAACTGCTTGAAGGATTCGATTACCGCGGCAAGCGCTACAAACTCACTGGTGGGCTTTTGGCCGACACGGATGTCGCGCGAAGTCCGGCAAGCACGAAGCTTCGACGATTTGCAATCCCTCGCATTGAGGCTGTCGAAGGAGTCCTTGGCATCGACTACTGGCTTGATCGTGTCTCGACGGGCAGAACGGCTGTTTACGTTCAACCCTGATGTGAAAGAACCCGGCAAATAATCGGGTTTCGGACAAAATCGCCAACGCTCGCCTCGAGGACATCGTGACGTAGCTTAACACGTGCCGACAATTACTGCGTGGCATCAGTTGGGTCAAAGATATGAAGACGATTGCGGTGGGTAGCGGAAAGGGCGGAGTGGGGAAGACAACGCTAACTTCAAATCTTGCGGTCGCTTCGTCGTTGCGCGGCCTACGCGTACTCGCACTAGACGCTGACTACGGGCTTGCCAACCTGCACTTGCACCTTGGCCTCTTTGGATCCTTAAACGTAGAAGACGTAATTCTTGGCCAATGTACGCTGGATAAAGCACTCCAACGACACTCTTCAGGCTTGCATCTCTTAGCCGGCGCAAGCGGCTCCACGAAAATGGCGAACCTCACACCGGAAATGGCTAAGAGTGCATTAACCCAATTTGAGAACCTTGAGGCGATGACCGACGTTCTCTTTGTGGATGTTGCGGCCGGGATTCATGAGACGGCTCTGAACACGTTAGCTGCTGCGGATGTTGCGCTGATCGTCGTGACGCCGGATCCATCCAGCTTTGTTGATGCGTTCGCGACTGTTAAGTTGCTCCAGCGTTACCAGCAGCATGGAACTATTAGTATCGTGGTCAATCAAGCGGAGACAGAGTCAAATGCAAAACTACTCTTTGCTCGATTTCAAACTGTAGTCAAGGAGCATACCGGCGCGAATATCCGTTTTCAGGGCTACATGCTTCGCGATACCCAGCTCATGCGAACCGGAGCGGAAAAGCGGCCCGTGGTTGAAGCACATCCAAACAGTCAGTCGAGTCGGCTTGTTTTCAAGATCGCCGAGGATCTCTTTGGACTGAGCTCTCACGCTCCGCAGAAACAAGAAAGCTTCTTGACCCGGTTCCTGAATCGAACAATCGCCCGCGCAGCCTGACCGAGACGCAAAAAGTAATCAGAGGCGCGCCCACAAAGGACACACCTCTGAAAACGGTCAGACGTGTGGGCCGGAGTTACCGGCGCTCGCCACGAACCCAAGGGTGGAATGCAATTCCCAGAGCAATTTGCGCCGCACGCTGTTCTTGTGGAGTGGCCGGACCGCCGCTTACGAATGTCACGAGAGGCGAGATAATGATATCCGCCGCGATCTTGTAGACGCTTTCTCGTTCGTCGCTTCGCCCGGTAATGGCCTTCTCACGGAACTCAATAGTATCGGTTGCGACGTCGTATACGAAAGCTTTGACCGTAGCTGTTGAAATGGTTTTCGGACCAGCTGTGACCCAAATGCTACGAGTGTGCCAGCTTATCGAGCCAAATAGCACCTTGTCTGCATGAAGCGCTTTGCCAAAGGCATTGAGGGTTGCGCGTGATGGCATCTCATTCATGGTCGGCTCGGCAAACCGATTGTTCGTCCATGAATCGTGTGCTACCTGCTCGGGAATCGTCGCATACTCAGCTTTTCGAAGAATCTCGTCCGCGGTAGCTCTTGCGAGTTCCCGAGCGCCCCGAGTGCCTCCCTCAAATACCCACGGGTATGAGACCGCGGTGCCGCTGACCGTGCCTTCATGGTTTCGGTAGCGGTTGACGGTCTCCTGGCCAAAGCTTGTCGTCAGCGAAGCGGTAATCACCAAGCAAGCGACTAAGGTGCGAGTGTTCGATTTCAAGTTCATCTCAATTTGTCCTTATTTACTGCAGACCATTCGAATGCCTGTGAGTAAGTTTCGTAGAGCGGGCCACATCTGCACGGCCTTTACTTCATCGCCCATCACCTTGAATATACGGTTCCGTTGATTACGAGTAGGTAAGTATCATGTACTCAAATATAAGAACGAGCTATGAATACCAAACTTAGCGCGATCGGCAACTCAGAATTGTTATAGTTTTCTTATACACAATTCGAGATCCTAGCACGTGAAGTACGTCTTATTTTATAGAGATGTCGCGACTCAATCCGACGTCAGGCTCTTCACATGAAACGAATAACCCAAAATATTGGCCTATCGATTGGTGCCCGGCTCGGTCTCATCGGAGTCAGTTTGTTCGCGGTGGTAGGATCCGCCAAGGCGGATGGACTATTAGACAAAATCGCTTTGACCGTTCTGGCCGACCGATTCGGGCTTGACCGAAGCGAAGTGAGCGCCCTTCATAAAGACACCGGCGTGCCGATCTATCAACTGGCTCCGATATATCAAGGGGCCCACTATTATCGCCAGCGCCCCATGACGATCTGGAGAATGCGGCACAGCGGGCTCGGTTGGCGAGAGATAGGCGTGCGGTCCGGTATGGGTCCTACGTACTACGGCACCCTGTCCCGACGTGGCGTATTTGAGCCAGATGTGTTTTGGGAAACCGAGTACGAAGAGAGGTTCGACATCCCACGCGAGCGCATTGTGTATATGCGTCGGTCCGGAGGGCAGATGGAGGACATTCTGGGATCGGTTGTCGTCGGTCGGCTCGTCCATTCAGACCCAGTCGTAATCTACTCCGACTATCGTCGAGAGCGCTCGTGGGCACCGATCATTCGCACTCGCAACGTTCGGTTTGAGGAATGGGAACGAGTGTGCGTTCCACCGCGAGTGAGATATGTCGTGCAACGCGACCCGGCCCTTGTCCGCGCAGTGCAAATTCGGAACGCCCAGATTCGGCAAGCCGAGGCTCGAGAAGCCCAGATTCGAGCCCAGATTCGCAGCGCGCGCCTCCGTAGCGATCAAATGCGGGCTGCCGCGGCGCGGGCAAATAGAGCCCGCATAATTTCAGCCCACCCCGCTCATCCCGCTCATCCCGCTCATCCAGCGCACCCTGCCCATCCGGTCCATCCGGTCCATCCTGCTCATCCTGCTCATCCGGTTCATCCGGTTCACCCTGGTCACCCCGATCATCCGCAATCCATGCGGGCTAATCATGACGGTGTCCGAAGGCATGGCAAGGAAGAGAAGGCAGCTCGTCCCAATCGGCCAGTACATTCGGCGCCCGTCGACTTGCACAGGACGCGTCCTCGTCAGCAAAATCGGCACGAGTCTCACCCAACTCGGGTGCGGCAGTCCGAGCCTCAGCACCATAGATCTCCGGAAAAGCATGACCACAAAAAGGGCGACGGCGGATAGTCTCGCCGCACCGTGGCGGAAACTTGGGCGACGTCGTGTATCGCCCAAGATGTGCTTGAAGACGTTGCGGCGCACCTTTCGATCGGCATTCTGAGCGCGCCAACAAGCAACACGGTTGCCTTTCGCGAAGCCAAGCCTGTTTTGGGGCTGCACGGTCCGGGGAATCGAAACGTTTCTGAACTCGTGAATTTTCGCGCGCGGCCGCAACCCAGCTTGGCCGTGAAGCGCTCTGGCATTAAATCCGGCTCTGTCGCAGGCGCGGCCGTTTTTCCGGACTGAGTGGCGTAATTGTAGGACGGAAATGCCGTCCCTCCCGCGCTACAAGGAGGTCACAGGATGGAAACCGTAATTGAAACCGGAATCTGTGACGGGGGCCAGATCGAAGTCAAAGTCTGCCATAGCGGACGGGCAGTGGAGCAGCCTGTAGCGCGAGCACATGCTTCAAACCCAAGCTCAGCAGGAGGTAATCGGTCGTGTTTCCGCCGCGTAGCCTACAAGAGCCGAATAAAGTGTCCGATTACCTCGGTAGAGGCACAAAAATGAAGCTACTAGTGGATGATCGAGCGGACTGGATACCCATGCGGGATCGGAAAGGATGTTTGCTTACAGACGAAGACGCGGAAACCCTTTTCGATTTCTATACTTCGATTCCCGGCCGCATCCTTGAGAGCGACTTCATCGAGAGATGCTGGCAGCACCTCGAATCTCGTCGAGCCGCTTAGGCGGCTTCAGACGCCCTGCTTTCGAATTCTCTCGCTCGTCTTGGGAGGCTCTGGCTTGCCAAGTGCTTGGGGTTGTGGTTGCCCCGAGGAAGCGGCCGAGGAAGCCTGCTGTAGCTTTTGCACGTTTTCGCGGATCTCTTTCTTAGTCGGTCGCTTCATGGCATAAGCGTACTCGAAACCGGGCAGCTCGAATTTTGGTCCTGCTTAGGATGAACCTCCGCACTTTCGCGCGAGATGTCTTGTGATTCTTACTGCTTCGCGCCTCAAGTATTGGGCGGATCCTCTCAATTGCAGCTGTGTCATGCTTGAGCCATGGAACCATCTATCGAAGCCGCCAAGGCTGAATTCCTCCGCGCAAAGGGTCGCCTAGAGCGTGCTCTCGCGAACACCCCGGACGACCGAATCAATTGGTCTCCGAGTCCCTCGAGTCGTACGCCAATCCATCAGGTGGTTCACTGCGGATTGTCCACGACTGGAATTCAGGAGTGGCTTATGGGCAAACCATTTCCGTTCGCGGACATGGCGGCAATGGATCTCGCGTCCCGCGAGAAGGAGCGCGGCCACACTACACGGGAGTCCGCCGTCGCGCTGCTCGAATCAACGAGCGCCGAATACGTGCGCTGGCTGGAATCGCTTTCCACTGAGCAGGCAAATTCAACGATCGAGTCGGATTTTGGATCGTTTCCAATGGCCGTTGCCGTTACGTTTGTTGCGGACGACATACGGGGTCATGCCGCGCAACTTGATTACATGCAGACCATTTACGGGGATATGGATTGGCACATCGGCTAGCGTGTCGGCCGACGCCAATCTAGGCAGCACACGCCTTCTTAGCTCAGATCGATAAGCTCGACTGCGAGGCGTGTTCGGGCGCGAGTCGTTCTGTCGGATAATCCTGTCATGAACTCGTCGTCCGATCGTGACCGGCACTGAGTGCGCGCAGACCGATCACGAAGGCGCCTCGCGTACGATTAGGAGGTCGCTAACCTACCGTACCGTCGTCGTGTTCTGGAACGTCGAATCGGCATGCGCGCCAAAGTTAAGTCTCTGATTGTCCTTTTTGCTGTCACGGCATCTCTCTGCGCCTATTCGCAAAACGGTGCAGGGGGCAGTGGCTTCGGAGGAGGGGGCTTCGGAGGTGGAGGTTTACGGGGCGGCGATGCCGGTCTTGAGATCGGACGGCGACCCGAAGACGATCAAAACGAAATGTGGAAATCGCGCGTTGCGATTCTCACTCCTGGTGACCGCGTTGAATTCAAATTGACGATGCGCGCCGGAGAAACGGTGATGGCATCGGCATCAAGCGAAGTCTTCGACGCCGCCCTTTCGATCGAAGACGCGGCGAAGCACGTGCTAGCGCAAAACGATGACCGAGCAGATGGCGACCAAAGCCCATTTCTCACGTATCGATTTGCATCCCCGGGCACGTACATACTCCTCGTGAAGTGTTTTCGCCCGTCTGCGGGCGGAAAGTTTCTTCTGCGAATGCGCACGTTTGTCCCTGCTGACGCAAATCTTGGGCTGCAAAAGCGGTCTGTTCCCGTAGACAACCGCTCGCGGGTGGTCTTTAGAATTAGCGCGAAGAAGGACAAAGTTTACGAGTTGAGGCCAATTCGAGTGGCCCTGAATTCTGAAGGTGAGACCGCGAACCTTTTGGCGGTTGTTGGTCCGACCGGTGTAGAACTAAACGACTTTGAGCGCATTCAGACCGCTGCGGATGGCTTCGTCTTTAAAGCCTTGACCACTGGCGATTATTACGTCGATACGAAAGCGTTTGCGGACATTGTCTACACCACCGACCTGCGAGAAGTGAGAGTCGCGAAGATGAAATTATCGGACACCGTGACTTTGGACTTTGGGCCGAAGGAATCGAAGCTCATCGAATTCGATGTCGTTCCCGACACGATTGTGCGAACTTCAGTAGCGGGAGCCGACCTGGCGACACAGTTCACAGCTCCGACCTCCGAGGTCCCCGAGCGGAAAGGGGACGAGACTTTTGCGAACACTCCGTCCTGGGCTTGGTTTAAGCTCAATCGCGAGTCGGAGTCGGATGTTATTCGCATCTTTCACGGAAGAGGAGTCGCGCGACTCGTCGTCAGTTCGTCCGCAGAAACTCCTCGGCACGCCATTGTGACTAACCGCCAGGATATCCCGCAATGGCTAACAGGTATCACACCGACGCCACCCCTGCAGATTGGCGAGTCGAGATTTTACGTTCTGCAGTCGTCGAGGTCCGAACTCATGCGCGTCTTGGTAACGGCTAGTCACTTCCAGCCGAGATTGGACATCTTTCGGATGGACGGAGCGCTCGCCAATTCGCTATGTGATCGCTTGACTCACACTGCGGCGGACGCCCTCTACTTTCCTGAGAAGGAGCGATTTCTAGTGCGAGTCGGATGTGATGGTCACGGCGGCTCTGGCCAATTTATGCTTCAGCGCGAATCCATTCCCGCGACGACTTATGACCTTGGCAAGAAAATCTCGTTCAACCTAGCTGGCGGCGACTTTCGCTTGTACGCAGCAAACTTGGTCGCCGGCCAAAGATATCAACTTGTATCGAATACAGACCTCTCGATCGAGGTGCTCGACGATGACGGCGTGAGCAGCGACTTCCAGCACGCAGTTTTCGAAAAAGTGGAAGTGCGGTGGTTCTCCGCTTCGCATGCGGGCAGACATCGCATTTGGATTCGCGGGCCAATTGGGTTACACCACCTTCAACTCGCGCCGTACGCGGAGCCAAACGTTGACGGCACGAAGCCGTGATACTTGAAATGAGTGCGTCTCAATGAACAAACGATGAAGCGAAAGCGGCCGCAGGCGCCGCGCCTCTTCGTCCGTGACGAAAGTCGGCCAATTTGCGGCAACATCGATCCTCACTTAGCGAGCCGATCGGCGTCGACCCAGGCTAAAAGCGTCTTGGTAGCTCAGGTCAATAAGTTCAAGCGCCAAACTCTCGTCTGCCCTCGACAAGTCCGTCAGTAGCCAAGGAAATTCGAAGTCGTCGGGAGTCTTCCCGAAGACTTCGGGCCGAGAAGCAAGCAATCTGTCGCGACTCTCCCAGTCAAGCTTGACCGCGACTAAACCGCTTTCCTTCGGCGTCGTGAACATCATGTGTCCGCCTCGATTAACGATCCCGAGTTCCTCTCCGGTCTCGGGAAGTCGCAACGCCATCTGCGCAAACTGATCAAAGTCCATAGGTGACGGGTTAGGCTACCACTCTGCATCACCTGTGGCCGGATTCCAAACGGGAGGTCGCCTAGTCGAGCCTTTCGACCGTGATCGACACGAGGTGCATTTTCTGCTTGTACGCGGCACCTCTGATTTTCCCCGAGTTCGGTTCCGTGACGATCGCTCCTACGGCAAGAACGCCGTGCGCGGGAGCGGAGAAGCTAACCATACCTGTCGCATCTGACTTAAGCTTCGAACCGATTTCCTTGCCCGAGCAATAGACCTCGATCTGTGCGTTCGGCACTGCTTTACCGTTCCGACGCACGATGGCAGTGAGAATTCGCTTTGTGCGCCTGACGGTCAACTCGTAAGCCTGCCCGCTCGATTTCGTCGCACTGTTAATGTCTTTGCAACCTCGCGCCCACCAAGTTACCCAGTCGCTTCCGTGCAGCCCGTACTCAAGGCTCGTCGAAAACGCATTGGTGGTAAGTGGCGCCATGAGAAACTGGAGGTCTGTGGTTAGGTGCCAAGGCCCCGAAGACCCCTGAATTTTGGAAGCGAACTTGCCGAGGATCGGGGCAATTGACTCGCCGGGGCTTTCCGCGATTTCAAGCTTGGCGACGTGTTTAGTGCTATCTATGTAAGCCCACAGAAAGTGTGCATGGGCCAGAGAGGGCGCGGTGGTCATGAGAACCGCAGGAAGTAGAACATTTCTGAGTCGCATATTTTGCTCGCATGATCAGTCTTGCTGAACCTGTTGCCGAATATACTGTTCGGGAACTCAGTCGGTTCCGAACAGATTTGATGGATTTGTACGTTCGCGAACGCGATTGCTTGTTTTGTTCGGAAACTTCAACCAATTTTGCGGCCCGAGCCCGGGATCAGGATTTTGCAACCACAACAGAATCAGCCAAAAACGATGGATCGTCGAGTGAAACGAACTCGCGAGTCTCTCCAACGAGCGCTGATCGAAGTCGCCGTTGAAGTTGGTTACGACAATGTGTCAGTTCAAAATGTCCTCGACCGGGCCAACGTCGTCAGGTCCACCTTTTACTCTCACTTTCGAGACAAAAATGACCTTCTCGAAAGTAGCCTCGTCAACCTCAAGGCGGGCATGCTTCACCAGTGGCGACTTCGGTTGGAGCATGGAGAATCTAAAGGCGAACTTGGTTTCGTCTTACCTTTGCTTCAGCATGTGGATGGCGGCCGTCATCTATGGAAGGCGCTCGTCATCGGGGAGAGCGGTAGAATCGTCGATCGGAATTTCCGATCGATGATTGCCGATTTGACGCGTCGCGATCTTGGACTAAAGCAACCGGTTGGAATCGAGGAAGCGGCCACTATCGCCTTCGTAGTTGGTGCGCTGATGTACGTGATTGAAGGTTGGATGCTGGGCACGATCTCCGGTACGGCGACCGAAGTCAATCAACGTTTCCTCAGCCTCGCCTTACCGGGCCTGACCCAAACTAGCACCCTCCGTCTGAGGAAATCGGCTATTTGAGAAAGACCTTTTGATTCTCAAGAACAACACGCACGAAGACCGCCGGATATTCGCAATACTTTTCAGAGCCTGCCGGTGTTACGCCGCTGGCGTCGTTAGGGTGATACCGTTCTCTCCAATAGCCGCCTTTAGCCGCGCTAGCGACGAGGCGAGCCGACTCAATGAGGCGGTCCGTAGCACCCATGCGTTTGCAGGCGAGAGCCTCCACATACCAACTGCGCCCCATTGCGGCGACGTCGTTTGTCACCGAAACGCCAGCAAACGGGACGACTTCATGCTCCCAAACCTCATATGCGTTAGGCTTCGTGGCGGTCGTGGTAGGCATAGATCCTGGCCAAAATGCCTTCTCTGCAATCAGTTTCGGCCAGAGCTTGCGAGTCTGAGCTGGATTTCCGAGCCCAAACGCGATCGCGGCCCAATTCGTATCGGTTAGTCCATGCGAGTCCACGATCCCGTGCGTAACGTGCAGGTACTCGGCGAAGTGGTCAGCCCTCCAAAATAACTTGGAGAAAGCCTCGGTAAGAAGTGCCGCTTCGTGCTTCCATTCTTTACTTCGCTGCCGTTTCCCAGCGGCGACACACAGCGCCTCCAGGTCGTGAAATGCTTCAACGGCGTAGCACTGAGTTACACCGTCCCAACCGTTTCTCGGTGGGCGCTCCGTGTAAAACCCCGACCCGGCTATCAATCCGTTTCCGCTTATCTGGGTGCGAAGGTACTGCCCCGTAGCTTCGACCGATGCGAGGTGTGTTGCGAGCCATTTCGTGTCATGAGTAGTGCGATAAATTTCTGCCGCAGTGAGGATGTAGCAGATCGGCCCTAGAGTCGCGAGTGGATTCGATTCCAGTTCCCAGTGCTTGAACAGACCAACCCATTTCCGTGTCACCTGGCTAGACGCGGGCAAGTTTCTTCGCTTCGGTGGATCGTAGCTGAACACGTCCTGCGGAGTTTTTAGACCGCGGAGGTAGGTGCCGTCATTTGGCGTTTCGCCCGTAAATATCGCGAATGGAATATTCCCGTCCTTCCGCTGTGATGCCTGAACGAAGTCAAAGTAGTCCTTTGCAATCTGGACCTGTCCGATAAGCAAGTAGGCGCCGGCCATTTGCCAAGAATCGAGGCCCGGCCAGGTGGAATCGTTGCCGTAGCCGCCACCGTCCGCGTTGATACAGAAATGACCTGGATACACCTTTTGCGTCGCCGCCGGCCCGAGATTCAGGTCTACCGCACTCTTGAATCCTTGGCGGACAATTG
This sequence comes from Fimbriimonadales bacterium, assembly GCA_038230855.1. Lineage (GTDB taxonomy): Bacteria > Armatimonadota > Fimbriimonadia > Fimbriimonadales > Fimbriimonadaceae > Fimbriimonas. The sequence goes on along the minus strand of JBBRML010000054.1, from coordinate 16,790 downwards.
GGTCCTTGATTCGGTCTAGATACGGGTCGACGCTGGTTCCTTGCCAGAGTCCCAGTGCCAACATTGCCAACATGACACTCAGTATGAGACCTACGCTTCGGCCACTTCCTGAACCAGCATAATGAGTTCCATGAGCAAGATCTCGCCTTTCCTATGGTTCGACGGCCAGGCCGAAGCGGCAATGAATTTCTACACGACAGTTTTCAAGAACTCAAAGATCCTCCACATCCATCGCATCGGTGAATCAGGAGGAATTGTGCTTGGCAGCTTTGAGGTCGACGGTCAACCGTTCATGGTTCTCGACGGTGGACCTGCGCACGCAGGTTTCAATATGGCGATTTCGTTCATGGTCAACTGCGACGATCAAGCGGAAATCGACCACCTGTGGCTGAACCTCTCGGACGGAGGAAAAGAGATGCAATGCGGTTGGGTTACGGACAAGTTTGGCGTCACTTGGCAAATCGTGCCTCGCGTGCTCGGCGAGCTAATGGGCGATCCCGACCCGGTGCGGTCCGGACGAGTAATGCAAGCGATGCTCGGCATGAAGAAATTTATCATTGCCGACCTGTTCAGAGCTCAGGCCGGAGGTTAAACTGGAGGTCATCGACGTCGTCTAACGCGCAAGCTCGACATGTTGCGCGGCGGTAGGATGCCTGGTTAGCCGATCGAGAGGTCCGGGTGATGTGGGTTCAAAGCCCGCCGTCGGTGAGTTACTGTCCCGCAATTACAAGTCAGAATTCTCGCAATGCGCGACGCACAAAGAGGTTATGGTCGCGGGCCATGCTCTCAGTTGTGATGTCAGGCCGCCCCAAGGGCGGGTAAGAAGGCGCCCAGTCCTCGAGGTTTCGGATTGGACGCATTGCCGCGAGCAGGTCCCAATAAGGAAGATCGCTTATGTCGAGTGAGCGCTGTGCAAAGTAGTGCTCAGTCAAGGCATCAGCCGCTTCGATGCCGGCGACCCAGAGCACGTCGAGACGACTTATCGCGAGGTCCGCTAGCGGTTCGCCGATGAGCGCTTCCTCCCAGTCCACGACAGACACGATTTCATCGTTTCGCCAGAGAATATTCCCGGGCCAAAAGTCGCCGTGGCGTAGCACGGCCGGATTCGATGCGACCTTAGCAGGCACGGAACCGAGTGCTTCGCGAATCTCCGGTTCCAAGAGCAGCATGTTCATGTCCTCGACCGGCTCGATGTGCTTAGCGGTCTGAAGTTCCAGGTCCTCAAATACGCCTTCTACGAGGCTCACGTTGTGTATTGCCGCCAACTGTTGAGCTAAGCAACGGGCAAAGTGAGTCGAATCTCGCGGCGCAACGATAGGCTCGCCTTCGATGTATTCGAGAACGAAGATTGGATGCGGCAAATCGTCGGAAGGCTGATCGACCCAGAGCGGCCTCGGGACCTGCACCCCCGCGCCGTGAACCGCCGAGATAACGGCAAACTCCTGCGCCGCCGCATGAGGGTTTTGCCTGAAAGTATAAGCGCTAGGCTGCCTTGCAACGTACCTTTTTCCGCCAACTTCGAAGGCATACATGCGTGCCGAAATTCCGCCCTTGAGCGCCCAAAAGCGATCTAGGTGCCGAGTATTCAGTTGGCGGTTCACCGACGCCTCCACTTGCTCGCGCATGCGCGCGAACCCGTCCGTGCCTGCCTTACCGGATTGATCGGTCATGCGAATCGAAATTGAGCTTCAGACCTATGGGAACTTGACGGGCACTGCTTCTGGAACCCAGTGAAAGACGATGCGCCGAATCTCCCGACCTCCAATCATCGTGTAAGTCCGTTTATCCGCAGAAGCGCGCAAATGCATCGACGTAGGTTTCTTGAGTTTGCCTTTCGGCCCGTGGGTCCACGTCAGGACGACTTCGCTTTTTCCTTGACGCCAGAAACCCGTGAACTGAGTTCTCGCATCCATCATCACGCACTTGTTTCCCTCGACGTAGAGTCGCCGGAGCTGCCCCTTCGGAGTCGTTCGCGGGTCTTGCCCAACGGCTTTGTCGTGACCGATCGGAATCGTGAGAATCTCGTACGAACCTTTCAGTCGTAGCTGACCACTCGACAACGCGGCGAGCGTCACTAAACAACAAATCGAAACCCACTTCGTGTTCATGGCGGTTCCTCAATTCTATCCAGGACGGTAGCCGAAACAAACGTCTGCCAGAATTGGATTACTCAGGAAAATTATGCCACTCGGATTTACTCTTATTGCCGCCGCGCTCACATCCCAAACCGCAGTTACCGTTTCCAATGGTCCCCAATTGGCGCAGAGAAACGTCTCGTACGTTAGCAATCGCGCGCCGCTTGCTCCAACTCCATTTATCAAATTGCCCGTTGGAGCGATAAGGCCTCGGGGTTGGCTTCTGGAGTATTTTAAGCGGCAACGAGACGGGCTGACCGGTAACTTGGGCCAGATCAGTGCATGGCTTGAGAAGAAGGACAATGCCTGGCTATCGCTCGATGGCAAAGGTAAGTGGGGTTGGGAAGAAGTTCCGTATTGGCTCAAGGGCTTCGGAGACCTTGGCTATATTCTCGAAGATCGCCGGATGATCGCCGAGGCCAAAGTATGGCTAAACGGCGTCCTTAGCAGTCAGCGCGAAGACGGTGATTTCGGGCCGACTGCCGTGGATGACAAGGGTGTCGAAGACTTCTGGCCGAAAATGCTGATGCTGTACTGCTTGCAGTCGTATCACGAGCGGACACACGACCCTCGCATCCTCGGATTCATGACTCGGTTCTTCCGATTTCAAGCGAACTATCCAGAAGCCAAGTTCATGCGGCAGTACTGGCAGTCTCGACGTACCGGGGACAATCTGCACAGTGTTCTGTGGCTTTATAACCAGACCGGAGACAGCTTCCTACTGGAACTTGCGCGCAAGATTCACCGTAGCGGCGTGGACTGGAAGCCCCGAGATCTTGCTGCTTCGGATTGGTTCAAAACGCTTCCTGACTGGCACAATGTGAATGTAGCCCAAGGATTTCGGGAGCCAGCCGAGTTCTACCAAGTCAGCAAGGACCTGACAGACAGGCGTGGAAGCTACGCCGCTTTCTTTGCAATCCGCAGATACTTCGGGCAAGTTCCGGGCGGCATGTACGGTGGCGATGAGAACTCTAGGCCGGGCTATTCCGATCCGCGGCAGGGCATCGAAACGTGCGGCATGGTCGAACAGATGAACTCAGACGAAGAACTTCTGCGCATCACCGGAGACCCTTTCTGGGCCGACCACGCGGAAAACGTCGCTTTCAACAGCTACCCAGCGGCCGTAATGCCGGATTTCCGCTCGCTTCGCTATATCACGAGTCCAAACATGGTCCTGAACGATGACAAGAACCACCATCCGGGAATTGCAAACGACGGACCATTTCTCATGATGAACCCGTTCAGCTCTCGATGCTGTCAGCACAATCACGCGCAAGGTTGGCCGTACTTTTGTGAAAATCTGTGGCAGGCAACATCGGATAATGGCCTCGCCGCGGTGCTGTTAGCGGCGAGCGACGCCGAGGTCAAGGTTGCCAATGGTCGATCCGCCCGCGTGAGCTTAGCGACCAACTACCCATTTGACGATCGGCTTGAGTTCGCAATTAACCCCGCTCAGCCGACGAAATTTCCCTTCTACATTCGCATTCCGTCTTGGTGCGCTGATGCTGAGCTCTCGGTCAACGGCAAGCGATTTGGCATCTCCAAATGCGAGGGCAAGTACGCGAAGATTGAGCGCACTTGGCGCGGCGGCGATCGTGTCTCACTAAAACTGCCCATGGCGATTTCCATCACGCGATGGCAGGCGAATCACAACAGCGCGAGCGTAGACTTCGGTCCCCTCACGTTCTCACTGAAAATAGGGGAGCAGTATGTGAAGAAGGGAAGTATCGAAACTGCGATCTCTGACTCGAAGTGGCAGAATGGGGCCGATACCTCGAAGTGGCCGTCATATGAGATCCATCCAACCACACCGTGGAACTACGGCTTACTGCTGGATCGTGGTTTTGAGCTCAAGCGTCGGCCATGGCCAAAGTCCAACTTCCCGTTCACCCTTGGCGAGAACCCTTTATCGATCGTGGCTCACGCGCGTCGCCTACCGGAATGGACTCTGGATCAATATGGATTGTGCGGCACGCTCATGCAGAGTCCGGTTTCCTCAACCGAACCGAATGAGACCGTCGAGCTCGTGCCGATGGGGGCAGCTCGACTCAGAATTAGTGCGTTTCCGGTCATACGAACCAAGTAAGCCGTCGAGAGTGAACCGTCATGCAGTTGAGCTTCCAGCAAGCGCAAAATCACATTCTAAAAGGAGACTTCACCTATCTAGACCCCTTGTGCGAAGGGGATCCCTCTTGCTTCGGAGAATGGCTAGCTGCTGGATGTTTCAACGCAGAGCAACTCACGCTAGATGAGGCTTTGTCGTGTGCCTGTTTCAACGGTCGTCACATTCTGGCTTCTAAGTTTCTGGATGCTGGCGCTGATCCGGTACGTGGTGACGCGACTGGATTGAGTGCTATTCACTGGGCCACGAACCGGGGGCACCTTTCCACCGTTCGGCTACTAATCGACAGAGGCGTATCGACAGAGACATTGAATTCGTTCGGAGGGACCGTTCTCTCGTGTGCGATCTGGAGCTATATCCACGAAAACAAACCAGACCATCTTCGGATAATTAACGTGCTTCTTACCGCAGGTGCGATTGCGTCGAGCGTAAGTCTGCCAACCGGAGACAATCTCATCGACACGATACTGCGGTCGCACCTCGAAAGCCATGGGTGAAACCGAGACACCGTACGTCCTTGCAACCGGATTCGGCGCAGTGAGGCGACTCGCCGTACTGCACGAGGTCTACTCGCCAACGAGCTTGAGGCTGCTATCGGAGTCAGGAATCTCGCCTGGAATGTCCGTTTTGGACCTAGGTTGTGGCACCGGCAACATGAGTGTCGCTCTCGCTGACCTTGTCGGCCCGAAGGGGACGGTCACTGGCATAGATTCGAGCGACGCTCAGCTGATCGAAGCGCGAACGGCGTTCCCGTTCTCGACGTGGCCTAATCTCGAATTTATCAAAGCCGATGCCTGCGACACTGGGTTGCCATCCCACGCGTACGATCTCGTCTACTGCCGCTATTTGCTGATGCACTTGCCAAATCCGACCAGATGTTTGCAAGAAATCTTTCGGCTTCTGAAACCTGGCGGCATGGCGGTCATCGAGGACGGCGACCTGACATCGGTCTACTCAATTCCGCCAACCGCGATCGACACCTTTGCGACATGCTTTGAACGACTTGGTGAATCGCACGAAATCAACTACGCCCTTGGAAACGACCTTGAAGACTTGGTCTCCGGCGTCGGTCTGATAGTTCACCGATTGGAAGTCGTTCAGCCGCCATTGCGACTCGCTGAGCATCGACAGTTGATCGAATGGAGTCTTGCCGAAGCCGCTCCCGCGGTCATCGATGCTGGAATTCTCAATGACCACGAAATGGCAACGGTGCTTGCCGAGATGGCCGCCGTCGCCCTCGACGACTCGGTCGAAATCTTTCCAGCGAAGATGATAAGCATCTGCGCTAGACGCTGACCTTCTCTCATTCGTGCTGGACGGTGATACGGTACCAAGTCGTAACGATGCTGCCGATACTAAACGACCATCCGTCGGTGGATCGAACTGCGTCAGTGCCGGATCCAAGCGGATGTCCCGATCCGTCCAACGGCTGAACTCGAACGCTTTTCGCGCCTCGGAGGTTGCGAAGTACGAGAGCCCCCGCCACCGTCTCGATCAACGAAGGCGGTCCGCCAATATCCGTCATTCGAGTCCTCGCTGAATTCCACTTCATCGCCGTGTTCTCGACTCGTGCCCCCGCGGTTAACAATAACTCGCTGGATCGCGAAATCGGCAACCCGTCCATTGAGACGAGGGAGAGGCTTGTGAATCGGTTCGTGATCGACGCGCTCAGGTTAGTGAGCTCGTTCGGACCCACACTCGAGAAGCCAATCAGGCATTGGGAACGAGCGGTGTTTACGGTTAACAGCCCACCGTTTCTTGCGTTGTACCATGCCAACTCGCCCGTATCCGATCGAATCGGGTTCTCCGTTTTCGAGTCGAATGGAGCGGTTGGCCGGCCAGCTAGGCTCGAGATTCGTACCCCGTGCTGAAGCGGAGAAGTGAGTGGAAACCCCGGAGTGAAGTACGGTTGCTCGGTGTAAGGCAAGCGACGGCTATCTATCGTTTGCTGCTTTGAGTAGCTTCGTCGAATCGTCGTCCGAGCGGGCCGAACATCGGCCCGCAAGAAGGTCAATGCTCCAGTTGCAATTTGGGTCATCCGCACAGGATCGAGTGAAAGGTCAAAAGGATCGCCGACAAAGGACTTCCAGTCTGCCGCCAGCTTTGGCTCGAAGGTGTAGAAGATGATCGCGTCCCAATCTTGGAATGATCCGTACGCCGCGATTATGGGGATCCCTTCAGACGCATAGTCGTTTGGAAATGGGTGGTTTGTCTCGCTGACGGTATACGGCTTACCGGCAAAGGCGGACCGCGAGAGTTGCACTACCGTCGAGTGAGCGGGATCGTTCACCATCGGCGTATTCATCACTGGACTGCCCGGATGCTGCCAATATACGTGCCCGTCCACCGCGTCAAGTTTGGCGAGGGAGGCTAGCATTGGGTAGCTGCTGCTTGAGTGCGAGTGGTCTGCCGTCCCTATCACGGGGACTTTTACGCCGAGTTCGCCTTTGATATAATCGCCCATTTGGCGGTAGTAGGTGTCTTCGGCTGACATGAAGAAAGAGAGTTCCGCCTCAAACCTTTCGGCCGGGGCTGCTTGTACTTCACCGCTTTTCAGGCGGGGCACGTTTTCTCCGGGCGCAACCCCTGCAAATTCGCGAAGTTTGGCGACGGCGGCCCCGCTCCGATTTTTGGCCAACCATGAATTGTATTGTTCGGTCAGTTCGTTTGCGTAAAACGGGGTCGGGGGCTGATATCCAAGCCAGAGTGCGTTTTCATTGGCGATCTCTACGATTGCAACCGCAGGTTCATGCCGATATTCTGTTTTGGTGTAGGGATTGACGTGAGTTAAAACTTGCCGAGCGTAATCTTTTTGAAGTTCGATTAGGCGCGTGTCGTAGTAAGTCAACGCCTTCGCCCAACCGATGCGTGCCGCGTCTTTTACACCATCTCCTGCCTTGTATGATCGACCAACGTTCAGATTGAGATCAACATAGATGCCTCGCTTCTTGAGCTCGCACACCATAAAGTCCAGTCGGTCCAGTTGCTGAGGGTCGAATGACTGGCTGTCGTCGCGAGTTGAGTCGATGATGCCGCGCGGAGAAGGAAGGTCGAGGAAGTGCAAACGCACCAAGTTGACTCCAAACCGCGACAATGATGCGGCCCACATTGCGGCGTCTTCCTTCGGCGGCAATAGTACAGAACCTCGGCTCCAGTCGGTCAAATGAACTCCCCAGAACCGTATCCGCTTACCGTTGCCGGTTGCGAAGTGTCCGTTCTTGACCTGAATGAATCCGTCCGCCCCCGCAGGGCCGGGGTGTAAAGCTGAGAGATCAACGAGAGAACCTTCGCCGTCGCGGTGGCTCATCACGAAAGGCTGGAGTGTCGGACCCTGCTGCTTACGTCCGGGAGCAGCAAGGCAAATCAAGGAAGCGAGAGAGAGCATCATAATGGGCGTCATCGGTGATCCACTGGAACAAGCAAAGCTTACCGATACCCGACATCTTGCGGTCTAAACCACAGGCAGGGTAAATCTGCCGCATGAGGTCACGAGTCTATGCGACGCCGGCTGAATACTTAGAATCAGTACCAAGCGCCGAAGCGCGCGCAGCGCTACAAACACTTCGTCAAACGATTCGGGCCGCTGCCCCAGAAGCGGAGGAAGTGATCAGCTACGGAATCCCAATTTTTAAGTGCCACGGAATGGTTGCGGGTTACGCCGCGTTCAAGAACCACTGCTCATTCTTTCCCGGCCATACAGTCGCTGACTTTGCAGAAGGGCTAAGGGACTTCAAGGTCTTGAAGGGGACGGTTCAATTCACCCCAGAAGAGCCGATTCCTGAGGCGCTTGTTATTGCGATGGTCCGGGCCCGCATGGCGGAGAACCTCGACCGTGCGAGCCAATCGCGCGCTGTGCCCTAGCTGCTAGTTGTGGGCCGTTTCGTTTTTTTGATCGAGAAGCGGATTTCCGCCGTAAACGCTTCCGGCTCCAATTTTCGCGTGCGCCATGGCCCGGCGCATGAGTCCAATTTGTGCCCCAACTTCGGCAAGTTCATTTTTTCCGGTGTGATGCTCAACCCCGAGTGCCCCTATGTACCCAGACGCTATCAGAATCGATAGCGCGTCGTCCAGGCGTTCGTTGCAGGTTCGTTGATCGATGTGCGTATGGATTGTGATTGGGGCCAAGGCACGATCGTAATCGCTCGGACTGGTCCAAGTGTCCTTTCCCATGTGAAGCAAGATGCCGTAGTGTGCTGAGTTGACCGCTTCAAAAAGCTTTAGCATGTTGTCCGGGTAGTTAGTCGATCCCCAGTGGGTTTCAGGTCCGACTTTGAACCCAGCGTTGCCGGCATGCGACGCGAAGCCTTGAAATGCCTTTGTTATCGTTTCGAATTCCTCGGCAGTCCACTCCCGCTGCCGACCACCGGTGTCGATTCGGACCGTTTGGGCGCCTAGGATCTCGGCGGCGTTGAGGTGCCGGTAGGCGAGATCGAGATGCCGAGACCGCGATTCGGCGGAATCCTCCCATGGATGACATCCGTCGGCATGGTAGTTGACGCAGACTAGCTCCCGCTCGTCCATAGCTGCTCGAATCTTTCGAAGGCGCTGCGGGTCGAGCTGGACTTCGACATCCGGTCCCAGCAGCCCGTTCCAGATGTCGGCCGTGCGAAGGTGGTAGCGGAACCGACACGCCTCAAGGTAGCCAAAAACATCCATTGTGCCGTCAGCGACCGCACCATGAAACGAAAAAGAGGCAATGCTGATGTCCATGCGAGTCGGTTGTACCTAGCCGCGAGTTCTGGATGCCCTTTCGAGGCGAATTTCGGCAAAGACTTGATTGACACGTGCAATGAGAGCGACGCCCGAAACGCATCTTGACTTTGCCATAATCCCCGGGTGACACAACCAATGAAGCACACTCCCGACCCTGAGTTGGACCTCGTAATCGAACGCACGGTCAGCCTTTCTGCGGAGAAGATTTGGCAGGCTTGGACTACGCCGGACTTAATCAAGCATTGGTTCACGCCTGCGCCGTGGCGCACAACTGCCTGCGAAATCGATTTACGTCCGGGAGGCTGCTTCGTAACGACGATGCAAGGGCCAAACGGACCGGAATTCTCCGCGGCAGGTTGTATTCTCGAAGTTGTTCCAAACGTAAAGCTCGTGTGGACGAGCGCGCTAGGGCCGGGCTACCGACCGCAACTGACGGATCCGACCGATCAGGTGAATTTTACGTTTACGGCTGTGATCAGCATGGAAACTACGCCAGAAGGTACGAAATACTCCGCGCTAGCGATTCACCCGACCCACGAGGCGCAGGTGGCGCATGCCGGCATGGGATTTCACGACGGCTGGGGTGCTGCGTTTGACCAACTGGTTACGTTGATGAGTTGACCCAGAGTCAGTAGACAAGATTTGCGCCGAAGTTAGGAGTGTTGCCGGCTTTAACGTCGCTTTCCCATTCGAGGAGGGTGTCTTTCTTGAAGCTCCAGAATTTGCGGCACTCATGGAAATACTCGATGACCGTAGCTGATTCGCCAGCGGCAAGTAAGTCATTCGCGAGACTCATATTCGGTCCGAAGCTGTCCAAAGTCGGAGCGCCAGTGGTCAAACCCGCGCTCAACAAGAATTGTTTGGCCGCTTCCTTCTTGCCATACTTCAAGGCCAGGCGTCCTAAAACCATGTTCGAGTCGTGGACGGCGATTCCGAAAGGGCCACCGTCAGCGGGCGTGAGTCGCTTTGAGATTGAGAGCAATTGGTTCGCATATTGGGACGCTTCCGCAAATTTGCCTCGATTGAAATCATCTTTTGCGATTTGAGCCAACGCAAAGCACTTGTCGCTGTCGTTTGCCGCCGCTGCTAGTTCCTTGCGGGCGTCTCCAGTCTGCTTCCGCGCAAGTGTATCCATTCCCTGGAATGCCGAGCCCAAAAGCGCGCGAACTCCAAAGAATGCACCGATCGCAAAGATAACAATGATAACCAGCGAGGCAACCCAAAGCGGAGACCACTTGCTTCTCATGAGTCGATTGTAGCGGATGGCGAACAACAAAAAAGGCCGCATACGCCGTGGAGCGTAACGACCTTTCTTAAGGCACAGTGTACCGCGGAGATCAGGCTTCTATTCGTGAAGCGAGCGCCTCCTTGACTTCCGGACTCGCGCGAAATGTTCCAAATACCTTCAACGAGCGGATCGTCGAAAGGGCGAGTTGAGCCGTAACATCGTCCGCGATCGTCACCACTCCGACGATCCTGATATCGAGCATCTTCGCTTGAGATCGCAGCACTTCGAGTGTTTTCGCGTTGTATCTCAGCACGCCAAGTACCATGAGCCCTTGCGCGACTTGGTCTTGCACCGTCGAAGCATGATTTGTCAGTAAGTTGCGAGTGGCGGTTCGGAAAAAATCGCTCCGATTACTGTAAAACCCTTGATCGACCAGCAGGTCAATTTGTCCAAGATCAACTACGCCGACGTTAATGGAGACTTTTTCGCTATCGTTGCCCGCCATGCTCCAATTATGCTCTAATTGGAATACGATTGGAGCATGAACCACCTTGTCGTTTTCATGCTAGCAATCGTCAGTCCTGGACTAGATCCGATTCTGACGCCGAGGCTCAAGTCTTCTCAGCATCCAATGCGGCGCATTTGGAATTACATTCTTACCGTTGTGCGCTCGCTTGCGATGACTCTGATCGCGTGCTTGGCGTTTCCGAGAGCAATCTTGCTTTCACCGCTCCCTCCAACCGGGATCGTCGGTTTCGCGGTCGCCGTTGGTGTAACGGCGGGTATTTGCTGGATCCTCGGAAAGCCACTGCTTAAGGTGGTCAGGAAGCCAGACTTAAGGGCAAAGACGCACGGTCAATTCGGAGCGCTCGCGTTCATGTTGCCCCAAACAAAGTCGGAGCGGCGCTGGTTCGCGCTTGTCTGCGTTTCCGCAGGTGTCTGCGAAGAAGTGCTCTTCCGCAGTTTCTTGATCCGCTACTTTGTAGGCGCGCCGTGGCACTTTTTGCTTCCACTTGCCTTTGGTTTGTCGTGGATCATATTCGGCATAAACCACGCCTACCAGGGATTAAAGGGGGTCGTTTCGACCTGTATTGTCGCTGCTTGCTTTTCGGTGATTGTAATTGGCTTTGGTTCCCTGATACCTGCGATCGTCATCCACACTCTCATCGACCTGCGCGTGCTTGCGTTTACGCTGCCGGTTGGGCACAGCCTTTTTGCTGGAGAGGCTTCAGAGCTCGTCGTCGCTTCCGTACCAGCTGAGGCGACTAGCTCTACGACTTAATTCGCCACGCGTCCAAAGCGTCTTGTGCATAGCGTTTGACGTACTCGTTCTTGGCGTCGATCGACTTGTCACCGACGATCTGCAGTAGCAGTCGCGCATTTTCGTCCGATGGAAATCTACGCAGAATCAATACCGCGTCTCCGCGCTCCTCGACGTTCAAGGCGTGGAGGCGACCAATTGCCCAACGCTCCAGCTGCGCGTCACAGGGCACGAGAACGTGCATATCCAGCGGCATGTCGTTTGCGCGAGCAACCGGGACAGGCAAGTGCAGCCAATATGTATCGATCCTTAGCACCCCCGGGTGGCTCCTGACGGCCGCCCTTGCCGCGGCAACAATCGCGTCGGTTTTGTGCAAGAGATGCAGGTTGGCATCAAAGATGCTCAAGTTTGGATCAGACAAATTGATTGCCTCGCCCCCGTTGAAGGCTAAGAGACGGGTCCCTTTGGCCCGCCACTCCTCGAATTGGACGACTGATCCCTTAATCAAGAATCCTACTTCGTCGCGAACTTCGCCACGAATTCGATGCTCTACCTTAACTTCGACATTCGCGCCTATATTGTCCGAGTAGGGACCGAAGACTTTTACGATCCGGCACACACACGAATACTGGCTGTTGATGACTAGCTCGTCGATGCTTGACTTTGTTGGCGGTTGCGGTTGTGCCATGGCGGCGGCTGCGACCAGGAAAGTGGCGATCAAAATGAGAAACCGTAAGCCCATGTCATGTTGGACGACGCGCCCCCCGCTCAGTTACAGGCGACAGGCGAGATCCTTTGACCTGGATCTAAACGTTTTCCGTGGCCAAAGAACGACAATTCCGCTCATGGTCACCGTATTCGTTCGTTACGAGATCGATCCCGCCGGAGCCTCGGCTTTCGAGGAGTATGCACGCCGCTGGGTTTCGATCGTCCCGCGTTGCGGAGGCGACTTGCGCGGCTACTTCTTGCCCCATGAAGGCACGAACTACGAAGCATTTGGGCTCATTCGATTCGATACTTTGTGCAGTTATGAAGCCTATCGGGCGCGACTCAAGTCGGATGAGGGAGCGCAGGCCGCGTTTCAGTTTGCGCGAGATGGCGGATTCATCCATCGTGAAACCCGCACGTTTCTGCGTGAGGTGACGGAATAGTGATCATCGTTATCTTTGAGGTGCAGATGGCGAGAGAGAACCGAGACCGGTACTTGGCGGAAGCAGCGCGACTCCGAGCGCAGCTCGCGACTTGGGATGGCTTTCTCGGCATAGAGCGGTTTCAGAGCGTTTCTAACGAAAATCGGCTCGTGTCGATTTCCTATTGGCGCGACCTCTCTGCAGTCGATGCGTGGCGAGAAGCGCCAGATCACCAGCAGGCTCAGCAGCTTGGCAGACATTCCCTGTTTGAGAGCTACACAATTCATACGGCTGAGATACTGCGAACCCGATCCTTCGGACCTGTACAATGATCGCTGTGAACGGTGGATTTTCCGAGCTGGCGGGCCTCATTGGCGATCCAACTCGAACCGAAATCGTGCTGCTTCTGATGGATGGACGGGCGTTCCCTGCGGGTGAACTTGCCGCTCTCGTTCACGTATCTGCGGCAACGATGAGCCATCATCTGGCGATCTTGACCGCTGGTGGCTTGTTAACGGTATTGCCTCAGGGGCGTCATCGGTACTACCAACTAGCCACAGACGCCGTTGCCGAAGTCGTCGAACTGCTCGGAAGCTTGGGTCGAACACCCGCGACTCGCGACAACCCGTTAGCGGAAGCTAGGTGCTGTTACAACCACCTCGCAGGAGCATTCGGCGTTGACCTCCGAAGGGCGCTGGAACTTTCAGGTCTCCTACATGTCGTCGGCGACGCTTACGAGTTGACGGCGGAAGGCGGGTGCGCATTTTTAAAGCTCGGCTTTCCGCATCAGCTCCTCAACGTTCGAGGCAAGGTGTGTCTTGATTGGACGCAACGGGTCCCCCACATCGGCGGTCCGATGGGAACCGCAATTCTGGACCTTGCGCTACGCCAATGCTGGGTGCGCCGAACTGAGATTCCACGCCAGTTAGTCGTTTCTGATATCGGTCGTGCGGTCGCCGCAGGATTTCTCGCAGTCACATGAGCCTGAATTGTGCTGCCTCGAGCCGCAGCACGTGAATTGAAAAGCTATTTTCGTGCGGAGTAAGAGAAGGAGTCCATTGCGACGTACTTGCCCGGCGAAGTGCGTCCCTTGAATGTGATCGTCGCCTTTTTCCCGTCTATTTCGACGAGGACATAACCGTAGGTGTTATCAATATGCTTGAGACGCTGCAGCTTCCAGCCCTCGTTGTTCCCGCTGTAGTCGCCAACCTTGTAAAACGGAGCTCCAGCCGTCCCCGCGACGACCTGATGCAACTCCGCTCCTGGCGAACTGCCGGTCCGAGTAACAGCCATATGGTCGTAAAGGTGGTCGTGGCCGCAGAAAAACACCTTTGTGCCTGCGTTGATCAAGCTGTTCCAAAACGCATCGCGGTCAGCAGGACTGGCGTCCATCGTATCTTTGTGCGCACCGTCCATAAACGCGGGCTCGTGGCCCATCGGAAAAATAAACGCCTTCGGATACTTTGCTAAGACAGAGTCTAGCCAAGGCTGATTGATCTTCTCTTTTCCGGTCACGTATTGGTCAAGTCCGATCGCGAGCACATCACCTTTGCCGTAAAAAAAGCTGAGGTTCTTCTCGGTGTCTGGCCCGTTGTGTGGCATCGCATAAGGTCCCGCAAAGACCCGGTTCCACACGGACTCGCTTTCTGCCGCGCCTGAATCGTGGTTTCCACGGCACGCCAAAACTGGGATCTTTCGATCGTAAAGCGGCTTCATCAGATCTCGCCACGTCGTAAGCTGCAATTCGAACTCCGCGGCTGTTTTTGTGTATCCGTAGACTAGATCGCCGGTCCACATCAGAAACTTCGCTTTCTCAGCGACCACCGCATTTGCGATCTCTCCCGTTATTAGTGTATTGACACCGTTCTTGTCTTCTGAGCGATGGGCTTTCGGGTCCGCACGACCATCGCCCGCGACGACAAAACTCCATTTTTGGGCTTGAGCCATCGACGAGGCGAGAACGAAGATTAGGACGGTATAGCGCATCTGTGATTATTATGCCGTCCACCGATCGCTCGCATAATAGTTACCTAGTGCCTGAGTCAGCTTCCATCTATCATTTTAGCGACCGGTCTGACATCGAACTGTTTCGCCCTCGTGCGCCTTTGCGGCATCCTCACGCGGAGCCGCTGGTGTACGGGATTGACGCCTGGCACTCGCCGCTATATTTCTTCCCCCGCGACTGTCCTAGAATTGTCGTCTGGCCAACAGAATCGACCTCCCCTGCCGACATTGCGTCATTCAACTTGAGCTCGGACTGGCGAATGCGGGCGTACTTGCATCGCTCTGACGAGGCAGCTTGGCGGGCAGGCCTACTTTGGCGATATGAGTTCGACCGCGCGCAAGGTTTTGAGGACACTGGCGATATCGGGGTTTGGATCAGTCGCGCGGATGTCGTACCGCGCTCGATGACTTGCGTGCTTGACTTACCACTTGCGCTGCAGGTCGCCCGAGTCCAGGTGAAAGTTGTCGATTCGCTTATCGAAACCGCGCACGATTTATTTGACTTCACGAGCGACAGATTCAAAACGTCACTGCACGTTTCGATGATTCGGACTTCATCCATTCTGGATTGGCCGAAACCGGTGGCGAAACCTAAACTTGATTACCGTTTGCGAAAGCCGACTGACAATTTTTTGCCGTAATAAGGTTGCGCCAAGCCGTCATGGTATAGGTCCACCGGACCCCAAATAGATTGGGGTCGTCTCAATCCACGCGCAAATACCTGCATGTCTCGGCCAGTGCTTCCGATGATCTAGCTATGGCGGCGCCGAATTCTCCCGTATTTGGGCAGGTCAGAAATAGGCGGCATCTCGGCATCGCGATTTTGCTCCCGATCTGGCTCGGCTTGGCCGTCGCCGGTCTATCCATGTTGGCGGTCTATCAGATGCGGGCTGGACGTCAATTTGCGGCGCCGACACAATTGGCGGCGATACGAGAACCGACCGGTCGAGCGACCCTTTATGTGTTTCTCCATCCTCAGTGCGGCTGTAGCCAAGCGACCGTGTCGGAGCTTGAACGAATTCAAGCCGATACAAACGGAAAACTCGCGATGCGGCTGTATTTCGAAATGCCCACTTCGGATCGATCGTGGGAAGAGTCGCCCCTCTACGTTCGGGCTAGCGCGGTCCGAGCTTGGACGGTGACGGCAGATCCCGGCGGCAGAGCCGCCGTCAAATTTGGCGCGGCAACATCGGGCTTCACGGCGCTTTTTGATTCAAACGGCCGCAAAGTCTTTCAGGGCGGGGTTACCCCGGGTCGAGGGCACGAGGGCGACAGCGCTGGGGCCGCGACTATCATTCAATTCGTCAAAACAGGAAGAGTTTTGACCGCACGCACGCCAGTGTTCGGGTGCGCACTCGGCAATTTGGGACGAACATAAACAATGAGTACGATAGCGGCAACACGACCACACGCGGAATCACTTGACAGACGAGCAGCAATTCATTTTCACGCAGACAAGGAGGCGATGTACCGCAAAGTCGACCTGTCAATGTGCCGGCTCATGGTGGCACAGTGGATTTTCGCAATAATCGCGGCAACGTGGATCGCTCCTAGAACGTGGATCGGGACAACGAGCGCCCCGAACATTCATATATTTGCCGCAGTTTTTCTAGGCGCCCTTGTATCTGGATTTCCGCTTCTGATGTACCGGCTACATCCGGGCGAAGCAGTCACCCGCCATGTTATGGCGGTCAGCCAAATTTTGTGGTCTGCACTCCTTATCCACCTGACTGGCGGACGAATCGAAACGCACTTCCACGTCTTTGGCTCACTCGCGTTTCTTGCGTTCTACCGAGATTGGCGCGTCCTGATCACCGCTACCGTCGTGGTCGCGGCCGATCATATGTTTCGCGGCATTTTTTGGCCGCAATCCGTGTTCGGCGTAACTACCTCCAGCAATTGGCGGTGGATCGAGCATGCAGGATGGGTGATCTTTGAAGACATCGTCTTAGTCCAATCTTGCGTCCGAGGCGATCTTGAAATGTTCTCGATTGCTCGACGTCAGGCAACAATTGAAGCGGCGAAGGAGACGACGGAACTTCGTCGCGAATTGTGGCGAAAATGAAAGAATTTATGTCCGATACGCAAAACCGCGGACGAGTTCTTTTTGTGCTCATGACCAATCGCCCGGATTTGCTTGATATTGACCTTAAACGAGCCGGACGCCTTGATCGTAAGATTCCCTTCTTTTATCCGC
>JBBRML010000053.1:0-29092 GCA_038230855.1 Fimbriimonadales bacterium | reverse complement strand
TCTTTAAAATCTTCCGTGTTTATTTCGTTAACACCTTACGTTCTCATTACCACCAACCCTTTAAGAGACAACACTGCCCCACTTGCGTAATTAAAACGTGTGGCCCCGTTTTTCCCCCGGGCCCGACTCTTTCGGCGTTTGATTGAGGAAGCTTAAGCTCCAGTAGTAAACGTCCAGGACTTGGCAGTCGCAAGGAAGTTATCTGACCAGTCGCTGACACCAGTGCCAATAGTAACCGTGTAAGCGGTGGTCGCATCGAGGGTGACGCTCGGTGTGAATTGGATCGTCTTATCGATGACTTCAATTGTTCCGCTGATTGCACCAGCCGGACCACTGACCGAAAAGTCACTTGTATCGACTGAGGAAGCCAGGATGTTCTCAGAGAACACTGCAACGATGACCTTGTTGCGAACGACGCCCATTGAGGTGTCGCCTGGATCAAGAGTTACAACGGTCGGCGGCGTCGTGTCGGGGGTCGCGGTGGTTCTGAATGACCAGACGTAAGCATGTGCGATGCGGGTAGCCGTGTTGTCTTTGAGCGCCGTCGTGAGGGTTGCCGTGATCAGGGTATTTGCTGGCATCGGAGCATCCAGGAAAATTGTTGCCGTCACTCCAGAGTAGCTGACGACGCCAGGCAATAACGTGCCGCCTGCCTTCACGAGGAAGCTACCGCTGTTGATCGTAGAGGAGTCCATCGTGATGCCAAATGTCGCAGTCACGTGTCGTGAGTCGGGCGAATTGATTGCTCCCGACATCGGGCTCGTCGCGATGACTTTCGGGGTAATTGTATTTGAACCCGTAAAGCCGGCACATCCTGTGAGCGCGACCGCGACGACTAGGAAAGAACTGAGGGCCGTCAAACGGTGGCTCATTGAGTTTGTATTTGTTCGCATGTTGGATATATTCAGGCCAAACTTTTTCAGATAGCCCACACAAGACCGCTTGTCTCTTGAATTACGCTACGCGTCACTCTGTGCACTAATGAGATTTGACTTTTGTTTCCTAATGCACAGACTACACGCGATCACAAAATGCATAGGTAAGAATACGGCAAGATATGTAAGTTTATAATAAGAACATCTTTGTCCTATAAATTGAGGACAAGTAAATGTGTACAATGCTTGAGCGATCAGGCTCAATTCGCCCGACCGGCCAAGATGTCCGACGAGGGACCATCTGAGCGCGACCACGTTTGGACTCCCACATTGGCCCGATTTGTGCGCACAATGGAGGTGGAGTTGGCCGGGTGACGGCTCCTCGGCTTGCCCGGGGGGAGGAAAGTCCGGACTTCATAGGGCAGGAAGCCTGACAAGGTTCGCCAAGTCAGGGCGGGGCGACCCGACGGAAAGTGCAACAGAAACAAACCGCCTCAGCGCAAGCCGAGGTAAGGGTGAAACAGTGGGGTAAGAGCCCACTCCGTACCGTTGTGAGACGGGCGGGGGCAAACCCCTTCCGAAGCAAGACCAAATAGGGAGAGGTTGATGTGGCCCGCGGACTCTCCGGGTTGGTCGCGTAGATAAATCGTCACACAAAAACAGAATCCGGCTTACAGGCTGACTCCAATCCAACGCTAACACTTACGCTTGGCAGATACAATAACAGCATGCTGATTGTTGCCTTCGCGTTGCTCAGCGCTACGCAGACAAACCCGTTTGATCCGGGGCCTAAGCCCATGCTCATGCGGACTCCCACGATCAATGCGACTTCGATCGTCTTTGAATATGCCGGTGATCTATGGTCCGTGCCTCGCGGGGGAGGCTCTGCCAGCCGACTCACATCGAATCCAGGAAATGAATCACACCCGCATTTCTCGCCTGACGGCAAGTGGATTGCGTTCGCTGGACAGTACGACGGCAACGAAGACGTCTTTGTCATGCCTGCCGCGGGCGGTGAACCGAAGCGATTGACTGCGCACCCGTCCCCAGAGGTTCCCGTCGGTTGGACGCCAGACGGAAAATCGGTGCTTATCACCTCGTCGATGCTCTCCAACACCGACTTGCCGAGGCTGTTTTCTGTTCCCGTGGCGGGAGGTGTTCCGAAGCCGCTCCCGCTGCCCTCTGGAGTTGCGGGAACCTATTCGCCCGACGGCGAGCACATCGCATACGTACCGGGCATCAAATGGGAGGACGCGTGGAAGCGTTACCGAGGTGGTCAGGCGGACAAGGTTTGGATAGCTAAGCTAAGCGACTCCTCTTGGAAGTCGATTCCGAGTAAGAACGAAAACGATTTTGAGCCTATGTGGATAGGAGATACGATCTATTTCCTCTCAGATAAACGCGGGCCCGTTGGTCTCTATTCTTATTCGACGAAAACCGGAGCAGTAACCGAAGAAGTCAAAGGCGAGGGATTCGATCTCAAGTCAGCGTCTGCTGGCCCAGGTGTCATCGTTTACGAACGCCTTGGCTCAATCTACACTTTTGACATTTCAACGCACCGACCAACCCGGGTCAACATCGATATCGCGGGAGACTTCCCTGAGGTGCGAAGCGAGTTCAAACAGCTCAACGCGATCAGTGGCTTGTCGATCGCGCCAAGCGGTCAGCGACTCGCAGTCACCGCAAGAGGCCATCTCTTTTCCGTTCCTGCAGCTAAAGGCGACGCCCGCTCGCTTAGTGAAGGAATCGGAATCGATCGACGTGATCCAGCGTGGTCCCCGGACGGTCGGAAAATTGCGTACCTAACGGATGAGCACCTCAAGCAGGAGGTCGTGATTCTCGACCTTTCGACCAACAAAGAGACCTTTCTCCAACTTGGAGAGGCGCCTTGTTTCTACGAAACGCTCGTTTGGTCGCCAGATTCATCAAAAATTGCTTACACAGATCGTAGACACAAAGTTTGGTTCATCGACACAAAATCTGCGAAGAACACATACGTTGACGCGGGCACTTACACGGATCCGCAACTACACCTCGAGCCCAAGTGGTCTCCTGACTCAAAGTGGTTGACTTGGAGTCGCGACTTGGACAACCACCTGAGTGCCGTTTTCCTCTTCAGTGTCGACTCGGGCAAAGTCACGCGTGTCACGGACGGTATGGCCAACGCCAAAAGTCCTGTCTTCGACAGGTCTGGCAAATACCTGTACTTCCACGCGAGCACAACGACGGGCCAGTCGGTCAGTTGGCTGGATATGACGAGCTACAACCAGCCGAATGTGTTGTCGAGTGTTTACGGCATCGTACTAAAGAAAGACGGACCGAATCCTCTCGGACCTGAGAGCGACGAGGAACCAATGAAGGAGGAGCCGAAGCCGCCGGTCACGCCTCCGACGACGCCTCCCGCAAAGGTTGCCACGGTCGGCGCGATGCCCGTTAAGCCACCGACCGCGGTTGCCGCACCGGCGATGGCACCCACGTCCATTGACCTCGAAGGCCTTGACCGAAGAGTTTTCACGTTGCCACTTCCGTCAGCACCATACGTCTCACTCCAGGCGGGCGCGCCGGGAAGCGTGCTCGCCTTTTCGGCGACGGCGAAGGCGCTCGCGACCGACCAAAACCCGTTTGGCAACATCTTCAAGTTCGACTTTGCCAGTCGGCAGGCGATGCCGATCGCGCAGGCGGTGCTCGGCTTTGATGTCAGCGCGGATGGCATGAAGATGGTGCTAAACCGACCTGGCGGCGTCGCAATCGTCAGCACGATGATGCCGAGCCCTCCGGGTACGGGGGCCGTTGACCTCAGCGGTGTTCGAGCGAAAATCAACCCGCGCGAAGAGTGGGCAAAGATGTTCCACCTCGTGTGGCGAAATGAGAAACTGCTGATGTATGACCCAGGTCTGCACGGTATTGACGCCGACGAAATGGATCGACGCTACTCACCGTTTTTAGCAAATCTCGCAACCCGAGAGCAACTGAATTACCTCTTCACCGACATGCTCGGTGAGTTGTCGATTGGACACATGTTCATCAGCGGCGGCGACTCTCCTGCGACGGCAGGTGTGCCCGGCGGATTGCTTGGTGCGGACTACACATTTGATTTCCATCGATATCGAATCTCGCGGATCTATGACGGCGAGAAGTGGAACCCGCGCCTTCGAGCGCCGTTAGCAGCCGTTGGCGTTAACGCTAAGGTTGGCGAGTACATTCTTGCCGTAGACGGTAAGGAATTGACCGAACTGAACGACATCTACGAAACGCTTGAGGGCAAGGCCGGCAAGCAAGTAAAGATCAAGATTGGACCGAAGATCGACGGCACGGACTCCCGTGAAGTCACGGTTGTGCCGATTCCAAATGAATTTGGACTCCGTCAGCGGGCGTGGGCCGAAGACAATCGACGTCGAGTGTCGGAAGCGACAGGCGGGCTCGTCGGTTACGTGCATGTTCCCGACACAAATGTCGGCGGATGGACCGAGTTCAATCGGTACTACTATGCGCAGATTGACAAGAAAGGCATGGTCGTCGACGAACGCTTCAACCACGGAGGTCTTATCAACAACTTCATGGTTGATGAGATGAACAAGACCATGTACGGTGCCTTCACTCCTCGATACGGCAAAGATTGGCCCACTCCGGGCGCGAGTTTGTTCGGACCGAAAGTGATGCTTATCAACCAGTTCGCGGGGTCTGGCGGCGATATGTTCCCATGGCTATTCCGAGCCGCTAAGGTGGGGCCGTTGATCGGAAAGCGCACTTGGGGCGGCCTCGTCGCCTCATTTGGCTTCGAGCTGCCAGATGGCGGAGTCGTTCGGGCTCCGGACTGTGCATTCTACAATCCTAACGGAACATGGGATGTAGAAGGCTGGGGAGTATCGCCCGACATCGATGTCGAACTCGACCCTTATATGTGGCGCCAGGGTCGCGACGCTCAGCTAGAGCGCGCGATCGCAGAAGTGATTGCCCAGATGAAGACCTTCCCCTATCCGAAGCCCATCAAGCCAAAGTTCCGCGACAATACGAAAGTCGATATTCGCTACTAGTCGCGTCCCTCAAAGCCCGTTCCTACTTTGGAGCGGGCTTTTTTGCGCTTGGCCGGAAGTCGGAGTGCGGGTGTACTATGGGACGAGGTCGAAAGGCTGGACTTCTTGACCTCAGCCCAGAATTCCAGTAGCATATGCAGGATGCGAGTTAACTCCCGACGTTATCGCCTTACAGCGCTCCTCTTGAGCGGCTTCCTTGCAATCGTGGGTCTCGCTAGCGACCAACAGACCGGCGGCCAATCGAAAAGCCTACAGTCTGCATTCGAACGGGCAGTCAGGACGATTCAGGTTAGCTCCGAAACGGGAGCTAAGGTGTACCGAGCTCAGCAGCCAAGTCAAGGGC
Source organism: Fimbriimonadales bacterium (assembly GCA_038230855.1). Classification (GTDB taxonomy): domain Bacteria; phylum Armatimonadota; class Fimbriimonadia; order Fimbriimonadales; family Fimbriimonadaceae; genus Fimbriimonas. The sequence continues at coordinate 23,840 of JBBRML010000053.1, read as the reverse complement.
TTAGGTCCTCGATGAGCGAGCAGGGCGCTTTAACGTTAGAAGCCGACGGCGATTACGTTGGTGTGGCGGTTAAGAAGTTTTGGGCTTCTGACCGAGGCGTACTTGGTGAAACGAAAGCTACTGTGTCCGCTGACGCTGATGGCTGGTCGCAGATTACGTTCGCACGGCGTGGTCTCTCTGAAAAGTACGTCAACGAGCGACGCGGCCTTCACCATTGGATTCAGATATCAAATCGTCCAGGAAATGCATCATCCAACCTCTGGGTGCAACTTGGCCTAACCGGAAACGTGAGCGTTGGTGCGGTGACAGACAATGGGGTGGAGGTGCGCACTCCAAAGCATGTATTCACTTACAGCGGCCTAAAGGCTTGGGATGCGAGGGGACGATCTCTAAGAGCCAACTTTGTTTCGAGTGGTCAGGACATTTCGATTGTGGTTGACGACCATTCTGCGAAGTACCCCGTAACGATCGATCCGGTTTGGACTTTGCAACAAAAGCTCACCGCGCCTAGCGTGCTGAACCTCGAAACGTTCGGGAAGGCGATGGCCTTCGGACCTAATACAGCACTAATAATCTCGGGAGGAGCGGTCTCAACTCATCCTGTGATGTATTTCTTTAGCCGCGTTGACGGCGCGTGGACGTTTGATCAGGTCGTTCAGCCAAGTGATCCGACGGAGGGTCGCACAGAGCTCCTATCGTGCGCAATGGATGGAAATACGGTCATCGTCGGCGCGATAAAGCGCGGCACAACAAATGGAGCCGCTTTCATCTTTGAGAAGTCAGGATCGATCTGGGGTCAAACTCAAACGCTGATCGTGTCGCAATCTGGCGGGAAGTTCGGCAGTAGCGTGGCCATAAATGGGGACACGGCTGTGGTCGGCACGGACGCGCAATCTGCGGCTTACGTATTTCAGCCAACACAGGGTCTCTGGGTCCAACGGGCGCAACTCACAGATCAAGGACTGATTGGTTCTGCGGTAGCGATCTATCGGGACGAGCAAACTTCCGGTTTGGGCATATTTGTAAATGCCAATAACCGCGTCGACTATTTTGAAAACCTTCAGGGTAGTTGGCAAGTGACTCAAACGCTTGTTCCCGAAGGCTTATCCGCAAATGCCAACTTTGGGAGCGCAATAAGCGTGGATGGCAAGCGGGCGCTGATCGGAGCGCCTTCGGACGCCGGCAACGGTTCTGCGTATCTGTATGAGCGAGGTGAGACAATCTGGACCAAGACGCTCAACGTCGTGCCTAACACGCCAACTCCAGGTGCGCTCTTTGGTAGTTCTGTCGCCATCTCCGGCACAACATTACTGATCGGAGCTACGAACGGAAATTCTTCGATCGGTGCAGCGTACGTCTTCGACTTCCAACAGGGGCTCTGGACACAAACTGAAATACTGACGCCTTACGATGGGCAACCAAGGGATAGCTTTGGAAGCGCGGTCGGAATTACAACCGGAAGTCTCTTTGTTGCGGCGAGCAATAAGTCGTCGAGTCAAGGCGCCGCATACGTTTTTGCCACGGTCTTAGGACAGATTTCGCTCTCATTCAGTCCTTCGACGATCGAATCGGCGGGCCGCACCGTTGGCACTCTGAGTCTGAGCCATCCAGCGCCGCCTGGCGGCACAACCGTTCGGCTGCAGTGCAGCAGCGCGAAGTTTACGGTTCCCGCTACGATGCTCATTTTGCCTGGGCAGAAGACGGTGTCGTTCCCTGTCTACGCCTCAGTAGTGACAGCAGACACCGTTGCGAACCTTGAGGCAACCTCTGCTAATTGGTACAGCGGCGGAACTTCCGTGCACATAAACTCGCCCGGGGCGGCCCTCAAATCGGTGTCCGTTGCAGATCCGGTAATCGCGCCGGGCGGTGCTACCATGGGAACAGTCACTCTCAAGACCGCGGCTAAGAATGGCGGCCAGAGCGTTGTTCTCTTTGTCGATGCCAACGGCATCACCGTGCCTCAATCGGTGAGCATCGCCGGTGGGAAGACGCAAGGAACGTTCCCAATCTCCGCGGCTCAAGGAAAGGCTAGCTATAAGGGGAAAATCACCGCGAATGACGGGCACACTCATTTTTCAGCGCCGATCGCCGTCAGTTATCCCGTGATTGACAAGGTCACCTGCACACCAACGACGATCCATGCGGGCCTAGCCGCCCGATTGGTGGTTACCCTTAAAGCCAAGGCCCCGGCTGGCGGAGTAACCATTTTGTTAACTGGGAGTTCCCCGCTAGTCGCTCCAATGCCGGAAACGATGTTCATTGCGGCTGGTGCGCAAGCAGGTCAGGTCAGTGTACAAACCTTTGCAGGTGCCGCCTTGCCAGCAGTGGTGCAAATCAGTGCGCGATTCGGTGCCGACTCGGCGGTTCTCGGACGCTTGACGGTCACGGAGCCCGCTAACGTCGGCCTCGTACTTGCAGATACCTTGATCGCAGTAAAAAGGTCGACTACGGCTACTCTAACAATTGCGACGCCGGCAGGAGCGGACGGTACGGTCGTGCCGATTGCTTCAAGCTCTCAGCAAGTCTTTGTTCCAAGCTCGGTCACAATTCCATCAGGCCGACGAAGCATCTCGTTCACGGTTACGTCCATTGGAACAGACTCCACGACCTCAATCATATCGGAGACATCGGGGGGACAGACCAAAACCGCCCGCCTGACGGTGAACCGACCGATTGTCAACAAAGTTACGATTAGCCCGAGTCGCCTGTTGTCCGGCAAACCAGGTGCATTCACGATATCGCTTATTGCAAACGCACCCGCCGGTGGTGTTACCGTCAATTTGCACTCGTCGAACTCGACGCTGGTGCTCCTGCCAGAAACGCTGTTCATCGCTGCTGGGACCAGGCAGGGGAATGTCGTATTCACGGTCGGGCAAGCTCAGCAATTCACCTCAGTTACACTCGGAGCGAACGTGAACTCAGATACACCTACTTCGGTCACCGCTACGGTTAAGCCTTAACAGCGTAGGTCGAGATGCTCGTCGTCGGAGGGTGGATCGTGGGTGACGGGTGGTTCGTCACCACCTTCTTCTGAGCCATCTCGAAACTCGTAAGTGTCCCCTTTGGGTGGATGTTCGCTTGAATCTTGTTTAGCGTGCGAGGACTCGTGAGGCCGAATGATTACGGGCTCAGCGGCGGGAATGATGCGGATCGGGTCTACCGCTTCCACCCAAATTACACCTGCACGCCGCCTTCCTGCCGCATATAATTGCGCAGACGAGTCATCGCCTGAGTGTGGAGTTGGTACACCCGCGATTCACTGACGCCCAGGACCTTTCCGATCTCTTTAAACGTCAAGCCTTCGAAGTAATAGAGGGCGACGACGAGGCGTTCGCGCTCCGGAAGTTTGTCCACGCCTTGAGTGAGGACGCGGCGCAATTCGCGACCCTCGACCTCTCCTCCCGTGCTGGAGTTCTCGTCTACGATCAGTTCGACGAAATGGATGTGATCGTCGCCGTCGCCAGTGCCGAGGATGTCGTCCAGGCTGTACACGTTCGTACGGCCCATGCGAACCATGAGTTCGCTGACTTCTTGTTGGGATACGCCCATCGCTTCGGCTAGTTCTTGTTCTGTGGCAGGGCGGCCGAGTTTGGGTTCCAAGGCGATCATCGTGCGATCTAAGGCTTTCAGCTTTTCTCGGATCGAACGGGGCACCCAGTCTTCATCGCGAAGCATTTCGAGAATCGCACCACGTATTAGGGCGATCGCGTAGGTTTCAAATTTGACGTCGCGCGTTGGATCGAACTGGTCGACGCTCTTTATGAGGCCAATGACGCCAGCACCGACGAGGTCTTCGCGGTCGAGGCCACCAGGCAGTGACGTCACAAGCCGGCCGGCAGTGATCTTAACCAAGTAGCTGTAATGGTTGATCAGGTCGATGCGAGCTTGAGGAATCTTGTAGACCTTGAATTCCACCCAGGCTTTCTTTAGTTGTTCGGTCGAGAGTGGCATAGATTTCTTGTTCGGCTAGTGACTTGACGAATTATGACGGTTGTTCGATGTTCCGATTCTCTGACCGGGAAGTTCCCCGGCGATTTCGGTTTCAGGATTGACGATAACGGAAGCGACGAGTTGCCACGCATGGCCAGAAACCCAGCCAATGCAAAAGGCTACTGCTGCTCGCTGGAGTATGGTTTCGGGTCCCACGTGACCTAGCATGCCGGCAAGCAGCGCGATTAATGACGCCAATCCCCCGAGCAATACTGCCATTCTTTAGTTCCCGCACCAATGAGGCTCCTGTTGATATCTTTGGCGGCCCCAGTGAATTCACGAGGGCAGACCTCAATAATTGTGCGAGGTTTTTTTGCGAAGAACCTGACACGCAGCCAAAGGGATTGGTTAAATCCCGATTCGAAGGCCGTCGTAGGCGAGTTCGATTCCCCGAGGGAGTTGGGCGTTCACGACATCGTGATCGTAGTCATGCGTGAGATGCGTAAGGTAGGTCTGCTTCGCGCCGATTCTCTGTGCAACGGCGATCGCCTGATCGTAATGAAAGTGGTTTGGATGCGGTTCGTAGCGCAAGCCGTCCAAAACGAGCGTATCGAGGCCGCGAAGTTTGGCGTACTCCGGCTCGGGGATTTCGCTCACGTCGGTTATATACGCAAAGTCGTTCACGCGGAATGCAGTCACCGGCCATGTGCCGTGCAATACCGTGAACGTTGACAGCCTCAGTCCACAAACGTCCAGAGTTTCAGGAACATCGCGCAGCTCGAACCGGGGGACAATCAGGGTAGCGGGAAGCGCATCGAAGGCGTACTTGAAAATGCGTCGGATGTCATCTTGGTATCGCGGAAGGGCGTAGACGGGCATTCCGCGGCCCGTACGCATCGTGATCGAGCGAAGGTCATCCATGCCCATAACGTGATCAGCATGACTGTGGGTGATGAGTACGGCGTCGATGTGTTGAACTCCGTGGAGTCGGCACTGGAGCCGCATCTCCGGTGGGCAATCAACGATGAGAGTGCCGGCAGGCCCAATCAGCGCGACGCATGGCCGGGTTCGCCAATTCTTTGGGTTTGCTAAAAACGAATCGGGATACTCCACGCCGAGCATGGGAACGCCGTTGCTCGTCCCTGACCCTAGAATGACGGCTTCAGCCAACGCTCAAATCTCACCGGCGCGCTGTAGCACGTACATCCCTACGATCGCGCTCGGAATATCGGTGTACTGCGCGATGCGCTCAAGGCACCGCGCAAAGTTTCTTTCACCTTGCTCGTCATACGTCGACATCCCTTGACGAGCCTCCGCAACGATCGCGACCGCCTCCTCGAAGAAGCGCGCACGATTTTGGGGCATGGACTTGTTATTTACCGCGGCGTAACGGCGGCTGAGCTGCTCGTAAACCGAGTCCCAGCTCGTCTTGGCGGACATCTCGGCCCGCATCTTGGTTAGCTCGTTCTCTTGCAGACGGCGTCGCTCGACGTCGCGGCGCTTGGTGTGCTCCCAGTCCCCGACGGTAGTTCCCTCGATCAGCCTCGCGGTCACAGGCACGGCAAGGAGCTTTGAGATCGTGGTCTCGATCAGGCGTTTTGTGGACGGAATTTTGAGGTGACCGCTGAGTTCGCCCGTATCCGCCGCAAATCCTAAGACAAAAACGTTTTCGTCGTAAGCGACGGGGACGCAACTATTTAGCGCGGCCCAAACGCCGACGCCCGTCACGCCATTTCGAATAATCGGTAGGGCCTCTTGCCAGATTGCGACTGCTTCAGCCATATCTAACGACGATTATAGATCAAGGAGTACGGTAGGTACACTGACCCTACGACGACCCTCCTTGATCCCTGAACTCTAGGTGCCAATTCGCGATGCAAGGAGGCGTGCGACATGGGACAGCATTGAATAGTTACTCGGCAAAGCAAACTCTTTCACACGGCGGGACGGACTACACAATTTATGCGCTGAGCGCGCTGAAGAGCCAGGGTTACAACCCGGATCGACTTCCCTACTCACTCCGGATCCTCCTGGAAAACCTGCTGCGCTGCGAAGACAGCAAGTCAGTTTTCGCCGCGGACATTGACGCACTGGCAAAGTGGGACCCGAAAGCCGAGCCAAGCACCGAGATCAGTTTCACGCCAGCGCGCGTCATCTTGCAGGACTTCACCGGCGTGCCCTGCGTCGTCGACCTCGCAGCGATGCGCGATGCGATGGCAGCCCTTGGTGGAGACGCTACAAAAATCAACCCGCTTCAGCCCGTCGAGCTTGTCATCGATCACTCAGTTCAGGCGGACGCTTTTGGCACCTCAGATGCGCTTCGGATTAACCGCGACCTAGAATTTGAGCGCAACAATGAGCGATACGAATTTCTTAAGTGGGGACAAATGGCGCTGAATAACTTCAGGGTCGTTCCGCCAAACACGGGCATCGTGCACCAAGTCAACCTAGAGCATCTCGCACGCGTCGCCTTCATCGCGCCGGACAACACGGTCTATCCAGACACCTTGGTCGGCACGGATAGCCACACCACGATGATCAATGGACTCGGCGTTCTCGGCTGGGGTGTTGGTGGCATTGAGGCAGAAGCGGCGATGCTTGGTCAGCCCGTAACGATGTTGATTCCGCAAGTTATCGGCTTCCGGTTTGTTGGCAAACTTCCGGAGGGCACTACGGCGACAGACCTAGTTCTGACCGTAACCGAAATTTTGCGGAAAAAAGGCGTTGTCGGAAAGTTCGTCGAATTCTTTGGGCCGGGCCTTGCGAATTTGCCCTTGGCGGACCGAGCGACGATTGGCAACATGTCACCAGAGTTCGGCGCGACTTGCGCGATCTTCCCGGTTGACGACGAAGCAATTCGCTATTTGCGGCTTACTGGTCGACCTGAGGAGCAAGTCTCGTTGGTCGAGGCGTATTTCCGGGCTCAGGGACTCTTTTACACACTCGACCAGCCAGAGTGTGAATTTTCGGATATTGTCGAACTGGATCTCGGGACGGTACTGCCGTCGACCGCAGGTCCGAAGCGCCCCCAAGATCGGCTACTCCTTGACGCCGTCGCTTCAAATTTCAAAAAGGTTTTTGAATCCGCGCTCGCTGAGTCAGCGCCAAATTCGGGTCGCATGCGACACGGCGACATCGTTATTGCGGCAATCACCAGTTGCACCAACACATCCAACCCGTCCGTCATGACGGCAGCTGGTCTATTGGCAAAGAAGGCGGTTGAGAAGGGCCTGAACACCAAGCCGTGGGTGAAGCCAACGCTTGGCCCTGGTTCTCGCGTGGCCAGCGACATTTTGGAAAAGGCGGGGCTGATGCCGTACCTCAATCAACTCCGCTTCAACGTCGTCGGCTACGGATGTCTGACTTGTATCGGCAATTCTGGTCCGTTGCCGGTAGAAATCAGTAAGGAGATCAACGATCGGAACTTGGTCGCGGTAAGCGTTCTCAGCGGCAATCGCAACTTTGAGGGACGCATCAATCAGGACGTGAAGGCGAACTACCTAATGTCGCCTCCGCTCGTTGTCGCATACGCTATCGCCGGAACGATCGACATTGACCTCGCGAAGGACTCGCTAGGAGTCGGAAGCGACGGCAACCCAGTCTATCTGAAGGATATTTGGCCCTCGCAGGCCGAGATCGCCGAGACAAACGCTCTCGCCGTACGCCAAGAGCTGTACATTACGAACTATCAGGATGTGTTCAAAGGCGATGAAATGTGGAACTCGATCCATGTTTCGGGCTCCGACCGGTTCGGCTGGAACGGCGACTCAACCTATATTCAAAACCCTCCGTACTTCCATGGAATGAGCGCAGCAGCACCGACCACGGTGAGCGAACTGAGGTCAATGCGCGTGCTTGCCATGCTTGGCGACTCGATCACCACAGATCACATCTCACCTGCGGGATCCATCAAATTGAATTCACCGGCGGGCACTTATTTGACGGAGCACGGCGTTGCCCCCGCGATGTTCAATTCTTACGGCTCACGGCGAGGAAATCATGAAGTCATGGTTCGGGGCACGTTTGCAAACGTCCGTCTCCGGAATGAAATCGCGCCGGGCACGGAGGGCGGATTCACCACGCACTTCCCGACGGGTGAGGTCACTAGCATCTACGAAGCGTCCATGCGTTATCAGGCAGCTAACACGACGCTTATTGTTATCGCCGGCAAAGAGTACGGGTCGGGCTCGAGTCGAGACTGGGCAGCGAAAGGGACGTGGATGCTTGGAGTTCGTGCGGTTCTCGCTCAGAGTTTCGAGCGCATTCACCGGTCAAATCTTGTCGGGATGGGCGTCGTCCCGCTCGAATTCATGGATGGCCAGACAAATCAAAGTCTAGGCCTAACCGGCTTCGAAAGCTACGACCTCATCGGACTTTCAGATGCGGTGGCGAGCCAATTTGCGGGCGGAAAAACGCTGTTGATGCGAGCTTCAACGCCGGACGGTGCGGCGAAGGAATTCCCGGTCAAGGTACGAATCGACACTCCACAAGAGGTGCAGTATTACGTACATGGTGGCATCCTGCAGTTCGTGTTGCGACAGCTGATGGCCGCATGATTTCGAGCCTGGTGGGAACCAATTTCGTCCAGCAGTGATACACTGAAGCATGCTATTAGCACTTCTCGTTCACGCTGGCGTTATGACGTCGCCAGTATCGCTGGACAACAAATCCTCGTTCGCAGTCGATCCGGTCGGGGCAAAAAGTTTTGGCTACTATCCGGTTCCCGTAAAGTTCTCGGCGGAGAAGCCCGCGGGCATCACGAAAGAACCCGCCTACCGAACGAAGCCAATGTACGGAACCATCGTGCTTGGCAACGGTCCTAACAGCAAGTTTATTGTCGCCGTTGACGAGCCAGCAGACGCCGACTTCAAAATCTACGTAGACAAGAACCACAACGGCGATTTGACGGACGACGGAGATGGAGCCTGGCCAAAGAAAACGGTGCAGGCGACGCGCACCATGTATGGCGTTCTGATCGTGCCGCTTCGAGCTTCATACGGAACGGCAAAAAAAGAAACTTCTTCCGCTGACTACTCACTTGGGCTCTACCGATTCACTGGCATGGACCAGATGTTCACCTACCGCCAGACCGCTCGCGTTGGCACCGTTAACGTCGAAGGCGCAAATCATAAGGCGGTCGTCGTGGACAACGACTCGAACGCGATCTACGACACGCGTGTCACCTCCGCCGAGGAAGCGGCCAAATCTCGACCGATCTGGATGAAGATTGACCTCGCAGATGACGGAAAGTACTCGTCAGGAATTATTGACGTTCGAGCTCCATTCAAGCTCGGCAATAACACCTACGAGGCGCTTGTCTCGACAGATGGTTCGAAGATCGACTTCCACACGACCACCAAGCCTGCGCTTGATCTTGCGCCGAAGCGGGCACCTGCTCCCGAGTTGCTTAAGACCGGCGCGATGGCACCTGAATTTACGGCTGAAAAGTGGGGTGGTGGAAATCTTAACCTCGCCGATTACAAAGGCAAAGTAGTAGTGCTCGACTTCTGGGCAACGTGGTGCGGCCCGTGCATGGCATCGATGCCTCACATTGAGACGGTGAACAAGGCAGTCGCGGGACAAGATGTGGTCGTTCTCGGCGTTTGCGTGTGGGATGACAAGGCAGCGTACGAAGCCTGGATTCCTAAGAACAAGGACAAGTTCTCGTTCCAGTTCGCGTTCGACCCGGCCGGTCGAAATACCGCAGCCAGCATCGCGGCGAAACAGTTCAAAGTGAGCGGAATTCCGACGACCTACATCATCGATCGCGATGGAAAGGTCGCAGAGGCGATTGTGGGATTCGAGGAAGGAGACAAGCGAGTTGAAGTCGCGCTGAAGAAGCTCGGCGTCAAGTTGTGAGGTCGAGGCCCTCTCCACGCTAGGCGTGGAGAGGGCCGGCGATGCCGTCCGGTGACGCGAGGTTCCGCGATTTCGCCTTTTTGGGTGGGCCTGGCGGAATGGCATTGGAGGCGGTCCCTTCAGGACCGGAACGCTATGCGGCAGCCGTACCAGGGTTTGCGCCTCATGGCGCCAACCCTTCGCCCCGATTCGCTGCGCTTCCCGTTAAGACGGGATCTTCGACATTTCCCTTCGGCGGGGTCTGCGCTACGCTTCGACTCTGATAGGCAAGCCCACTGGGATCGAAACAGAATGCTCTTGTGGCGACTGTTTGCGCTTCGTAACCCCCATCCTGGCGGGCAAAGCAGCCCGCCATCCTTCCCCCTCATCGGATGAATGGGAAGGAATCGCAGGTCGAGCTTGTAGTTTCGATCTGTTCGGTTGAGACCAACGCGAGATCAAATGGCATTGGAGGCGGTCCCTTCAGGACCGGATCGCTATGCGGCAGCCGTACCAGGGTTTGCGCCTCATGGCGCCAACCCTTAGCTGTGATATAGATCCCTGACAGGGATCAAACTCGGTTGGTTACCGTCCCTTTGAAGGACGTGACATTCATTCCGAACTCGACGCGCTGACCGTTACGAGGGTAGCCACCTCACGGTGGCAACCCTTCGCCCCGATTCGCTTCGCTTCCCGTTAAGACGGGATCTTCGACATTTCCCTTCGGCGGGGTCTGCGCTGCGCTTCGACTCTGACAGGGATCAAACTCGGTTGGTTACCGTCCTCTTGAAGGACAGGGCATTCATTCCAAAATTGAGCGCGACGGTGGACCCTGGGTAGCCATCTCACGACGGCAACCCTTCGCCCCGATTCGCTTCGCTTCCCGTTAAGACGGGATCTTCGACATTTCCCTTCGGCGGGGTCTCCGCTTCGCTTTGTGCTATGAGGCAAGACCTACAGGCTTGAAGACATGGCGGTATGGCCAGCCCTGCCTCTCACCGCGTCGATCGCGGAGACAGGTTCAGAACTCGAGAGCGGTTAGCTCGGCGTTATCGAGTTTCTGCTTTCGGTGGCCACTCGCCAGCGCCATCAGCGACCCACGCTTTCAGAATCGCAAGGTCACGTGCGCTGACCTTCGGATTTCCGGCAGGAGGCATCTGGCCTGCCATGATCTTGCCGATCGCCTTCGACTCGCCCGGCTTTCCGGCCACGATCAGCGATTTGTTCATCAGTTGATCGAGGTTGCCGACGTCAAACGACCCACCGGCGTTGTGGCACTTAGAGCAGTTTGTCTGGAGGATGGCTTGGGCGCGGGTTGGCAATTCCGTCCAGTGATACGCACCGGCGTTCATCCATGAGCCGATTGCCGCGACATCTTCCGGGCTGAGTTTTGGATTGCCGGCGGGCGGCATCGCACCAGCATTCAGGACCTTCATCATCTTAGAATCAGCGGCCATGCCGGGAAGAAGCACGCCCTTCGTGGCTAGTTTGGCCCGAACCTCTTTGCTCGGATCCATGAACTCCGAGTGACATTTCGCGCAATTCGCCTTGAAGATTGCCTCGACCTTACCGGGTGAAGCGGCCCAATCCTTTGCCCCTTCGGCGACCCAGGCAGTGAGAGTCGCAGCCTCTTCCGGAGTGACCGCAGGGTTCCCTGCGGGCGGCATGGCCCCTGCGCTGATAGCTTGCAAAATTTTCGACGCACCCGGGCTGCCAGGAACCAAGGCTCCTCGGAGAATCATGTTCAGCCGACTCTTCGGGTCAAACTTGACTTTAGGGTTGTGGCATTTGCCGCACTTTGCGCCAAGGATCGCCTGCGCGCTTGAGGGCGCGGTCGGAGCCTTCGTCGGCTCCTGATTGATGAACGCCGAGATGGACGCGGTAGCGACCACAGCGACAGAGACGACTACGAGAGGATGAACTTTTGGCATAGCGGGTTCGCCTGAAGATAGGTTACTCGCGTAGTATAACGCGAGAATCCGCTATCCGCGCGTCCCGCACGAGCGAAACTGTTGCGCGGTACAGTCAGATCTTCATGGCAGATCGACTGGACGTGCTTCTCACAGCGAAAACGATTGCGGCACGCATCGACGAGTTGGCGATAGCGATTCAGGCCGCCACCGAAGGCAGACCGCTTTTGCTTATCGGCGTTCTGAAAGGATCGATCCACTTCCTCAGCGACCTCGCACGCGCAATCACAAGCGAGACATCGCTCGATTTCATGCAAGTGAGCAGCTACCACGAAGGCAAATCGAGCAGCGGCATTGTACAGATTCGAAAGGATCTGGACATCAACATTGAGGGACGCGACGTTATCATCGTCGAGGACATCGTCGATACTGGGACCACACTTAAGCACCTGCGCGAGCTTCTGGGCACCAGAAGGCCCCGATCTTTGCAGGTCGTCGCACTGCTCTCGAAGCCGGCGGCAAGAAAAGAAGTGATTTCAATTGAATTTACTGGCTTTGAGATAGCAAATGAATTTGTGGTAGGATACGGACTAGATTACGCCGAGAGGTTTCGCAACCTTCCGTACATTGCGATTCTTCGCGAAGAGTAATCGACCCCTCTCTTTTAAGACGATCACGGAGTTGACCGTCTACAGAGGGTTGAACCCCAATTCCCGGAGCTTTATGACTCACCAATTCCGACCACGGAAACCAGGCGGTGGCAACAACGGTGGCAATAACGGTGGAAACGGCGGCGGCGGCAGACGACGTGGCGGAAGCCGCGAAGGCCTGCCAAAAACCGACATCCAAGCCGACCTTGACGCCCTGCCAGAAATCGACTACAACCACTTCGACCAAATGACCCCGGCGAGCCTGCTAAAGGCCGCCAAAACGGCGAAGATGGACCCTAAGACCCTCCTTCGAGAAGAGCTCATTGAGCAACTCTTGCTTATGGAGAATGAGCGTTACGAGGCCGTATACGCTCGTGGCGTTCTCGACCTAATGGCGGACGGCTACGGCTTCTTGCGCCGAAGTAACTACTCTCCGTCGCCCGAGGACGTTTACGTCAGTCAGGCCCAAGCTAAGAAATATAACTTGCGGGCGGGAGACACCGTTTTTGGTCAAATTCGACTGCCGAAAGAAGGCGAAAAATACAGAGGCATGTTGCGCGTAGAGAGCATCAACAGCCACGCGACTCAGTCTGAGCAGATGCGAAGACGAAAGTCTTTTGACGAGCTCACCCCGCTGTACCCCGACGAGAAGCTGCGCATGGAGACCGTGCCCGACGCAATCCCAGCGCGAATTGTCGATCTAATCTCACCAATCGGAAAGGGCCAACGCGGCCTTATTGTCTCGCCACCGAAGGCAGGCAAGACGACGATGATGAAGGTCATTGCCAATAGCATTACCGCCAATCATCCTGAGGTTTATCTGATGGTGTTGCTCGTGGACGAGCGGCCGGAAGAAGTCACCGACATGCGCCGATCCGTTCGCGGACAGGTGATCTCGTCGACCTTTGACGAGCCTGCTGAGAACCACATGCGTGTCGCCGACCTCTGCTTAGAGCAGGCGAAGCGCCTTGTTGAGGCCGGACGCGATGTCGCTATCCTGCTTGACTCGATTACACGATTGAGTCGAGCGAGCAACTTGACAATCAACCCCAGCGGTCGAACTCTTTCTGGAGGTCTTGACCCGGCGGCCCTTTATCGCCCGCGACGTTTCTTCGGCGCAGCCCGAAAGATCGAAGAGGGTGGATCGCTGACGATCATTGCGAGCGCACTGGTCGACACCGGTAGCCGAATGGACGACGCGATTTTTGAAGAGTTCAAAGGCACAGGCAACATGGAAATCGTGCTGGACCGCGAACTGTCGGAGCGCCGAATCTGGCCGGCAATCGACGTCAAGCGCAGTTCCACGCGACACGAAGAGTTACTCTTCAACCGCGAACAGATGGAAGGAATCGTTCAGTTGCGACGGTTGCTCGCGAATCAGAAAGACTCAGTTGAGGCTACAGATTCGCTGATCAAGCTGTTGAAGCGAACACCGAACAACACGGCGTTCCTCGACAGCGTAATCGCCCGCACCAAAGCCACGGTGTAGCCCACAACGGCTAAAGTTGCCATATGAAGCGACCAGGATTTGGAGTAGTCACGCTCGTCCTGGTCGTTTTGTGTTGCTCCGGGATTGTCGCCAACGTCTTCCGACCCCACATTCCGCCTGGTTTGCCCAATGATTTGGCGGGCATAGACGAATCTTTTTTACGGCAAGGCGCTTATCAACCCGTGCAATGGCACGAGGCGAGTGAAGAAGTTGTCGCCGTCGCTAAAGCGACAAAGAAGCCTATTCTCGTTCTGATCGGATCGGCGGCGTCTCACATGGGGCGGCGGCTCGACGAGACGATCTTCAACCAGCGTGATGTTGCGGCAGCGATGAATTTGTCATTCATCTGCATCCGAATCGATGGTTTGAACCATCCTGATCAGGCGAACTTTTTTTTGCCGGTGTCGCGTGTGCGATCCCCGATGTTCGAAGGGTTTCAGTGTTGGGTTCTGGATTCGAACGGGGCGCTGAAATACGGAATTGTTTCGCCGCGACCAATCCAGGACATCGATGGATTCGACTTCATGCAAATGCTGGAGAAGGCACGCCTCGTTGTCACGGGTCGACGGGAAAGCCTTGTAGATCTCGGCGTTGTCCAACAGGCAGACATCAAACTTGCGCTCGACTCGGCCGAGACTGAACCCAATTTCAAAGGGTTTCGCGAAGGCATGCTCAACCTCTTTCGGCGCGACCATTTCGAGGTCACGGAGAACATGGTTCACCGCTGCTGGGCGCCGCTTTGGCCCGCATTGATCGCGCAAGGACAGACGAGCATCGCGCATTCTGCGCTGCGTAATCTCATTTTTTCGGCTCAAAACGACTGGGTGGGTGGCGGATTCTTCCATTTTGCGCGTGGGCCGCTCCGCGAGCAAGTTGAATTTGACAAGCTCAGCATCGAGAATTCGGAGTTGATGTCGTCGCTCGCTCAGGTTGGAAGTATTACCGACGACGCGGTCTTCATCGAATCGGCTGAGATGATTGCCGATTGGTTGATGGGCCAAATGATGCAGGACGACCTGTTTTTGTCTGCTCAGAGCGGTGACGAGCAGCGCGATGGACGAAGCGTGCGGAACTCGTTCAGCCCTGCTCGGTTGAGGTCAAAGTCGATTCGGTTGACCGCGGAGGAGCGCGCAGACGTTGGATTGTCCAGTCCGACTAACACGCTCTGGGTCCCCTACGTCGGGTCCCCCGCGGCGTACGCGAACAATCGCGAACTGATTCAAGAAGTCTTGAGTCGGCTTCGCCAAGAAACGCCGAAAGGGGCCGTTCGTACGAACGCCCGACTCGCCCATGTGAGCGGCATCGTGTGCGCGCGATTATTTGAGACAGGGCGGCTGATTCACTCCCCACGCATGATTCGGCGGGCAAAGACGGTTGCGGACCGTCTCGATAACTTCATGGACGGCGACGACCTGCGGATTCGGACGGACGTTGTGGATACGTCGCAGACTCCGCTGAGCGCTTACCTCGGGTTTGCAGACGCGATGCTGCAGCAGTATTTGGCGACGGAGGATTCGCGGTCGATCGATCGTGGAGTGCGAATGCTCAATCGGGCGGAACTTGCCTTTCAGTCGGGTCGATCGGGCGTTCTCACGATGACCAAGCCGGGTACGAGTCCGTTCCCGAACACGGAGGTGCCGGAGATCGCAGACAATACGCGGGAAAGCGCGTCTGCGGTTTACATTCGTTTGCTAACGGCATACGGGCGAATTTTGGGAGACCAGATTACGGGTGGCGAGTTTGTGCGAAAGGCGGTTACCTCGTGTCGCGCGCTTGGGAACGTGACGGATTATCCCGCCACGAAGCTCGGGGCTTTTTTCCGGAGCGCGCTGTTTTGTTACGACCCGGTGTACGCCGTTTGTGTAGGGCCGAACCGGCGCGAATTGGCGGACCAGCTCTTTCGGCGCATTCCGAGTCGGCTCGTGTTCCCGGCGGGTGGCAACGTTCGGCGCGACCTTCAATCGAAGTTACCGGGGATTTATGTGATCCGCGGTCCGGAGGCGTTTGGTCCGTTTACGGTGGAGCAGGCGGCGAGTCGGATGCCCCTTGAGCTTAGCCCCTCCAAACAGCCATAATCTCGGTTGGAGAGGTCGCATAGTGGTCTAGTGCGCCGCACTCGAAATGCGGTGTGGGGCAACTCACCGAGGGTTCGAATCCCTCCCTCTCCGCCAGCTTCATCCTGTCCATACCGGACACATGGGTTACAAAACGTTCCGAAGACATAGGTTACGCCGTGATCACCGAGAACGGATTCTCTAAAGGTTGGAGACACTTCTCAACCAGGGCGCCGCATCCGAACTGCGGTCCCGCTCGTCTGCCACAAATTGCAATTCGGTTTCTGTACCGATTGAAATTGCCATCCGACTAAGAGTCTGTCCTGTGATAGGGCCAAATGCGGGTACATCAGGATTGCGGGTACCAGGGATTAAAGATTCTTTCGCCAAAAGGATTCCATTGTCCTGCGAAGGTGAAGCGACGTATTCTCGCCCTCGTAAATCCCGTGAGTCCGCATTGGATAAGACATCATCGAAAATAGTTTGTTGTTACGAATTAACTCGTTGACAAGCATTTCGAAGCTTTGGTAGTGGACATTATCATCCCCTGTACCGTGAATGATCATCAACTTACCCTGCAGGTTTTTCGCAAAGTTGATCGGCGATCCATCCCTGTAACCTTGGGCATTGTCGGTGATTAGCCCCATGTACCGCTCTTGATAAGTGGCGTCGTACAACCTCTGATCCGACACAAAGGAAACGGCTATCCCCGTTTTGTAAATCTCCGGGTGTCGGAACAAGCAATTCAGCGTCATTTGGCCGCCGCCGCTCCAGCCCCACATCCCCACTCGTGAAGAGTCGATGAAATTAAACATCTTGAAAATGGCCGTCGCAGCTTTCGCCTGATCTTCAGAGGCCAATATTCCGATTTGCCGGTAGATCGACTTTCGCCAATCACGCCCTCGAGGCGTATCCGTCCCTCGGTTATCGATGCTGATAACGATGTTTCCTTGCTGGGCAAGGTACTGATGCCATAACCCCTCGCCTCCATCCCACGAGTTCTGTACCGTTGAGCCAGCGGGCTCCCCATAGATATAGAAGATCACCGGATACTTCTTCGACGCGTCAAAGTTGGCCGGCTTTATCATAAATGCGTCGAGCTTCTCGTCGCCGATATCCACTCTAAAGAACTCTTTCTGACTCAGCCCCAAACTATTTATTGTTTCTTTCAGGGCGTGGTTATCCTCTAACAGCTTCACTTCTTTGTGATCGGGCAAGTGAACCAATGAAATTTGGTGTGGCGTCTTCGAGTTGCTGAACGTGTGTATCGCATACTCGGCGGTTCCCGACATTTGGTAGGAATGGTGCCCCGGTAAATCGGCGGGAGTCACTCGCTCCGGCTCTCCTTTTCCGTCGATCCGGGATCGGTAAAGATACCGATCAACAAAGCTCTTCGGCGATGCGATGTAGTACACGTAACCACTTTGCGGCTCAATACACTCAATGTTCACGACATCGAAAGCGCCACGAGTAATCAGCCGAAATTTGGAACCATCCTTCGACACTTTGTACAAGTGCTTCCAGCCATCGCGTTCGCTTGTCCAAGTGAAGTACTTATCCCCATCCAGCCACCGAATGTCGTCGTGAATATCCAAGAACGCGCTATCCCTTTCGGTAAGGGGGTTCTTCAATGACATGCTTTCGACGTTGGCCATCCACACTTTGTTGGTGTTCTGGAGCCGGTTGAGCTGCTGGATCATTAAGTCCTGTGAGTTCGGGACAAAATCCATTCGCGCGATGTAGTTGTTCGTGGGGTCCCCAGGAATTGCAAACCACCGGGTTGGCCCGCCCGCGGAAGGAGCCACACCAACTTTCACGGAAGATAGCCGTGTGCCCACCTTTGGATAGGGCAAAGGAATAGGTTTGGAGTAAATGTTCGACACGTTGTCGATCAGATAGAACGTTCCAATGTTCTTGGTGTCCGACCGCCAGTACGCCACCGACTTTCCGTCCGGGCTCCACCGGAACCCGTCTCTGCAATCTAGCTCTTCTTCGTACACCCAGTCGAACGTGCCGTTGACAATGTTGCCTCCGCCATCAGACGTCAGTTGAGTGACCTTGCTTGTTGCGAGATCCTCAACGTAGATGTTCTGTTTGCTCACATATCCGACCCTTTTGCCATCAGGTGAGAATTTAGCGAACATCAACGAACTCGGCGCTAGAGTTCGGCCCAACTGTCGTAGTTTTCCGGTCTTCAGATTCAGAACCCAATAGTCACCGCGGGTGTTGTATCGCCAAACCTTCTTTGTGTTGGTAAAAATCAAGACGCGGGAGTCATCCGCGGACCATTGGTAGTCCGATATCTTGAGAGGCGCCGTTCCCTTGCCAGGGGCAAGTTTCGCGGCGGGTACGAGCACCTGTCGCCGACCGCTCTGAGCCTCATATCGGACAACCGACTGCCCGAGAGACTTGTCGTTCCATTCGATCGTTGAGTAGCCCTTTCCGTCCTTCATCCAGCGAACCGGCCCGAATCCGTTCTCTCCAAAGGTGCCTTTCGAATAGAGATTCTCAAGCGTTAGCCCAGGAACCTGTCCACCAGCGCCCGCGACCGTCGGAGCCGGAGTGGATAGGGCAAGTACACCACTAAGCGAGAGGGCGAGATTGATCATGAAACCTCGATCATGAACGATCCTGCGCCCCAGAGGTCTTGTCCGACAGGGTCTCAATGACATACCGCATGCCTTTCACGGTTTTGAATTCGACAATTCCTCTGGAAGCTGTCTCAAAGGGCTGGGGCTTGTCTTCGCAACTGACTCCTACTGCGTGATCAGCAACGAGTCGGCATGTCTCGCCCGCCTTTGAAAGAATGGTCAACTGGGTTACTCTCTTGTTCTTCCATTTGAAATCGAGCTCGAAAGCCCCTCTCGCACAGGCTCCTTTGAGTTCTCCGGTGTGCCATTCGTCCGGAAGGGCGGGTAGCACTCGAATGCACCCATCGTGGGATTGCATCAACATCTCGGTAATGGCGGCCGTAATCCCGAGTGTGCCGTCAACCTGCATAGCCGTCCCGCAAAGGGCAAACATCTGCGGACAACTCTGGGTGCCCAGGTACCCCTTAAATATCTTGTTTGCGCGGTTGCCATCTTCGAGCCGTGCCCACAGCGCCATCTTCCAGGCCATGGACCAGCCCATACCGCCGTCACCCCTTTCGTCTAAAACCTTCTTGTACGCTTCAATCAAGGCGGGAGTCCGATCATCCCAGAGCACTCGACCCGGATAGAGGCCATACAGGTGGGAGAAGTGGCGGTGATTCTTTTCAAGTGACTTCCAGTCATCTGCCCACTCTTGGAGCGCACCACGAGAACCAATTTGCGGGGGAACCAAGCGCGCTCTCGCCTTGGCAACCTGTTCCTGCAGGTCAGAATGTTTTCCTAGAATTTCTGAAGCCTTGAGGTAGTAGCCGAACAGGTCGTGGAGAATCTCCATATCGATGGCAGAACCCGCGCAAATGGTCGTGCCCGGAATCATGCTCCCTGTGACTTCGTCGAAGTAGGGTTTATTTCCGCCTCCATCCGGGAAGTTTTCAGGCGACGTTGAAGGATTGGTCACCAACCACTTTCCGTTGGGGTGGGGAACCAGAAAATCAAGGAAAAACTGCACCGAGCCCTCGATGACCGGAAAGCTTTCCTTTAGAAATTTCTTGTCTTTGGTGTACTCGTAATGCTCCCAAAGGTGCGTACACAGCCAGGCGCCACCGACGGTGAATGTTCCCCATGTGGGCCCGTCCATTGGTGCGGCGACGCGCCAGATATCCGTGTTCTGATGCAACACCCAACCCCGTGCGCCGTAATGTTCTTTGGCGACCTTTGCCCCCTGATCGGTCAGTTCCTTGATCATCTTAAAAAGTGGTTGAGTCAAGTCTCCGAGGTTTGCAGACTCGGCCGGCCAGTAGTTCATCTGCGTATTGATGTTGGTCGTGTACTTCGAGTCCCACATCGGGTTCATATCGTTGTTCCAGATGCCTTGCAAATTGGCGGGCTGGGTACCAGGGCGGGATGACGAGATGAGGACGTATCGCCCGAAATTGTAGGCGAGCGCGGCTAGGCTCGGATCAGCCTCTGTCTGGCTCTTGACCTTTCTCTGATCGGTGGGAAGGAACGAATTCTGGGAATTTGGCAGGGTCAGCGAGGCTCGGCCAAACAGACCCGCGTAATCCGATACGGCGGCGTGCTTCAAGGTTTCGTACGTCTTGCCATGAAGTTTTTGTAAATATTGCTCGACTCGCAAGTGGGGGTCGGCGCTCACGTCGTGGTAGTTCACGAAATTGGTTGCCGCGACAAAGACGAGCGTCGCGCTATCCGCGCTTTCCACGAGGAGGTCGACGCCGTCCGTTCGGATGGAGCCACCCTCGACGGTAGCCTTCACGCGCCCTTCATATTTCAGCTTGCCCTGAACACCCATGTAGTCCGCGGCCTTCCCGGTTACGGAAAGACCATCGGAACCGACGGGGTCCATCCGGAAATAGTCGGTCGCATAGTTCGAATGCGTCTGGTTACGAACGCCTCTCAGGTTGGCTTTGAAGCTAATACTGCCCGGACGACTCGCGGTCAACCGTACAACGACGGCTTGATCCGGGGCCGATGCAAAGGTCTCTCGCCGATATTGGACTCCGTTGACCGAGTACTCAACCACGGCAACACCGGTTTCAAGGTCCAGACCGCGATGATAGTTTTCAGAATGATCACCGTGCGAGAAAAAGAGATGGAGATTGGCCAGGCTTTGGTACTTCTGCTGCTCAACCGGATACCCCATCAGGTTCCTGCCAAACAAATTGTGGGCGTCGAGATACTTCTCAGCGAAAACTAGCTTCTGGATTTCCGGCAAGACCTTGTGGCCGCCTTTGACAACGGTTGAGTAGGGTCCACCGGACCAGTACGTTTCTTCGTTGAACTGTATGTGCTCTTCTGCAATTGCGCCAAACTGCATTGCCCCCAGCCGGCCGTTCCCGACGGGAAGAGCTTCATCCCATTTTGCCGCTGGCTTCGCAAACCAAATATAGCTTGACGGGTTCATTGGAGTTTTTGAGGGAATCCGCGATGCGCAAGCTAGGCAACCTAACGCGACCAACGTGACAGTCAATATATTTTCACCTAGCTTTGATATTAGCCGGGCGGGGGTCTGTTGCATTCTCGACCGCCGCTTTCGTTAAACGGACGATTTCCGCGTCCTCCTTTAAGGCAGCTTGCTTCAAAAGTAACTTTCGGATCAGCTCAGATCGGGCCTACTTGAGCAGAGCCCCACCCTCTCCGCAATCTTCTAGATTTGGTGCTGAAATCAAGTTCAAAGCGTGGTCGCTGTTCCCACTGTCGTTTCCGTTTCCGCGCCTGTCCGGCCGGGAATGCCCTTGAAAGCTGTCATGGAAAATGACTTTCCCATGACAGCTTTTCCACCGGCGCGAGGGAAAACACCACGCAAGAGCGATCGTACATTTGACATCTTGTTGCGATGCGGGTTCGAGCGGGCAAAGCGTGATAAAATGGCCCCAAGTCCGTTCCGGTAATTCTCCTCTATGAACTCATTCTTTGACTCGATTGTGCGTCGAACACTGGCGGCGGTGGCCGTAGTTGTCGGCATGGCCTCGGTGACGGTCGCGCAGGTAGATACAGGCGGACTCGTGGGCTGGGGCGTCACCGGTATGCGACAGTCGGCAGCGTCCAACGCCCCGGTGGTTAGCACGGCATCGGCAGGCTCCCACACGGTCGCGCTGCGAGCGGACGGGACAGTTGTCTGCTGGGGCTCAAACTTCCTCGGTCAGTGCAACGTTCCGCCGGCCATGAACGGTGTGCGTCAGGTCTCAGCCGGTTTGTATTTTTCGGCGGCTCTCATGACAACCGGCACGTTACGCGCGTGGGGATTCAATGACGACGGCGAGACGACGGTGCCGACCTCGGTTTCGACCGGTGTCCAAATCTCCAGCGGTGATTATCACAGCCTCGTTCTCCTAGCGAACGGCACCGTCGTCGCGTGGGGCAGCGACTCGTTCGGCCAGACAGAAGTTCCAGTCGGACTCTCCGGGATTAAGCAAGTTGCAGCGGGCGGTGCACACTCGGTGGCACTCCGGACAAACGGGACGGTGGTGGCGTGGGGCGACAACACATACGGTCAGTGCAGCATCCCTGAGGGCTTGAGTAACGTAGTGCAAATCGCGGCGGGCGAATCTCACACCCTGGCCCTAAAAGCTAATGGCACGGTCGTCGCGTGGGGATACAACACGGACGGAGAGTGCGATGTCCCGGTGGGAATGACCAACGTCGTGCAAATCGCGGCCGGCTACGGACACTCTGTTGCGCTGCACGCCGATGGCACCGTTCAGTGCTGGGGCTACAACAACGACGGGGAGTGCACGGTACCGACGACCGTACATAATGCGCTCAACATTTCGGCGGGCCTGAGCCACACAGCGGCGACGCTGGCAGATGGTTCGGTCGTTTGTTGGGGAAGCAATCTTGATTTCGGTGGTGCATTCACCGGACAGTCCATCGTTCCTGGCGGCCTCCGCACAAACGTCGTCGTGTCCACGTCCCGAGATCATAATTTGTCCCTCGCGCTTCGAGCAGATGGAACGGTCGCCGCTTGGGGCGACAACGCAAACGGACAATGCGATGTGCCGGCAGGGCTGATCGGCGTTTCGAGCGTAGCAGCGGGATCGAATTTTGGCCTCGCACTGAAGTCGACAGGCACGGTCGTCGGTTGGGGTGACAACTCCTTGAATCAGACGAAAGTGCCGACGGGCCTTACCACGGTAGTTGGAATCACGGCAGGGTTCGCGCATTCCGTTGCCCTGAAAAAGGACGGAACGGTTGTCGCTTGGGGAGATAACTCAGTAGGACAATGCACCATTCCGGCTGGACTGAAAGACGTCGTTTACGTTGATGCCGGGGGTGACTTCACGGTCGCGCTCAAGAAGGACGGCACAGTAGTAGCGTGGGGAGACAACAGTTCTGGTCAGTGCACGATTCCGACCGGACTCGGCGCTGTGAGCCTGATTGCTGCGGGAGATGCGCACGTCGTCGCCCGAAAGGCGACCGGCGCGGTCGTGGCTTGGGGTGACGATAAGTTCGGTCAATCGACGGTGCCCAATACGCTTTCCAATGTCGTGCAGGTCGCTGCGGGATTTGGCAATTCGGCAGCGCTGTTGTCAACCGGCGCCGTCGTCGTTTGGGGAGATGAGACCTTTGGGCAGCTGGACAATCCGACGATACTCGGGGCGGCACAGACCATTCACCTCGGTGATCAGCGGGTGCTGACGCAAGACGCGGTTTATGTCTATCCCGACGCCGCCCAGCTAGGTAGCGGCACGCTGGGACATCTGATTGTGTTCCTTCCGGGTGTCAGCACCAAATCTCAGACGGTGACTCTCATGTCGCTAACACCGGGAATCACGATTCCGGCGACGCTGACGATTCCCGCTGGCAAGCACACAGCTTCAGCCTCGATAAATGTTGGAAACGCGGTTGCACCAGGGACCGCGCTTTTCTCGGTGACCTACGGAAACAGCAACAGTTTTGCCGCAGTGACCATCGTCAAACCCGTTCCGGTAGCAGTGACGTTCACACCAGCGACCATTGGCGGCGGTGCCCCGGCAACAGGCAAGATTTTGCTGTCGGCTCCGGCACCGCTGGGTGGCCTAACCGTCACGTTGACGAGTAACTCGGCGTCGGCGAAAGTTCCGGCAACGATCCTCATTCCTGCGAATTCAAACATGGCGACGTTTGCGGTGACGACGACCTCCGTAAGCAACAACACGACGGTGAAGGTGACGGCAACGGCGAACGGCGGCTCGGCAAACGGAAACCTCGTTCTTACGGCGGCGGCGCTTGGATCAGTTGGTGTCGCCCCAACAATGACGACTGGCGGATCAATTGTAGTTGGCACGGTCAGTCTGACCGGTGCGGCAGCGGCGAGCGGGGTCACGGTCTCGCTCGCAAGCAATAATCCGGTCGCGACCGTACCCGCTACGGTTAAGGTT
>JBBRML010000052.1:0-29866 GCA_038230855.1 Fimbriimonadales bacterium | reverse complement strand
TCAGTCGCGTCTTCAACGCTCATCTCGTAGACGTCGGCAATCGACTTGTCCCGTAACTTGTAGTCTAAGAGTTCCGATTGAAAGCGTTTGCCTTCGCACGTCTCGCAGGTCGTAGCCATCGGATCCATGTGCGCTAGATCGGTGAAGGTGACGCCTAGCCCGTTGCAGTCTGGGCACGCGCCTTTTGAGTTAGCCGAAAAGAGCCCGGCATCGACGCCGTTTGCCTTGGCAAATGCTTTACGAACATTATCGAGGATTCCGGTGTAGGTTGCTGTGTTCGATCTGCGTGACCCTCGCGCTAAGTTCTGGTCAATGATGATTGTTTCTGGATGCGCGGTAGGAAGGCAGCCCTGAATAAGGCTCGATTTGCCTGAACCTGCGACTCCTGAGACTGCGGTAAGAACGCCGCGAGGAATTGACACCGAAACGTCCTTTAAGTTATTTAGCGTCGCATGTGTGATCACGAGCGGATCAGCTACGGGCTTGCGCACGTTCGCCTTAATGGGTTGGTGCTTCCGAACGTGATTCCCAGTTAATGTTCCGGATGTAAGTAGTCCTGTAAAGTCGCCTTGGTAAACGATCTCACCACCTTTTGTGCCCGCGAATGGCCCCAAATCAACGACGTGGTCTGCGATCGCCATCATGTCGGGCTTGTGCTCCACAAGAAGCACGGTATTTCCTTTGTCGCGCAGTTGTTGCATCAGTCCGGCAAGGCGTCCGACATCGTGTGGATGCAAACCCACGGAGGGCTCGTCGAATACATACGTGATGTCCGTGAGTGAGCTACCGAGATGGCGCACCATCTTAACCCTTTGGCTCTCGCCACCCGACAACGATGAGCTTTCACGGTCCAGGCTTAGATAGCCGAGTCCAATGGTGACCAGGTTATCTAAGCGAGCGACGAGCGCATTCAGCATCGGCCCGACCTGCGGAGCTTCTATGGTGCGAACCACCGTTGCCAACTCGCTGACCTGCATTGCCGAGAATTCTGCGATATTGTATCCCGCGATTCGGCTGCCACGCGCTGCGCCGTTAAGCCGCGCGCCCTGGCAACTCGGGCAAACTTGCCGCGTAAAGACCCGCTCGTACTCGGCGCGGACGTGAGGTTGCACACTCTCCGGGTCTTTGGCGCCGAGCGACCGCTTCAGTTTCGGAATAACGCCTTCGTATGTTAAATTGATTTTGTCGACCTTGATTTTGCGACCGTCGTCGAGGTTGAAAAGCAATTCACGCTCTTCCTGCGAGTAGTCTCGAATGGGCTTCGTGACGTCGAAGTAGCCCGACCGGTGGTAAATCGCCGACCACCAGGACTCGATCTCGAATCCCCGACACAAGAGCGCGCCGTCGGCAAGGGACTTACTCTCGTCCACGACGGCCGCCATGTTCATCGCCGCTATTTGCCCAATCCCCTCGCACTCCGGGCATAATCCGCGCGGATCGTTGTACGAGTAGAGCCCAGGTGACCCCAGCTGCGGAACCGCGAGGCGCGAGAACAGTACTCGTAGCATTTGGGCGGCATCAGTTACCGTCGCCACTGTCGAGCGTGAATTGCCGCCGAGCCGTTGCTGATCAACGATGATTGCCGCGGAGATGTTCTCTAACTGATCAGCGTCTGGCTGCCCGTAATGAGGCATGAATTGCTGGACGAACGCCGGATAGGTCGCGTTGATGAGCCGTTGACTTTCGGCCGCGATAGTGCCGAACACTAGCGAGGACTTGCCGGAACCCGAGACTCCAGTGAAGACGGTGATTCTGCGCTTCGGAATATCGAGGGAAACATTCTTGAGATTGTTTTCTCTCGCTCCACGGATGATGATTGAGCCGTAGTCGGGTTCGTTCATAGGATAAGTCGGAGTCGTTTCGATTTTGGCCTAACGTGCGCTCGGGTTAATCACTCGTCCGCGTCGACGGGGCAACTCAAGCTCTTATCGTACATGCCAGATCGGTCGAAACAACAAGGTCTCCTACTGCCCGCCGACATTTTGGAGATTGCAACTCCGATTCGCTTTTCACGAGTTTCGGCTTTTTTGCCGGAAGTTACCCAGAAAATCCAATCTCTCCGTGCCACGGCAGTCGTGCTCTCCCAGGTTGCTTTCGCGTTCGGCTCCGCGGCATCCAAGGCCTGCAGGAAATCTGCGGGCACTTTAGGTTCTGGTTCTACGGAGACCGGAGAGAAAGCTATCTTGACAGTGTCGCCAGCCTTCGCTCCACACTGATCTAGCAAGTCTCGATTCACCCGCATCCAGTGTCCGCCAAGTCCGTCCGGCTCAAGAGTGACGACAAAAGGAAAGTCGTTTACTGTACCTTCGACGGTAGTCATCCCTCGCGAAGGGAGGTTGTCGCTAGCCTCTTTCGGCAAGTTCAAGAAAGCCCATGGCGCATTGTCCACTCCCTTCGGGCGGGCCACTTTTGCGGTGAAGCAGATCTGTTCACGAGCTTTCGACATAGTTGCTTACTATATTGTCCCACGTCCCGCAAGCCTTGCTTTGGCGGTTTACGGTGCGGTCAGTGCGTTGAACATTGCCGTGTAGGCTGGCTTCTTTCCGTAGTCCGCATCAAATGGCAGAGCCCAACCCATCCCGGAGAAGAAGTACGGGATCCATGAGTATTTATCCGTAAAACCCCAGGTTTGGACGAGCTTGACTGCCGGCTGAGTGCGGCAGAGTGCGATCAGCTTGGAGTATAAATCTGCTTGCGCGGCGAGTGAGCCAGCGCTGAAATCGGATAATCGAATGTCAAGTTCGGTGACGTGTATATCCAGCCCGAGCGCGGCAAACCGGGCAAAATTGGCTTTCACAGAGTCGAGAGTGCCCGTATTGTTGAAGCCCAAATCAACGTGAAACTGGAAGCCGACGCCCCCCAGCGGTACGCCGCGCCCCTTGAAGTCCGACGCCATTGCATAGATAGCATCAGACTTTGAGTTTTGGGTTTCGGCACCGTAATCGTTATAGAAGAGCTTTGCTTTCGGGTCGGCCAGGTGGGCCCAATTCAGCGATTGCTCAATCGTTCTTGTTCCCATTCCGGAGAAGCCGATACCGGGCGAGTCGTACCAGATCGTGCTCCGGATCGAACCGTCGTCGTTAAACGCTTCGTTTACGACGTCCCACGCGAAGATCTTGCCCGCGTACCGCCCGACAACCGTTGCGATATGGCTACGCAGAATCGTTGATAGTTGAGTGGCGTCGAATCCCCCACCCGTCACCCATGTGGATAGTTGACTATGCCAAACCAACGTGTGGCCACGGACCTTCATTTTGTGCGCCACTCCGAATGCGACGAGCGCGTCCGGGCCAGCGAAATCGTATGGATTGGGGTCAGTGTCTGGGCGGGGGTGGATCGGCCCGAATTTCATCTGATTCTCGGGAGTGAGATCGCTGTATTCAGTTGACAGGACAGACGTGAATTGAGCTTCAGAGAAATGCCCCGAATCGGCGGCGGTGCCAACCACCAATCCGTGCCTTTGGGCCGCTGCTCTCAGTGTCGTGGGGCTCGTGATCATGGGATTACCGCCACCGCACCCAGCTAAGGTCGCTAAGGCAACGGCGCACGAACCTATCCAGCGCCGATTTTGATTCTGTAACATTGTCGTCCCAAGGTTATCCAATATCGTGCTGGCAAATCTAACCTAAACTGGCTCAGACCAAACCGTTGTACAACTCTAGCGGACCGAGGCTACTTACGGACCTTCACCGCACGTGAAGATTCCTTGAGGCTCAAACCCTTCACCGAGCCACTATATTGAGTTTGGTAACTGGTCTTCTTGGATTATGCGAAGGACCTCACCTTCAGCTACCGGAAGCGGCAACGCAATACGAATCCAAGAGTCACCGAGAACATTTCCCATGCCGTGCGGTACGCGAACAACGAGGCCGCGAGACGCAAGTCGGTCCGCCCATTTGGCCGCACCGTCGGGTGCGGGTATGAGGAAAGCGGGGATCGTACGGCCGTGTGGAACCAACCCGATTGTGCGGAGGCGGTCGGCGAACGTCTCCTTTCGCGCCGCAGTCACCTTCCACATCAATGAGTAGTAGTCACCCTCTTGCAGCGCCGCGATCGCCGCAGCCTGGGCAGCCGTCCCGATGATCCACGGCGGGACGCGGTCACGAATAGATTCCGCGAACGCGCAAGGGCTAACTAAGTACGCGGCCCGAATCCCGCTGAGCGCGTAAGCCTTAGATAGTGATTTTAAGACGAATGTGTCGGTGTATGCCGCAGCTATCGTTTCCAGACTTGTGCCGTGCGGAGCGTAGTCAACGTATGCCTCGTCAACCCAAAGCAAGGCATTTGGCCACCGGTTCCTCACCCAGTCTTGCAGTTTCCGTCCCGAGATCGAAACGCCTGTTGGGTTGTTCGGATTCACAACAATTACTAGGGTTGGCAAGGGGTCCGGATCCGCAGCTTCGTCAAGCTCGAGTTCAAATCCCAGTTCAGGTTTGAGCGGGATCAAGACGACAGACACATCGTGTAAAGCGAGGACGGCCGCATATTCCGAATACGTTGGATCTAGGATTATCACGGGACCCCGTCCGGCGAGCGCCGGGAGGACGCGATGAATGATCTCGGATGAGCCCGCCCCTAGTGAAACTGCAAACTGTTCGATTCCTCTCTGACGGCCGATCTCGGACGTGAGCGTTTCCGCGTGCACGTCCGGGCTACTACGAAGAGAATCGTTGGCGGCGTGGAATGCCTCGACAGCTGCTGGGCACGGGTCGAACGGTGCGTCGAGCACATCGCAGCAAATGGCGCCGGATCTAGCAGCGTGTGCACTTCCTAATCCGTGGATGGCTCTGGCCACGAACCATTATGCCCTCCAGTCAAATACTTGATCGGCAAGCGTCCACTTTTGTCCCGGACTCGCAGTGGGCAACGGAACTTGGTAGCGATCCATCATGGTTTCCCATTCAGTGACTTTGGCAGGCACCGGAAGACCGCCACCGTCGCTCGGCACCTGGGTGGCGCTCGATGCGAGCATCACAAGGCGGTTGCTGGCACGAAAGATTTGGCAGGCCGTGAACCCGGATGCCCGCAGGTGTTCCAAAACTTCTGGCCAGACGTTGGCGTGCCAACTGTCGTACTCGGCAAAAACGACGGGATCATCGACTAAGTCGAGAAAGTAGATGTATTGCGGCACACGGTTCAGACGCGGCAAGCTAGCCGAAGTGTGCTTACCGATTTACTTCTGTGTCATTCGGACCTTGAACTAGGATTGGGGCTTGCACATCGGGAGTCTTGACCAGCGCCTTGAGCCGGCGGTTCACACTCCAATTCAAGCCTTTAGCGAACAAGGTGAAAAGTGTTCACAGGGCGCGATCCTACGATCGCCGGTCGACCTTGGTGGTAGGTTCTGCGGCAAGCTTCGAAAAGTGACAAATGACTCCAACTGGCGGTCAAGCTTGTGTAGGATAATGTTTGAACCATGTGCGAAATCGATCACTTTGAGAACGACAGGCAGGAGTTTGACCAGAAGGGTCTCGTCACCAGAAGGCAGTTTGGTGTCCTCGTGGCTGCTGGCGTATCGCTCGTGCTCCCGAAGGCGGCGTATGCGGCCTCGGTAACCGAATCGGAAGTGACGATCTTGACTCCTGACGGGTCGGCCGATTGCTACTTCGTGCATCCTGTCGTCGGAAGTGCGCCTGCCGTCCTCATTTGGCCCGACATCTTCGGACTTCGACCCTCCTTCCGGCAGATGGGAAAGCGCCTTGCAGAATCGGGCTATGCCGTTCTGGTCGTCAATCCGTTCTATCGTGCTCAAAAAGCTCCTACCGCAGAAGCGGGAACGTCGACACCAATTTCAAAGCTCCGCCCCCTAGCCCAGACGCTTAATGAGAAAACCGAAATGGTAGATGCCAGAGCATTTATCGCCTGGCTCGATATGCAAACCGCCGTGGCGAAGAATCGGCGCGTGGGTACCCAAGGGTATTGCATGGGTGGCCCGATGGCTTTTCGGACCGCTGCAGCGATGCCGGATCGAGTCGGTGCGGTTGCCACGTTTCATGGTGGTGGTCTGGTCAACGATCAGCCTAATAGCCCACATGTCCAGGCCGCCCGAAGCAAAGCGAGCTTTCTCGTCGCGATTGCTGCAAATGACGACGCACGCTCACCAAACGACAAGGCGACCTTGAAGGATAGCTTCGCAAAGGCTAAGTTGGCCGCAGAAATCGAGGTCTACGAGGGTGCCGCGCACGGTTGGTGTCCACCAGACTCGTCTGTTTACAATGAGCCACAGGCAGAGAAGGCATGGAAGCGACTCCTCGCGCTATACGGAAAGGCGCTCTAACCGCGAACAGCAGAAGCGAACCGGTTCCAATTGCGATGGAACTCAATACTCAGTGCAGCTTCAGCGCAAGCACGGAATGTGCCATTTCGGCTTAACCGAACGGGTGCCCAACGAACTGTCCGCGTCTTCCATACGCCTGCTCGAATACCGCCAATTCAGCCGTGAGCGCGGCCGGCTTTATGTGCCAGAGCCGTTTTTTTCGCGACTTAGTTGTACCGTGTGGGAGAGCGAGTAAGCCAACTCCGTGATTGCGGGTTTCGTAGAGCACGGAAGGTACCGAAAGTTGGGCAAGACACCTCATGCCCGTCGTCGGAATCTGATTCGACTTCAATGTGAGATCGGTCGATACCGTGTCTGAAATCCGAGCCATCAGTTGCACGCGCCCCCTGGGACGAGGGCCATAGCAGATATCAAGCGTCGCGCCGGTGGCGAAACCAGAAGACTTCGCCCAAGACAAATCTTTGCCACACCATGCGAACAGCAAAAAGCGTACGGCTTCATCAAAATTGATCTCGCCCTGGAGCACCGTGCCCCATGGTTCGTCTGTGATCGACAGATCGAATTCGACCAACTGCATCTATATAGGTTACCGATTGATTCGAACGTCGCAGCTTCTAGGAGGCTGTTGATCAACTCAACAGCCTCCGCTTGGGCAAGGATGCCCAAGTCGCGTAGCTCGGTTCTTTGAACCGAAGCGTTGCGTTCAAATCGCTGATTTCCACGCAAATTGGCGATTTGCCAAGACGAACGAAGCTGGATGCGGAGTTCGTCAACAGCGTCAGAAGAGGCTGTTGATCAACTCAACAGCCTCCGCTTGGGCAAGGATGCCCAAGTCGCGTAGCTCGGTTCTTTGAACCGAAGCGTTGCGTTCAAATCGCTGATTTCCACGCAAATCGGCGATTTGCTATGACGAACGAGGCTGGATGCGGAGTTCGTCAACAGCTTCCTAGTAGCAAGTGCCTCGTCACCATGCTGGTTTCGGCCGCTCCGAACTCGTGTGGTAACGTTCAGCAGCGATGAAACGACTACTTACCGTCACGATATCCTTGGTGTGCGTAGCCACAGCAGTTGCCCAAGAAATGGGTCCTCCAAAGGAAGTCACGGCTCTTGGCTGGATGGTCGGCACGTGGACGGCGAGTGGCAAGATCGCGTTCGGAGGGCAAGAGACGGATATCACGTCCTCAATGACGGTTTCGTTCGACGGATATTTCCTCAAGACTGTCTCCGTAGACAAATCGGCGGGATTCAAAATGACCAAGACCGTCATGATTGGATGGGATGCCGCCAAGAGTCAGTACGAAAGCTACACGTTTACGAACATGGCACCCAAGGCACGCGTTGCCCACGGGAAAATGGACGGAAGCAAGCTAGTAATGGTAGCTGAGCCGTGGGCAGCAGAAGGAATGACCGCAGTTATGCGTGAAACGATGTCGAAGTTCTCCGACACGAAATGCGGCTTGTTGCTCGAGATGAAGATCGGAGACAAGTGGATGAAGGGAATGGACTTCGTTCTTGTGAAGAAGTAGTTCCACCGCCGACATAAGCGCGCACACCTGCCGCGACCATCTCGTCGTTAAGGTCGTCGATGTCGCGGTGCATCTGCGCGTCTTCCACCGCGAATGCTTCGTAATCGTCGCGATGGTGGATAGCAATCATTTATTTCATATCTGAATTCTCATTTACGGCGCTCCGGCGGTGCAAATGCCTGCCCCTTTTCATATAGTCGAACTGAGGTGGCAGAATTCGACAGTTGAGTCCGAATTTTTCGAACCTTGCGCCAGAGCCCTGCCAATTGCGGCATTTGGAACCAGCGCACTGTCCGGATTACATCACGAACACTGCGCTGGCCGTTGATTGCGGTGCTCAAATATCGGCGGGTACACCCACCTAGCCTTCCTGTCTTGGAGTCCCCGCCAATTCGTCTGTCGATCGCCACTCGTGTCGGAGGTCTCTCATGATCAACGTGTGATCGTAAGCAATCGATCCTGCTGGAAATTGAGCAGCGTCCTCGAAATAGCTTGAACGAGCCTCAGTCGCCTCAAATGCGCCGACTTTCCAGATTGGCATCGTCAATTCGAGTCCCGATAGAGGACGGATAACGCCGTTGGATCGAGCAGGCTTCGGCGAGTATCCGAGGCTTCCCGCTTCAAAGAAGTCTGCCGCTGCTTGTAGCGAATCGAAGCATGAATCTGCGGGGAAGACCTCCGTTTCATGTCCTTTGACGCGGATCATAAAATCGTTGTTGCGCGATCGTAAGTCAAAGTCAATGTTGCCATCGATATCGCTCACCGTGAATCGAGCCATCCCGTGCTCGATCCCGAGCAACCGATCACCGGCGAGCTTATTTATTGACGAATTTGTGTGCCTTCTGGAGATATATACGCCTGTACGGGCGACTCCCGCCTCATCGGTCCACTGTACGGCGAATCGATGCGCAGCGTTCTCACTGGAAGCCCCAAATATTTCCGGGATTCCTGAAGGGCGTTCGTGCTCGAAGCGGATCAGGCACATCCCAACGAGCGCGTGCTCACCTTGTAGCTTGGGAGTAAACGGTTCGGGCAGCAGTCGTTGAACGACCTCTGGATCGGCGCGGAAATTGACTAGGAGACGGCGCTTTATCGTTCCGGTTAGAGCAGGAATTCGCAACTCAACACCTCGCCCTGGAACTGGTAGGCGTTCACAGGCTATAGGTAGCGTACCTGCCAACGCTAAAGAGCTCTTTGCCCGGACGGGAGAACTCACAGCGGGGCAGTGGTGATTGGAGAACCCGAAGATCAGGTCTACGGTTTGCGGAGCTACCGTGCCGTAGACATCGAAGGTCATCGATGGATTTTCGCAGCCCCCGTGAAAGAGAGTAAATGACCGCGCTCGACAATACTTTGGCTGCATTGGCTGAGCCAACGCGGCGGCGCGTTATCGACTTGCTGCGCGAGCAACCTCGCCGAGCGGGAGATCTTGCTCGGACCATCGGAGTCAGCCCAGCGCTGATGAGCCGCCATTTGCGTACACTCCGCCGGCATGGGTTAGTTATGGAAGGCAGCCAAGACCCGCTGGACAGCCGGGTCCGGACTTACTATCTCTGCCGGGAACCGTTTGACGAGCTCCGGGATTGGGTGCAGAAAGTGGAAGCCTTCTGGACTGATCAACTCGATTCCTTCCGCGACCACATTGACCGAACCGAGGAAATGCCGATGAAGACAGCGCCAAAGTAACGACCGTTGTCAAAGCTTCGCGCGAGCGGGCGTTTCAAGTGTTCACCCAGGAGATAGATTCCTGGTGGAAGCAGGGCCCAAAATTTAGGCTCTTCGGCGGCCAGGTGCGGTTTGAGGCCGAGCGAATGATGGAGGGAGAGCACCAAATTGGCAAAGTTCTAACTCAAGTGCCCGGCGAACGTCTAGTGCTGGAGCTCTGGACCTGGAGCTTCCGTCCCAATGAAAGAACTGAAGTCGAGATAACTTTTGACGCCATCGCTGAGGGAACCCGAGTGACGATCGTACATCGACTTTGGCATGAGCGCGACGGCTCCGGCGCCGAATTCCGCACCGTGGTAGGTCTTTGGTGGGGCGGTTTGATTCCTGCGTACCGGTCGGCCATGGCATAACTGGCCTCGTCGAGTCAGCAAATTGAGTGCTCCCCCTAAGCGGATACTTGTCTGACGGTAGGAAAACCTCGGCGATAATCGTGCCCGCCTTCTGTCGACTCACTAGCGCGGCGGACCGGGGATTGGTTGCGACTCTCTCGCGAGTTCATCGCAAAATCGCTTTATTCTGGGACAAATCATGGAGTGGTTCTATCACGATTTAGCAGGCATTCAGGCTGTCGACGGTTTCAAGAAATTTGCGTTCAAATCTACGGTCATCGCAGGATTGTCATCGCCCGCGCAAGCTATCGCTCGGAGTACGGATTGATCGAGAGTGGCTGGGAACGAGTTGGAAACCAATTAGGCTTCAACTTTGCGATTCCACCCAACTCCGACGCCATTTTTGTACTGCCGGGACGGGCGACGGAACGGCTTGGCTCCGGTAAGTGCAGGTTTGTATTGCCTCAAAAATAGGCGGCTTCAGTCAGTTCTCGTCCATAACTGTTACAGAAAGCTCTGGGCCGCTTGCCGCTCCGAAGCGCGACTCCTCGTACCGTCGAAGTCACCGGCCATGCAGTTTAGAGGCTTTAGACATGCGTCGAGCCGGGAACTTCGCGCACCGGTTACTTGGTGGTCTTTGATCCCTTGCCCGTGATTCCGTCACTTGAACAAAATTTGGCTCCCGCCTGGCAGTGCGCTCCTTCGCCGTAGGATGCTAGACTCGGGCATGGTCGCCATTGTATTGGCTCTGTTCATTGCCCCAGCCCCGGGCGGGCACGCGGCGTCAACATTGGACTCGCCTAACGGTCGGTTGCACGTGGAGACAGACGTCCCGAATTGGTCCGTAAGTTACGATGGCCACAAGCTCTTCGATGGCAACCGCTTGGGGCTTATTCTTCACGGCGACGGCGATCTCTTAAGCAACGCCAAGTTCACCAGCGCCTCCTACCGGAATTGCGATAGGAAGGTCAAAGTGCTCTTCGGGCGCGCCAGCACAGCCGTGGACCGATACAACGAGTTGTGGCTCAGCCTCGAAGGTAAAACGGGTCGGCGGTTCGAAATTGTCTTCAGATGCTACGACGACGCCGTTGCCGTGCGCTACCAAGTCTCCAAGACCAAAGACGAAACTGAAATTGTCGTGCAAGACGAACGGACTATATTTAGGCCGGCCGGTACACCGACCGCCTTCGTCCAATACTTGAGCAGCTATACGACGAGTCACGAGCACGCGGTCGATGTCACAACGTTTCGTGAAGTTAAGTCCGACGTCCTCCTCGATACTCCGCTCACGCTTCAATTTCCCACTGCGACGGCCGCGATCACGGAGGCTGCCCTGCGCCGCTACGCCGGGATGGGTCTGCACAAGACCGGCGATGCCCTTATTAGTGACCTAACCCCGCGGCCCGACGGCTCAAAAGTCGTTGTCAAGGACCAC
This sequence comes from Fimbriimonadales bacterium, assembly GCA_038230855.1. Taxonomy (GTDB): domain Bacteria; phylum Armatimonadota; class Fimbriimonadia; order Fimbriimonadales; family Fimbriimonadaceae; genus Fimbriimonas. Next base: position 18,574 of record JBBRML010000052.1, on the reverse strand, counting down.
CTCCTTACGCCCTGGCGCGTGATCCTAATTGGAGACCAGCCGGGCAGACTCTTAGAAAGCAACACTCTCTACTGCCTCAATGAGGCAAGCGCGATATCTGATACTCGATGGATTCACCCCGGCAAAATGACTTGGCCGTGGTGGAACGGCAATGTAGTCAAGGATGGCAAGCCAACGCCGCCGATTTTCAGCTTAGAGGCCCAGAGACTTTATATCGACTTCGCCGCGGCGAGCGGCATCCAATACCACAGCACGATCGCCAACAACACTGACACGCCGTGGTATCACCAAAACAATCAGGGCGTCGTTCCCGGCCCCACCACCGACGTCACGCGCGCACGTGATGACTTAGACCTGCAAGCCATTAAGCTGTACGCAGATAGTAAAGGCGTAAGGCTTTGGACGTGGGTACACAGCCGTGCGCTGCGGGGCCGCGTTGACGAGGCGTTCACAGCTTTTGAGAAGATGGGTTGGGCGGGAATGATGGTCGATTTCTTCGATCACGACGATCAAGACACCGTCGAGCTCGCTGAACACATCTTGGTCGCGGCTGCGAATCACCACATTCTCATCCATTTTCACGGCATCTGGAAGCCCACCGGCCTGCAACGCACTTTCCCGAACCTGATGAATCACGAGGGCGCACTCAACCAGGAGTACATGAAGTGGAGTGATCGAGTTACTCCGTCGCACACCCTCAAACTGCTATACACTCGCATGGTCGCTGGACCAATGGACTACCACTCTGGTGGATTCAGAGCTGTACGAAAGGAAGATTTCAAGGTGCAGTTCGTCGCGCCGCTGGTCGAGGGTACAAGAGCCTTTATGCTCGCCAGCTATGTGTGCTTCGATAACCCCAACCCTATGGTCGCGGATTCCCCCGGCGCGTATCAAGATCAACCGGGATTCGAGGTTTTGAGCGAAGTACCGACCTATTGGGACGAGACGCGGGTCGTTCTGGCTGAAATCGGCAAGCTCGTCGTCACCGCCCGGCGCAAGGGCAAAGAGTGGTGGATCGCCGGAATGTCCGCTGGACCAGCTCGCACGATCGAATTGCCCCTTTCTGCTTTTGGACCGATGAATCATCGTGCCACGTTGTGGCTCGACGATGCCACACCTGGTGCCGATCCGAACCGGATCAAGAAGCAGAATGTCACGCTTGGCTCATTGCAGAACCTCCGTGTTGACTTGGCTGAAGATGGCGGCTTCGTCGCTCACTTCAGGCGCTGAATGGAAAAGAATTGCGGCGCTGCCTCTTCGAACGAGACAGAACTTGATTGTCTCGTAAGTACCTAACCCCGCGAATTTAAGCTTCGATGCAAGGAAATGATCAAGCCGGGCTTTAAAGCCTTCGCCCCCGTCGAACCTTTATCTACGGAACACGGACAATCGGCGATCGTTTGAGATCGAACCCAAGGGCTTCTCTTAAACAACGGAATTTCTGTAATATTCCACCTGGACAGTGATCATTACGAACTCGCCAATCTTGGATTTTCCATCCAGGGCACAGCCTAATGAAATCAATCGAAGCCTACATCAGAGATAAGTACCGCGAGGTAGTGGAAACAAAACTTGCGCAGGAAGGCGCAGTTGCGCTTTCTCGGCCGACAAATGTTGGACTCGGCCTCATCTTTTTGGTGAGTGGCATCATTTTCTTGGGCTTTGTGATCATGGCTACGATCAACTCCACAGGCTCAGGCAATATAGTCGTTGGATATGTCGTTCCCCTCGTGTTCATAGTCACGGGCGCAGCACTCGTGCTGTATCGCACTGACTACTGGGTGAATTTCGGCCAGCAGACGTGGACATGTGAATTCGGCCTGAGACCGTTCTCGCAAAAGTATCGCGGAACTTTTCAAGATCTTTCGCACTTGGACTTTGGGTTAGAGCAGCTCCACATCCCAGGCAGTAGATCGAAATCTCAGCAATTCTGGACAGTGGCAGTAGTTGCGCAGGATTCGGTGATTCCGCGCATGCGTGTAGAGTTCATGAACGGTTTGGCTGCCGTAATTTCACGAACGGAGGCACTCCGCGTAGCGGAAATCCTGTCGCTCAAGATGAATTTGCCGGTACAGGAGCACGAAGGCACTTTGGTTAAGGTCGGTAGGCGGTTTCCGCGTTGAATGTGCACGTAAAAGCTTCTCCCAGATGAACGGTGCTCCCGGAGGCTTGATTTCACCGTCGCGAATGTCTCTGATGCCGCATGAGTTAGTTGCACCCACACCCGACGGTGCAACCGTAACTAGATTCTCATGCCTGTTTCGTTAATTGTTTTCTGGTAACGAGTCGTTGTTCCTCACTCTCGTGCCTGACCTCGGAATCTACTAAGCGCCGTCAACGCGAAAGCGATCGGCACGATACCAAGCCACCACTGACGTTCCTCAGTCACACCGAACATAACGGTCAACCCAATCAGCACGGCTAGTGCAATGAGCAGTGCGTTTCTGACCGTAGGATGTCTGCCTGACCGGACGCTCGGTCCGACGTGTGCGGGCGTGAGTTGGGCTCGCTACCGCAGTTCCACGTTTGAGTCTTCCAGCTGGCCGAGCCTTTCATCGATCTCGATCTGATCCTTTGAGCGACGTCGGCTGCTGAGAATGTTCGCCACTTCCGCCAGGGTCTATTTGTAACGCTTCCGCTACGTCGGCTGCCGTTGGCTGAACATGAGTCAAGATTCTGAGGTCACCAAAATGCTCGACGAGTTCACGGACCTCGGCTTGGGACACGGTCTCGGTCGGTTCTAGCAGGCGAAACTCTTGATCCACGGCCGTATCGTCATTGTGCCGATACGTTCAGCTATGCTCGTGAGTTTCGCAAACTGTGTCGCAGGTGCGTCGTTCGGGCTTCATATCGCGGGTCGTTCGAACGGAACGCATTGCGGCTACGGCAATCTTCGTGTCGAATCAAACTGAGCTAACGATAGCGGCATCGAATCACTCCGATGTCGAATTGTTTCTACCGAAATTTGACCATGGCAGGCCGCGGGAATGTCGCGACATAATTGGTGACCAGGGTAGTTGGAAATAGTTACTACTCGTCTGGCGACCAACTCATGACCGCTCAACAAATCGTTTCAGAACTTGAGTCCCTCGGTAACGAGGGTTACTGCCGCATCTTGCGCAACCACGGAATCACGGGACCCTTATTCGGCGTGAAGATTGAGCACCTCAAAAAATACGAGAAGGTGATAAAGAAGGACTATCAGCTGGCGCTGGACTTATTCGACACCGGGATATACGATGCAATGTATTTGGCTGGCCTCATCGCCGACGAAGGCAAAATGACGAAGGATGACCTGCGTCGTTGGCTGGAAAAATCGACCAGTGACAAAGTTGCAGAGTTCACGGTCGCCTGGGTCGCGGCGGATGGTCCCTACGGATGGGAGCTGGCGCAGGAATGGATTGATTCCAGCGATGAGAAGGCGGCGGTTGTAGGATGGGGGACACTTTCGAGCCTGGTTGCGGTGAAGGACGATGCGGAACTGGACATCGGTTCGCTGAGGAATCTGCTAGAACGCGTCAAGACCACGATTCACGGTCAGCCGGACCGAGTGCGCCAAAAGATGAACGGCTTCGTGATCGCGCTGGGCTGTTACGTCAAGGTGCTGACTGACGAGTCGTTGTGCGCCGGAGAAACGATCGGTGAGGTGAAAGTGAATGTAGGTAACACGGCGTGCAAGGTTCCGTACTCGCCCGACTACATCCGTAAAGTAGCCGCCACAAATCGCTTTGGCAAAAAGCGAATAACTGCGCGCTGTTAGCAACTCGACGTTCGCTATCCTTCGTTATGAAATATCTGGCGCACTTAATCCGTGCATCGACCGGCGATACTGCCTTTCCGCGACCACTCAAGCGCCTCTACCAGGTTGGCGATTTTCAGAATCAGAAAACCGCCCGGATGCTCTTTCGTCTTCAGTACGGTCCGTTGATGATGAGGACCTTCCCGTCGGGCTCGGCAAGTACGATCTTCGCAAACCTTGCCGGTTGCAAGCCGCAAGCGAAGAAGATAGCTCCAGCCGCACCGATCTCATCGTTGAGCGCGTGAACTTCGCGCCGAATCTGTTCGCTTCCGGTTGATCGGTCGCTCAGAATTCAATCGATCCCGGGCTCGGCCTTCGAAACATTCGCTGCGGAGTTCTCGTTCGGCAGTAAGCCTAGGTCGACTCTGGCCTGAGATTAATCGGCCGGGTTTTACTTACTGATAGAAGCGTGAACGATTAGAGGTTTTCGAGGAACCACTTGACCGCCGCGAGAATGCCAGGGAGGAATGTCTTGGTGTCGTGTCCGCCCCCGGCGACGATCCTGAGCTTGTGCTTGATGTGGTGTTTTTCGAGCTCTTCGTCCATAACCTTAGATTGCTGCTCCGGGACGAGGGCGTCTGAATCACCGTGGACGAGAAGGGTTATCGGGAAGTGATCGGTCACCGTGTGAATGGGTGACATATCGTGGGCGATGCTCTTCACTTTGTCCGCTGACATCTGAGGAGTGATCCCGAACACAGGAAGGAGTAGGGCCAGGCTCGTCTCATCGAACACCGAGTGCTGCGCTCTGCCCCAAACCAGAAAGTCCGCGGGAGGAGCAATTGCCACCGCCGCCTTCAACTGGCTGCTTTCGCGATCGATCGGATCTGTTGCGCTGGGGTTGCCCGCGTCGCCTGTTCCGGCAAGCATTAGGGTCATGTACCCGCCGGAACTGATCCCCGTTACGCCGAGCCGATTCGGATCCACGTGATATTTCGCTGCTTCGGCGTGGATGAACCGGACCGCGTGTCGGAGCTGCGGCAACATCTCAGCGGCCGTGTACTTCGGCTGCGAGCCGTGAACAACGGTGAAGACGGTGAGTCCTTGGTCAGTGAAGAATTTTGCCAGGCCTGGTGCGATCATCGCATGATCAGAGCGGAAGCCACCGCTGACCATATAGATAACTCCGGCCCCATTTGGCTTCGCCGGCTCGAAGACGTCCATCGTAAACGCCACGCCACCCTGCTTTAGGTAGATGACGTCCTGAATTCGAGTTTGCCCAAACCCTACGAGCGCCAACCCCATCCCTACGAACCCACAGAACAACCGCTTCATTCTCGCAAGTATAGCAAGGGTCGTAGGCGAGGTACGACGCGCTGAACCGGTCGACCGGAGTTCCCAACGGACATTGGGTTTAGCTTTCCGCGCGGACGAGACCGCGTCGCCAAGTCAGCAAAGAAGGGCAAAGTGCGGAACGAGCTACCTTAGTATCCTGATAATATTGTGGCCGCGAACGGGCAGGGCTCACTGAAGTGGTGTCTTCCATGCATCAAATCGAGCGGCAACCCGTAGCAGACTCGTTTCGAACTCGTCGGACCGCGCGAAAGAGACCAATCCTTGAGTAGGATTTCAAAAAAGTGGACACCTTAGTTGCCTCGTGTAAAAAGAGCGCCGTGCAAGGAATGGACTATTTCTTGAGGAATTTTTCATTCGTGCCGGATGACAAGCTGACGTGGACGCCAGTCCCGACGGCAAAATCTGCAATTCGAATTGCCGCGCATACCGCTCTTTACGCCGAGAGGTTTGCGCGCATGATTGAACAGCGGAAACTGCCGGTGGTTGGCAACCTGGAGGAGTGGTTGGCGCAACGGAATGCGGAGGAAGAAGCACTCACGTGTCGAACACAGATTGAAGTTGAGTTCCGAAAAGGAACCGATCTCGTTATGTCCGCTTTGGATACTCTAAACACGGAAGCAATCGAATCTAGTCTTGATTCCGGCCAAGGCTGGTCGATGTCTATGACCTTCCTGATGGGCCTACCGGGCTGGCACGCCACCCTTCACGCGGGTCAAATCGATTACCTCCAGACCTGCTGGGACGACCAGAAGATCTACGTCGGATAGGCAGAGCCGCGTAAGCCAGGGCGAGCTCAGGCTTGAAATATATTGGCGCCACTTTCGAGACGCTCGCTCTGAAGGTCAACGATCTGCGGTGGCTCTGCTCAGGCGCCGTTTGGAGGACTGACCGGTCCTGATCGCGCCGAAAAACCAGAATGATCACCCGACGGCGGTAGCCTCCGGAGCGGACCCAGGCTTATCGTGCTAGGCTTCAACATGGAACCTTGGGTTGCTCCAAATGCGGAATACGCCCCTCCCAAACCTGGAGAACCGCCGCTACATCGCGCGGCCCGAATAGGAGACGTAATCTCGATTCGCCAGTTTGTGGAGCAGGGGGCCGATGTCGATGGGGTTTATGATATTGGACTCGACCCGGGCGCGTACCCGTTGCTCGCGACGCCATTGATGGTTGCCGCGGGATCGGGTGACGGGGCGTCGGTTGAGACGGTTGAACTCCTCCTGGAACTTGGAGCAGATCCGACGCTTGTCATTGACGGCTACACTGCCACCGGTTTTGCCGCCGCTGGGCTCGGTTGGAACTACCGCGATGGAGGCGACGTCTTGCGGCTGCAGCGGCTCCTAGATGCGGGCAGTCCGCTCCCGCCCGACCGTGAACGGGCCCATCGCCTCTTGTACGAGCTCGCTGGTGCGAATGACACTAAGAGGCTTGCGATACTCCTTGATCAAGGTTTGAGCGCAAATGGCTACTGGGACATTGCTAAGAACAGGGAGCAAACTCGCAATGCTCTGGCGGACATCGGACTCAGTGACGCGTCCGCGGCGTTGATTCCGGAAGGCATCAGAGACCGAGTAATGGCCGATTCGCAGACGTTGCTGCAGTCGCCTTTCAACATGGAGCAAGCGGGCCCTTATTCATTTCAGGTGCCAATCTTTGGCGCAGTTGAAAGTGGAAGCATCGAATGCCTTGATCTGCTCCTGCGACACGGCGCTGACCTCAAAGTGAGGGACAGCTCGGATCGATCGGCCATGTATTTTGCGAGCACTTTACCGATGGTAGAGGCACTCGTCACAGCCGGAGTCACTCTGGAAGACAAGGATGAGTTTGGCTGGTCACCCCTGGTTAATGCAGTCTCTGATTGCGACTTGTCTAGGATCCAAGCGTTACTCGCTGCCGGCGCGGCAGTGAATGCGACCCACGACCACGGATACACGGTGTTCATGTCTGCCGTTGGCTCGGAGAGGAGTCTGCCTGTATTAAATGCACTTATCAAGGCGGGGGCAGACCCGCACGCTATTTCCGATTATGGATTCAACGCGTTTCACGCTGCGATTGACGTAAATGGAGAAGCAAATGCAGAGGAGTCCGTCAGACAGACCTTTTTCTACTTGAAGAGCCTTGGTGTCGATATCGAGGGCCGAACTCTAGGTGGCAAGACGCCTCTGTCCCGAGCGATATGCGAAGGTACCGCAATTGAGGTGCGAGTTCTTTGCGAGCTCGGAGCGAACCCGAATGCTGTGAGCGAACTTCGCGTCTGCGGCGAAGAATCTTGCGAAGACATGAATCTTCCGATGCTCTTTCACGCCGTCAGGGGTAGCGGCGTAGGTAAAGGCCTGAAGACAACATCACTCCTCGCCTTCGGAGCCGATCCCCTCACGGTCGACGCCGACGGCCATCGTGCGGTTGCCTACGCTGTATCCCAGCTCTGCGCCGAAGGTGATTCCTACGAAAATTCATTCAAGAGATTCTTCGACCAGGCGAAGGAATTTGAGTCGATTAAGGCATCTTTGCCTGCCGAACGCGGAGCCTTCATCGAAGTAGCGACCGCATGGTTCCAGAGTTTTGTTGAACGATTCGCCGCAGAAATTCCGTTGCCCGACTCAATCTATGCGGATGTGTTCCGGTCTGAGCTGATTGAGTGCATCGCAATCCTTTTTGCATACGAGTACGTGCAGGCTGGCTCGGCGTGAGGGTGCTAGGACTGCGCCAGAAGGACTCGCCACCGGTCTGAGCCTACGTCATCCTTTCCTGGAGCTTGCGAAACGCGAACGAATCCAGTTCGCGACCAGCTGAATTTGGATTCAAGGATGCGACCACCTGCTATGCAGCGCGGCCCGGACATCGATTGGATTTCGTCTTGGCCTGCATCGGTGGCTCGGTGGCAGAAGGTCGCTCGGTGGCTTGGACAAATTGTTGGGCGCTTCACGTGCTCTCCGACGGTTCGCTTGCGCACGATTGATTGGATCCCACACGTCGGATGACTTCATTCTCAAGGAGTCTGCAGTGTCTCGGGCAGTCTTCTTGATACCTGGCCGAGTGTGGTTACATCTCATTCGCGGTCTGCCCCCTTTTTTTTGTGATGACGACTCATAAAGTGTGTGTAGAATTGGCGCACCATGCTTCTTGCCGCATTCCTAGGATTCGCGTCAGTGGTAACGCTTCATGTCAGCACCCACGGCAACGACACTGACCTGGGCTCGATCGCTAAGCCTCTTCGCACGGTCGACGGTGCCCGCCTCACCGCGAGACGTCTTCGCGGCAAGAAGGTGATAGTTGAGTTCGCAAGTGGCGTTTACCGAATTGCCAAGACCGTGGTCTTCAGCAATCGGGACGCTGGAGTCACGTACAAGGCGGCTTCAGGAGCAAACGTCCTGTTCAGCGGAAGCGCTGAATTAAAACCTAGATGGAATCGCTACGGTGATAAGGTTTTGAATTGCCAGGTGCCGAGTGACTTCGACACGGACCAGATATTTCTGAACGGTGAGCGCCAGACTCTGGCTCGATACCCAAACGAGAACCTGAGCATCCGCATCCTTCACGGGTACGCCAAGGATGCCATTTCGCCAGAGCGGGTAACGCGATGGAAGAGTCCCGCCGGCGGTTTCCTTCACGCTATGCATGTCCACATGTGGGGGGACTTCCATTACAAACTTCTCGGAAAGGATGAGAACAACGTGTTGGTCATGGAAGGCGGTTGGCAGAACAATCGCCCCTTGGGAATGCACCCTGAATACAAATTTGTAGAGGGCATCTTCGAGGAACTGGATTCACCTGGTGAGTGGTTTCTGGATCGGCTTAACCACCTACTCTATTACTATCCTCGGCCGGGCGTTGCCCTGAAGAACAGCGTTGTCGAGGGGCCCCGCCTCAAGAGTCTTTTCGAATTCCGCGGCACCCACGGGATATCGATGCAGGGCTTCACGTTTAAGCACACGAACCGAACCTTTATGGAGAATCGGGAGCCGCTGTTGCGTAGCGACTGGACCATCTACCGCGGGGGCGCCGTGTACTTCAAGGACAGCCACGGCTGTGAAATCGTCGATTCGACATTTGAGGACCTCGGCGGCAACGCCGTTTTTGTGGATGGCAAAAACAGGAATATCGCCATCAGAAGGACACTGATTCAACATATTGGAGCCAACGGTGTCGCCTTTGTTGGCGAAACCAAGGCGGTCCGTAGCCCACTCCTTGACCCAGACAAGAACCAGCGGTTCGCAGACATCGATGCGACTCCTGGTCCGAAGACTGACGACTACCCGGTGGATTGTCTCGTTCAGGACTGCCTGATCACGGATACGGGAATGGTCGAAAAACAAAGCGCCGGAGTGCAGATCGCAATGTCACGGCGAATTACCGTTTCGCACTGCTCCATCTATCATCTGCCTCGGGCAGGCATCAACGTCGGAGATGGATGCTGGGGTGGGCATGTCATCGAGGGATGCGACGTTTTCGACACTGTGCTCGAAACCGGTGATCATGGGTCTTTCAACTCGTGGGGCCGCGACCGCTATTGGGGTCTAACGGACCTTGACATGAACCGCGGCGAGCGGCCCGACCTAGCGGCCCTCGACACAGTCGAGCCGATCACACTTCGCAACAATCGATGGCGTTGCGATCACGGTTGGGATATCGACCTCGACGATGGGTCGTCCCGCTATCTTATTGAAAACAACCTTTGCCTCAATGGCGGGATCAAAAACCGCGAAGGTTTCGGGCGGGTCGTTCAAAACAACGTTATGGTCGGTAACTCATTTCATCCGCATGTTTGGTTCCAAAACAGCGGCGATATCTTTCGACACAACATCGTCTTCACGCCGTACCGGCCCATTCGAGTTCCAACTCCGTGGGGACGGGAAGTGGACTTCAACTTCTTGCACATTCCCAACGCAACGACCGTCGCGCCAGCGCTGGCGCTCTCGAACTTGAGCGGTCGGGATTCGCACTCCTTGGCCGGCGAAGCCCAATTTGTAAATCCTGCAAAGGGCGACTACAGCGTTCGGTCTAGTTCCCCTGCGCTAGCGGAAGGGTTCAGGAATTTCGACATGAGTTCATTTGGCGTGCGGGCTCCTGTGTTGAAGGCACTGGCGCGCCGCCCCCGGATGCTCAATCGCGCAGTGGGCGAGCAGCCGCAAGAGAAAACATCGCAGTGGAACGGCGCCCAGATCAAGGATTTGCTCGAACCCGGCGAGATCTCCGCAACCGGTTTGTCGGAAAACATGGGAGTGCTCGTAACAGAAATCAAGCCTGACTCTGTCGCAAGCAAATGGGGACTTGAACCGCTCGACGTGATTCAAGCAGTGGGCGCCAAGCACGTCACGTCCGTAAACGACCTTCTGAGTCTAGGCGACGCAAAGGCGTTCGTTAGCTTCAGCATTTACCGACGGCAGCACAGGATAACACTCTCAGTCACGAATTCTAAATTGTAGGACCTCGTACGTGCGGTGTTGTGAGCAGATTAATCCCATGTTCAAAGTCATGACGGCCAGACTCTGCGTACCCTCCAAACAATGCGTACCTGCCCAAAGTGTGAATTCTATCTTTTCTGAACGCCCTCGTCAAATCTTCGGACTCTTGGCCAACTCCGAAAGCTTGCTGCGTGAGTCCAGGGATCCTAAGATTGGGCGCTTCGGTAGCTGAAATTTTTTGGCGCGAGAATCGCGTGTCAAAATCCGCTATGTGTCTCGTCGGTTGATCCTGGTTGACGGGCTTCCTGGTTCGGGAAAGTCCACTTTGGCTGCAAATGTCGCAGATGTTTGGCGAGCGACCGGTAATCACGTGCAAATCTGGGACGAAATGCATCCCGAGCACCCAGTTCATCCCGTCCCGACGGACGAGATGGGTGCCGCTTGGGCAGACATACACTTGCGCCTTTCTGCTTGTGACTTTGCTGAGATTAGCCTGCTTCGATGGTCCGATTTCCTGGACGGGTGGCAATCCGATTCGACCCGAATTTTAGAGAGTTTCCCATTCCAGAGTGCGATCCGAGTTTTGGTGCAACTGAACGCGAGCGAGGAGGCGATCCAAAACTACTGGCTTGGATGGCAGGCGATTGTCTCAAACGTAGATGCTCACCTCGTGTACTTGCAAAGCAAAGATTCCACCGCGCAGATGAATCGCATCGCGGAGCGGCGTGGCCCTGAGTGGAGCACCTATCTCGCTGATGCCGTGGCCCAAATGCCGATTGCTGTCCGCGACGGATTCCGCGGTTGGACGGGAGTCCTCGAGTTCATAGAACGCTACCATCAAATCATGGAGTCTCTTGTCTCCAGTAGTTCGATCCAGATTCTCATGTTTGAGGCGGAGCCCGAAAATTACGCATCGAGGCTCCAACAAGTGCTCGGCGCCGTCGCCGCATCGAGCTCTGAATCGATCGACCGCTCAACTGTTTGAAAGGTCTGCCTTACTCAATTGCCGTCAATTTGGTGCATTTCGCTCCTCCGACAGCTCACAACGCTGACCTCTGCAGTTCACCACGGGCTGGCTTCGCGGTGTCAGTCGAGCGTTCAAGCAGCGGCAGGCGAAGGATTCCGGTGAATGCTTGATCAGCGCAGTCGTTTCCAACGATCCGGCTGTTGGTCGAGTGCCCAATACAAGTAGTCCGTGTCTGTCGTCACCCCACCGAGGTCCGCTACGAGCAAAGAGACTTGGCCGCGATGGTAGTAAGCGTGACCTACGAGTTGCATCAATTGGCCGCGGAAGTTCCACCTGAAGAGACCGCCGTCTGAAGTTAGGAAATCAAAATCTGCTTCCAAGGCTTCATCGCTGAGATCAAGCAAATATTCCCGCCACGCCACTTCCACTCTCTCGAAGCGACGGCTAACCGCATCAATTGATTCTCCCTTTGGCCACCAGTCCAGTTGACTATGACCGCCATGCGCCATTCGATCCAGCCAGTTTTCACGGCAAGCCGCAATATGCGCCGCCAACTCAAGGGCTCGCTGATACTTATCCGTGACGAATTCTGCTTCTGGCACAGATAAGAGCATCTTTAGCATTGCCGCGTTTCCGGAGCATTCTTGCTCAAACCAGTTCTTGAAAAGTGAAGCGATTTCCATGCTCTGAGAGTGTACGAAGTTTTCAGTTTGGACAGGAAACGGTTTCGCTGTGGTGCTAGACATCACCATCATTTGTCGATGGAATCTGCTTTCGGAGCCCGAGATTGGCCTGTGCTCCTGCAGGCACACCTCGATCCCGCGTTCGGACGGAGCATCATTCGAAAGACGCTCCACGGTCGTGGATATACTCGGACTCAGCAGTTGCGAGCAGATGAAGGTTAGCATCGACTCCGCGCACAGCAAATGCAGATTCCGGAAACCAGCAGGAGCTTTCGCAACCAATGATAATCGCAATCACACTCCTTGCCTTGGTGCCGGTAGCAACTCCCACGAAAGTCAGTCTCGAGACTCGAGATGCACATCTACAAATTGATCGGCGTGGCTGGGTCACATCGCTGGTTTCACGCAGAACCGGCAAAGAGTACATCCCCGTCAGCCGCCCCTCTCCACTCCTGAGCCTGCACGAAACCGGCCGACCGGACGGTGACCTCGTAGCACCGGAATCAGCCGTCATCGAGACTGGAGGAAAGCTTGAACTCAGGTACCGAAACGGCTCCGTCGCCAAGGTTAGATTCCAACGTAAAAATCGCTACTTCCGATTCAAACTGATCGGACTCACTCACCGGGAGAAAATAGATGACGTTGTTTGGGGTCCGATCAACACGGCGATCTCGAAGCGAATAGGCGATTTAATCGGCGTCGTGCGCAATGACGACTGGGCGATCGGGATGGTTGGTTTAGACGACAACACCATTGCCGGTGCGCCAACTCCGGGCGACGCGTATGGCATGGAATACTTTGTTCATTCCGCCGACCCGGCGGCAATGCCGCTTCCCGCTGGCCTCAAAGAAGGTCAAAGGTTCAACATCGGCGGAGATGGAGTTAGCGACGTCGCTTTCTACTCCCATCCCGAAGAGTATTTCCAAATGGTGTACGGGACAGGGTCATGGCTGGAACCCCGGTACGGATCGTGTTTGGCCTATCACTCACGCGATCGTAGAATCTCTCGTAGTGTTGTCTTTTCGCTCCTGCCTCACTTTCCCGGGTCTCGCCCTCGCCACCAACAGACCGATATCGTCGATGCGGATTTCATAGGCTCCGGGATCGCGCTCTACGCGTGTCCGGACAGAGATTGTCTCCGGGTGATCGAACAGATCGAGATTGCTGAACATCTTCCGCACGTCATTACGGATGGAAAATGGATTCGCGACCCTAGTGGGATCAAGACGGATATCGCCTGGTCTGGACCTCACGATAAGTTGATCGAGTATGCAACCGCTCTCGGGTTACACGCCGTGCAAGACGAAGCACAAGGAGAGTATTACGCTAACCCGGTCGACCATTGGCTCGGACCTCGGGTCGGCTTCTCTACCGGTCGGAAGCTCAGCTATCTTGAATACACGCGTGAACTCGGTAAGCACGACATAAAGTATGGGCTTCACACTTTATGCCTCTTTGCGCAGGCCGGTCGCAACTCCGATGTAACTCCCGCCGCAAGTCCGCTCCTCCAGACCGTATTGCGCACAAAGCTGGCCAGCAATATCACACCCGCCGACACCGAAATAGCCGTTAGTGACCCTTCGTTCCTAGGCGAGGACGGCACATGGCCAATGCGCGATGGTTCCAACGCAGTTCGCATTGGGACCGAGCTGCTCAAATACTCAGGCATCTCTGCCGGTTCGCCATACACCCTAAAAGGCGTCCAACGAGGGCAGTACGGGACCGTTGCCCAAGCGCATCAAGCCGGAAGTCAACTGTCCAAACTTCAGTTGAACTGCTACGGTGGCTTCGTGCCGGACATCAACGGCATGTTGGAGTACGCCGACTACTATGCCAAGGTGATGGCCGAAAACGGCATGCAGTACATCGATTTCGATGGGCTTGAAAGCACGCTCTACCAAAACCAAGGTTACTTCGGGGTTCGTCGGTTCCTTCGACGCTTTGTCGAGACGTACGGCAAAGTGACCAACGGGAAGGTGCCACGAATCATGGGCTCCTGCGTCTTTGGCGGAGGCTGGGAGTACATGAGCGTCTGCAACGTCGGGGGCGGGGCCAATATGTTCGACCCCGTCCGCAATCGTTGGGGAATCGAAGGCAAGGATGTGCGGAACGGCCTTGGCAACAGCTACTTCCCGCCAACCTTCGGCATTCAAGACTTTCAACCGGATTGGACAGTTTACGATATTCAAAACTTGCAGGCGAAGGCGATCGGCTGGGACGCCAGCTACATGTTGGGCCTGAGCCAGAAAGCAGTCGAGTCGAGCGGAGAGAAGCGAGAACTGTTCAAGGCTTTCCGCACCTGGGAGGATGCCCGAGCCGCTGGAGTCTTTACGAGCGCCATTAAGAAGCGCCTGCGAGACCTAAACCTCAAGTTCCATCTCGAACGGTTTAGTAATGGAGAACTGCGGCTAACCCCAGTCCAAGAGCTTAGGTTAAGTTCGCATTTAGTGCTGAACCCGTACGCCCCGCAGCCAATCCACCTTGCATTACGCATGCTTGAATCCGTCGACCGACTCTCGGTAGAGCTTCCCGGAGGCGGTCGCATCAGTTGCGATCGTGAGGTCAAGGCTGGTCAGTTCGTGATCGTCAATGAAGGACGAGCTTACATCGCCGACAAATTCCGTAAGCAGCTCGCCTCTCTACCAACTGCTAGCATCGGCCCAATGCCCGCTGGCTCCTCGACCCTGAACGTATCGTTCCCAGACCACCCGGCGGCCGCTTATGAACTCACGGTTTGGCTCACCGAAAAGCCGATCATTCTGCGATTGCCACTGCGATCTGGCAGCACCAACCCAGAACAGCGGAAATGAGAACGATCCAATTGTTCGCGTGTCGCTGGAGCTCGCTCCTCACCGGCGTCCTTTGCCTTCATGCGCAGTCAAGGGCAGAGCCGCAGTCGAGCTCGATGATGCCGAGTCCTCCCGCCACGAAGGACCAAGTTCGCTTCGTCGTCTGCGAGTACCACGGAGCGTCGCTTGCCGGCACCACAACCGTACCGACCACGAAGACGGTGCAGGTCGGCCAAGCTACGTGGACTTGCGAACGACGTGGCGTCGACGACGCGTTCCACGTGACTTTTCGAGTTGTCAAGGGCGTCGCAAAGTCTCAAGGTGTGGCCGTAGCGTTCGATTTCTCCAATTGGAGCGCAAAGAATTACGTGCTCGTCCCTGCGGCCATCTACAATGGCAACCGCTTTCATGCCCTCGATGGGGGCTATATGCCACCGTTTCCACGGTCCATGTTCTTTAACGCAAGCCTGCCGGTCACGATGTCGAATAACCCGCGACTTGAGCTAGAACCAGGCAAGGCATCACGAATAGAACTTCTCACGGGAAACGCAGCCGCGCCGGGAATGGCGTTCTTCTCCGCAAAACAAAAGAAAGGCTTCATTGTCTTGTGCGAGCAGCAATCCCGATTCGGGAACAACGGGTTGCGGATCGAAGAGAACGCCGCGCAAGATCGAATCAGCTTCATTGTAAGCGCACCGGGAGTCCGTGAGCGCGCTGCCGAGTTCGGAGGATTTCGTCCAAGCGGTGACCGTGCGGCCGATTGGAAAGTTGGCGACGAGCTCACCCTGGACTTCAAGACGTACCGCTTTTCCGCGAACAGCATTCCCGACCTCCTTGACAAGTTCTTCACTGTTCGAAAAAACCTTACAGGCCCAAATCAGCCGCGCAACCTAGTTCCGATGAGCAAGATGGCAGAAACCATCGCCCCTCGATTTACGAAACGATGGCAAGTGGCGCCGGTCGGTGGCTACTACCTTCCCGAAAACAGCCCCGACTTTCAACTAGGGTGGGTCAGCGGTTTTATGCAAACTCCCTTGCTCAGCATGGGCGAGGCGGCGGAGCGTGAGCACATCGAGCAACAGCTTGACTTCGTCACGGCCAAGCTTCAAGGAAAGAGTGGCTTATTCTACGGCGGTATCACCGCTAACGGACAAATCCGTGCCGATCGCACGCTTGACGGTCGAGACTTTGCTCTGACCCGAAAGAACGCCGACGCCTTGGTGATGTTCTTCAAGTTTTTTCAGATACTGAAAGCCCAAGGCCACGGCAAAGAGATAAAGCCGAAGTGGATTCAATCGGCCAAGCAGCTGGCGGCCGCATTTGCCGTACTTTGGAGGAAGCACAAGGAATTTGGACAGTATCTCGATCCAGCGACAGGAGAGATCGCCGTTTACAATTCCACGTCCGGTGCTCTTGTCCCGGCTGGCCTTGCGATGGCGGCGCGATTCCTCGGGGATCCAGAACTCTTGAGGGTTGCGAAAGAATCCGCCGACTTTTACTATCGGCGTGACGTAGTTGAGCGAGGATTCACGGGCGGTCACTGCGCCGATACTTCACAGGATCCAGATTCCGAGTCTGCCTTTGGATTCTTGGAGTCGCTGATGGCCTTGTATTGGGCCACTGGCGACCCAAGTTGGCTGCAGAAGGCTCGCGCTGATGCCGCACTCGCCGCGACATGGGTTTTGTCGTACGACTACATCTTTCCCCCTGATAGCGATATTGGCCGTTTGGGTGGGCACATGGCAGGTGCGGTTTGGGCAAGTGCGCAGAACAAACACGCCGCGCCGGGGATCTGCACTTCGTCTGGTGACTACCTGTTCAAGCTTTACCGTGCGACGAACGACGTGCGATATGCCGACTTACTTCGCGACATCCAACATTCTCAGACTGAAGCGACCGAAATGCCTGGTCACCTGACTTGTCGATCCGGCTTCGGCGCGTCGATGGAGCGAATCCAACCCACCGATGCAGAAGGGAAGGGCTCGATCGGCATGTTCATCCGAACGCAAAACGCGTGGTGTGAGTTGGACGGCTTGATGATGTCACTAGAGATTCCCGGCGTTTACGTCCGCACCGACTCGAAACACCTATACGTCTTCGACCATTTAGCGGCGGCAGTACAAAGACGCGATTCCAGAGGCGTGACTCTCCGCATAACAAATCCAACCGCATACGACTCCAAAGTGTCGGTGTTTGCTGAATCGAATGCCGACGCGAAACGCCCGCTTAGCTACACCCGGTACCTGACTTGGCCGCACGTTACTGTTCCAGCTAGGTCTACAAAATTTGTGACGGTCCGTCGTGACGGTTCCATCGGGTAGCCGCAAAAATGCTCGCACCGGAGGGCACGGCCGGAAATCGTTTCCGGGCAGAATAGATTCACTATCAGCTTCATCGCGATTCTCGCTTTAGCAGTCATATCGGCGCCCCAGGACAAAACGACCACTTGGCACGGTTTCCGACGGACTGAATTCGCCAGTCAAGGTCGGCCCTGTTTCATTACACATCCGGAGAATTCCGCCCCGGGCAAACCTTGGGTTTGGCGAATTTCGTTCCCAGACTTTCACCCGGAAGTTGACCTTGAGCTTTTGCACAGCGGGTGGTCTGTGGGATACGTCGAGTGTCTCGATATGCTTGGAAGTGACGGTGCGCTCGACATCATGGATCGCTTCTATGACGAGATGACCGCCGGCCGCGGGTTCAGCAAGCGACCGGCGTTTGAGGCCGTCAGCCGCGGTGGGCTGCACGCTTACCGTTCTGCGGCACGGCATCCAGAGCGGGTCGCGTGCATCTATGCCGACACTCCTGTCATGAATCTCGCCAGTTGGCCGTTGAACTGGCCCGGCTCAAAGGGCGAACTCGGCGATGCGCTGAAGTATTACGGCTTCAAGAACGTGGACGAGCTTCGGGAATATCGTGGCAACCCGATTGACCTGATGCCCGTCATCGCTAGAGCGAAGATCCCGTTGCGGCATGTGATTAGCCTGAGCGATACCGTGGTGCCGCCCGCGCAAAACACTCTCCTTGCGCGGGAGCGCCTGGAAAGACTTGGCGGATCGATGGACGTCGTGACAATCAAAGAGGGCACCGCAGAAAGCAACGGCCACCACTTCGATTTGCCCGAAGCATTTGCCTCGGCTCGGTTCATCATGAAGCATTCAACTGTGCTCCCCGCGCAACACGAATACTTCAAATTACGCGACGGTCTCACCCTCAGTCGATCCAAATTCGAGCGAGGTGGCAATGCGAAGGTCGTCTTCCTCGGCGGCTCAATTACTTGCAACGGAGGTTGGCGTGACGAAGTCATGCGATACTTCCGAAACCATTTCCCGACCACCAGATTTGAGTTTCAGAACGCCGGGATCCCTTCGCTTGGATCGGTGCCTCATGCTTTCCGGCTTCAGGAGGACGTCTTTGGCGGCGGGACTCCGGTCGACTTAGTCTTCGTAGAGGCTGCCGTCAACGATCATAACAATGATGGTCAACCTAATGAGCAAGAGTTGGCGTTGAGAGGAATGGAGGGCGTGATCGCGAGCATTCGGGCTAACCGTTTCACCGATATTGTGCAGATGCACTTCATCCATGACCAGCACCTGAAGTCTTGGGGCGAGAATCAGGTGCCGTACACGGTGAGG
>JBBRML010000051.1:0-30085 GCA_038230855.1 Fimbriimonadales bacterium | reverse complement strand
CATCAAGACGATGTGCATCGCCTTGCCTTCGACCATGGTGGCGGTCGCTAACCGAACGGCCGCCGCAACATCGGAAGCGGTGCCGTCGATCTTGCTGGTGATCGGCCCGATGGACCGCCGACCGCCGGGTGACTCTTCGACCATCGGATTCTTGCCAAATGCGACGACGCCGGCGACGTCGTCTTCGCGAAGTGATTCGATCGCTTTGCGTGCGAACTCTTCGCTTTGCTTTCGGTCTTCATCGCCGATGGAATCGCTTCGATCTAAGACGAAAATCGTACAGACGCCTCGGTTCGGCCGGCGGAGCTCGGGGCCACCTAAGGCGGCAACCAGGGTCAGGACGAGCAAGCCTCGCAGCACGAATGCCACTCGTTTTCGCACGCGCATCATTCCGTGCACCTGTCGGAATGTGTAAACAAGCGCGACCAGCAGAGGGATCGCAAGCAACAGGTACAGGGGGTGCGTAAATCGAATCATTGACTTAGCTCCGCTTGGCGAAAACCCACCACTCGCTTCCCAATAGCAACAGCAGCAGCAGCACCATCGGCCGCCAAAACTCCGTAAACCGCGCGGGGTTCTCGGACCCGTGGACTTCCCCGCCGCCGAGGTTGAGGTCCTTCGCAGGAGTGACTCGTGACTCTCGCTCACTTGTCAGCGAAGCATAGGCCGTAGTGTCTAGGTGGTCTCCCCGCAGGCGGTACTTGCCGACTTTGCGAATTCCGCGAATTGCAGCCACACTCCCGACTGCTTTGGCTTTGAATTCTGAGCCCTCACCTGAGACGGAAACATCGGAGTTGCATACGAGGTTAAATCCAACGCCGGGTCGGATAGCAAGCAGGTTCGCGGTCGCGTTGCGCGTAAAGAAGTCGAGCGAGTTGGCGATGAAAATCGGAAACGAAAACTGAAGCGGCCAATCCGAGTTGAGAGGCTCAAACGCGACATAGATGGTCCGTTGTGCTGGTCGATCGGAGGTAATAATGATCGGACCTGCCGTCGACTGAGCGACCGCGCGTCCGCTGCCGATTGGAACTAGGCGCGGCTGCTTCTCAATGAAGACGGAGTGCAAATCCACGCCACGCATCAGATCACCGTTTTCGCTGGACACCCAAGTCGGCTGGTTAGCTGATCCGGTCACCTTGGCGATGTCCTCCGGTGGTTGGGCACCAAATACCATGACGCCGCGTGACTTGACGGGGACCGGCTTGCCGTTGTCAAAGATGACGAGGTCGTACGAGTCAGAGCCGCTCGGCAAAGTTTCCGCCTTGTCCAGATTTACTCGTGGGTCAAGGACGAGCGCACGCTCGAGAAAAGGGTCCCCTTTCCCAACGACCAACGTGTGAATAACCGAGCCTGAGCCCGCGACGACGACCGCATAGTTGTCGGCCTTCAAGATGTCATTTGCGTCGAGTTTTGCCTCGAACACCTTAACGGATGTTGGAACGGCAACTGTCTTCGCCCATGTCTTACCCGGAGCAATAGGAGGGACTTCTGATGAATACGTCGCGACGCCGTCCGCGTAAATCGTCACGGTGCCACCGAGGGCCGCAAGCCCGTAGTTTTTGATCGAGCAGTAGAGCTGACGGCCACGACCGGCGTCGGCATAGCCGAGGGCAGCAATGGCGAGGTTATCGCCGTATCGTCCGATGGATTTGTAAACGAGCGCAGCTTTCCCGCGCGAAAAGTTTGTGACCGGATTGAAGACACCATCCGAGATCAAGACGATACGAGCGCCGTCGATGGAACCGACCAGGGCGCTCGCGAGACGCAGGGCCTCGCCCGTATCCGCCTCTGAGTCGGAAGGTTCTAGCGATCTCAGGGCGACCAACTGGCGATCCGAATCCGAACTAAGGGGGGCAACAACACGAGGGACCGAGCCTGCTTCGATGATCGCAATGCGGTCGGTAGTATGCGCGGCCTGAACCGCCTGCTCTGCGGTACGGACCGCCTCTGCGAAGCGCGAGGGCTTGACGTCAGTCGCGGACATGCTTGCCGACGTGTCCACAATCAGTACGGTCACTTCTCCGGTGAGCCCGGGACGACGCAATTGCGGGCGGGCGAGAGCGAGGACGACGGCGGTCGCGGCGAGAAGCTGGAGGAACATTAGCAAGTTCGGCTTCAGTTTCTGAAAGAGGGCGTTCGCGCGGATTTCTTCAGTTCGAGCTGGCCAGAGAAAGGTAGCAGGAACGGTTACATCGCGTCGACGCATTTTTAGGAGGTACAGCGCGATGATGATGCTCCAGAGCGGTATCGCCCAAAGCAGCGCCGCCGGGCTCTGAAAGCTCATTTGATCCAGCCCTCGCGGCGCCACACATCGCGCAGCACGTCGCGGAAAGATTTATCAGAACTGACCACCGCGTGCCGCCCGCCGGACCTCAGCATTTGGTTTTCAATTGCCGCGATATGCTTGGCGAGCCCGTCCCGGTACTCGCGCAAGACGGAGCTGTTTGCTGTCACCTCAATCGACTTTCCAGACTCGCTGTCGAGCAGGCGCAGGTCTCCTTCCAGGTCTGGGTCGAGGTCCAACGCATCGAGCACTTGCACGAAAAAGATTTCGTGCCCTCGACCTGCGAGCAGTTGAAGACTCCCAGCGATATCGGGATCCATTCCGTCAGAACACAGCACGATTAACCCAGGCCGGGCGGCCGTTTTGGCGAAGGCCCGAAAACTATCGGCGAGGGTCATCGACGGCGCGGCCGGTTCCCATCGGCGCAGTTTGGAAAAGGAAGCCCTGCCCCGTAAGCTTGACCGCTTCGCTTCCCGCGCTCCTACAGAAACGGGCAGCACGGCGTCGCCGCCGATTAGGGCCACGTATCCGAGGGCGAGGCCCAATGTGTGAGCGCGTTCGGCCTTGGAAGGGTCACCGAATTGCATGCTTGCAGAGTTGTCGATAAAGAGATAAACCTGCAGATCTTCTTCGTCGCGGTAGGTGCGCATCACGGCAGAGTCGAGGCGCGCGAGTACATTCCAGTCTAGGTGGCGCAGGTCATCACCCTCGCTGTAATCGCGGTAATCGGCGAACTCGATGCTGACTCCTTTCTTGGTGGTCATGCGCTCACCACGCACACGACCACCGAACGCCTTGCGCGGATTTAAGCGCATGCCGTCGAGAGCACGTAGATCGCTGCCGTTGAGAACCATCAAACTCGAATGGGATCGCGGTCTTGTTGAGCGACGAAGGCAAGCACTTCATCGAGCACCATGTCCGGGGTCATGTTGTCGGCTTCGGCTTCAAAGTTAAGAAGAATTCGGTGGCGCAAGCACGGCTTAACGGCGGCGTTGATATCTTCTTTCGCGACATGAAATCGGCCGGCGAGCATTGCGAAAATTTTTGCGGCCGTGATGATCGACTGGGCACCACGCGGTGACGCACCATATCGCAAGTAGCGTTTTGCCGATTCGCTCGCTGGCTCACTGTCAGGATGGGTAGCGATGACAATGTTGAGGGCGTAATCGAGGACGGATTCCGCGACAGGGATCTCGCGAACGACGGCACGCATTCGAACGACCGTCTCCGCATCGGCGACATGCTCGGCGTTGTCCACCTTCACTCCGGTGGTCCGATTGATGACTTCGGCGAGCTCGGACTTCGTCGGAAACGGCACCAGCAGCTTCATGAAGAATCGGTCCAGTTGTGCTTCTGGAAGGGGATAGGTTCCTTCCTGCTCAATTGGGTTCTGGGTCGCCATCACGAGGAATGGATCTGCGAGCTCGTGACGGCGGCCACCAACGGTTACGCTTCGCTCCTGCATCGCTTCCAGCAGCGCAGATTGCGTTTTTGGTGTGGCTCGATTGATTTCGTCGGCAAGCACGAGATTCGCGAAAATTGGACCGCGACGAAACTCGAACGTCCGGTTTTCTGCAAGGACATTCGTGCCGGTCACATCGGCGGGCATCATGTCGGGCGTGAACTGTATTCGGCTGAAATCTAGGGACAATGCGTCGCTGAGGCTACGGACGAGAAGCGTTTTCCCTAGTCCAGGCATGCCTTCAAGGAGCACGTTTCCGTTCGCGGCAAGTCCGATTAGGACGCCTTCGACGATCTCATGTTGCCCGACGATTACTCGACGAACTTCGGTCCGAATGCGCTCGAACGAGTCGCGAAACCATTGGATATCTTGTTCAGTGGCCATATTGCTAAACTTCTGGGATTACTTCCCGAGCGATTCAAAATACTCTTTGACGCGCTTCTGATGAGCCTTCGGAATCTCCTGCCGGTTCATCGCCGCTTCCGCCTTTTGTTTGTACTGCGGGAGCACTTTTCGGTACGGCACGGATGATCGATTTCCGACGGTGGTTGGAGCTTTTATCTCAATGTAGGTGTCGGGGCCGATCTCGCGGCGACTGCCGCGAATGGGGGTTAGGTGCGTCGTACCTTGTCCGGGCTCCGGCTTGTCAGTGTGATTTACTTTTCCAGTGTCGCCGGTAAAAATGTCCATCGTCGCAGCGCCGGCACCAGGCAGACCAGGAATCGACAGGCCACCTAAACCGAAGCCTAGCGCACCCATTCCGTGGCAGAGTCTGCCCTCTTCAAGGGCTTTTCTCAGCGCATCGAGATACTCCTTCAAGGCTTCAGGGTCCCGAAGTTGTTTGGCGAGCTCCTCCAGCTTCTGACGCATTTCCTCTAGCTCTTCTTTCGTTGGCGGTTCAGCTGCGGGATCGTTTTGCTGGTTCTGCATCTGCTTCGCGAGCTTTTCTGCCAACTTTTGGAGTTCCACGTACGCCGGATCGTTCATCACATTTCGGAACGATTCCAGAGCCTCGGGGCTCAATTTCAAGCTCGCAATTTGCTTTTGGAGATCACCTATTGCCTTTTGCGCATTGGCCTGCTCGGCCCCGGCCGCCGCGATTTGACTTTCCAAATCCTTCATTTGCTTCTCAAGGGCGGCTCGCTCAGCGGCTGACAGATTGGGATTCTTGAGTTTTTCTTTCAGCTCGGCAAGTTTGGATTTCTGCGCAGACAGCTTGGACTGAAGCGCCTTTAGGTCTTTCTCGGTCTCTTTCAACTGCTTATTAAGTGAGTTGTTCAGCTCATTTCTTTGTTCGTCGGACAGTTGGGCCATGGCGGCATCCGCACCGTGGGGACCTGACTTGTCGACTTCCTTTTGCTTCCATGCTTCAAGCGCTGAGTGAGCCTTTTTGATGTCATCTATCGCCGATTTCGCGTGATCGTTTTTGTATTCGTTTGCCTTGTCCGCGGCCTTTGATTGCTCCTTGGCAAGTTCCTCGGGTGACTTTTTCGCCTTCTCCAAATCACTTTCCAGCTTTTTGAGCTCGTCAGCAAGTCGTTTATCTTTTTCGTTCAGCTTGTCCTTCGGAATCGCATCGATCGTGACCTTGGTGAGGTGCTTCACCAGAGCCGCTCGCTCTTTTAAGGCCTCGCGGTTGCGCTTCGCTTCCTCCGACATCAGAATCGGGGAATTGCCGAGCAAAAAGATCGAGGTCGCAACGACAAGTACGAGCAATGTGGCGGCGTCCCGTTTGGCCAAACCCAGCTTAAATATTGAGCTCGGTTTGATCTTGGAAACTCGAGATTCAGCGTCGGTGTGAATGTGCTCGCCGATCCCGTCGGTCGGAGCTATCTCTATGGATGATACGAGAAGGTTCTTGAGGCCAGCTCGACGGTCGATGCTGTCGGCGAGGGCGTGAGTCCGAACGGGCAAGCATGCTCCGACGGCGGCGGAAAGAACGGTTGTTGCCGCAAGAAAAATGGCGGCACTGAGCGGCTCGACGTTCATCCACCGAAGCAAGTCGGCAATCGAAAGCGCCAAGCAGATCAGAGTTGATGCGCCAAGACCGAGCCACCCAAACCGCCAAGCGCGAACAAGCCTGACTCGACGGACGAACGGCTTAAGCCGCACGGCTTCTCGCTTCCTTCATCGTTTCGGCGGCCCTCGCCAAGCGGCGATTGCCCACTCCCGCTACAAACAGGCCGAAAAGACACAAGACAAGGCCGTAAGCCAAAGGCAGAGCGCCGACATTCTCCTCGTAGAGGCCAAGCGGTCGCAGTATGTACAGGTCCCACGGGGAAGGATGGGTCGTAGCACCGGGCTCCGCCATCATCGTGATAATCGGCAACGGTAATGCAACGAGACAAAGCACGGCGGCAAAGCTAAGGCCCTGCGCCTGCTGCAGCGTCCGACTGAAGCTGGAAGTCCAGCGAGAAAGGCCCCAGCCAAAGACCCAGAGGCAGCACGCGTAAACCATCAAGGACCAGTAGTTGCTGTCTGGAGAGTGCAATCCACCCCAGCGCATCGCACTCCCAGCAACACCGAGAAATACGCAGACGGTGAGCAAAAGGAAGAACGGCAAGTGCCCTGCCGGAGTTCCGTCAAATGCTCGGCGGAACTGAAAACTCCCGTTCGGCCGCAATCGATTTTCGCCCAGAAGCGAAACGCACGAGATCGGTGAGAGCAAGGACAGCGCAAATATGAACGACGCCGTCACAATGCCCACCTTATTCCAATCGCTACCTACCGCGATCCCGGAACCGGGAAGCGTGGATGACGTGCGGATCGAGTTCACGCCGACGGCGGCTACGTAAGCGGCGATTCCAACGGCGTAAAGGAGACAGTGAATTCGGACGTTAGCCGCCAGTTTTTTGCTGTACGGCATGATCTGAGCACCGGCGCATACAAGCATCAGCCGAGAAATGAGGGCGGCGAGCCCGGTGACGATCAACAGGTTCGGTACGTGCATTCCGTACCATTCCGTGTAAGTCATCGCGGAGTGACCGACAAGAAACGGACTCAGAAGTGCAATCGCGGACATTTCGTTTGTGCCCGTTCCAGTCGCACCGCTCAACCCGTGCGGAATAAATACTGCGGCAGCCGCAGCCACTCCGCAGAGGATGTTGTAACCGATAGACACGCCGATGGCCAAAACCACAGCCTGACTTGCCTTGGTTGAAACGATGGTAGCTCCGAGCGCGATTGAAGAGATGAGCACTCCGATCACCGAAAGGAGGAAGTATGAGCCGAGAACATCGGCCCACGATGCCCCACCAAGCACGACACACGCTGCGGTCACGGGTAAAGCGAGCACGAGCAGCATCCACGTGTATCGAAAGCTCGAAATCAGCTTCCCTACGAGGTAGTACTTTGCGGTCACCGGAGCGCTGAACACGAGGTCAAAGGAGTGCCTTTGCTTTTCGGCGATCACGGAGCTGGCGGCCATGACCGGAGGAACGACAGAGACGATGAACCCGAGGGCGCCCAACAGTAAATCATAAAACTGCTTCAGGCTTTGCTGAGCTTCAATGATCGATTTCGATCCAGAGTTCGAATTCGAATATGTGATATAGGCGAGCGTAATAAGGAGTCCGAGGTAGAGGGTGAAGAAGACGACGGACTTGGAACCTCGCATCTGCACGCGGAAATCGCGAGTCGATGTTGCGTTCGAGAAGTACGTGCGGAAGTTTTCACCCAGCCATTCAGAAACGGTTGTAGTCATGCTTAGTTCACAGCTCCAGTTGTGAGCTTGAGGAAGACGTCTTCAAGGTCGGCGTGCTCTTCCCGGAAGCCGATAAGCGGGAATCCGGATTTGACAAGTTCTGCAATCAGAACTGCTTGATCTTCCGGTGAGCCCGTGTAGTCAATTCGAACCGCGCCCTCACCCGTCGGTTGAGCAAGTTGCACATGCGGCATCGCGCTGATGAACGCGGCCGCTCTGTCTGTATCGCTTAGCAACTGCGCCTCGAACACCCGAGTGGACTGGAGGTCAGCGACGATTTGCTTCACAGGCCCGCAAGCAAGCAACTCACCTTTTTCGATGATGCCGACGGTATTGCAAAAGTCAGCAAGCTCAGGAAGAATGTGGGACGAGACGATCACGATCTTGCCCATCCGCCCAAGTTCGGCGATGAGTTCCTTCAGTTCCGCCCGAGCGCGAGGGTCTAGACCGGACGCGGGTTCATCTAGAAGCAACAGCTTAGGATCGTGGACGAGGCAACGCGCCAAACATAGCCGTTGCTGCATGCCTCGGGAAAGCGACTGAACGAAGGAATCCTTTTTGACGGTCAGGTCGGTTAATTCCAAAACGTTGTCGATAACTTCCATCCGCTGACGGGATGGAACTTGGTAAATGCAGGCGAAAAAGTCGAGGTATTCCCAAACCTTTACGTCGTCGTACAAACCGAAGAAGTCCGGCATGTATCCGATCATCCGACGAACTTCCATCGGGTTTTTGATGATATCCGCGCCGAAGAGCTCCGCAGTTCCGCTTGTCGGCTCCAACAAGGTGCTGATCATGCGAATGGTCGTTGTCTTGCCCGCACCGTTTGATCCGATGAATCCAAAGATATCCCCAGGTTGGAGGGAGAATGAGATGCCTTCGACAGCGGTGAGGGCTCCATATTCCTTTCGCAGGTTTTTTACTTCAAGCACGATTGATCCTTAGGTAGCAGGCGAATGGGGCGGTTGCGAGGTTCATGAATTTGGTCTGCGTCAGTTGCCAGACGCGCCTCTGTGGCCTTTCGGCAGAAACTTCACGTCGTTCTCGGCGAAGACGAGCGTCTTCGAGGTCCATGCGAGGACAACGATCGACAAACCAAGATAAAGCAATACGTGTGGCAATCCGAACAGATACGCCGGCAAACCGGAGATATTCGATGGCTCAGCAAGCTTGGACTCCGCAATGAACGGATTCAAGAACATCAGAGTATCGGCTTCAACCTTAGAGGACCCAATGCCCACGCTCAGGACGGCAGGTAGTCCGAGGAGCGTGACTACAAGCAACCCGTAGACCGTGCCAAGTGCAGCCATCGGACGTTTCACTCGCGCGGAGAAGAACAGGGTGACGGCAAACACGCACATGGCGTACGTGATGCTGATTCCTTCCATCTCGACAAATGCGAAGATTCCGAGGTTACTGTATGCAGGGTCGTGGGTCAGTCCCGCGATCGCAGCGGGGATTAGTCCGGCAAGTACAACCACGAGCATGATTGCGCATGCTCCCAAGAATTTCCCAACGACAATTTGAGCGTGGGTAATCGGTGCAACGAGAAGGAAATCCCAACTTCTGCGTTCGCGTTCGCCAGCGATAGAGCCGTGAAGTAGAGCCGGGGCGAGGATCGTAAAGAGGGCGGTTTGCAGGTAGACGACAATGTCCGGCGACACGTTGCCTTTCGAGCTAATGATAGAAAGTGACAGCATGCCGTAGGCGAGGCAAACCAATATCAGCACCGTTGCGTTCGCGCCTCGGCTGGTTGAGAACGAGAGGAATTTCCGACGGAATCGAGTTGTCTCGATGTTCATTGGATTCTCCATAACGAGGGTGCGCCAGAGGTGGGCAAGCTTTTCCATAGTTACTGCACCACCGCATTGCTTGAAGCGGCGAGAGGTCGGTCAACAATTTGTATTAGGCCAATCTGAGTCATTCCAGGCACTTCGCTGCCGAGCTGGGGGCCAGGCCGAAAGCCTTCTACGTTGCTCGCCGTAATCACGATCTGGCCCAGACGAAACGCAAGCGCGCGCACATCTGCATCGCCATACGCGGTGTTCTGGTCGCGCTTCATGAATTGCACGGTCAGGGTCTTAGATTGCCCCGGGCTCAGGTCCCCAATCGCTCCGCCCTGCGCTCCGTTCCAGAGAGTAAGCGAGTGCATCAGCCAGTGCGTCGTGTTTGTGACGTTGACTTTGACGCGGCTCGGAGTCGCGCTTAGGAATTTTGTTTGCAGCATCGACTTGTTGCTCAGGCTTTGCCGATAGCTTAAGCCGCGGTAAGTCAAGTTTCCGACATTTGCGTCGGGCACTTGCAACTCGCGGCCGTTGTCCCAAATGTCAAACGCCGTGTCCTTGGGGCGTCCAGAGTAGTCGTACTCGCGCGAGTCACTTCCAATTTGCTCGACATTAGCAAGGCCGAGGTCGTAAGTACCAGAGTGCGCGATAAACAACTTCGTGTATCCGAGAAAGGTGCCAGTGTGGGCTGATTCGCTCCAAACGATCGCGCCGCCGGTCGACGTCGACGTCGTGAATCCATACAGGGCCTGAGCTGACTTAAAAAGCACTCCGGCAAAAACTAAGCTGACCAAAGGCGCGCTGTACCACGCCCATTCGCCGCGCTTGAGCTTCTTGAGAATCAGAAAGTTGAGGGGTACGACAGCGAGAAAATACAGGCCGAGAATTGAAAAGATTCGCTCCGTGGAGGGAAGTTTTACGTGAAATGGGTCTGAGTTTGCGTTGAGCGGAACCGCCGCCGCAAGCGGTGCAGTAGGAGCCGCTATACCGGACCTCCCCGCGGGCCAAGTAGACGTCGTAGGCAGCCCGCTGCCGGAGTAGTCGTACTGGTCCCCGACGGATTGCTCGAGGTACTGCCGAAAAGAATGAGCTGACACAAAATCAGTGTTGCCGGTGTACTTACCGAAGAAGGCCGAACGCCCTTCCCAGCCGCTGAATGGCTTTTCATTCGGGTCAATGCCGATGAAGACAACTTTCCCGAGGCCGACGCCTCGTTCCGAGACGAGTGGATTCGAGCCGATTCGCGCTCGAACTCGAGTTCCGTCGACGGGGTCACCGGTCAGCATCGTGTACGGGCCGGAAATTGAGGAGTGGAAAACAGAGTTGTTCGGACTATCTGCGCTGACGTTGAGTTGGCGGAGGGTTTTGAGCGGGAAAATCCGCGCCCACCGCGGATTGGTGACGATGGCCTGGTTTGCCCCACCCGTAAGAATTAGTGCGCCGCCGTTGACCACAAAGCGTTCGATCGCATCCGCGACCGAATTCGACATGCGTTCGCTACCCGGACCTAGAATGATTGCCGTCAATCCCGCGTATGCGGCGGAGCGGTCAGGTAAGTCTGCGGGCGCGCAATTCCCGACTACGCCTTGCTCGTCGTCCTTCGAGGAAGTTCGGCGGAGATAAGACCCTAGACCTGGCGTGTCGCTTATCATCAAGAGCTGACCAACTATCGGAGCGGTCCCCATTGCCGGTCGATATCGGAGAGCTACGTTGACATGCGGCGCATCGAACTTGACCGTCTTGCCATCGAAGGCTCCGGTCCCGTAAGTGAAAATGCGTTTCGTGCTGCCACGGGGGAGATCAACGGCAAAGTGCGTCGCGCCACCATCGCCGCTCACCGTTAGCACTCCGCGGACGTCACCACTTAGGTTTTGTAGAGTCACTACGAGCGGCTCGCCCGTAGTGGCATGGAGGCCGAAGGCGGGCTCACAAGTGATCAGGACCGGTTCATCTGCGAAGGCAAACGCCGCCGCAAAGATTATGGGAACGGCCAGCAAGGCTCGAAACAGTTTCATCGGCTTAGCTCATCAGACGCAGGTTGCGGCGGATTTGGTTTAATCAATTTACAATAAACTGCACCTCAATCCAAGCTTTTTTAAGAAATTTCCCTAAAAACCTTTAAATATTTTCATCACGCTGGGTGGGACTGACCACTCAGACGGCGTCCAATAAACTGACCAGCGAGCAGACCAAGGAAGCCTAGACCCACGTTGAGCAGTACGTATGCGCCGCACTTTGCAATCTGGTCGGTTTGTAGCAGGTTATAGGTGTCTAGCTCAAACGCGCTGAACGTGGTGAATCCGCCTAAGAATCCGGTGCCCACAACCATGAAGTAGTCATCTTTCGAGATCGACTTGACGGTGGTTGAAATGACGACACCCATCAAAAAAGATCCGACGACATTTACGACGAGAGTTCCCATTGGAAACCGTTGGAGAATCGGAATCGAGCGGCAACCAGCGACAACGCCGTACCTTGCTACCGTTCCGAGACCTCCCGCGATTGCGAGCAATAAGATGCGCATCGAGTTAATGCTAGCCGACTAAAAGCCGAGACTGCGCGGCTTAATGTGCGGATCCCGATCCATAGCGCGAATGATGCGTACGAACTCGTTAAAGACCGTCCAATACGGACTCTCGCGATCTAACTCATGCCAGAGATGTTGCGACCGATCGGCGAGCAGGATGTAGTAGCCAAACATGTAGTGCGCAATGTCGATCCGAATCATTTTGGAGTTGACCATGAGCGCAATCTCTTCGAAGAAGCCAAGGAAGTTGCGACGATCCTGGATAGAGATGTGCTGCAGGGTGGGGTCATCCGACGTCAGCAGCTTGAGAATATGCTGAATGCGGTCGCTCTCTAGAAACCGACGACGCATCTGTACGAATGCGGCCGCACTATGCTGACGGCCCTGGCGGATGTATTCGAGGTAGCCAAAGAAAAAAGTGACCAGAGCGACGATGCCGCCGGCGATGATAGCAACGTCTTTCCAGAAATCAAGCGGGGGCGGGGTCTGAAGCGGCACCACCTCAGGGTACCGCGAGCCTGTCTACGCAGCGAGACGCCGCAGACCGTGGCGCGTCTCGATCGCTTTGATCGATTGGACCGCTTGAATGCTCACATCGATGTCATCGTCGTTCATGATCGAGCGCAAGTAACGGATTGTTGACGGTTCGCCAACTTCGCCGAGGCCATGCACAGCCGCCTCACGGACGGACGGTTCGTCGTCTTCCGCTAGCGTGTGGAGCAAGAATCGGGCGCTTGAGGCGTCGAAATTGATGACAATGCGACGAATGGCTTCGATCCGACACTGGGGGTCGGCATGCTCTGCCATGAGAATGGTTTCGTCGAACGGACTTTGGGCCACTGATACAACTGCCTTATAACGCCAATTGAGACGCATAGCAAATATATCGGCATAAAGTGACAAAAACAAAACCGGGCGGCTCTGTGCGCGTGCGGGAGAAGTTGCGCAGTCAAGCCTAACCCGGTGGTCGAGCGGGGTGCTCACCTATATTTTTGGCGTCGCAGTCACCGATCTTTAGCAATCAGAACGCACGCCGATCGTAATCGCGCAACAAGCCGATGACTTTGCCGAGGATCACAGGGACGTCGGGAGGCAACAGAATTGGAGCGAAGCTCGAATTTCGTGGCAGGAGCCTCGGGCAATCCGCCAGTGAAAAATCAAGCACTTTAACCGTCGTCTCGCCGTCGATCATGGCGGCCACGATGTCGTTTTGGATCGCGCTTTGTTGGGGCTTGATAATTACGAGGTCTCGATCGAGAATGCCGGCGTCAATCATGGACTCGCCGTTGACTCGCAAAAGGTAGGCGTCGGCAGCACCTCGGATCATGCCGATCGGAACCGGGATCACGTCTTCGACGTGCTGCTGAGCGGCAAGCGGAACGCCAGCGGCGATGCTACCGAGCAACTTGAGCATCGCGACATGCATGTCGGTCCGCGCCTTGACGTCTGGATGCACGACCTTAATGGAACGCGGGGTGTTTGATCGGGAGATGTATCCTTTGCGGGATAGGGCATCGAGGTGGACGGTCACACCGCGCAAGGAACCGATGTTGAAGTCCTTTCCGATCTCCCGGATCGACGGAGGAAAGCCCTCGGTGCGAACGTATCGCTGAATATAATCCAGAATCTGTTGCTGCTTTTCGGTGAGTCCTTTCGCCATATTTATCCTTGCGCTGCGTCCAGTGCATGTAGACGGATTATACACATTCTTTAGTCTACTAGTGAATTTTTGTCCAGTATTTCTGTGGCACGTTTGAAACGACCCTTGACATGGCAACTGCCGCCCCACTGGAGTCACATTTGACACGGCATGTCATAATTCCTAGCTGCCCTTGAGGAACAACTGTGTCGATTAGCAATTTTCAGGAAAAAGCCACAAAGACGGGATGCTTTCAAATCGTCTTTTTCATTTCCGCCCTCGTGCTCGTGTTAGGCATGTTCTACCAAGGATGTACCGGCAAGAACGCGGACGACCGGCGAACCGATAACGTAAACGAAGTTGCCCTCAAACTTGCTTCGGCGGAGATCCGTCTCGGTCAGGTTGAGAGCGCGATCACAACCGGCTTGCGAGAAATGCAAACCAATCACGACGTCAGCGCGGAAAGCGCGACGCGGACATACATCGGCGCCCTCACGAAAGCGGTCGGGCAAGCCAGCCTTCAGGTGCTCGCGGAGAAAAACCACATCGCCTTAGACGACTCGGCCATGCTTGCCGCGTTCAAAGCCAAGATCGAGGCACAGATTGACGGTTTGCGAGAGCAAATCGCCCCGACGGGAGATGACAAAGACTTCATCGCCAAGTTCAAGGAGAAGTACAAGAAGACTCCGAACGATGCGATCAAGGAGAATTTGGATCAGCTCAAGAAGCTCCTCGGCGACTCGAAACTGCACGATTCTGTTGTGGCAGAGCAGCTGTCGGACGTTGTTCAAAACTGGTACCGCTCGAAGGCCGCGAGTTCTGAAGCGGATGTCAAAGCTGGATACGACAATTTGACGTTCAAGCGGATCAACCTCGGCAAGGAAGACAAGAATGGGCCGAAGGCACTCGGCGACTTGAAGAACCGCGAGACATTTGAAGCCGTAATGAATCGGTACTCAACCGACGCCCCGGCGCCGAATAAGAAGGTCAGCGAAAACACGGTCCAAATGCTGCGTTCGGACATCAATTCGACGGAGGCATTTGCGCCACTCCGCAGCCTGAAGATCGGCGAAATGACCGCGGTCGTCAAGGTCCGGAACGAGTTCACGATTTACAAGCTGGTGGCCTCGAATAGCACGCTTCCGAAGGACTTTGAGAAGAAAAAGAAGAAGTACATTCGCGAGCAAGTCGACCGCTTGGTTTACCAAAAGTTAACAGGAGACATGGACGCGGTCCGCAAAGCTGGCCCGATCAAGTGGATGCAGCCCGGCCTCGCGGTTCTTTGGGAAGCCGGCCAACCGATGATTGATCCGGCCAGCGCGGATCCGGCAAAGGCTGAAGCGATGGCTACTGCCAATTTTGCGAAGGCAAAAGCGATCGTTGACAAGCCCGCATCACCTTTGGACGAGCGCGCGGCGCGTATGGCGGCGTACTACTCAATCAACGAAGCGTACATGCGGGCGACGACGAAGGACAAGCTACGCAAAGACATGATCTGGGCGCTAGAGGGCATCCTTTCCGAAGTTGATACCGTTGCCGAGCATCTCCGGCTCGTCGACCTGTACGCGGATGACAAGGACGCGATCAAGGCGGGAGACGCGCTCACCCAGGCCCTGAAAATCAACGGGCAGTACGATGCGACCGGGCAAGGCAATTTCGCAATGATCTTGTCGAAGGCGGCCGTGTTGCGAAAGTCCAAAATGTTGACAGACGAAGGCGACAAGATTTTCAAGGAGGAGCAACAGCGATGGATTCAGGCAAAGGTCGAAGAGGACAAGATGGCCGCCGAAAGCAAGAAGGCGGACGAGGCGGATCGAAAGCGCCAGCTGGACGAAGCCAAGAAGGTGGGCAACGCTCCGACACCGACCGGAACGAAGCCAGGAACGCCGCCGCCGAAGGACCCGAAGGCGAGCGACCCGACGCCGAAGGCTCAGCCCAAGAAGCAGTAGCGCGATTAATTCTAGTCGCTAGCCCGATTGGAAACCTCGGCGATCTCTCGCCGAGGGCCGCGGCTGTCCTGACGGAGGCGGACGTCTGGTTCGTCGAGGATTCGAGAGTCAGCGGCAAGCTCGCTTTTCACTTGGGAATCAAGAAGCCGATGCGCGTGCTGAACGAGCACACATCTGCGTATCAACTTGAGCGGTACGTCGAGGAGATTTCTGTTGGCCAAACCGCCGTTGTGTTAACGGACGGAGGATCTCCGGCCATCAGTGATCCGGGCACCCAGTTAACGGACGCGTGTCATCTCGCAGGAATCGAAGTAACGGCGATTCCGGGTCCGTCCGCCGTTCCGACGGCGATCGCGCTAAGCGGATTCTTCGGGCAACGATTTGCCTTTCTAGGGTTTCTCGGTCGAAAGGCAGGAGCGATCCGCGACGAGCTAGAGCCTTACATCGATTCACCGATGACCCTCGTATTCTTTGAGTCGCCATTCCGCATTGATGCTTTTTTGAAGGTTGTCGGCGGTTGCCTTGGCGAACGTCGCTACGCGATTTGTCGAGAGATGTCCAAGATGCATGAGCAGGTATTCCGGGCGACGTTGCCGACGGTTCCCAGCGAAACAGAAGTGCCTCGCAAAGGTGAATTCACGATCGTTATCGAAGGGAAACGACGCCGAGCTTGACCGCTAATATGTCCTGCATCTAATCAGGGACGCGACCGCGCCTTCCTGCCGCAGCGGAAGTTTTGTGCATAATGCTATCAAGGACTCCTGCGTTTGGCAGTCCAAAGGACAAATCATGAAGAAGATTCTTGTTGCCGGTTGTTCGGCTCTCGCACTCGTCGCAATGGCTGGCACAAACAGCGGACTTGAGAGGGGCGAAAGCGTCACTCCGTTCCACCCGACCCACGTCGCCGGTCCTCTGAAGGGCACGACTGAGTGCTTCCCTTGCACATTCCAGGCTCGACCGCAGGTGCAGGTTTGGGTTAACGGCGACACCGATGCAAACGTCAGCATGATCGCCAAGACCCTCGACAAGGCAATGGCTACGAACAAGGCAAACGAGTTCAAGGCGATGATCGTCATCCTGACGGATGCCAAGTCGAAAGACGCAACGATGGCTAAGGCTTTGACATTTGCGAAGGGCCTGAAGAACATCGACGTCGCCGTCCTTGCGAAGAACGACTCCGCGGTTTCGGCTTACAAAGTCAACACCGCCAGCACGGTTAAGAACACGGTATTCGTGTACAAGAACTGGAAGGTCGAGAATAAGATGGTCAACTTCGTTGCCGATGCAAAGGGTCTCACGACGCTTGGCACCGCGATCACGAAGATTGCCGGTTAAGTTCACTAGAATCGAAAGGCGACCCTGGAATCAGGGTCGCTTTTTTTGTGCTAGCGCTTCGTGAAAATGATGATGTGTTGGCGCGGGAGCACGTCGATTGTCTGTTTCCAATCGAGAGGAAAGACGCTCATCTCTTTCTTCACTTGCTCTTGGGTCATCTTGTGGACTTCCTTGATGGGTACGTTCAGATCCTCTGCCCGATACTCGACAAACACGAGTTGACCACCCTTTTTGAGGCACTTCACCATGCTCGCGGTCATCTCGTACGGCTTGTCGAATTCGTGATAGACGTCGACCATCATGATCAGATCAACCGTGCCCGCTGGGAGCTTCGGGTCCGTAGTCGTGCCGAGCCAAGTCACGACGTTTTTGATTCCATTCCGCTTTGCTTTCGCCTTGATGATGTCAAGCATCTCCTGCTGGATCTCTTCGGCGTAAACCTTTCCCGTCGGAGCGACTAGCTTCGCCATCGGAAAGGACAGATAGCCGCTTCCTGCGCCGATATCGCCAACGATCATGCCGGGCTTGAGTTTCAGGGCCTTGATCAGGATCGACGGAGCCTCTTCCGCCTCGCGCTCCGGTCGATCCAGCCAATCGGCAGCCTGGTGACCCATGACTTGCGCGATCTCGCGATCCATGTAGAAGATGCCGATCCCGTTCGGGTCATGTTCAGCTCGGCGAACGTAGCGTGGTGTTTGGACGGCCCAGAGTAGCGAGAGCGCAGCGACTATCATGCTCTCACTATACGCTCAAAATCACCGTTTCCGATTCCGCTATTGATTGGGATCGACAGCGCTAAACTAGGCGAATGCGACGCAGTGAGGACGAGTCTCACAGTCTAAGCCAAGAGGAAGCGGCGATCGCCCAGATTGTGCGCACGTCGCGGGTTGGTTGGCGATCCAGGCCGCTATCACGTGCGGCGACGTGCGCGCCCCGAATTGTCTACATACTGGTCGGCTTACCCCCGATGCTGCTGCTATTCCTCTGCTGGCATTAAATCGCGGCGTCTTGGGGCCTTTGGTTTGCCGGCTTTTACACGGCATCCAGCTGGGCTTGGACGAGCAAACGAATCAGATCTGGTTCATTGCCCGACTTGCCCGGCGCTTCGCTTTCAAAAAATTCGGAACAGAATCCGGGTGACTTCTGCGTTCAAATTCAGATAGCGCGCGGCGCAAAGTGGATCGGCGGCGACCGAGGCGTGGTTTGGTTCGAGCACGACTCGATGCACTTTGTGGGCGACGCTTGCGACTTTGTTTTGAATCGAACGTCCATTCTCAAGTTCGGCTCGGATTGCGCGCTGCTCGCGAGTGACGGACTGTTTCCGACCCGCATCAAGTTCTTGATCCTCTCTACCTCACCCCTTGCTCAGGAAGAATTCGCCGATCAACTCATACAGATTCATGATCACTCTCGACCTATGCAGTCGACGACAAAGCTTCCGCCGGACGAACCCTATCCAAGCGCGCGGCATCTCAGCCGAAACTAGCGCAAAATGCAACCATGCGCACGCAGTTGAAATACTTGGCGGCTTCGCTGCTCCTTCTTTCCGGATGGGCAGTTGCCCAAGACCCGAAAGCGCCCCTCACTGATCGATCCATTCCAAACCTCGGATTGATCAAGGAGCAAATCAAAGCGTACGTTACAACGGGCCGATACGAAGCGGAAATTACGGCGGTAACCAAGAAAGCAGAGCGTGAGATTGACACCCGCCTCGCTCTCAAACTCCTTGGAAAGCCCGCGATTGTTCTCGACATTGACGAGACCGCTTTGAGCAACTGGGAGATCGAGCAAAAGCTCGACTTTGGCTATTACAAACCGATGTACGACGAGTGGGAAAAGTCCGGCACCGCGACGGCGATAAAGCCCGTGCTGGAGTTGTACAAGTACGCCAGATCGAAGGGCGTCGCGGTCTTCTTTATCACAGGTCGCCGGGAATCTAGCCGGGAAAGCACCGAGAAAAACCTCAAGGCAGTTGGCTACACGGAATTCGAAGCGGTGGTGATGAAGCCGGTTGATCTGACGGTGAAGTCCGCGGCAGAATTTAAAGCTCCAGCCCGACTCAAAATCGTGGATGACGGATGGCGGATCATGGTCAATATTGGTGACCAACAGAGTGACCTCGATGGCGGTTACGCCGAGAAGACTTTCAAGTTGCCCAACCCCATGTACTTCATCAAATAGCGTAGACCCTTGTCTATCTCTCCACAAACCGGGTATCACGCTTAGGTGAAGCCCGCCCCTTCCGGAAAGCCAAAAGTCAGCCGCACGACGCTCAAGCGCGTGATGGGCTTGTTCGCGCCGTACAGAGGATCAGTGATTCTCATGCTCGCGACCGTACTTTTGGGAGTGGCGCTCGGAATCTTGCCGCCATTCTACGCGCAGATCATTATCGACAAGGGGTTGCTCCTGCGCGACTTCCACGTGATCACCGTGTATTCGGTCGTGACGATTCTGGTCACCCTCGCCGCGGCGACGGTGACGATGTTGTACGGATACCAAGGCGTCCTCATCGGCCAGAAGATCATGTGCGCGATGCGCAATCACCTTTTCACGCACCTCCAAGGGATGTCTCTTCGATTTTTCACGAGCACTCGGACGGGCGACATTCAGACCCGCCTGATCTCAGACGTCGGTGGCGTCCAGTCAGTCGTGAGCAACACCCTCGTGGATGCTTTGAGCAACGTGGCGATCGTTGTCTCTGCGATCGTTGCAATGCTCTATATGGATTGGCGGTTGACGGTGCTTGCCCTTGCCCTCATCCCATTGTTTGGGGTCTTCGGAAAGTGGCTCGGCAACTTCTCTCGCGATGTGCGAACGGGGGTGCAGGAGCAGACAAGCGAGCTCAACTCGATGATGCAGGAAAACCTATCCGTGTCTGGCGCGTTGCTCGCCAAGACGATCGGTCGCGCCGATGTGCTTGCTGAAAAATTTGACGAGGAGAACACTAAACTCGCAGGTTGGCAAATCAAGGCTTCGGTTTTACAGTACGTGTTCTTCGGGATGATTCGGGTTGTCACCCAGGTTATTCCGGCTCTGATCTACTGGCTTGCTGGCTACTTTATTTTCCGCGGGGACCATACAATCACGGTCGGAAAGCTCGTCGCCTTTTCGGCCATGCAGACTCGAATGTTCTTCCCGTTGACGGGCATCATGGCCCTCCAGGTCGAGATCATCGGTTCGTTCGCACTGTTCGATCGAATCTTTGAATATCTCGACATGAAGCACGACATCACGGAATCGAAAGATGCCCTCGCTCTGCCGAGAAATATGATTCGCGGCGACGTTCGCTTCGAAGACGTCGGCTTCAAATACGATCGGGAGTCGGCAGATTGGACGCTTGAGGGGATCAACTTTGAAGCGCAATCCGGGCAACTGATCGCGCTCGTGGGACCGTCCGGTTCGGGCAAAACAACCACGACATATCTCATTCCGCGCCTTTATGATGTGGATGCGGGCAGAGTGCTCATCGATGGCTTCGATATACGAGATATCGCGGCCGAAGATTTGAAACTCGCAGTTGGGATGGTTACGCAGGAGACCTATTTGGTCCACACGACCATCGCGGAAAACCTACGCATCGCAAAGCCAGAGGCAACTCTCGACGAACTGATCGACGCCTGCAAGGCGGCCTCGATTCACGACCATATATCTTCCCTTCCCGAGGGTTATGAGACCGTCGTTGGCGAGAGAGGC
Organism: Fimbriimonadales bacterium; assembly: GCA_038230855.1. Classification (GTDB taxonomy): domain Bacteria; phylum Armatimonadota; class Fimbriimonadia; order Fimbriimonadales; family Fimbriimonadaceae; genus Fimbriimonas. The sequence goes on along the minus strand of JBBRML010000051.1, from coordinate 9,709 downwards.
TACAAACTCTCAGGTGGCGAAAAGCAGCGAGTGGCGATCGCGCGAGCAATTTTGAAGAACCCGCCAATCTTGATTCTGGACGAAGCAACCTCTGCCCTGGACACGACGTCTGAACGGCTCATCCAGACCGCAATCAATCGCCTGATGAAAGGTCGCACGACGTTTGCGATCGCCCACCGCCTTTCGACAATTCTCGGCGCGGACCTTATTCTTGTTATCCAGGACGGTCGGGTGGTGGAGCGCGGAAAGCACGACGAGTTGCTCAAGAACGCAGGCCTCTACGCGACGTTGTACAACGAGCAGTTCCAGTTTGAGCACGCCGTTACCGGGTAAAAGCGAAGCATGATTAGTTTGCTCGCCTTCACAATGGCGGTGGTGCAATCGAACGAGGATTTGATCCGGCAGATCGATCCAAATCGCATCAAGGCGACGATTGAGGAACTCGTCAAATTCCCCAATCGGAACACGAACAACGAGACCCTGTTCCGGGCAGCAGACTATCTGGAGGCCGAATACAAAAAGATTCCGGGCCTGATTGTCGAGCAGATGCATTACACAGCGAAGCCGATGGCGCGCGTTCCTGTCCAGAAGGATGTCGTTGAGGTCGTCGCTATTCTGCCCGGGGAAGACTCTAGGCGCGTGATCGTTGGCGGGCATTTTGACACGATCAACATGAAAGTTCGCGACCTGAACTCCGTGGCGCGAGGCGCAGACGACGACGCGTCGGGAACGGCGCTCGCGCTTGAGTGCGCTCGCGTAATGAGCCAGAAAAAGTGGAAGCACACGCTCGTGTTCGTGGCTTTCAGCGGCGAAGAGCAAGGCCTTTTGGGGTCGGCGGCGCTTGCCGCGCGGGCACGCAAAGAGGGCTGGAAGATTGACGCGGTCCTGAGCAATGACATTGTGGGCGAGAGCAGAAACGCGCAGGGCCAGGTTGACGGCCGGCATGTTCGCCTGTTCAGCGAAGACCCGGCGGACCAAGTCACGCGAACCCGAAACGCGGACGCTGGGCCAGCACGCCTGCACAATTCGCGGGAGCTCGCGAGGTTTATCGAGTGGAACTTCCGCGGCAAGGTTCGGGTATTTGCGCCAAAGCTCGTCTTCCGAAAGGACCGATTTCAGCGGGGAGGCGATCACACGTCGTTCAATAACGAAGGATTTTCGGCCGTCCGATTTACGGAAGTCTTTGAGGATTTCACCCACCAGCACAGCGATCAAGATTTGCCAGAGTATCTCGACTACGGATACATCGCCAACGTGACAAGGGTGAACCTCTTCTCTGCGGCAACGCTGGCTAACGCGCCCGAACCACCAGCGAGCGTTCGATACGATCGGCCTCAGGCGCACGATACCGGCCTGAGCTGGACCTCCGCCCAGGGAGTTGAGTACGTCGTCTACTGGAGAGAAACACAGAGCGCGACGTGGCAAGGTTTCCGAAACGTCGGGGCGGTCGCCAAGGCGGAAATCAAGGGCGTCAACAAAGACGACTGCATCTTTGCGGTTGGCGCGGTGGGCGGAGTGCCGGTCGAGGCAAAGTGACGGATCCATGCTGAGACAAACGATTGATTCGCCGGGCGCACAGTTGCGCGCACTGTTCGCCGAAGGTTGTCTGGTCATGCCTGGCGTGTTCAACGCGATCAGCGCGGTCTCGGCACATAAGGCGGGCGCACAGGCTCTCTACTTGAGCGGGGCGGGAATCACGAACGCGACCCTCGGCGTGCCTGATATCGCCCTTGCTTCCCTCTCGGAATTTGCCCAGCAGGCAGCTTATGTAACGCACGTTGCTCCAGTCCCCGTGCTTTGCGATGCCGATACCGGCTTCGGCGAAACAATGAACGTGATGCGCACGGTGATCGAGATGGAGCGCGCAGGTCTCGCGGGAATACATCTTGAAGACCAAGTCAGCCCAAAACGATGTGGACACCTCGATGGAAAGTCGTGCATCGCGGTGGACGAGATGTGCCGGAAGATTCACGCGGCAGTGGACTCGAAGCGCGATCCGAGCTTCTTGATTATCGCAAGAACGGACGCACGCGGAGTCGAGGGGCTCGATGCCGCGGTCGAGCGAGCAAAGGCGTACGTTGACGCGGGTGCGGACGGAATCTTTCCGGAGGGCCTGACCTCAGAATCCGAATTTGAAGCAATGCGAAAGGCGGTGCACGCGCCGCTGCTCGCGAATATGACGGAGTTCGGAAAAACCCCGCTCATCTCGGCTCGACGGTTTGGCGAGCTCGGATACCAAATGGTCATCTTCCCGATGACGGGCTTTCGCGTAATGCTAAAGGCGCTGGACGACACCTACGCCGAACTTGTCAATACCGGCACTCAGGCGGCAATCATGCACACGATGCGCACTCGAGCAGAACTCTACGAGCGCATCGACTACGCCGACTACGACGCGCTCGATCAGAAATGGAGTCGCTGACCTAGAGGTAACGGCGCGCGTTCTCGATTGACCTTGGAACGGCGGTCATCGGGTCTTCTTCGCCTTCGTACTCCACGCTCAGCCACCCGTCAAAACCCGCGGCACGGAGCTCCGCGACGCACTTGCCGAGGTCCACTTCCCCTTCGCCAACGGCGGTTCCGACGTAGCGCGTGCCATCTAGTGCGGGGTAAGCAAACCCCTCGTGCCCTTCGGGCGCGCGCTTGAAATCTTTGAAATGAACCATGTTCGCGAGGTGGGCGACCTGGGCGATGGCCTCGTGGCTCGCTTGCTTGACGAGCAGAAAGTTGCCAGTGTCAGGATTCGCGCCTAGCGACTCATTGCCGCACCGAGCTCGAACGTCGGAAATGATCCCGGCAACTTGGTCCCCGCGACCGGCCAGCGTGCCGTGATTCTCCAGCGCGAGCTTGATCCCTTTAGCGTGAGCGTAGGAAGATGCCGATGATAGTCCGGCAATAATCCACTCTCGCGCTTGGTCGAAGGTTATGCCCTCACTCACGTCGCCGGCGAATACACGGACGACTCCTGCGCCATAGATGATTGCTTCGTCAACACCATCACGGATTTTCTGGACCTCTGCTTCGCGCTCTTCCGCACTTGGCTTGGCAAAGTTCTGGGCGACGGAAAAGATCGGCACCGGCATGTTCGCGTCCATAAGTCCCGACTTGATCAGCGGACGCTCATGCTCGCGATCTTTGTAAAAGAAATCCAGAAGTTCGACTCCGTCTGCGCCCGCGGCCTGCGCTGCGCGAACGAAACCTGGAATGTCGAGCTGACCTGCCCGCCACGACCGAAAGTAGGACCACATCGAAACGCCGATCTTCATCAGTTTTCGAGTATTGCATGCCAGAATCGGTCTGAACATGAGCTTCTCGCCGCGAAAGGTTGTGCACTGGACCGTTGACTTCGGCGATGGTCGCATTCCGCGCGACATTGCTATTCCTCACGCTTGGAAGCAAGACATTTCGGTGAGCGAAGAGGGGCCGGTTATCTATCGCACGGAAATCGACGTTCCTAAGGCGGTGACCGTACTCCGATTTGAAGGCGTGAGCTACCAGGCGGAAATCTCCGTCAACGGCACGCACACCCTGACCCACCGTGGCATTTGGGACGCGTTTGAAGTTCCCTTGCGCGGCTATGGCGGCACGAAAGTTACGGTTGAAGTGAAGGTCACGAAGAATGGCGGCGTCACTTTCCCGGTTCGCGAAGTCGCAAGTGGATTCCTGCCATACGTGTTCCAGACATTTGGCGGCATCCACGGCGACGTTTGGCACGCGACTCCTCAATCGGCAGTTCCTGCGCCATCGCCACGGATTCAGGTTGCCGGAAATGCGTTAACGCTCGACGGTAAGCCGTTTCTCATGCGAGGGCTCCTGCATTGGGGTTGGTACCCAGAGCTCGGTCACACAAACCCGTCGGATGACGAAATTCGGCAGGAGATTCGAGCGACGAAATCACTCGGCTTCAACACGGTTAAGTTTTGCCTTTGGGTGCCGCCGCATCGGTACCTCGAAATTCTGGATGAAGAGGGCATGGTCGGATGGATGGAGCTTCCACTGTGGGATCCACACCCGGAACATTTGGACCAAATTGAGCGAGAAATTGAGTCCGTAGTCCGGCAGTATGCGCAGCACGCGAACATTGTTTGCTGGACGCTTGGCTGTGAGCTGAGCTCGACGACATCACCGGAGTTTCGTTCTCGGATGACGCAAATGATCGCGAACCTCACTCGGTGCCCACTGGTGAAGGATAACAGCGGAGGAGCGGAAATGTACGGCGGGGATCTGCGCGAGTACGGCACATTCGACGACTTTCACCCATACTGCGACACGGAGTTCTATCCCGAAGTATTGGACAGCCTGATGGCCGGGCCTCGGGAGCAGCGCCCGCTGCTGCTGGGAGAATTCAATGACATCGACGTTCATCGCGACGTTGCGCGTACGGGCGATCAGCTTCCATTTTGGTCCTCCGCGCTCAGCGAGTTGAACGACAAAGGCGTTCGATGGCAACACGACCTGCCGCGCATCCTTCAGACCTGTCGCTTCGCCCTCGAACCCAAGGCGAACCGACACGCGGCGCTCATGGAGTCGTCTCGGCGTAAAGCGTTGTTCATGCGGAAAACGGTACATGAAGCGGTTCGGTCGCGCCCGATCAACGGGTACGTGGTGACGGGCTGGCGCGACACTCCGATTTCGTCCGCGGGGTTTTTCGACGACTGGGGAGTTGGGCGGTTTAGACCTGACGAAGTCTTGGACTGGAATGGTGAAACCGTGCTGTTCCACATTCCCTACCGCCGCCCACGATGGACGCACGGCGGAAACCGAGTCGGATTTGTCGACTCCGTCAACCAGTTTGAAGGCGATATCCACTGGCGAATCGGAGTTTCGTCTGGCGAAGCATGCCGGAACGGCCTCGTGTGGTCGGTGACCGACAACGATGGAAAACGAGTCGCGAGCAGCGCTTGCGTTCCGTCTGCGGTTTGCGCGAACGTACCGACCGAGGTCGGTGCGATCTACTGGCCCTCGACAGCAGCCGGAGATTATCGCTTGACGGTGGAATACGGCAACGCTAGAAACGAGTGGCCGATACGGGTCGTCGCGGCCTCCTCCACGTTGCCGTGGACACCACGCGGGCGCACCGAAGCACTTGCGCCCGCCAAGTTCGACAATGTTGGCCCTGATCTCTGGATCGGTGCGCCAAACGAGTGGCCCCAACGCGGTTTGGTGGTGCTGGCAGACGACATGACGATTCCGTGCCCTTTCTGGCGGGAATCGGCATACGAATTTCGGAACGCAGAGTTTTGGGACGCGGTCCCGTTCGCCGAGCGATGGTCGCAGCTATTGCCGATATGTGGCGATCGCACAATCAACCTCGGTCAACTTGGATCGGCCGTGCCTCCGGGCGCGGCAATCGAAGTCCTGATGAACCGAATCGACGTGCGCACGTATGAGGAGGCGCCGGTTCTAATCCGAATCGGGGACGTCTTTGTCACGACGTTGCGACCCTTCGGTGGACTGGGATCGCAACCGTCGAACCTGGCCGACAACCCGGCCGGCCAGCTCTTTCTAAGTTCGATTCATGCCTTGCTCGGCACTTAGCGGTTAGCCAACAGCTAAGGCAGCTGCTGGTAACTGACAAACGCAACGCGCTTGCTATCTGGCGACCACGAAGGAACATTGATCGTTCCCTGCCCACCGAACAGCTTGGCAAGGATCGTGATCTTGCCCGTGGTGAGATTCAGCAACCGCAACATCACGTCCTTATTTGCGGGGTGGCCTTTCACGTCTGAGCCATAGGTCAGATAGACCATCCACTTTCCGTCCGGCGAGACGTGGCCGAACCAGTTGTTGGCATCGTCGTTCGTGACCTGAACGGGCTCCTTTCCGTCGGCGTTGATACGCCAAATCTGCATCATGCCGGTTCGATCAGAGTTGAAATAGATGTGCTTGCCGTCTGGTGAGTAATCCGGGCCGTCGTCAAGACCTTCCGCCGTCGTGAGGCGAGTCTCGGTTCCGCCCTCGGCGGGGATCGTGAATATTCCGTATTTGCCGTCCCGCCGGGCGCAATAGGCAAGGGTTTTGCCGTCGGGTGACCAACCATGCCAATACGACGGAAAGTGCTCGGTGATGCGCTTTGGAGTTCCACCGGTGATGGGCAACGTGTAGATAATCGACTGGTGCGTCTCCTGCGACTGGTCGCTGATGACGATCGTTTTGCCATCGGGCGAGATGCCGTGGTCATTGTTGCAACGATCGGCGAATCCGGAGTCAATCAGAGTCGATTCTCCGCCCGTGGCGGGAATTCTGTACAGTCGACCACCGCTGTTGTAGATCAAGTCCATACCGTCTGAAGTCCAATTTGGAGCTTCGACGTGACCCTTAAACACATGCACGGTTCGGCGGTCCGTGGAGGCGATCGCTACCGATTCCAAGGTGCTGTACAGGGTCGGTGTTACAGGCAGCGGGGCCAAAGGAGATATTTCGACCTTGGAAAACACGGCCTTCTCGCTGAGATCTTTTTCGTGCGAACAGACTCCAAGCCCAATGTAGAAGGGCTCCTTTAGGAGAAGGCGCACAGATCCGCCGGATGGGTGTAGTTCTCCGTCTGCACCGCTCACGGAGGCGGTGATGTAATCGCCGCGTCGCTCCAAACGGATGCGGGCGGGCCCGGAAACGACGGATTGCACCTCGTGCGTTGTCGCACCCTGCGCGTCGCGATATTGGAGGCTGGTCAGGCCATCGCCGTGGCGGGCAATGTCCGCGTACGCCGAATCGGCATCGAGGCTTTGGCGAATGACGAGGCATGCCTTTCGGTGCGGATTCTTTCCGACGCCGACGAATGCGATGTCCGCGGCGATCGATACATTTCCGGAGACCTTCTTCCAAACGAACTGGAAGGCATCGGCGGTGAACCACATGTTCTCGCCGCTTCCAGAAACGGTGTACGTGCCAAGTTTCGCGTCGAATTGCGCGCTACCTTCATGCAAGACCTTTCCGATGTCACCGTGGCCCTGGAAGATGCCCTGTTCTTGTTGTTGGATCATGGCTAAGGCTAGCACGCCGCCCAAAGCTAATGCGCGGCTGACGGTGGCGTGAGGTTTGACCATGGGTTTAGTTCGGCCTCGCGTTCGGACCAAAATTGGCATTGTAGTACTCGCTGACGTGGGTGCCGGGCGCGATGACGGCGTCGATGCGCTGGAGGCACTTTTCGGGCAACGTCACCGAGCAAGCAGCGACGCTCTCTTCGAGTTGGGTGACGGAACGTGAACCGATGATCGGGCTCGTGATCCCGGGGCGCGAAGCGACCCACGCGATGCTCATCGTGGTCAGCGACATGTGGTAGCTATCGGCGATCCGCTTTAGCTTGAGGGTCACGTCTTTTGAGCGACGGTGCAAGCGGCCCATCGGATCGGAGTTCGCATAGCGCACATTCTTGGCGGTGGACGTCACGTACTTGCCGCTGAGCTGGCCGCCGGCGAGGGGTGACCAAGGAATGACGCCGTAGTCATAAGTTCGGCAGAACGGCAGAAGCTCTCGCTCGATCCTTCGGTCGAGGAGGTTGTAGGGAGGCTGCTCACAGGTGAAGCCGTTGATTCCGAGTTGCTTGGCGACGTAGTGGGCCTCGCACAATTGCCACGCGGCGAACGTCGAGGCGCCAGCGTAGCGGACCTTTCCGGCGCGAATTAAGTCGTCGAGTGCGCGTAGGGTCTCGTCGATTGGGACGGAAGGTTGGGGGCGATGGATTTGGTAAATGTCAATCCAGTCGGTGCCGAGCCGCTTCAGCGAGGCCTCGCAGGCTTGGATGATGTGACGGCGGGTGTTACCCCAGGCATTCGGGTCGGTGTCGTCCATTTTGCCGTGGCACTTCGTAGCGATCACGAGCGCGTCGCGCTTGCCTTTCATCGCCTTTCCGAGAATCGTCTCGCTGGTTCCGCGAACGTAAACGTCGGCGGTGTCGATGAAGTTCACGCCGAGTTCGACCGCACGATTGAAGACTTTGATGGAGTCTGATTCCGTCGAGCCGCAGTCGTCGGGATCCCACCCAAATGTCATTGTCCCAAGGCAGGCGTTCGATACCTGGATTCCGGTGCGGCCAAGGCTTCTGTAGATCATGGGTCAGTTTTACCTGCTAACTGCTAGCGCCTCCCTTGCCGCGCTTTTCCATCTATCGGTCGCCTCAACGGATCGGAGGTGCGCCTAAATCTTGCCCTGTTGCTTCCACAGCCGTAGGCACTCTGCGCTGGCCTCGAAATGCATTCCGTCTTGACGGCTCATTCCACCGTTGCTTGAGCGAAAGGCCGCGCCCCAGTAAACGTGCTCTCCGGTGGCGTCGCCTTCCTGCCGGAAAGCGTCGTAGAGCATCATCGCGCCACGTTGAACTTGACCGCTGCCCTGAGCGTTGAGGTGCAACACACCGTGTGCGTCGGCAAAGGTTAGATCGATCGCGCTACCCCAAGAGTGGTTGCTTATCGCGGTGTTTGAGTTGCGTTGGTAGCGAACGACAAGAATTCCCGCGCTGCCGGTACCGACCGCGAGACCCGGATGGGTGACTTCCGCTCTTGCGAACACACGCTTCAGGAGGTCGACGAACGGGGCGATTCCGGTGTAGTGATGTCCATGGAGCACGATATCGCGCTCCAGCTGTTTGACCTTTGCGCTCGCGCGCTCAGGCTGGTCTTCCTGGCTTAGTGGCAACACGGGTGAGCCGAGAAGCTCAATCAAGAGCGGATTCTTCGGGCTGGTGCATCCGGTGTTGATATCACCCGGCGCAGGAGTTGGAATTCGTTCGTCGTAGTTCTGCATGGAAGGCTCCTTTGGCGCAGTTTACATATTGCGGCTTTGGCGGGGCAGCAGGTCAAGCACTGTTAGCGTTACCGACGATTGCAAGAATCTTTGTCTGAACGCGAGCAACAGGGCGGAGGCGTCAGAATCAACGCATGGAACATAGGCTTTTGGGCAGATCCGGACTGAAAGTGCCGGTGCTCAGTTTGGGGACGGGCACCTTCGGGGGCAAGGGCGACTTCTTCAAGGGATTTGGAAGTTCGGACGCGGCGGAGGCGACGCACATGGTGGACGTGTGCCTCGAACACGGCTTGACGATGTTTGACTCTGCGGACGTCTACTCGGGCGGACTGGCGGAAGAAATCCTCGGCACGGCGATCAAAGGTCGGCGCGATCAGGTGCTGATTTCGACCAAGGCCACGTTCACGATGGGCAAGACGCCGAACGACGTCGGCTCATCGCGCTATCACCTGATCAAGTCGTGCGAGGACAGCTTGCGACGCCTCGGAACCGACTACATCGACCTGTACCAAATGCACGCATTCGATGCGATGACTCCCGTTGAAGAGACGCTCAACGCACTCGATGACCTCGTCCGCGCGGGCAAGATCCGCTACATCGGATGCTCGAATTACTCGGGGTGGCACTTGATGAAGGCGCTCGCTTACGCAGACCGGCATAACCTGTCTCGCTACGTTGCGCATCAGGCCTACTACTCGCTCGTTGGTCGCGATTATGAGTGGGAATTGATGCCGCTCGCTGTCGATCAAGGGGTCGGGACGGTCGTTTGGAGCCCGCTCGGTTGGGGCCGACTTACGGGCAAGATCCGTCGCGGACAGCCGATTCCGGAAGGGAGCCGGCTAACGAACCCGGTGACCGCGGGCGGCGGGCCGCAAGTCGCCGAGGAGCACCTATACAACGTCGTGGACGCCCTCGACCTAGTGGCGGGAGAGACCGGGAAAACGGTGGCGCAAGTGGCACTCAACTG
>JBBRML010000050.1:0-30275 GCA_038230855.1 Fimbriimonadales bacterium | reverse complement strand
TCGTGAGGCGACATCGGAGATATCCACCACAAATCACTCCGCCGTCAGGAGCGGACTCTTGCTCCTTGCTGATCTGCAAACCCTCCAGGTTTGCGGGAACGAGCAAGGCGTTTGGGAGTCGTTTCCCCGATCCTGACGAGCAAATATCGGGCCCGATTCTTCATGCTGGTCAATGCGCCTGATTCCGATTTCCGCTTCATAACCCCCATCCTGGCGAGCAAAGGGCATCTCGCCTTCCTTCCCCCTTAACGGATTAATGGGAAGGAATTTTGGGCTCCAACGTTAGATGGTCACCGCTTTATAACCCCAACTCGGCGAGCAAAAGGCATCTCGCCTTCCTTCCCCCTTAACGGATTATTGGGAAGGAATTTTGGGCTCCAACGTTAGCGAGATTGGGCGAGTTTGCGATCGCGGGCGAGAGCGCTGGCCCGGTCGAGAACGACAGCAACCACGATCGCGACGCCGATGATGATCCATTCGTAGTTCTGGTTGGTATGCAACGTTCGCAGCGCTTGGCGAATCATCACGATGAGCAGCGCGCCGAGAAACGCGCCAATCGCGCTCCCACGACCCCCTGCCAGACTCGCTCCGCCGACAACAGCGGACGCAACGACAAACAGCTCGTAGCCATTCGCGTCGTTAGAGGACGCCGCGCCGTAGAAGCCACTGCCAACGAAGGCGGCTATCCCGGCGCATAGACCGGACAAAACGTAAACGCCGGTAAGGATCGGACTGAGAGAAAGCCCGGCGTATCGCGCAGCCTCAATGTTGCCGCCGACCGCGAAAATGCGCCGACCCATCGTCGTTCGCTGTAAGTAGATCGCACCAAGCGCAGTCACGGTCAACATGACGAGCATCGGCACGGGAAAGAGATCTTTTCGCAAGCCGAGATTGGCCTTAGTGACGGCAATAACGGCATCGGGAATGGGGATGCTTTCCGCATTCGTCGTTACAAACGCGATACCCCTATAAACCCACATCGTGCCAAGGGTGATGATGAAGGGGTGAACGCCGAGCTTGGCGACCATGACCCCGTTCAGAAACCCCGCAAGCAGTCCCGTTCCGCAGCAAACCCCGAGCCCCGTCAGCACGAGTTGCCAACCGGCGGCGTGAGGCATCGCGTGCAATGCGAGGGCCATACCAACACCCGCGAGGGCATAAATCGAGCCGACTGAAAGGTCGATTCCCCCCGAGATAATGACCATCGTCATTCCCACCGCCATGATCGCGAAGGTGCTTGTGTCGGTCGCGACCTGAACCACGGTGCTGAGGTTGAAGAAGTTGTTGACCGTGCCGCCAAGTAACCGGTCCGTGTGCGAGCCGGAGAACATAGTCAGGGCGAGGCCAAGGATCACAATGATCCCCACCAATCCGGCCTGCTGGAAGTTGATGACCTTAGCCCATCGCTGCATTTTCAAGGACAAATATGGCACGGATCGCCCATGCGATATCATGACCTTGTTGACGATCTCGATTCTCCAAGGTGCGATGTTGGTCGGAGTCGGTGCCGTGGCCGCCGGAATCAACGCCGTTGCCGGGGGAGGCTCGCTCGTTTCGTTCCCTACCTTCACCTTGGCGCTGGGGTTGAGCGAAAAGATCGCCAATGCCACGAATTCGGTTGGGCTCTGGCCCGGCTCCCTCGCAGGTGGACTCGGTGGGAGCGGTCTCATCGAGAAGACCAAGCACTATCTCAAACTACTGGTAATCCCGACGGTGCTCGGATCGCTCACGGGTGCTGGTCTGTTGCTCACAACGTCGAATCTGACCTTCAAGCGCGTCGTGCCCGTGTTGATTCTCTTTGCGGCCGTCCTTTTGCTGGTCCAGCCCAAAGTGAAAGCGTTGGTGAATCGCCATCTGCAAGTGGTGCCGGCGTGGGCAGCGGTTCTCTTGCAGTTCTTCGTCGCGGTCTATGGAGGCTACTTCGGCGCAGGCATGGGGATCATGATGCTAGCCAGCTTTGCGCTGTACATGGAAGGGACAATGCACGAGCTGAATGCGATCAAGAATTGGATGGGGTTGATCATCAACTTTGTGTGTTCGTTGGTGTTTTACGCAAAGGGAGTCGTTGAACTCGTCCCTGCCCTTTGCTTGACGGCGGGCGCGCTCGTCGGAGGATTTTCGGCGGCGAGGTTTTCCCAACGGCTCAATCCGGACGTGCTACGCGTCGCCATCGCTAGCTACGGCATCATCATGGCTGGCTACTTCGCCTATCGCGCGATGTAAGGCGTCTCCTACGCCATCATCGAAATGGCAAGGTCCGCCGATTTCGAGATTGCGTCGGAGGGACCGAGGGCTTCGATGAGCCTGCCGCACGCGGCGAGTTGGTCCTGAGGATTTTCAAGCAGATTTCGCATTGCAGTTTTGATGTTGTCCACGGTGGCCGCGTCCTGAATAAATTCCGGCACGATTGCCTCGTCCGTGATGATATTTGGCAGGGAGGCGAACTTCGGAAGCTTGATGCGAAGGAGTTTCGCCTCCGCTGCTGTTGACTTCGTGGCGACGTAGAACACGACCATTGGACACCCGCAAAGTGCTGCTTCGAGGGTAGCGGTTCCGGAACAAACATAGGCAGCGCGTGCCCGACTCAACACAGCGTAAATATCGCCCTGCGTGTATCGGTCGTCGGGGCGGACTCCTGCTAGGGCTTCCCAACGCTGCTTGAATTCGGCGACGTCTATCGCGGGAGCGAGCGCAAATTCGACGGGCTGATCGACCACCGCGGCGAGCAACGGCAGATGCATTTCGAGCTCGTGGTCACGGCTACCTGGCAACGCGGCAATTCCCGCGCGGGTCGCGCTTGACGCCGGTCGAGATGCGATCAACTCTTTGATGGGGTGACCGAACCAGTAGCAGTTCGCTCCCATCTTGTTCAGCAACTCAGCGGAAAAATCGAAAGGAGTCACTATCGCATCCGTAACGTTCGGGAGGTCGCCTCCCTGGCGGTCGCGCCGCCACGAGCCGGGCGGCACGAAGTACAAAACCTTCCATCCGCAGTTCTTGGCGTGGCGAGCCAATTTTATGTTCATGAAGCCGAAATCGATTGGGATAAAGAGTCCCGGCTCACCGCGACGAATTTGTCGCTTCGCTCGGTAATACGTGAAGTACACCTGCGGAACTTTGCGCAGGCCTTCGATGATGGAAATGGCGCCCCAGCGCGAGGTATCGGCGAGCAGGGGGACACCGGCGTCGGCCATTCGCCGACCGCCAAACCCTTCGAAAGTCAGGTCCGACCGACGTTCTTTGAGCCGCTCGGTCAGGGCAGCGCCGTAGGCGTCGCCGGACGCTTCACCCGCCGAGAAGAACACTCGATTCAAGCGAGCGATCCTGCCGTTACCGCGGTTTTCCGCGGAAGGAGCACCGTGGGCAAGACGGTTTCACCGAAGTCACCAAACCGGGTCTTTGAATACGAGATGCCTCCCACATGAGGAGCGATCGTGACGGTGATCTCAAACGGCGAGTTGAGTTCGCAGGCTCGAACGACGAGGGAGCTTCCCTCTCGTCGGGCAGCACGTGCCGAGAGTTTCGCGCGCTCCCACCGGATCGTCGCGGATCCTTCGGTCCAGCCTTTACCATTCGCCTCGATTACAACTTGACGGCCGCTAGTAGTTTCGGTGAGCCGAATTCCGTCCGTAGTCTCCTCGATTTTCACGGCTAGGTCATCGTTGGCAAATTCTCCGCGAGGAGTGCCACCAAGGTCGGCGTCGCCGGGTACGGATAGTTCTAGGTGCGCCAAATGCTCGTTCAGGTCGGTATCTGGCTGGACGTTCGTCGCGGTCATCGCGGGAAGCAGGTAGTCCCAAACAAGCTGCAACGTCGCTCCTAGGTCGGGATTGCTTGCCGTTGTAACCACGACAGCGTCATGCTGTGGGATCACGATGCAGTTTTGGCCGAACGCGCCGTCGCCGCGATAGCAGTCGTGGCGGCATCGCCAAAATTGAAAGCCGTAGCCCTGTTGCCAATCGTTTGCAGGATCGTCGCCGTTCGATACATGAGACGCAGTTGCGAGTTCAACCCAGCCTTCGGGGAGCAACTGGCGATTCTCCCAAATGCCCTTTTGGAGATATAGCTGGCCAAATTTCGAAATCGATTCGGTGGTCATGCTCATGCCCCAACCGCCGACGTCAATGCCGGCCGGACACTGTTCGGACGTGACGATCGCCATGCCCAGCGGCTCGAAAAGACGGGTTCGCAAATAGTCGGTGAGCCTCTGGCCGGTGAGTGAGTGCAGGATTGCCGAGCACATGTAGGTCCCGAGGCTATTGTAAAGAAAGTGCGTGCCCGGTTCGTGTACGACCTTGTGACCTAGGAAATGCCGCACCCAACTCACGCCGTCGTCATGCTGACGCCAGAGTCCGGGCGGCTCCGACTCGTGCCCGCCCGACATCGAGAGCAAGTGACGGATCTGCATCGCGGCAAGATTTGGACTGACCTCCGCAGGCAAGTCGTTAGGGAAAAAGGATATGACTGGATCATCGAGGGAGAGTAGGCCCTCGGCGACGGCAAAGCCGATGGCGGTCGACGTGAAGCTCTTGCTGAGACTATAAAGCAGGTGAATATCTTCGCGCCGGAACGGACTCCACCAACCCTCAGCGACGACGCCTCCGCCCCGCAAAATCATAAAGCTGTGCGGACCAAGGCCCTTCGATTCCATCCCGTCCACAAACGCGCGAATGCCGCGTGGGTCGACGGCTTTTGCGACCGGTGAGGTTCGCGGCAAGAAGGAATCAGTCATGAAACAGAATTTACCGCGCGAACCGTCCGAACGCCGGACCGATCTCTTACCCGCCAGCCGCAGAAACGCCGCTGTAGTGGGCCATGAAGAAATTAATTACGATCATCGCGATGTAAATCGCGACGCAAAGGAAAACGACGACACCAAACACGAGCCCCACTTGGTGGGCCTTCGTCGCGGCCTCCTCCTCGTAAAAGTCGGCCATCTTGTTCAGCATTTGATCCAGATTTCCAGTCGTCTCGCCGGTGTGAACCATGTCGAGCACGATCGGTGAGAACGCCCCCGTTTCGCGGAACGTTTCCGAGATGCCGTAACCCTCTTCGAGCTTCTTGTAGGCCGGGGCCATGCGTGCGCGCAAATATTCGTTTCCGCAGGCGTTGGCGGCAAGGGTCAACGCTCGACTGACTGGGATGCCTGCTTTGTAAACGGCGCCAAAAGCCCGACCGAATTTGGCCATCGCAAGCTCGCGAAGGATTTTGCCGAAGCCTGGAATCTTGACGATGACGAGGTCCCAGTTAAATTTGATGCGCGCGTTTGCCAGGCCGACGCGGACAAACAGGAACAGAAACACGATGAGGGGACCGAGCCAAATCCAGGTTTGCCAGGTCGTGAGGGGTGAGTTCAGCTTTTCAGTTCCCCCAACGGCACTGATGATCATGTTGGCGACAATGATAATGACGAACGAGAAGCCGAGCTCGAGTTTCGGCCAGAACGTGACTCGCTTGTACAGATTTCGCAGCACGATTTCGCGATCGAGGTAGTCGGCGATGATGTTGTACGATTCGTCGGTGAGGCCAGTCTCCTCTCCCGCTCTGACCAGGCTCATCACGACAGGTGGAAACACTTCCGGATATCGTTGCATCGCGACCGAAACCGGACGACCGATCTCCGCGTTCGCCCGCATCTCCAGAATGATGCTGGTGAGCTTTTCTGAGTGGGCTTGGCCGCTCAAGGTCTGCAAACTTTGTATCAGAGGCACGCCCGCACTCGTCATCGTCGCGAACTGTCGGAAGAAAAATGTCAGGCGGACGAGAGGCACTTTGCCGGCGAGCGGTCCCCACACACTGGATGCCATGTACGACCGCGGTTCCCAAGGCGGAACGACGGAAGGGGGAGCGAATTCGGGCGCGGCGGCAACATTCTCTCCGCCGGGCTCGGCGTACCGCGGTGCAGAGGGAGAAAACCCCTGCAACGGGTCGGCGGCGTTTCCGGGAATACCGATCTGCTGCACTTCAAGCCCCCGTTTGCGTAGGTCGGCCATCGCCTGATCCATGGATGTGCTGAACATCTGTCCCCTAGTCACTTGACCGTCGGCGGTGGTAGCAGAGTATTCGAAGGTGGGCATAGAGTTAGTCCGTCAAGACGGCGTTCATGATTCCAGAGTACAGGTGCGTGTAGAGGATGCCACAAAGTATGACGGTGATTATTCCGGTCACCGCCATGCCCAGCACCATGGCGATCATGCGCCATTGACCATCACGTCGGACGAAATCTTCGCCACATGCCTGAGTGACGCGCGCCAACGCGCCCGGGACATCGCCGGTCATTTCGCCCGTCGAGATGATGTCGATATAGTCACGCGGCAGAATATCCGCCGAGCGCAGGACCTGGGAAATCGGCATATTTTCCCGGACTTGAGTGCCGTATCCCATCACTCGCTCTCGCAGGTCAAGGTTGACGATTGCAGCGGCGGCGGATTGAAAGCACTGCTGTGGCGCGATGCCGACGCGGCTTACCTCGCTCAACACCCAGCAAAACCTCGTCAGGGATTCCATCTGAGTCCGTTGCTTGAAGAGCGGTATCCGGAGAACCAATTGATGCCTTTGCATCCGAAACTTCATCCTCATCCAGACGAGATAGGTGCCGACGAGGGCAGCAATGATGAGGAGCGACTTGAGACCCGAAGTCGGCAGCTCATGCGCGACAAATTTGACGAGCGTCCGCACGATCGGGAGATCTCCCCCGGCTTGGTCTTGGGCGCGAATAGACTCTACGGCCCCGGAACTGATGCCATAGATGAACGGGGCGAGAGCCAGTAGCGACAGGGCGTAGATCGCGTGAAACCGAAAGAGATTTCGAAACCGGTGGCTGGCCATGCGCTGATCCGCAATTTGGTCGCAGGATTGGGCCATGAAGCCACCCAGTTCGCCCGCACGTAGAGTTCCGATGATGTCGGGTCCGAACCGATACGGATACCGTTCAAGGGCATCACACATCGATCGTCCCGCTTCTACGGCCACCGCCGCTTCTTTGAGGGCTTCTCGGTCGATATCGGCTCCGGTCTGCGTCGACATTTCGGTCAGGGCGGTTGAGAGGTTGACGCCGGCGCGGAGCATGCTTCCCAACTGAGTAAACATGAGTGAAATCTTGCCGTCGTTTGACCATGCCGACTTGACGTTTCCGTGATCGTCGGTGCTCGGAGCGAGCGGGCGGGCCACGGCCTCCGCTTGCGTGCGCGGGATCGAGTGAACATTGGCGGGCCGCAACGGACGGATGGCGACAGGCTGGGAAGAGTTCGGAGTGACCGCGATGCGTGCGGGTGCCTGCACCGGCGCGGTCATGACCACGGGCGGGTTTGCAGCGACACGAGATTGCAACTCAGAAACCGTGTAGACGGTGTAGCCAGCGTTGGAAAGGGCGAGTCGCGCGGCATCGGAAGATTCGGCTTGGATGTTTCCCTCCATTCGATTGCCGGTTCGATCCGAAACTTCATACGCAAACAACTGCATCTCTAACATTCTATGACGGCAATCCTCTCCAATAGGTTTGTGGCGTAAACTATTCGGCGAAGCGGAGGACTTCTTTGGCCCGATTCGAGATTTCAACTGACTATTTAGTGCGCACGCTTGTTGACCTGCTGAACACGCCGAGCCCGACGGGCGACTCGGAGTACGCGATCAGCTTCATTCAAGGTGAGCTCGAGAGCATGGGTGTGGCCACGGAACGGACCGCGAAGGGCGCGCTCGTTGCGCAACTTGATGGCCTTCGCTCTGATCGACCTCGGGCATTGACGGCTCACGTCGACACGCTCGGCGCGATTGTCCGCGAAATTAAACCTAACGGGCGTTTGCGACTTGCCGCGCTTAACGGCGTCAATTGGCCGACGGTGGAAAGCGAAGGGGTAACGATCGCGACACGCTCGGGCCGTCAGGTACGAGGCTCGATTGTTCTGACTAACGGAGCTTCGCACGTGAATCGTGACGCAAGCACCTCGCCGCGAAACGCGGAGACGCTGGAAGTGCGCATAGACGAACGCACCACCCGCCCCGAGGAAACCAGGCTCCTCGGTATCGAGGTGGGCGACTTCGTTTACTTCGATCCTCGCGTCGAGCAAAACGCTTCTGGCTTCATCCGTTCACGGTTTTTGGACGACAAGGCATGCGTAGCCGCGGCCCTTGCGGCGATCAAGTCGCTGGTTGACGGCGGCCTAACTCCCGCCCAGTCAATCACTTTCTTGGTGAGCAACTTCGAGGAAGTCGGTCACGGCGGTTCGGACGGAATCCCGGACAACGTTCGCGAGTTGGTCGTGCTAGACATGGCATGCATCGGCGAAGGTCAGAATGGCGACGAATTCCACTGCAGCATCTGCGTGAAGGACGCGAGCGGTCCGTACAGCAAGGGGCTCGGCGACCGGCTTCGCGATCTCGCCGAGAGCCGGGGAATCGACCTCAAGCCCGATGTCTACTCCTACTACAACTCGGACGGCACGGCGTATTGGCGAGCGGGTGGACGAGCGGAAGTAGCCTTGATTGGACCGGGCGTGGACACGAGCCACGGCTACGAACGAACGCACGTCGACGCTTTGATGGACACGGCTCAGCTGATCGCTGAGTACATGATCGAGGACTAGACCACTGTCTGAGCTCCGACGGCATCCCTTTCTGGACACGTGGGTTATCACGGCAACGCATCGGCAGGAACGCACATTCTTTCCGCCGGACGACTATTGCCCCCTGTGCCCAACTAGGCCTGGAGGATTTCCCACTGAGATCCCGCTGGAAAGCTATGACATCGTCGTGTTTGAGAACCAGTTTCCATCGCTAAAGTTGCCCGCAGCCGACCCGGCGATCGAAGGAACCGACCTCATGCCTGTGCGGCCGAGCGCGGGCGTTTGCGAAGTGATTTGCTACTCTCAGCAGCACGACGGCACGTTCGCCACGATGCCCCTGAGCCAAATTCGGAAGCTAACCCGCGTATGGCGGGAGCGATATGTAGATCTTGGGTCGAGGCCAGAAGTCGAATACGTCTTCATTTTCGAGAACAAGGGTCGAGAGATCGGGGTGACGCTCGCTCACCCGCACGGTCAAGTCTATGCGTATCCGTTCGTCCCTCCCACGCCGACCTTAGAACTCGCCACGGAGCGCGCTTATCTGGAGCGGACGGGGCGTCATGTAATGGCGGACGTCTTGGCCGAGCACGACGAGCAGGTGGTCTGCTCGCACGGAATGTTCGTCGCGTTCGTTCCGAAATTCGCGCGTTATCCGTACGAGGTTTACGTCACTTCGCGCGAACACCGACCGTCACTCGCCGCAATGAGCGATACCGAACTGGATGACCTAGCGCATGTGCTGTTAGAACTGACACGCAAGTACGACGCGCTGTTCGACTTCTCGATGCCGTATATCATGGCGATTCATCAGGCCCCGACAAACGGCGAGCACGATTACAACTGGTTCCACGTCGAGTTTTATCCGCCGTATCGAACGGCGACTAAGTTGAAGTATTTGGCGGGAAGCGAGGCGGCTATGGCGGCGTTTATCAACGACACTTTGCCGGAGGTCACGGCGGCGACCTTGCGCGGCTTGTCGGTCATCGTCGACTAACCCGCGTCTCGCGCAGGTTCAAAAACAGATACACTCAGGTTGTAATGCTCCCGTGGCCGGAGTTCATCCTGTTCTGGGTCGGAGTTCTGCTCACGGTCTGGCTCGCGAGTTTTCTCGTTAAAGGTCAAAAACTCCGCCGCCTAATTTCTAATCTTGCGCCCGTTGCGGCGATTATCCTCTGTCTCGCTTTTGGACCCCATTGGAGCGCGACCGAGCGACTTGCGGCGGCGAGCGCCGTGCTTTTGTTCGTGTTTAAGGGCGCGGCCCTGCTGCGACAGCCTCTTTCGTTTGTGCGGACAATGGACTGGCGCGGGCTCGTGTTTTATGCGACGGCTTGGCCCGGCATGGATCCGGTGCCGCTTGCCAAGGTTCCTGAACCCGCAATCGAGGATCATCGACGATTTGCGATGGGAACGGGGCGCGCCATCGTCGGGGTTTTGGGCTTGCTTGCCGTCGCGTGGTTTGGAACTCCCGGTTCGGCGTGGTCGCAGTGGCTCGCGATTTTCTTCATCCTGCTCACCGTTCACATGGGGCTTTCAGACATGCTGACCGAGTTCGCGCATGCGGTCGGTTGGCCCGTGAAGCCGCTGTTCGACGCGCCGTGGCGGAGTGAATCACTCACTGACTTTTGGTCTCGCCGGTGGAACCGGCCATTTGTAGAGATGGACCGGATCTTCTTCTTGCCTTGGCTATCGCGTCGGGTTGGAATTCGGCTGGCCTTGGTGGGCATTTTCATCATTTCCGGCCTGCTACACGAACTTGCGATCAGCTACCCGGCCGCGGTTGGATGGGGCGGACCGCTGCTCTACTTCGCGGTGCAAGCGGCAATGGTCACGTTAGAAAGGCGCCGTAAACTTGGACCTGCCTGGGTCGCGGTCATCGTGTTGGGACCGATCGGACTGCTCTTCCATGGCGCGTTTCGCACGGCAATTTTTCGACCGTTGTTGGAAGCGATGCAGCAACGGCTGACGAACATCGGCATGCCCGCGATGATCAACGCGCTGATCATTGCGCTCGGGGTTGCCCAGTTCTTGGTTCTGTTTGCAAGCTTTCAGGTTCCCACGAGATTGCGATGGAAGGAAGAGTTGCCTCGACTTAGCACGCTCAACCACAAGCTGATGTGGACGTACGGTTCGTTTATTGTCTTCACGATCGTTTCGTTTGGGATCATCACTTTGGTGCTGCGCGAAGACATGCTTCAGGGAACCCGCGCGGGACTGGCCGTCGCCACGTTCATATTCATGTTTTGGGGGTTTCGCCTCGCGATCGACACTTTCTACTTCCGTAGCTCGGACTGGCCGCGAGGTCCATTCATGCAAATGGGTCACGTGATGCTGAACTGCCTCTTTCTCTTTGTCTTTTGCGGGTACGGCGCGATTCTGCTTTGGCACGTGACGGGTCGGTAACGGAGCCATAATCTGGGGCAGATCCATGGCAGGCCTCAATCATCCCGAAGACCAAACGAGCGTGAAGGCGCTCCTCGAAAGTTGCCAGGCCGTCCTTCACGGCCACTTCAAATTGGCGAGCGGACGCCATAGCGACATCTACGTTGAAAAGTTCCGAATCATCGAGCAGCCGTCTGCGCTGTCCGGGGTCTGCACGACGATCGCCAAGTACTTTGAAGATCATGCGATAGACATCGTTGTGGGGCCGACAACGGGCGGCATCATCGTGGCTTTTGAGATCGGTCGGCAGATGGGCAAGCCCGCGATTTACGCGGAGTTGGTTGAGAAGCAGCGGACACTTCGGCGAAACGCATATATTCCGGCGGGCGCTCGGTGTCTGTTGGTGGATGACGTGCTGACGACGGGTATTTCGTTGCGTGAGGTTATTCCGCTTATTACAGGGGCGGGGGCGGTTTTGGCGGGGGTTGGTGTGCTCATCGACCGCTCCGAGGGTTCGCTGGACTTTGGTTGCGATGCATTCGCGGCATGTCGATTCGAGGCGACGACTTACGCGGAGGACGCAATCCCGGATTGGCTGGCGAAGGTGCCTTTGTACACCCCGGGGACCCGGGCGAAAGCTTAGGCGGTCGTAAAACGGAACACGCAGCCTTTGCAGGCCGCGTGTCGATTTTTGGTGCCCAGGGCGGGATTCGAAGCCCGATTCGATAGGCTCATGCGGGCCCTCCTCAGAGTCGGCCCGCTAGCACGGTGAGAACACACCACAGTCGCAAAAAACGAACACGCAGCCTTTGCAGGCCGCGTGTCGATTTTTGGTGCCCAGGGCGGGATTCGAAGCCCGATTCGATAGGCTCATACGGGCCCTCCTCGAAGTCGGCCCGCTAGTGTGTTGAGAACACACCAAAGTCGCAAAAAACGAACACGCAGCCTTTGCAGGCCGCGTGTCGATTTTTGGTGCCCAGGGCGGGATTCGAACCCGCACGCCCGTAAAGGCAAAGGATTTTAAGTCCTCTGTGTCTACCGTTCCACCACCTGGGCGTCAGGCGGGAGTATACCGACGGATAACCTCCATGACCGCTGGGCACGCGTCGTAGTCGGCGTCGGTTGGGAGTCCGAACGCGACGAGACGCTCCGCGATGCGCGCGTACTCCGAATCCGCTGGCCGCGGTGACGCAAAGAAAGAGCCATGGCCAAGCCATCCCCAAGCCGTACCGTCGTAGATTGGTTCGCGCATCGTCGGATCGGCACCGCCATCGATAAGAGAGATCGCGGCGTCGGCGTGCCCGAAGTAACAGGCTTGGTGAATCGGGTACTCACCGTTCTGTCCCGGACGATTCGGATCGACGCCGAGTTTTAAGAGCTCGCGGACGCCACGAGCATCGCCGCTCTGGGCGTAGACCAGGATTTGTGGCGGTATGTCGCCATTGAGTGCGCTGATTAGATCCGAACTGCCTCGACCGGTGACCGACTCGCCGCGGGCAATCGCGCCGAGCACCTCATCCGCTTCGGACAAAGTTTTGGCCGCACCATGCTCGACAAGCAAGTCACAAACGTCGTGACGCCCCAATCGGTAGGCAGTGGCATACGGGCGGCGACCCCACTGATCGACCGCGTTCGCATCGACTCCAGCCTCGACAAGCACGCGGATCGTCTCGATCGTGCGGTTGCGCTGCAACGCATGGGGAATCGCGGGAGGCAAAGTCGCCGGATCGAACTTCGCAACGATCATGCGGATCCAATCGGGATGCTCGAAATCGAGATGACGCAGGAAGGCGTTTGATTCGGAGATGGAAACTCCGTGCTTCAAGAGCAACTCCAGGTTCTGCGAATCGCGGCATTCAGCAGAGTGATAGAAGCACTCTCCGTCGTTAGGAGTTGCGCCGGACTCAAGCAGCAACTTAGTCATTGCCGGAAAGTCGTTCGTGCCAACCGCGCCATAAAGGCAGGACTCCGAGTAGTTGTCGTAGGCCGGGTTTGCCCATCGAGAGTTGGGATCGGCGCCGGCCTCTAGCAACAATCTCGCGGTGGCAAGCATGCGCTCGCGGGCAGACTCCTCTCGACCAAAGCGAGAAAAGCAAACGTATACGAGCGGACTCCACCCTCCGGTTCCGATTTGGCCCCGTGGATCGAGAGAGCCGCCCTGCAGCAACGTTCGGACAACATCGACAGAGCCAGTCGCGCACGCGCAAGCGGAGCTGTGCGACGGCAGCTCAGGATTCTTGGTGAGCATCGCCAACGCGCCGTCAAAGTCACCTTTGATCAGTTGCTCGGCGACGAGGTCGGCTTGTTCGTGGCGCTTCAGCTCTGAACTCGCTTCAACGCGAGCGCGAAGCTTGGTCCAACTGGGGAACCCGTATTCGCGAGCGATGACGAGTTGCGCCCTGACAAGGGTGAGGGCCTTCAGGTCTGGAAAGTGGGCCGAGATTCGGACGATTGCCGCCGGATCTCCAACTCGAAAAGCGGAAAGCAGGTCTTTGGCTTGTTGCCGCAGATGCTCAAGATTGGCCCGTTCGGGCAGGGTCATTGACATTGATTACCTCCATGCGTGTGCTTGCGGTCCACGAACAAGCTGCACAAAGGTCGAAGCAGCGAAACAGTTTTGGAGAGGTGAGTTCAACTCTTTCCGCGGACCCGGACGCACCCTCAGTGCGCGCGATTATTATAGCGAAGAATTGCAGATTCGGCAACGTTGGTTGTCCGGCCGTTGCCGCCGAGGGGACTTGGGACAGCCTTGCCCGGTAAACTCTCGTCCTCAAGATGGCGCATTACATTCCCAGCGTTGGCATGGAAGTCCACGCCGAACTCGCGACGCACTCAAAGATGTTTTGCCGCTGTCCGGTGGCGTTTGGCGGCGAGCCGAACACCCGAGTGTGTCCGATTTGTCTTGGCCTGCCGGGCACCCTACCCGTGCCTAACCGCGCGGCCATCGAGATGGTAATTCGTGCTGCCCTCGCCCTCAATTGCAAGATCGCGATGAAGTCTGTTTTTCATCGCAAGAACTATTTCTATCCCGACCAGCCAAAGGGCTACCAGGTAAGCCAGTATCTCGAAGAGAATCCGATCGGGTTCCACGGGTACCTGATGATCCCGGCGAAAGGCGGCGGCCTCAAGCGAATCGGCATTCGGCGCGTGCACCTCGAAGAGGACACGGGCAAGCTATTGCATCTGCCGAACGGCGGGTCAGGCGTGGATTTCAACCGCGCGGGGACCCCGTTGATGGAGATTGTCACGGACTTTCCGCCGGATATCGCCGACCCCGAGGATGCCAAGGAGTACCTCGTCCAGCTTCGGAACATCCTGCTGTACCTCGGAGTGTGCGACGGCAAGATGGAAGAAGGGTCGCTGCGGTGCGAGCCCAATATCAGTATCCGCGAGCATGACGCAGTCGAGCTCGGGACGAAGACTGAACTCAAGAATCTGAACTCGTTCCGTTCGGTTCAGCTGGGGGTCGCGTTCGAAGTTCGACGCCAAGCGGCAGTGCTCGACTCGGGCGGCACGGTCATCCAGGAGACGCGCGGGTGGAACGAGGTCAAGGAATCTAGCTTCCTCATGCGGGTGAAGGAGTCTGAGAACGACTATCGATACTTCCCTGACCCTGACCTTGCGCCGATGGCATTCGAACAGGAATACATCGACGCGCTTCGCGCTGGACTCCCGGAGCTTCCGCTTGCGAAGCATAGCCGGTACCGCGAAGAATTGGGACTGAGCGAGTACGACGCGAGTCTGCTGACCGCGGACACCGGATGGGCCGCGTACTTTGAAGAGGCGATCGCGCTGGGCGGTGATGCCAAGTCGATCTGCAACTGGATGAACTCTGACTTTGCACGGCTATTGAATGAGAGCGGTCTCGGCGCCAGGGAGAGCAAAGTTACCCCCGCTCACCTCGTTGACCTGTCGAAGCTGATTGCGGCAGGAACGATCAGCGGCAAGCAAGCAAAGGACGTTTTCGAGGCCGTATTTACGAGCGGCCAAATGCCAACCGAAGTGGTGAAATCGTCGGGGGCGAGCCAGATCAGCGACGCGGCTGAGCTCGCGCCGATCATCGATGCCATTCTTAGTGCGCACCCAGACATTGTTGAGAAGTTCAAGGCAGGCAACCAGGGCGTGAAGGGCTTCCTGATCGGTCAGGCGATGAAGCAGACGGCTGGCCGGGCGAACCCGAAGCTATTGCAAGAGTTGATGGACGCTGCGCTCAATCAATAGCGACGGCGGCGAAGCAGTTAGCGATCCTGATTCAGGGCCTTTTCGAGCTGTCTCGTACGAATTACGG
Source organism: Fimbriimonadales bacterium (assembly GCA_038230855.1). Lineage (GTDB taxonomy): Bacteria > Armatimonadota > Fimbriimonadia > Fimbriimonadales > Fimbriimonadaceae > Fimbriimonas. The sequence continues at coordinate 15,047 of JBBRML010000050.1, read as the reverse complement.
CGACGTGACCGTCCACGAATCCAAGCATGATGCGACCATTCAGTCGCCCTCCAGCAGGAATCGATTCAAAACCTCCGTTTGCATTCCGCACGCCCAAGTTTGTGTCGAAAAGCACAATCCGGGTGGAGGGTGCGCTGACCTTGGCGCGGACAACCCCGCCGTACTTGGTATGAAAGGCGAATTCAGTGCGAGCGAAACTCGCACCCCTTCCCCTGGAGACGCCGCGCGCCATGCGCGATTCCGCCGCGTCCTGCCATGACTTTGCGGGCGGGAACGTGTCGTGATTGTCGGCTGCGTACATCGACAGCCCGTTGTTAAGATCACGGATGTGCACGAGGGACTTCTGAACGCCGGAAGAAACTCGTAAGACCCGAGCAGCAGGAATCAGGACAGCGACGATGGCGATGCCACAGCAGCCACAGACTCCGACGAGTGCCCACATCCACCATGCGGTTTTGGACCGCCGCGGTGCGGAACCTGATTCAAAATCGGAGGGGGCGTTCATCAAAGGTCAATACGGAAAACGGCTGCAGATGGTGTCACCTGCAGCCGCGAGTTATCGATCGATTATTGCTTAGAAGCGATAACCGACAGAGAACGTGATTGCGTTGGGGCGAACGGCACCGGCTTTGTCGCCGATGACAGCCGAGAACTCGCCAAAGGTTGCTTCGCCTAGCTCAGCGCCGAAGCCGCCGCGGAAGCAGAATGCGTTGTCGCTACCGCCGAAGTCAACGAACGCGACACCCATACCGATGAATGAGTATGTTCGTCGATTCTTGCCTCGCGATCCGCCGTAGAACCGCTGGTTGATCGTGATTGGCGCGACGCGATCCGAAGTGGACAGAATGGACTTGGTCCACCAGTCGAATGCGATGTAGGTATCGCCGCTACCGAAGAGCGATCTCGGGAACTGATACTCAACGCCAAAGGCGATGAGGCTCTTTGCCACGGTCGATAGGGAGTTCTCGATCGGGAAAGCGCCACCAATGCGCACCGATACGTTTGCAGGCGCATAGTCGTTTAGGCTCGTTTGAGCGCTTGCAACAGTGCACACGCTGAGCGCGGCGGTGATTGCCGTAACGGTTTGAATTTTCATTTGCTGTAATATCCTCCGGAGCGGGGAACAGCCGTCTCGCCCGCTAGGCACCCGTATTGTAGCTCTTTCGGGTTCCAAAATCCAATCATACTGAACTCGTGGCTCATGTTACGCTTGATCCAACCTCCAGCGTCGTCATCGTGATCGATTTGCAGCCTCGATTCTTGGCGTCGATCCACGCGGCCGACCGGGTGGTCGCACGTTCGAGTTTCTTGGCGTCAGTCGCGGCGCAACTGAATGTGCCGGTGCTCGCGACGGTCCAAAATCGAGATCGTATGGGCGAACTCTTGCCCGTGTTTGAGCCTATTTTGTCGTCCAGCGCCGTAGACAAGATGACGTTTAGCGCGGCGCGCTCGGCTGCGTTTATGGAGTTGCTCGAGGACACCGGACGAAGGCAAGTCGTCATCGTCGGGATTGAGACGCACATTTGCGTGTGCCTTACCGCACTTGACCTCGTTCAGAAGGGTTACGAAGTTGTCGTCTGTCCAGATGCCACCTCCTCGAGCACGAATGACCGGCACAAACTCGGGATGGAGCGGATACGCGACGCCGGAGTCGTTCCTGCTCACTCGGAGGCGATCGCTTACGAGTGGATGGGGGCAGCGACCCATCCCAAATTTAAGGACATTCTCCAGCTCGTGAAGGTCGCCAACAGCTAGGACGTCCGCCGGAAATGCTTCCGGCGGACGTCTTCTGTTTGAGCGAGCTAGTGGACCACGGTGAGGGCGAAATTATGTGAGTAATTTGGCCCGCTCACCGACGCGGACGCGTGGTGAATGACCGCAACGGGATCCGTGGTGATAGTGTAGGTCTGATCCTGAGCTCCGAGCGGGAATACGAAGTTCCCCGGCCCGTGGAGGACGCCGTCATTGATGAACTGCGTAAAGTTCAGGTCCCGGTTCACGACGTGAGCGTAGTGGATATGTTCAACGATGTTCATCCCACCATGGACCGTTACCGGCGCAAACGTGACCGTCACCGTGTTTACGAGGATCGTTGCCGTATTGCTCGTAACAAATGAACTCGCGTTCCCTCCGATGACGTGCGGGTGGATTGTGAATGGAGGATCATCTGTGGTCACCGGAAAGGTCACGAACAGAGCACCGGCCGGAACAACCACGGATGCCGGAACATGGAGGTTGCCGTTGTTCGATGCCATCGTGACGGTTACACCCCCGAGGGGGGCTGGTTTAGCGAGTGTCACCTTTCCGACGTTATCCGTCATTCCATACATCGTGCCGGGAAGGATTATCGCAGTTACCTTTGGCGCGATGACGGTGAGGGCCGCTTTCTTCGAGACTCCCTGATAGGTCGAAGTGATAAAAGTGAGCTCGTCACCGCTGACCGATGGATCCGCAGTCGCTGGCACCATGACACTAGACACGCCTGCCGGAATGACTACTGCAGCAGGAATCGTGACGTCCGGAGAGCTCGAACTCAGGCTGACCGTTGCTCCACCAAATGGGGCGGGGGTTCTTAGGTTAACCCGGATTTGTCGCACGCTGCCCGCATCGACGAACCAAGTCGCCGCGACCGTTTCGTGCGAGTGGATCAGCGTCGTCTCGGTGAAACTGCCACCGAAGTTGCGGCCTGCATCGAGTGCAGAAACGCCTGTGCCAATGTATCCTGCCGCATCGCCCCAGCCCACCCACGTGCCATCAGAGCGAAGGGCGAGTGAATTGTTGGAGCTCGCCGAAATCGCAACGACGTGGTCGAGCGCGACGGGCACGTCGCATTGGTGATCATGGTTCTCGCCCCATGCCACGACTGTCCCATTGGCTAGCAATGCCAACGTGTGGGCATCCCCGCAAGAGATCTTAATCACGTGGCTTAGCCCGACCGGCACATCAAGTTGGTGAAGCGAGTTCACGCCCCACGCGGCAACCGTTCCGTTGGTTCGCATTCCAACGCTAAACAGCACTCCCGCGCTGACGTGGGTAAACGTGCCCGCTGGAGGAACTGATTCCCCGAAGAAGTTGCTGCCCCAACCTACGAGGTTGTTGCCGAAGTTGATGCCGATGCCGTGATTCTCACCGACGGCGATTTCCTTTAGCGCAGGCAGACCCGCGAGGCTGCTCAATATTCCGGCGTCGTCGCTGCCCATTCCGACCGTTGTGCCGTTGGTGCGCAGAACGATGCCATGAGCGGGTGTGAGCACCGCTTGCTTGACACTCGGCATTCCGTTCACCGTCGTTAGGTCGTTCACAGCAGGATGCAGATTGTTCGACAAGAACCCGGATGCGGCCAAAACTCCGGTATTGCTGATTCCGAACATGGCGCCTAGGCCCGTCGTCAATTTCGTTGTATTTGTCAAATTGGGGATTGTCGCGTTGCCCCAGCAGACAAGAGTTCCGTTCGCCCGTACGGCAAAGCATTGACCGTTGGTACCCGCGTAAATTTTAGTAAATCGCTGGGCCGGCACGGGAACGGCGGGGACCATATCCTCGTGGAGAGTTGCATCGCCCCATTCCGCGATCGTGCCGTCTGCACGCAACGCCAGCGAAAAGTCGTCTCCGGCGGCGACCGCGGTGACGATTGAGTGACCCGGATTCGCGGGATCGAATTCCCAAGGCACGGTGGTAGCGCCAGCGGGTGAAGTGCCCCAAGCGGCAACGGCTCCGTCCGTCCGGACGGCTAAAGCGTGGTAATTGCCTGCACTTACCGAGTTTGCCGTGAGCCCCACTGGCGTCGCCAATGTTCCAGAAGCGTTCGCGCCGATGGCGTACACGTTTCCGCCAAAGTCGAGAGCCAAAACATATTGTCCCGCAGCGGACATGTTGACGAGGTACGGCAGGCCGCCCGGAACTACGGGTGGGGTGGGTCCCCAGGTGTAAATGTTGCCGTCGTTGCCAAGCACAACGCCAAATCCGTCGCCGGCGCCGATCTTGTTTGCACCGTTCATCGTGGCGGTATCGGGCGGATCGATTGCGAAACCACCCACGGAGGTGCGAGAAATCAGCGTGCCTTTGCCGAGGACGGCCACCGCAAAATTAGTACTTGAAGCAACGGCGACCACTTTTGGCATATTCAGCGTGAAGTCTTCACAGTTATAACCCCAGCCATAAACCGTGCCATCCGTCCGCAGAACAAAGGACATACCGATGGCCGCTCCCGACAGAAAGGCTGTAGGCGCGATCGAGGCCGCGCTTTCGTTGACAAAGTAGTGAGCGTTTCCGCCCCGAATGAGGAAGCTAGTCGCCCCCGCCGTCATCTGGGCGCGTCCAGACTGGGCAGCGAAGAGGCCAAAACCTGCCAAAGTAAATGCCGACGCAACATTGCGCAATTTCATTTTTGGATTCAAACAACACCCCCGGCGCTTCAATTCGTCTTTTGCGCCCTAAAACATCAATAGTCTACGACGAAACGAGTATTGAGGAAAACTGTGGGTGCGGCGAGCGGGACGTTTGCGCTCGGCCAGAACAAGTACGAAGCGACAATTCGATAAGACGGTACACTAGTGGCCCGTACCGCTGAATCGAAAAATGGGCATCAAAAGCATCCCCCGCGGACGTAAACCTGTACGTCGCAAAACAGATTCCGCGAATGACGGCCTGAACGGAAACCACCGAGGGTCCGGCATTCGCAAAGAAATCATCGTCAACGTGTCGAGTCGGGAAACCCGAATCGCACTCTTAGAAGACAACCGCCTGATGGAATATCGGGTTGAGCGCGAAGAGCGCGTGGTTGGCTCAATATACAAAGGCATCGTGCAAAACGTGCTTCCAGGCATGGATGCGGCATTCGTCGACATCGGTCTGGAACGCAATGCTTTTCTGTACGTCGCCGATATCATCCCCGAAGAAGGAGGCGACTCTCCTGCGAGCATCAAACGTAGCGAGCTGCGTCGCCGTAAGATCAAGGACTTGCTTCGGCCGGGCCAGCAGATCATGGTGCAGGTCACCAAGGGTCCGCGAGGCACGAAAGGCGCGCGCGTCAGTTCAAGAATTGCGCTACCTGGTCGCTACGTAGTCCTCATGCCGGAAACTGGAAGCGTCGGCGTCAGTCGCAAGATTGAAGACCGCACTGAACGGGAGCGACTACGCAAGGTCGGCGATCGGATTATTCCGGAAGGATTCGGTCTGATACTTCGAACCGAGTGCGAGGGCCGTACCGAAGCCGAGTTGCGTGCGGATGTCGCGTTCATCCAAGATCTTTGGGCGGATGTGCTGCGGAGCGCAAAGAAGCTCAACGCGCCTTGCTGCGTTCACAAAGACCAGACGCTGTTGTTCAGAACCGTTCGGGATATGTTTGGCGAGAACATCACCAAGATGTGGATTGACGATCCCGACGAGTACGAGAAAGTACACATCGTGGCGGGAATTGTCGCACCCCAGATGCGTGAGAAGATCTCGCTCTACGATCGAGAAGAGCCGATTTTCGACCACTTCGGAATTGAGAAAGAGCTTGAGCGCATCATGCAGCACAAGGTGCCTCTCCGATCCGGTGGATCGCTCGTTGTCGACGAGATGGAAGCGCTGACGGCAATCGACGTCAATACGGGCAAGCAAGTAGGAACGACATCGCTGAGCGACACGATCCTCAAGGCCAACATGGAAGCGGCGGATGAGATATTGCGCCAGCTTCGACTTCGCGATATGGGCGGCATCATCGTTTGCGACTTCATTGACATGGAGAGCGAGAACGATAAGAAGCAGTTGCTCAACCACTTTACTAATGGATTGGGCAATGACCGAGCACGGACTCGAGTCGGTCGAATCTCTTCGCTTGGGTTGATTGAAGTGACCCGAAAGCGCACCGGCGAATCGGTCACGCAAGAGATCACGGAGATCTGCCCAATGTGCACCGGAATCGGACGCATCGCGAGCAAAGAGACGGTTAGTCTTTGGATCGAGCGCGATATGTGGCGCAAAATGCACGAGCCGGGCAATGCCTACGTAATCGAATGTCATCCGTCTGTGGTGGAAGCCCTCATCGGACTTGATGGCGAAAACGTGGAGACGTTAGAGCACTCGATGCGCCACGGACTTTTCATCCGGGCGAATTTCGACATGGAGTACGAAGAGTACGAGATTCGAACGAGCACGATCGAAGAGTGCGAGCGGGAGTACATGGGCTACCGGCGTGCGCAGGTGGTGGAGTGCAACGTGCGTCGATCTGCCTTTGAGGCGGCAAACAAGGTCGTCGGCTGGACGGATGGCGGGTTCTATATCGAACTCGTGGACGGCATGGACTACATCGGGGGACGCGCTAAGGTCTGCCTACAAGACATTCGACGGTCATACGCAGTGGCCGACGTAATCCTGCCCGGCAAGCCAAGCCGCAGCCTCACGTAGTCGATGGAGTTGAACGGTCTGGACTAACCTAGTTCAGGCCGGCGAACTGCTTATACAGCGAAACGACGCGCTTCACGTAGCGTTGAGTGTCGCGGAATGGAGGCACCCCCCCTGCTCGCGCGACGGCGCCGGGACCCGCGTTGTACGCGGCAAGGGCGAGGCAAAGAGATTGGAAGTCTTCACCTGTCTTAGCGCGATAGTGCTTGAGATGCTGACTGAGCAGCTTGACGGTTCCATACACGTTCTCAACGAGGTCGTACGGGTTCGACACACCCAAATCCTTCGCCGTACCCGGCATCAGTTGGCCGAGACCCATCGCACCACTTCGGCTAAGTTCGCGCGGATTGAAGTCGCTTTCCGCGATCATGAGGGCCATGATCAATCGGGCGTCGACGCCATAGTGGATGCTGAAACCAACAACTCCCTCGGCGATTCGCATTGCCTCGCGCGATTGGAGTTTTCGGTTGATTTTTTTGATGTAAGCCGCGTAGATCGGCGTGACTTCGCTCGCGGGAATTATCCATTCGCGAGCCTTAGTTGGCGGCGTGAACACATCGCGTTTCGTTTCATGACGAGCACCCGGCGAGGGCTGTCGCTTGGCGGCGAGTTTTTTCGCCTCGGCCAGCTCAATGTTGTGGACCGCATCCTCGGGGGCGGCACCGAGCCACTCAATATGAAGGACGCCATTTTCGTCACCACGCCTAGCGCGCACGAGGAGGCGAGCGGAGACTTCGTTCCCGACTAACCACTCTGGCGGGGCAGTCGTCTCGATCATGCTGGTGGACCCGTCCGCTCGCTCAACGACGAATGCAGTTACCTTTCCGGAGCGAATACTCCCTTTGACGATGCCCCGGATCTCTAAAATCTTGGTGCCAACGAAGGTGTCCAGGGCTTCAACACTTGCCGCTTGGAAGATGCCGTTCGACTTGCGCAACTTTAGGTAGGCGTCGAGGGTTTGCGCTTGGGCGCAGACCGCCGCGAGGGCAACCGCTATCGTTACGAGTTGCTTTTTCAAGTCAGCGCACCAACTTTCTTTCTGGCGGAGCGGTCGGGATTCGAACCCGAGAAGGGCTTTTGGCCCTTACCCACTTAGCAGGCGGGCGCTTTCGTCCACTCAGCCACCACTCCGCAGACGTACATTATACCAACCAAGGTTCGGAGGGCCCTTCGTACGCTTGTGATGCCGGGATCGAAACGATTTGCAGCTCGGCAACGATAACCAGGGTGCGCGCCGAAAATGTTGGGTCTGACCCTTTGGTGGAATCTACAAACCCTCAAGGTTTGCGGGTGCGAAGACCATGTTTGCGCCTCGTAACCCCCATCCTTGCAGGCGAAAGTTCACGTTCGATTGAAGGAAATGGCCTCTCCGCGCAGTCAGTTCAATAGTCATCCCATTCAACAACGGAAACGACGACTTCGTGCGATCCAAATTCAATTCGTGAACACGAACTTCGATTCTGGAACCTCGCACAACCTCGGATCAGTAATGGATTGGACGACTCCCGCTCCCCTCGTATTCCTATGGCCAAACTCTCACTTATCGGCGCGTTTTTCGCGATTCTCGTAGCTTCGGCGTTTGCGAAAGATGCCCCAAAGGTGCCGGGGTTTCGCGTCCCCCATCCGCCTACGATTGACGGAATAATCGACGAGGCGGGAGAGTGGAGCGGGGTTCCCGCCTTTGAGGGCCTCGTCGACATGTCGCTCGGGAAGCCTGCAGCAGAGTCTGGCAAGTTCTGGATTGCGTACGATGCAGATTTCATCTACTTTGCGGCCCGACTCGCAGATTCGCAACCGAGTCAAATTCGCGCGCACGAGTTTCGGACAAACGTGGACTTCAGCACCGACGACTCGGTTCAGCTCGGACTCGACATAACCGGATCTCTCGCCGGATTCAACACGTTTACGCTGAATCCAAACGGCGCGACTCGGACCGCGCTGGCCGGTGGTCGCGCGGCAAAGCGAGAATGGGCAGGCGAGTTCGTCGCAAAGGGCAGGATCACGGACAAGGGTTGGGAGGTTGAGGCTCGGATTCCTTGGCAGATCATGCAGCTTTCCAAGTCCGGAAAGCGAGACATTCGTCTTTACGTAAGTCGCACCATCGCCCGGCTTGGACAGTCGTTCACGAACAGCTTTGTTGGTAACGGTCAGACCGATAACGTCACGAAGTGGCTCGATATCTCGGTGCCGAAGCTAGCGCTTGACCGGCGCCTCAAGATGTTGGCGTACGGCTATGCCGGGTACGACCCAAATCAGGCGGGCACTTTCGCGGCAGGCGCAGACTTCAAGTCGGCGCTGGCGGACCAAGTGCAGCTTGTTGGCACGATCCATCCAGACTTTAGAAACATCGAAAAAGGGATTCTTTCGCTGGACTTCAGTCGATTTGAGCGATTGGCAAACGAGACGCGGCCCTTCTTTCAGGAAGGGGGCCAGTACTTCAACTCGGCACTGTTTGCGAGTCAGCGAATCAAGACATTTGACTTTGGCGTGAGCAGCTACGGTCGCGTAAACGATTCCACAAGCTTCTCCGTGCTGGATGCGATTGAACTCGGCAAGCAAAATAGCTTCGTTGCAAACGTTACAAACGACCCTGACCCGAACACGTCGTGGCGTGCGACGGTCACGAATCAAGAAACAAGCGGGCTCTCGAACTCCGCCTATCTGATTCGGCTCTCCAAGCAGCAGGGTATTGCAAGCGTGTTCCTTCGCGAGATGGGAAGTAAAGACACGACGAACGGCTTCGGCAGAAACGACACCGCGCAACTTTACGTGCAGAAGGACGGGTGGCAATCGTTCGTTGGCTATAGCGAAGTGAATCCACAATTCACGCCACGCCTTGGGTTCGCGCCCGAAGTCGACTACAAGGGAATTGACTATCAACTGGGATATATGCGACAGCTTCCGAAGGGTCGGCTGCTCGACTACAACGTTAACTTCTCAGGCACGTCGTACGACCACTACAACGGCGCGCCCTATCGGCGAGAACAGACAAGCACAGCATCGGCAACTCTGCGGGACGGTCTGGGCTTAGACCTCGCGGCAGATTTCGCAAGCTTTGAAGGAAGCCAAGACGAGCTTTACTCAGCGCAAGCGACATTTCCGCGATACAACGCTCTGAACCAGTTGAGCCTTGGCGTCAGCGCGGGCCACCAGGCGGGCACGGCCTATCGAAGCATCTTGATCGGCGGCGCGCGCAGGTTGTGGAATCGCTTACAAATCACCCTCTCGCATCAAAAGGTGAACTACGCAACGCTTCGTGAACAGACAGTCGTTGGATTGAATTACGATTTGGGCCACGATCGATCGCTTAGCGGCCGACTTTTTCGGCAACCATCGGGGCTCACAAATGTCTATGCCGCATTTAGCCAGAAAGGCAACCTAGGGACTGAGTACTTCCTGATTGTCGGCGATCCCAACGCCCCGACATTTCATGCGAGTGTGATCTTGAAGGTCGTTATTCCATTCACTATCGGTGCCGACCCCGTCAAGAAAGTGAAGAAAGACGTCGGGTAAACCGCCCATATGACGTTTGCAGTTGCCCTACTTGCGACCTTCGCGCATGAGAAGCCGCTCATGCGCGATTTCATCGGGCTCAATACACACACTGTGCAATTCAGACCTGACTTGTATGCTCCGGTGACTCGCCGACTCCGCGACTACCACCCGGTGGAGTGGGATCTTGGAGCTAAGGTCACCAATTCTCTGAAGCTACCGATGGCGCAGAACGGGGTTGACTGGGCGGCGCTTTACGGCGGTTGGCGCAAAGCCGGCTACTCTATCGATGCTTCATTGATGTTCGAAACACTCGAACCCGCCGCTTGGAGCGGGCACAACGCGGAAGCGCGTATCTACGGTCGCGCCGTCGCCGCGACGCTCGGCTCGAGCGGAGCAGGGTTGATCGAAAGCGCGGAAATCGGCAACGAGCCTTCGAAGTTCAGCGACTCCGAATACCGAACAGTCTTTCGGTCGATGGCGGAGGGATTGCGGGAAGGAGATCCGAAATTGAAAATCGCGACTTGCGCAGTTGCGCTTGGAAAAAAGGACATCTACAGTAAGGATGTCGCCAATTTGGTCGGGCTCGAAAAGCTTTACGATGTTCTCAATGTTCACACGTATGCGTTCGCGGAGCAGTGGCCCACTTGGCGGCGGAGCTTTCCCGAGGATCCTTCGATTCCGTATCTCAAGCAGGTTCAAGCCGTGATCGATTGGCGTGACGGCAACGCAAAGGGGAAGCAAGTATGGGTCACAGAATTTGGCTACGACGCCAGCACGAAGAAGCCCGCGACGACGGGTGACTTTTCCAAATGGGTTGGCGTCTCGGACGACGAGCAAGCTCGCTACATTGTCCGCTCTTACTTGGAACTCTCCGCGATGGATGTTGACCGCGCGTACCTGTACTGGTTCAACGACAACGACACCCCACAGCTTCATGGTGCTTCCGGGTTGACTCGCGATTACAGGCCAAAACCTGCCTTTCATGCGGTGGCCCAGCTATTTCGAGTACTTGGCGACTCAGCGTTCGGGTCCGTCGCTTTTGCGTCAGAGGGCGTGAAGGCGTTCGAATTCCGGTCAAAACAAAGTCGAACGTGGGTTATCTGGTCTGCCACGGGAACGATGACTGCTCGGCGCATCTTATTGCCGGTTCAATTTCGAGACGTGCTCGGCAGCGAACGATTCGCGCTACGGTCCGGCACTCCGGCTGATGTGACCGTCAAGCATAGCTCTGGCGACAGAGTCGAAGTCGAAGTCGACGGCAGCCCCATCTATTTGCGACTCCGACGGTGACCTGACATCGTATAGACTATCGTCATGTTGCCATGGATGCTGTACGACTATCGGATGACCCTCACGCCAGGCTACGTACCTGGAGCCTCGGTCACCGGCGTGCGCTCGATCACAGACAATGCCGTTCAGCCTTTGGAGCATCGCATCGAGTCGCTCGAACTGGCGTGCGCTGGAATGTGGGAACTGCTAAAAACCAAGTTCGACTGCACGGACGACGAGCTCGTCGCGAAAATTCATGAGATCGACGCCCGTGACGGCGTTGTTGACGGCAGGATTGGCTCGAACACCCACTCCCACTGTCCAAATTGTCATCGGCAATTGCTCACTAAGCGGAGCGCGCTGTGCAATTGGTGCGGCGCGGTACTGCCCGTGGAGCCGTTCAAGTCCGCGGGCTGATTCCCCGACTTTAGCGATTCAGTTCCTTCAATGATCTAACTGTAGCGAAAAATAGCGTACATAACCGAAGTGGAAACGAACGAAACTGGGGGTTCGGCGTGTTATTATTGTGTGGGCAGGGGCCATTGCGTGTCCGTGCTTGACAAAGGAGCATTTATCCAGTTATGAAAGCGTTCAACCGCGCGCAATCCGTTGTGCTGAGCATCGCAGGCATTCTCTGCCTTTGCACATCAGGTTTTGCAGAATCATTGATTTCGATCGGAAAGCCCGTGCCGACGATTATTCCTAAAGCCATCGCGATGGGGCATGCCACTCCGTACCAAGTGCTGCACCTTGCAATCAGCCTTAAGCCGCGCGATATCGCCGGACTCCAAGCCTATGCCGACTCGGTGAGTGACCCTTCGAACACCAATTATCGCAATTTTATCACGCCGACCGAGGTCGGGCAAAGATTTGGGGCAACGGCCGCCGACGTTTCCAACGTAGTCTCCTACCTAAAGTCAAACGGATTCCAAATCAAGCTTGTCGCGGAGAACCACTTCAATATCATCGCTGAGGCGTACGTGTCGCAAGCGGAGAAGGCATTTGGTGTGACGATCAGCCGCTTCCACGCCGTCGAAGCGGATGCTCCTGGTTATTTGGACTTTGTGTCTAACACGTCCAAGTTGAAGATGCCATCGTCCGTCGCCGCCAACATCGTGGATATATCGGGCGTCGACACCTTTACTAAGGCGAAGCCACGCATTCTGACGCCAACCCAGACGCGTGTGCTGTACAACACGGCACCGATCTATAACAAAGGGCTCAATGGATTTGGTCGAACGCTCGCGATCTCAAGCTGGGACGGCTTCCGCCTGACCAACGTCCCGCTGTACTACAAGCAATACAATTTGCCGACGCCCGCCGGCGGAGTTGGTTCAAACGTGACTGTTATCCCACTTGCCGGTGGGTCCGGTGCGTGAACACCGCAGGGTGAGGCCGATCTCGATATTCAAATGGTCTTGGGCATGGCTCCGCTCTGTAAATTCTTAATTTACGATGGAGGCCCAGGTGCCCTCATCAATGTCTTAACCCAAGAGGCAAACGACAACTCTGCGGACGTCATTAGCGAAAGCTACGGATGGAATATCGACGGCGCGACGGCAACGGCGGCGCATGCACTCCGCGTTCAGATGACAGCACAAGGAATCACCTATATGGTGGCCACCGGTGATTTCGGGACTAATCTTGAACCGTTTTCATATCCGAACTATGAGCCAGAGCCGCTGATGGTTGGAGGCACAATTGCAAAAACGGACTCCAGCGGCAAGCGTCTCAGCGAAGTCGGTTGGGACGGAAGTGGCGGCGGATGGGTAACCGGCAAAGCGGTTACTTTCAATACATTGCCGTCTTGGCAAAAGGGACCAGGGGTGCCAACCGGCATAAACTTCCGCCTGAACCCAGATGTCGCCCTTCACGCAGCCGATAGCGATGGCGCTTACTATTTCTTTCTCGGCGGCACCTTGACCAATGGCTTCGACGGTACGAGCTTCGCGTGTCCCGTTTTCTGCGGTGCTCTCGGGGTGGCAGAACTGCAGGCTATTGCAAACGGTAGTCTCACTGCGGATAAGAATGGAAAGAAGCGCCTCGGCCGCATTCAAGACCTGGTCTACGGTCAACAAGGCAGGAGCGATATCTACTTCGATGTGACGCAAGGATCGAACGGTACTCTGCCGAACGGTAACACGTCCACTGCGACGAAGGGATGGGATTTCGTAACCGGCTGGGGTCCTGTGGACTTCAACGCCTTTGCTGCATCGATCCGAAGGACGATTTCCGAAGCGGAGACGACGACCGCGGTTGATTTCTATATCGGCACCTCTCCGAACGGAACTGTGGGGGACGTCCAGACTTTGGACGGCCGGACCTATTCGGTAACCTCGGTCAAGAGCCCGGCCGGCCAAGTCGCCGGCGCGGTCTCGACGATCACGCTCAAGTCGAGCCTAGCGTCCGTCGTGGGTGTATCCGTGAAGCTTGTTGTGAGCGGTACTAAGTCGGCCACGAACTATCTGTACCTGTACAACTTCAAGACGGCGGCATACGACCTCGTAACGGCGATCAACATGACGGGCGGCTTCGATACGGTCATGTTCTCATTGCCGAACCTCACGAGTTATGTGAGTGGCAATACGATCAAGGTCTTGGACCGTGCGTTGATGCCCACGCGTTTGAGCGGAGCATCGTTCAGGTTGGGACTTGACTACGTTGCGGCGACGGCACAGGTCAGCGTCGGTTAACTAGTCGGCTACGAAGACCATTCTTCCCTGTACCTGCAATGCAGGTACAGGGATTTTTTGTGCGCTCGGACGACCCAGTCCGGCACGCAGAGCGTCGCTGCCTCGTGGTTGATCGGATCGAATGTCGCGGCGAGTCCCGAAGCGGCAGCGCTCAAGAAAATTTACGGGCCGCACGTATATGAAGACGTTTCGGTGGCAATGGAAGCGATAACGGATGCGATCGCGACATTTGAGAAGTCGCAGGTGTTCCGGCCGTTCAATTCGCGTTACGATCGATACCTCAAGGGCCTTGCACCGCTTTCTGCGGCAGAGTTGCGCGAATTGGCACTTTTCAATGGCAAGGCGGGTTGCAACAGTTGCCATCCGAGTTCTCCTTGCTCTCATGGTGAGCCGCCCTTGTTCACCGACTTCTCTTACGACAATCTCGGCTTGCCGAAGAACCTGTTGAATCGCTTTTACGCCGACCCACCGTCCATTAACCCCGATGGCGCCGCGTCGACGTAGGGTTGATGGCGACCACGCACCGACCGGAGGACAAGGGCCGATTTAAGGTCCCTTCACTTCGGAATCTGGCAGTCAGCGGTCCATACTTTCACAACGGTATTTGCACGACAATCGAGGATACGGTCAGGTTTTACAACGCCCGCGATTTAGGCGGATTCGACGCTCCGGAGGTTCCCGAGACGATGAACCGCGATGAACTTGGCAACCTGGGATTGACTTACGACGAGATCAAAGACGTCGTCGCGTTCCTGAAGACTTTGACCGACCTATAGGGATTGTGTCGGTTTCAAAAACGCGGAAGCTGGCGTAACATTGTTGCTGCATGCGCATTGGTGGAGGGTTTAGGTTGCAAACACGTCGAAGATGCACTAAACTCAACCTATGCTTTCCGGCTTCGTAATCTCTCTCGCCCTCGGCGGCGGGCTGAGCGCCCCTTACTACGGGTGGATGGGTCATGCGGGCAACGCCCAACATACGGCAACTTCGCTTGTCAACTCATACCGGCTTGAGAAGATTGATTGGAAAGTCGTCATTGACCAAAACCCGCGATACTTCGGAAACGATCTGCTCACGCATTACGGAACGCCTTGCATTACGCCGGCAAGCACACTGATAACGCCGGTTAAAATCAACATCGACGACACGTTTGAGATTCGGGCATACAACGCGGGGCACGGAAATCAGCTTTGGTCGGTCCAG
>JBBRML010000049.1:0-30553 GCA_038230855.1 Fimbriimonadales bacterium | reverse complement strand
GGGCAAGGATGCCCAAGTCGCGTAGCGCGGTTCTTTGAACCGAAGCGTAGCGTTCAAATCGCTGATTTCCACGCAAATCGGCGATTTGCCAAGACGAACGAAGCTGGATGCGGAGTTCGTCAACAGCTTCCTAGGGAGCAGGCGAGGCGGCCCAAGAGCCTGAGCTGGATGTGCTTGACTTTGTCCAGAGACCAGCGCCTGACTTCGTGCCTGCGTCATTCACGAACGAGCCTGTGAGCACCATTCCGTTGGAACAGCGCACACTCTCTAGGTTGCCTGTACTCGAGATTTTGCCGGAAAGCGAGCCAGAGCCACTGATCGAAGTCAGGGTCCCCGAAACAAAACCGGTGTTGCCAATTCGCATCGAGAAGGTGCCGGAATTGCCTCCGCTAAAGGTGCCGTGGAAAACGCCGGAGAATGAATTGGGAGTTCCGGACCCGACATAGCTACCGGTGAACGTGGAAGTGATGTCGCCACTGATACTGCCATTTACTGTGGCGCCAGATCCCGAACCTGCCGTTGTTCCGATGATTGAGACGGTTCCGCCCGCACTGGTCGAAAGCGTGCCGGAAACCGTTCCGTCGCTCGCGATGCTGACCGGGCCGGTGTAAATGCCAGTCGCGTCGGTAAGCGTGGCCGAGCCCATACCACTCGACGGGATCTGGATGCTGACAAATCCATCAGCGCGTGTGTCAGCCCCACCGAAGACTCCTGTCGTCCCGCGACCTGCGCCACCGTTGCCAGCGCAACCAGCGGCGTATAGTGCGGCCGTTAGTGCGAGAATAGGAACGAAATTTTGAATCGGTTTCTTCATTGTTTTGCCTTGCCAGATCTGGCGTATAACAATGAAGAGTCTCTAGTTGAGATTGCCGCCCGGTTCATTTGCTTCGGGTAAGTCGAATGACCCGCCATGCAGTTCGACGTTGAGCCGAGCACTGAGTCGCATTTCGCCCTACTTTAATTCCAAAAGTGGAAATTACAGATGTTTGCGATGTCGCGGTTTTGGGCGAGCGCCGCTCCCGGCCCGCGTCTTAATTCCGCCGCGCCCGGTCCCGACAAGAAGGAGTAACTCATCTGCGTTCTGCCCTTACCGCTTGATTTATGGACGGGATACAGCGGCCCCTTCGGAGCGGGCGGCAATGCGGCGTACGCGACAGAATACAGCCGCCAAAGGGTTACGCAATCCGAAATCTCTTTTCGATCGCCCTGATATCCGGCGTGAAGTTCCAACGGATCTAATCGCAACATCGTCAACGCCGCTTGCTTAAGTTTAGGCTCTTGTGCGGCACCAAGACCTTCAAGTTCAACCATCGATTTCCACGCGTTGAAGTATCCAGGATCAAGCTCGACCGCTCGCTGGAAAGCGGTAAATGCGGCGAGGGGCTGGCTCGACTCGGCGTAAAGGCGTCCGAGCATGTAGTGCACCTGCGGCTTCTTCGATAACGTCTTCGCCATCTTCTGAAAAGTCTCTAGCGCGAGTTTGCGACGGGCAGAGCCCTCAAACGCGGTTTCGCAACTCAGGCAAAGGCTTTCAATCCTGCCGAAACTTGCCGGCATTAGCTCGTAAGCACGCTTGAAGTGCTCCAATGATTCGGCGTGCTTGCCCTGGTCTGCGAGGGTCAGTGCGATCCGCGCCTCAACGCAATAGGCGCCGCTGAATGTGGCTGATGCCTCTCGATACAATGCAAGTGCCTGCGGTAGCAAGCCCGCCGCCCGAAACTTATCGGCCTTCTCGCTCTGACGAACCGCGGACACGATGTGATCGTACGTTTCCGCATCTGGGTTCTTCAACTCATGAAGTATTTTGCTAAGCAATACGTAAGACATGAGGCGGCGGTTCGGGCCAGCGTCGCCATCCGTAGGGTCGAGGGCCACCGCCGCGCGAGCAAGTTTTTCTGCCTCGGCAAGTCGACCGAGGCGTCGCAGGAGATCAGCTTTCCACATCAGCGGGCGCGTCACAAACCGATCGGTTCGCGCGAGATCGTCATAGAAATGAAGATCGCTCGGATCGGCGTATCCGTTCAACATTTCATACGCCTCATCTGACGTAAAGTCGAAGCAGAGGAGGTCGCGTAATGTATGGCGTGCGAGGTCCTTCTTGCCCGTGTGGTCAAACGCCCAGGCGGCGAAAAAGCCCAACGGGAGCCGTGCGCTGACGTCTCGATATCCGGCGCCCGGTCGCTTGGTAAGTAGACGGAACAGGTCGCTTGACTCCCAATCCGGATACCGATCAAGTAAGCCGATCAGGTCCTCAGGTCGGTTCGCTCTGTAATAAATTTCGGCCAACTGAACGGGCGTGATTTCGGAGGCTCCGCCTTCGCCTTGTCGGGAAGGGCTAGTTGCTTGTTTGACGGTCAGCCGTTGAGCATCCGCAAATCTGCCACTTGCGACTAGCGCCGGAAATACGCTATCCGTCCCGTACGCGTCAGAGGTGGTTTTCTCCGCTTCGCGAAGCGCAGCGTCCAGAGCGACGCGGTTACCCGTGGCGTTTGCGACCGCCACGAGACGGTTGACAAAGTCTTCGCTGTCCGACTCTCCCTCCACATTCAGCTTCGCCGCCGCTATCAAGTCCGCGACCAGACCGGTCTCGTCCCCATTGCCTCCCCGAAGAGAGGCCCGGAGCCCATACAGGTGACGGCGGTTCTTGGTGGTTAGTCTAGAGTCGGCTAGTGCGGCATCAAGTTGCTCGCTGAATTTGCTCTGCGTGCCGAGCCGCTTGGAAAGTTCTTCGAAGACCCCCCACGCCGGCGTATTACGGTCGTTCCTAAATTCGCGCTCAACTTCCTGGAGCAGCTCACGCAACTCCGCCGGCGAAAGGGATTCCGGGAGCGAAGTTTCACTGATCAGCTCAACGGCTTGGCTTGCCTTTCCCGCGCTAAGAAAATGGTGGATCATCTGAACACGCACTTCGGAATTTCGGTTCAAGGAGAACTCCTTGAGGCCGAATTTAGCCTGCAACTTGATGGCGTACTCCAGCGAGTTCGGCCCTGAAGCAAGCGACCACTGGGCATATTTGACGTTCGCGAGGTCGCTCAAAATTATTTTTCGCGATAGCTCGCGGGTTGCCTCACCGTTGATTTTGTCGAAGCCCCGCTCAGCACGTTTATAAATTGACCGCAAGATTCGCTCCGCTTTCGCGACTCCGACCATCCCGACGACATCCGGAATTCCTTCAAAGAAGAAGTACGAAGACGTGGGACTGGCTCCGGTCAAGACTTTTGCAATGAGCTCGGAATTGCCAGTTCGGACTGCGGCAGGCAATTCGATCTTCGCGATTTCAGCCGAAGCAAAATCCTGATCGGATCCGGAGAGACTCGGGGGTTTTCTGAGCGCTTCGAGCCGGCGAATCAGACTCGCATCGTCGCCGAGGAGCCGATCAAACAGCATCAGCAGAACGGTGCGTTGCTTTTCATCCGGCTTCGTTGCGATCTTTGCGCGAATCAGCGGCCAAACCTCAGGTCGTGGCAACGCTCGCACCATGAGCGCCAACGAATGGTCTCCGTAATCGGTCAGATCAGTGGGCTGAACTTGACTCGCCGCGGTGTTCCACGCAGAAAGCAAGTTCATCCAACCTGCTGCTGTACTTTCTGCGGACATTCCCCCCGAGGCCGAAACGAACCGGTCTATCTCGGCGATGAAAGGCGTGAACGAATCAGTTTTGATACCGGTCACACTGCGTGCCCGAATGCGCTGTAGGGCTAGCTCTGCGCCGAGCAGAGCCTGAGTAGCTGGCTTCGCACCACCCTGTATTGAAATCAACACAAGCAAAGCAGCCGTCATCGCCCGAACCCCATCTTGATTTCTCCAATTCGTGATCCGATCGCCATGAGGTCACGTGTCCACCACAGCAAAATTCCGAGTGTCTCGCCGACTTTGGACCGGAAGTCACGGCTCGGCCCGTCCTCGATATCCGTAGATATCAATGAGTGCAGCGGCATCAAAGGCTGGAATTTGGGCGGGGCCTTCGACTTCAGTAACGCTGCGATTCGCATCGACAGTGGACGGAGATCACTCGACATCCCAAAATCGAATGTGCTCGAACTAGACTTCGGAGGAGCGAGGCTCAGCAGCGAGATACTCGCCGACTCGCCATCTCCCACCGAAGTGAATCCGTCGCCTCCCAGCGATTGAATACCCGAAAGCGCAATGACAGAGTTCGGTTCGTGGCCGAGCGCTTCCCTAAACTTGATGCCTGCGGTCTGCAACCGTCCCATTCTTATCGCGAAAAGTCCTCGCACGTTCGCATACGCCGCATTACTTCTCGACGCAAACATGGACGGAGTCGAACGATAGATCTGTTGAAAATATGGATTGTTAGCGTCTTCGAAGTACTCCAAGTCGGTCGCCGGACCGATGTTGAGCGGCAGGGCAAGCAGATACCGCTGATTTAGTACATCAGCTTCGGAGAACCGCCCGAGTTGATCCAGTGATTCGGCATAAGCTTTCAATGCCGTTGAATCCGTGGGTGCCAATTGAACCGCAGCCGAGGTAAGTTCGCTAAATTGGGGAATCAGACCCGCGAGTCGATACTGCTCCGCAAGCACCAGCAGCTTGGCTGAGCGCATTCTGCAAAAACTAGCCGTACTTTCTTTGGCTTGGCCGCGCCGCGCGAGGATAGTGCCGAGCACGCCGTACCCCACTTGGCGTTCTCCGATTGCACCACTAGTGTCCATTGGGTCAAGCGCAATTGCCGCGCGCAGCAATCTTTCTGCCTCTGGAAGGTTTCCTGTGTCGAGAGCCAGCTTGCCTTTCCAGATCAGCGGGCGCATGTGCATCGGATTTGCCTGGATCAGAGCGTAGTAAGTCGAATTCGCAGCGGCGCCCTCCAAAGTGTTGAGCATGCGGTAGGCGGCGTCACAACTGTCGTCTGCCGTCAGAATTTCCTTGACGATTTGGATCGCTAGAATGCGATTCCCGTTTGCAGCGGCTGCACGCGCTGCGACGAGTGGAAGGTCGGATGGTCTACGACCTGGATACTGCCCGAGAGCCAGTCTGCGTGCAGCGATCACCTCACCGAGGCTTGTTGTCGACCAATACGGATATTCAGCAAGTAGCTTCAACACGTCCCGTGGACGGTTCGCCGCGTCGTAGATATCGGCGAGGCGCTCACCGTACTCAGGTCCAGCGTACATCAAGTTGCTCTCGTGTGCCAGACCTTCAAGGATCATGGATTCTAACTCCGCGTAGCGCTCTTCGAGGTGGAGCGATCGTAAGAAATCTTCGTCGCGCAACGCACTTCCAGATTTCACTTGGAGTGCTGTCGCGACCTTTAGTAGTGAAGGGTTCCCAAGGAGGCGTGCCACGTTGAAAAACGAGTAGTCGCGCGCATCGGCATCGTCCTTCGTTCGTGGCAGTTCACCGTAGTCGATGAGGTCGCGCGCGACGGCGGCCTTGTCACCCATAAAGGCGTGCAAGTCCCATAGCTGCGGGAACAATTCCAACCGAGTTTTTATCGGGGTTTTCGGGTTATGGGCAATGCTCTGCACTCGATTTGCCGCGAGCTTGGCGTGGCCCGATAACTTCGCGGCACTGACGTATAGGCCCCACATTGCGGCGGCGTGGCGAGGTGGAGCTATTGCTTGGAGTGCGCCGATGGCGTCGAAGAGGTGAGCAGTCTGTCGCCGAGACGTTTGCGGCTCGGATGAAATGTCCAGGCTCGGCAATCGTTCAAATTTGCCAACAAACTGTGCGCACTCTTTGATTCGGCCGTCGCCGAGCAATCGAGCGAAATAAAGCGTTTGAGCGGTCGAATTCTCGTCACCCGATTGGAGGCTGGATTCGCCATACCGACGTAAGAGAGCCATTTCGAAAGGCGAATCATCCCAACGCGAGACCAGCCACCAAGGTGGCCTCGTGATTTCCGCAATATGACCAACGGCGACTTGCTTAGCAAGGGAGACCGTTGCGGCACCAGTCAAATACAGAGGCTGCTTCGTCTCCTTGAGAATTCTCAGGAGGACCTTTTCGGCGTCGCCCGCAGGCATACGGGTCGCGATATCCGGCAGCGGTGGCGTGCGTCCGCGGTCTTTCGATTTAATTTCGCGCTCGAAAGCGACGATCTGTGCGGTCAGATTGTGAGATCGAGCAAGCACGCTTTGCCGCATGTCTCCCACGAACGAGTCGTACCCGCGTTGACCCTCCGGCTTTGCCGCGTCTGCGGCCTCGATGCGATCCAGTTCGTGAGTCAAGGCACCGTCATCGCCGCGCAGTCGGGCAAAAAGCATCCGTAGCGCTGCACTGGACGTACTTTCGGGCATCGATCCGACAATTCGCTCGATCGTTGGCCAGACTCGCGGCTCAGGCAACGCGGCGAAAACGGTCGCGAACGAAGCGATCGGTTGTGGCATCGACCCGCCAAAAGCCCCCCGCATCGGCCGCGCAGGAACCGCATTCATCACGTCAATCAAGTCGAGCCACTTTTGGGCCGCAATTTCGTTCTTTAACTTCGGACTGTCGTGTATGTAGCCAAGTACCGAGTTCACAAACTCGTGCTCTTTGGCGTCCGCGAGCATATACGGATCTTTTGAGTAGAGCTCCGCGATAATCGACTGCGGGGACCGTAGTTGCTCGATGGGCAGCTGAGTCGCCTGTCCGCTTTGGTGCGCGCTCGTAGCAAAAATAGCGATTATCGTCGCCCCAATCATTAGCTTTCCCCAGGAGACCCTGTGTCTCGAACGTTACCTTGTTATTTGAAAACGACCTCCCGGTCAGTAACTTGCGCCAACGTCGCGCGATCCACGAACGGGGCCTGAAGCGAACTTGGTGAATACTTGTCGTACTGATGTGGATCGCAACCGCCGCCGAGAGCAGGGAATTGGACCGAAGGGCGATCCACGAGTGCGGCATCCCTTCCCAGCAACTCATGCGAGCGGCGAGTGCCGCCGTCGTTAGCTGCATCGCTGCTAACGCGCAAGTAGGAGCACGAATAGCAGTTTGCTGTGGCAAAGGCAACAACGGTGGCGACGGTTTCCTAGTGGCCCTGCTCGCACAAGCGGAGGGTTTCATCTCGACGTGCTTCTGCACCGCTGAGTCAGCGAACGAACTCAAAGACGACGCGCGGGAAGCCTACGAAAACGCATCATCCGCGGGCGTACCGATTCACTTTGCCATCTCGTCCAAGTGGCGCGACCTCTCCGCGACCCTTGCCGAGTCCGATGTTGTCGTGGACGCCTTGCTTGGCACAGGTTCAACGGGTGCGCCGCGCGGCCCCACCGAAGAGTGCGTCATTGCGATCAACAACGCTGCCCACCTTGTTATCGCTGTCGACATTCCGTCGGGAATCGACACCGACACCGGGCACGGTGCCGGAGCGTTCGTACACGCAAACTGCACGGTTACGTTCGGTCGGCCCAAGCCATTTCTGTTCCAATCATCAGGCCGCGATGCTGCAGGCGAGTGGTCGGTTGATACGATTGGCCTGCCCGAAGAACTGCTTAAATCACCGACGAACATGCGCTTCGTCGATGCCGCGTGGGCTAATTCGCTTTTGCCCGCGAGGTCGCGCAACGCCAACAAAGGCGCGTCCGGCGCGCTCAAAATTTTAGCGGGAAGCCCCACATATCCCGGTGCCGCCCACCTTTGTGCACGCGGAGCGCTGCGAGCTGGCGCGGGAATTGTCGCCCTAGAAACGGAAGAAACGGTCCGTAACTCGGTCAGCGCGAACTTGCCGGAAGTGACGTTTGGACTTGATCGGAAGTTTGACGCCGCGGTGTTTGGTCCGGGCCTCACGACCAGCGCCGTCGCCAAAGCACAAATGATCCGAGAGTTCAAAGCCAACACTTCTCCCGCCGTCATCGACGCCGATGCCCTAAACGCGATTGCGCAAGGCATTCAACCCCCTATAGGCGACAACGTGTTCACCCCCCATCCTGGCGAACTCGCCCGGCTCCTCGGGTGTCCAACCGCCGGCGTTGAACTCGACCGCTTCACGGCCGCTCGGACCGGTGCGATGAAATTTGGGTGCACGCTCCTCTTGAAGGGCCAGTACACGCTAATTGCGGCTCCCGGTCAGCCTCTCGCCGTTAACTCAACCGGTAACTCCGGCATGGCTACCGGTGGGATGGGGGACGTCCTCAGCGGGGTGATCGGAACATTGCTCGCGCAGGGTCGGTCTAGTTTTGAAGCGGCGGTGTTAGGGGCCTTTTGGCACGGCGCTGCTGCCGACCTGTGTCATGACGAGATCGGCGATATTGGATACCTGGCGCACGAAGTTGCAGATGCCTTGCCGAGGGCGCGCTGTAAACTAGTCGAACACCGATGATCCGAACAATCTGCTCCGCCGTCTGTCTCATCCTTGCGGCCCTTGCCGGTGCGCAAAGTACCGTTCCAATCACATTCGAGAGTTCAGGGGATCATCAAGTTTGGATCACCAAAGGCCTGCCTCAAGAAGCTCCAAAAGACGCGACACGGACGAAGCTGCTCAGCTACGAATTGCCCACTGCTGGGCGCGCTGAGACCGATGCCGTATTTATCTGGGATCGGCAGACCGGCAATCTCGCATCAAAGATGCTTCGAGACATGAAAAACGGGTGGAGCGTCAAGGCCGCGGATTATATAGATATCGCGACCGTCAAAATCCGTGTCGAAAATGGCGGCAAGCCCGTCGCATCTGCTGTTGTAGATCTCAACGACGGTCGTCGTTCTTTCAACGATATTGTCTCTCCTTCCAGCAATGGGCAAGTTAGTTTTTTTGCGGTCAAAGCAGGCAGCCAAAAGGTGACCGTCAAGTTCAAAGGCGGCGATCCGATCACTCAGGTTTTCAGTCTGGGCCTCGCCCGCAAGGACGCCGAACCCGTGCTCGGAATCGCGATCCCTGGCAAGGTTGATACTGTCGGCGACGCGAAGCGGCAACCAGATTCGGCGGTCTCGAAGTCAGATACCGGGTCAGCTCCACTCGATCAAAAATCAGAAGGCACAACTGGTGCCTCCGGCGCCGAAAAGCCCCAAACCAAGCGTAACGAAGGCGGCGGCAACTTTCTAGGGAGCCTATTTGGCGGGATCCTCGGAATCGCGATCGTTGCGGGAATCGGTTGGTTCGCCGTCCAGTATTACAAGAAGAACACAGACGTCGTAAATGCGAAGCTCACTCAGATGGGCGTCCAGATCCCGACCCCAGGTGACGATCCTGGAGCCATTCCCTCAGGTGTCATTCCTATCGCTCCTTCCGCACCACAGCCGCCCCAGAAGATCGTGTTGGACGACTCTGCGCCGACTCCGCTCTCCGCCTCCCCGATTGCCACGCCATTTACGCCGTCGTACGTCAGCGGCGGTGCACCGCGGTTGGTGATGGAATCCGGCGATGCCGTGGAAATCCCTGAGGGTGAATCCATTGTCGGTCGAGAACTCGGCTTGTGGCTCAGCCTGGCGGGAGAAAGCACGGTGTCGAGAAATCACGCGCTTGTAACAAAGAACGGATCAAACATCGTCGTGCGCGATACGGGCAGCACCAACGGCACCTATGTGAATAGCCAGCGCTTGACCGCGGAGCAGGTCCTTACTCCTGGCGACAACGTACAGTTCGGAGCGATCAAGTTCCGATACGAGGCCTGACAAATGGGCCAAGTCCTCTTCAAGTTTCTCGTCGGCGGGATCGCTGGCTTAATTGGCTGGATGATCATGGAACCGTTCGCTCCTCGCTCCGTGATGGATCCTGCCTGGCCGGGCTGGGAAGCGATGTTTATGTTCGTGCTCGGCGCGTTCATCGGCGGAGCAGTCGGCTTTGTCGATGGGTTTTCGCGGGGCGGAAAGATTCACACCCTGCGCGGTCTCGGGCTCGGCGTCCTATTTGGCGCGGTCGGGGCCTCACTCGGTCACTCGATCGGCGGCGGGCTTGTGAGCGGAATCTTCGGACCCGGCGTGTTCGTCGACAATAGCAATTTCGTCAAGCAGGTTATCGCTCGAATGGTCGCTTTTGCCCCCATTGGTTGCCTTCTCGGCGCGGCGATTGGTGCTAGTTCGCTCACCGCCAAACGCGTGGTTCAAGGTGCGATCGGCGGCATCATCGGCGCCGCGATCGGTGGATCCGTGTTTGATGTGATCGGCGCTGGTCTTGGGCAGGCCATGCTAGCGTCCCGTGGCGTCTCGAACGGTGAGGTCGGCACGCCCTCGCGCGCCGTGACCGCCGTCGTGCTTGGCGCGATGATCGGGCTCTTCATCGGTCTCGTGGAGCGGTTCTCGCGGAGCGCCTGGCTGAAGCTCATTTTGGGAAGGAACGAAGGCAAAGAGTGGTCCATCGATACTTCGCCGACCTATATCGGTCGCAACGAAGGGGCCCACGTGCCGTTGTTCGGCGACGCCAACGTCGGCCCCGTCCACGCATCCATCGTCCGTCAGGGTCGACAATACATTCTCACCGATGCCGGTACCCCAGTCGGAACCTATGTGAACGGTCAGCGCATCCAGCAGGTCGCGCTCGCCCACGGAATGCAGATTCAAATTGGAGGCTTCCAACTGTACTTCCTTGAGAAAAACCAGCCCGCGCCGCAGCGTGCTCCCGAAGCGATGCACGGCCAGGCGTACAATCCAGGTCAGGTTCCGCAAGCACCTGCGGCCTTTATGCCTCACGCTCCGATGCCGACGCAGGGAATGGCCGTTCCGTCGATGCCAACTCAGGCGTACGGGCCCCAAGCGGCCGCATCCGGATACGTCTTAGTAGCCCTCGACGGACCGCTGCTCGGGCAACGATTTCCAATTTCCGTCCCCGTCGAAGTCGGACGCGAAAGCGCGACAATTTCGCTTGCCTTTGATACCGCGGCATCTAGGCGTCATGCATCTCTTACACCAGGGGCGATCGGCGTCGCAGTTTCCGACTTAGGGAGTACAAACGGAACTTACGTGAATGGCCAACGCGTCTCACAAGCGAATGCCTCGCCAGGCGATATGATAAAGATCGGATCAACTACTTTCCGAGTGGAAACGAACTGAAAGCTATGGACCCAACGACACGTTTAGACCCTAACCGCACGATGCTCACGGGAGCGCCAATCGGTACCGACCCCAATCGCACCCAGGCGATGGGCGGATTCGACCCGATGCGTACGTCCGCGATGGCTCCTTTGGCCCCCACTCAAGCATTGACCGTGCAGTTGACTCCTAGCCGCGAAGCGACGATGGCAAATGGCCCGGCCCGCGAGCAGTTCCTACTCGAAATTGTCGGTGCCGGCACGCCTACGATGGGGATGGGCGTCGGTCGCACTCCCATGAACCTCTGCCTTGTAATCGACCGGTCCGGCTCGATGGAAGGACCACCACTCGACTACGCGAAGCAGGCTTGCGCGTATGTCGTGGACATGCTCTCTCCGAACGACGTCCTTAGCATCGTCACGTTTGAAGAGACCGTCGATGTTTTGATGGCGCCGCAGCGCGTGACGAACAAGCAACTGATCAAAGATGGCATTCAACGCCTGCAGCCGGGCAACACAACAAATCTTTACGACGGCATCGCGCTGGCCGCGCAGCAGGTATTGAGCATCACCGACCCCGGTCGCGCTACCCGAATCGTTGTCCTGAGCGACGGCGATCCCACGGCAGGGATCAAGGATTTTTCCGCCCTTGTTGCCCACGCCGGCGATATTAAGAATCGCGGCATCACCTGTACGTTCCTAGGATTCGGTCCGGACTACAACGAGGAGTTGCTGGCGTCCATGGCGAAGCGTGCGGGAGGGAACTACTACTATATTCCCCGGCCGGAGATGATTCCTGAAGTGTTCCGTCAAGAACTCGAAAAGCTCATGACCGTCGTCGCCCGGAACCTCAAGCTGGATGTCAAGGTCGCCCGATGGGTCTCCATGCGTGCGCCGAATGCTATTTCCAGCGGTTCAACGCAAGTTCAACTCGCCGACCTTGAGCGAGGGGTAACGATCGAGCAGGTGTTCGACTTTGATTTCTCCAATCACCCACTCGGCCACTACCGCGTTGCATCTGGCCGCCTAACCTACGAAGATCTGCTTGCTGGCGGAACTCAAACCCAAGATGTGGACTTCGTGATCGAATTCACTGCCGATACCGCGCGTTACTCCGTCGCGCCGAACCCCCGCGTTCAAGGCGCTTCCCAGTTGGCGCTCGCTTCTCGAGTCGTCGAGAAGACGGTAATGGGTCTCAAAACCGGCATGATCACCCAGATGGGTGCTGTGCAGGAACTGCAGAAGACGCAAATGCTGCTCACTGCCGAAGGCCGAACCGCCGAAGCTCAGGAAGTGACGATGGCATTGCGAGCAATCCAATCTGGCAACATCGGCCAGGCCGAAAAGACTTTGATGGGCACGATGCACAACCTGGATCAGGGCAAGAAGAAGTCGTGAGTTTCGGCCGCCTCGCAGAATTCTACGACGCGCTGTATAGCTTCAAAGATTACGCTGCAGAGGCGCAAGAGATCGAATCTCTACTCGCCGAGCGGGGTCTGATGGCCGGTGCAAGCATCCTGGATGTCGGGTGTGGAACCGGAAAGCACTTGAGCCTTCTCGCTTCTAAGTACAAAGTCGCGGGAGTTGACCTTTCGGAAGACATGTTGACCGCCGCCAGAACTGCCGTCCCCGCCGCCGAATTCCTTACCGGCGACATGCGCACATTCGACTTTGGGCGTCTGTTTGACGCGTGCCTTTGTCTCTTTAGCTCCGTCGGATACATGCCTGATGTCAAAGGCCTAAATGAGGCCGTCGCGAATATGGCTCGCCACGTACGACCGGGAGGAGTCTTGGCGATCGAGGCTTGGCTAAAGCCGGAAGCCTACTTGGTTGGCCACGTTTCCATGACCGTTGCCGACCATCCGCACCTCAAACTTTCGCGTATCGGGACGACGAAACTCGAAGGCAACGTGAGCGTGTTTGAGATGCACTGCCTCGCGGGCACCGCCGACAAGGTCGACTATTTCGTGGAACAGCATCGCCTAACGCTTTTCACAGACGATGAGTATCAAGCAGCGTTTGTCAAGGCAGGACTCAATGTCACTCGTCTAGACGGAGTGTTGACGGGTCGCGGCCTCTGGGTCGCGACCGTCTAATCTAATTCAGCCGAGAACGGACGATAATCGCCCGAGACCTATTTGCTACAGCCGCAACCGCTGCCGCATCCGCCGCCCGAACCTTCGGTCTTGAACGAACTACCACAGCCGCAACTGGAGGTCGCGTTCGGGTTCTCAATCTTGAATCCGCCGCCCATCGTGTCTTCGACGAAATCGACGCTCGCGCCTTCCATGTATCCCAGGCTAAGTGCATCGATAACGACCTTGATGCCTGCGTGCTCGAAAATCTGATCGCCTTCTTCGGGATCGTTGTCGTCAAGAGCCATGCCGTATGAAAGCCCAGAACATCCACCGCCCGCTACCCATACGCGAAGCGCCGCATTTCCGCGATCTTGTCCTTCCATCAGCTCTTTGAGTTCGGACGCCGCACGATCGGTGAGAGTAATCATCTTGTTCTTAATTCCATACGCTGGATTCCCAAGCGCAATTCTATTTTGACAAACATTTCCAGATTCCGACGCAGACGCGTCTAGATTTGCAAAATAACCGCAAGTCGCGGGTCGTTTTAGCTAGTCGTCTTCGCCGGAAGAGTGCTCGGGACTCATCCAGTGCAGGGTTGCCGGGTCAACCTTGTCAATAAAGAGCACACCATCGAGGTGGTCAATCTCATGCTGAGCAACCCGAGCGTGCATGCCCTCAAGCTCGAAGACCAATTCTCGACCTCGTCGATCGAATGCTTCCACATGCACCGCGCGCGCGCGCTTGACGTCCCCGTAGAGGCCAGGGATGCTGAGGCAACCTTCTTCTCCCACCTCTTCACCTTCGCTCAAAACGATCTTGGGGTTGATTAGGGCAACCGGCTTCATTCCCGATGGGGCCATGACAAAGATTCGAAGCCCGATCCCCAGTTGCGGAGCGGCTAGGCCGACTCCGTTTGCTTTCTTCATCACTCGGAGCATTTCGTCCACAAGCAACTGCGTCTTCTTCGAGATTTTGTTAACCGGAATCGCAGGCTGTCGTAAAACAGGATTGGGAATTTTTACGACTGGGCGCTCTGCGTTTTGAACGTAGAACTGCTTGAATTCGTCAGGAACAACGATCTCCATCTATGCAAATTATGGCTCATTCGAAGCTGTGCATAGCGACCACGACTCGGGGGATGCCGGCCAAATCGGGGACTGTCTCGAGCCACGTCCAACCGTGTGATTCAAAAATTTCGCGAACAGACTGCGCTTGCAAGTGCCCAACTTCCAAGATCGCCAGCCCGCCGTCTACCACGTGCGACTTAGCGTGCTCGGCTAAACGCTCATAGAATTCCAATCCGCTCATTCCAGAAAACAGAGCCAACCGTGGCTCGTAGTCCGCAACCTCCGGCATTAAGACCTCGTGATCGGCGATGTACGGCGGGTTGGAGACGACCAAGTCATAGGTCTCTCCGAGGAGAGCATTCGTGCCGTCGCTGTGAACGAGGCGGATATCTGCGTTGAGAAATCTTGCGTTTACCGAAGCCACACTCAGCGCCTCTGGAGAGATATCGATTGCCGTGACGTCCCAATCTGGTCGCTCAAGTTTAAGGGTGATGGCAATGCATCCGGAGCCCGTGCCGACATCCAGGATGCGTGCGTCCGGTGGCAGCTTTTGGCGTAGGATGACTTCAACAAGGGTTTCCGTTTCTTGACGAGGTATCAGCGTTGCCGTTGAGACGCCGAAGGGGCGGCCATAGAACTCGCGATAGCCAACGATGTAGGCGAGGGGTTCGCGGCGCTCGCGTCGCTGCAGCAAGGTCTCTCCCGCCAACTCGTTGAACTCATGATCCGGATGCGCGAACAACCATGTCCGATCCACTCTGAGTACATGCGCCGCCAGCACTTGTGCGTCGAGTCGAGAGGAGTCGATTCCTGCGAGTTGAAGCCGCAAGTCAGCGATTCGAAGCCACTCGTCAAGCCTCAAGGACGATCCCGCTGGTAACGCACCGCACGCAGGCGATCGTCATAAAGGAACTCGAACGCAAAAATCATCCCCGCTTTCTCCATAACCCGTCGCGAGCCAAGATTCTCTGCCAACGTTTCTCCGACAACCACTTCAACTCCGTCTTCACGGAATCCCTTTTCGATCAGGGCCCGACTCACTTCCGTCGCGTACCCTCGGCCCCAATGCGCCTGACAAAGCCGATAACCAAGTTCGATAAATTGCGGATCTTTGCGGTGCGGCCGAAAATGAAACCAGCCGAGAAATGTGCCGTCGTGCAGTTGGGCAATCCAGAACCCGAAAGGTTGTCCTTCCGGATATTTTTCGATGACGTAGTCAACAAAGCCTTGCTCGCGCTCAAGCGTCATCGGGTTTTCGCTGTCCAGGTATTTACTGACCGCCGGATCGAGGTCCATTTCGAGCAGCGGGATTACATCTTTCTCTTCAAACCTTCGAAGTGTCACGCGGTCCGTAGTGAGATAGGTTTTCGACATGGCTCAGGCAACCGCATACTTGGCGAGCAACCCGCGCATCTCAGCCACGAGTTCCGCCTCAACGGCGATGCCATTTTCGAGATATTCGAGGCTTAGCACGCGGCCAAAATCAAAACAAGACTGCACGAGGCTCGACTCGGAATACGGCACGATCGCCTTCACGTAACCGAGAAGCTCTTTCGTTTGGCGCTTCATCGCTTCGAGAAGGTCGTCAATTCCCTCACCGGTCAGGGCCGAAATTGCTACCGAATCAGGCCACTCCGCCGCGATGCGCCGAATGCCTATTGGATCGTGCGCGGCGTCCACTTTGTTGAAGACCGTGATCGTCGGCTTCGCATCGGCTTTGAGCCGGATCAACGTTTCGAGAACAGCGTCGCGCTGCATCTCCCAGTGCGGGAGCGAAACGTCGATCACGTGGAGAATGAAGTCCGAAAATGTTGCCTCTTCGAGCGTCGACTGGAACGCGGCGACGAGATGCGTAGGGAGGTGCCGGATGAAGCCGACGGTGTCCGTCATGAAGACTGCGTACCCGTCGGGCAAGTCGAGGCGTCTCGTCGTCGGATCAAGCGTTGCAAATGGCATTGCGTCCGCCAAAAGGTCCGTCCCAACGAGCCGATTCATCAGCGTAGACTTGCCTGCGCTTGTGTAGCCAACAATCGATGCGAACGGAAATGGATTCTTTCGCCGACTCGTTCGTTGCTGATCTCGCACGCGCTTTACGTCTTCGATTTCAACTTTGAGGTGCGAAATCTTGTCGCGAATCAATCGGCGATCGGATTCCAATTTGGTTTCGCCCGGTCCGCGCATGCCGATGCCACCCTTCTGTCGCTCGAACTTTGTGTAAACCGACATCAGCTTCGGCATCATATAGGTGAGCTGAGCCAGTTCAACCTGCAACATGCCTTCTCGAGTCTTCGCGCGACGCGCAAATATATCGAGAATAAGTTGGGTCCGATCTACCACCTTGCAGCCAAACGCCTCTTCGAGATTGCGTTGCTGCATGCCGCTCACTTCGCCATCGATCAAAACGAGGTCTGCTTTGGACTCCGTGGCGAGCATCGCGATTTCTTCGACCTTGCCCGTGCCCACAAACGTTCCTTTGTACGGCCGGGCGAGCCGCTGTCGAATCTCCGCCACCGGTTGCACGAGCGCAGCTTCGCAGAGACCGTAAAGCTCTTCCTCTACGACCACATCTTCGGCTTCGTCCTCGTTGATGTAAACCAACACGGCTGTTTCGAGTTCACCCGTTTGTATGGGCATTACCTTGGATTATGCAGCGTTTCCCGCAGCGGGACGTCTGTTTGAATATGCTGACTTGGACCGTTGCTGGCCTGCTCCTCTCCTCCCAGGCTAGGACGAGCTTGCTCGAATTACATACCGGGATTTATGAGGTGCCGATCTCCGCGCCGGTTGAAATCTCTGCCGGAAAGCTCATCGTGAGTGATGACGACATGGTCGGCTACGGCGTCGACGAGTTGACAACAAAGCAACTGGACTCCCTCGTGACTCAAGGCAAAGCGGTGCACGTCATGGGACCCACCATTCGGACTATTGCCGGCAAGGCCGCCGAAGTGACGACGACGTTTGGCCCTCCAACGTCGAGGCAATCGGTCAGCCTCAAATTGCTCCCAAGGGAACTGACTCGCATGGGGTTTGAGTTAGCCGTCGACGTTCACCGCGAGTCCGGAATCGGTCGTGCGACCTCAACGATTTGGCACATTCTGAAGCGGCCCATCGTCGAACTCAACTCCCGGTGCCTGCTCGCTACGACCTATGTCGAGCATGGCGTCCGCCACCGCGTAATCGTCTTCGCCTATCTCTCGCAGCCTGAAACGGCAGGGTTTTAGCGCTCCGCCTAGACACTTAGATCCCAAATCTCCATTCAATAAACGATGCTTGCCGTGGCGATACGCCGCACCCTACATTCACCTACGACTCCATCCGCAACGCCTCGACCGGATTCTTGCGAGACGCATTAACTGCAGGAATCAACCCGAAAACCACGCCGACGCCAACACACACGCCAATCGCCAAGCCGATGATCCCTGGCGTGATCATCGGCTTGACTGGTGTGTACTTCGTCAAGGCACACGCGGCGAAGTAACTTAACAGAAGACCCCCGGCGCCTCCCAACAAAGACACAAAAACCGCCTCGAAGAGGAACTGCAAAAACACGTCCGACCGACGCGCCCCCACCGTCTTTCGGATGCCAATCTCCTTCGCACGCTCGTTCACCGACATGAGCATCACTGTCATGATGCCGACGCCCCCAACGAAAAGCGCGATCGAAGTCAGACCCGTCAGCAGCCACGTGAGAATGCCCATCAGTTTGTACACAAGTCCGAGCAGGTCTTCCTGGGTCAACACCTGATATTGCTGCTTGTCCAGCGTGCGTCCCAACTCAGCATCAAGGCGCTTCAGCAGGGCCTTAGGCTCTGCAGCGGTCGAGGCTTCAACCATGATCCGATCGGTTTGCAGGTCAGGCTGAATGGTCTTGAGATACTGGTAAGAGATGTAAACGAGGTTTTGGAGACCTCCCATCGAGAACATGCTCTGCTCTTGCTTCGAATCCTGAGTGACGCCGATTACTCGGTACGGCTTGCCGTTGACGAGAACCTGCTTTCCCACAGAAGGCTGGGAGCCGAACAGCTTTTCTTTAGCTATCGACCCGAGCACTACCCAGTTGCCAAGTTCTTCGCCGGTGCTAAAGGTATGACCTTCTCGCATCGTGACCGGCCTCATCGCGAACCAACCCGGAGTGCAAGCGGCGAGCATGGGTGTCGCCATATTTGATCCCACCCTGATGCCTCCACCGACGAAGGTAAATGGCTCCGCGCGCACGACCCCGGAGACGGCTGCCAACCGCTTCGCGTCTGCTTCCGAAAGGTAGCTCGCGCCGCTCAAATTCGGGTTGAATGTGCCCTCCGAAATGCGTCCAGGGATCACGACGAGCGTGTTCACTCCGAGGTCATGGACCTGATTCGTAACATCGGCGCGAACTCCGACCGCAATGCTCCGAAGGAGCACGATTGCGACGCATCCAACCAAGATGCCTAGCGCGCTAAGCGCTGCGCGCGTCCGCTGCTCACTCAAGCTTCGAAACGCCGCCCCGAAGTTCATGACAAACGAGTTCAACTCCTCAACCGTACCGTAGAAAGGCTTAACGTCAGATGCGCAAGGTACATTCCCGCAGGCAATGAAATCCAGTCACTTTCAAGTAGGGGGACTCGCCGTCGCGATCGCGACCGCATTGCCGATCGCCGTCATCGCACCGTGGGCAAAACCTCCCTCTACCGATCCCGTCGCGTCGATCATCGAGCGCCTAGCGACCGGCAACCTCACGCTCGCGTACGAACCGAAGCGCGGATATCTCGACGCATTGCTCAAGGAGCTCTCGATCGATGCCAGCAGTCAAGTGCTCGTATTTTCCAAGACGAGCCTTCAAACCGACTTCATTACACGCAAGACGCCGCGCGCGATTTACTTCAACGCCGACACCTATGTCGGTTGGATACCGGTTGCTCCGCTTATCGAGATTGCGAGCATCGACCCTCGGCGCGGCGTAATTTTTTACGCGCTGCATAACACGGCCAAGCCGGTACCGGCGCTCGAAGTCGAGCCCCGCGATTGCGTTCGATGCCACGGTCGCCGAAGCAATTACCGCTCGCCGGGCCTGTTTGCAAACTCGGTTTTTACGAGTCAGGCCGGATATCCACGTCCGTTCGCACCTGCCGTACGCGTCGGACCAGACACTCCCCTAAGGAACCGTTGGGGCGGATGGTATGTGAGCGGCACCCATGGGAGCCAGCGGCACATGGGCAACGAAATCGCCGTTGGCACGGACGAGTCCTATCACATCGACATCGACCGAGGTGCAAATCTGACTTCGCTGCGGCGGTTCTTTGACCCGTCCCGTTATCGCTCAGCAGATTCGGACATCGTTGCCCTGATGACGATGGAGCACCAGCTCGACGTCCAGAACGTTCTGACTCAGGCTGCGCTGACGACGACGCCTGACATTGATAGAATCGCAAACGTCCTCTTGTGTAGCGATGATGTAAGACTCACCGCTCCTGTCCAGGGCACAACTGATTTCATCAAAAAATTCGCAGTCGGAATGCCCGCCGATCACACGGGTCGATCTCTCGGCGAATTCGACCTCAAGACCCGACTCTTCAAATACCCGTGCAGCCCGCTGATCTACTCAAAGACTTTCGATCAGTTGCCAACGGTTACTCGCACCCAGTTGCTACAGCGGGTGCTTCATATCCTGTCGAAGCCCGACGACCGCGAGGTCTCCTGTCCGCTGTCTGACGCATCCCGAGCGGCGATCCTGCAAATCCTACTTGACACGAAACCAGAGTTTGCGAAGCTAACTGTCTCTAGCCGCTAGTCAGGTCAACTTATTTACCGGTGGACATTCCCAAGCTCCGGACAAGAAAGGCGTACTCGTCCGCGGCTTCTTCGATTTGCTTTTGAGTTGGCTTGCCGCCGCCGTGACCCGCGGACGTTTCAATCCGAATGAGCACTGGCGCCGTTCCTGCTTGGGCCGCTTGCATCGTCGCTATGTATTTGAAAGAGTGCGCGGGCACTACGCGGTCATCGTGATCGCCTGTCGTCACAAGAATCGGAGGATAACTGGTTCCCGGCCGAATGTTGTGTAGCGGTGAAATCTTGTAGATGTACGCAAAGTCTTCTGCCTTGTCCGGATCGCCAAAATCACTCTTCCAGCCCCAACCGATCGTAAACTTGTGGAACCTTAGCAAGTCCATCACGCCAACCTCTGGCAAGGCTGCTCCCCACAAGTCAGGGCGTTGGTTCAATACCGCGCCGATCAACAATCCACCGTTCGAAGCCCCTTCGATTGCCAGCTTAGGCGTGCTCGTGTAGCCCGACTTGATCAAGTACTCGCCTGCGGCAATGAAGTCGTCATAGCAGTGTTGCTTGTTCTTGAGCCGACCGGCGTCGTGCCAAGCCTTGCCGTATTCACCACCTCCACGGATACATGCCTCAGCATAAATTCCGCCCATGTCTAGCCACTGGGCGATGCGCGGCGAATACCAAGGTGTGATCGAAACATTGAACCCACCATACGCCGTCAGCAGCGTCGCGTTTTGGCCGTCAAGCTGAACTCCGCGTCGCGAAGTGATGAACATCGGGACCCGTGTGCCATCCGCACTTCGGTAGAACTTCTCGGTCGTCACATAACGACTTGAGTCGAACTTTGTCGCCGGCTTTCGATACAGACTCGACGCCCCTGACTTGACGTTCAACCGATAAATTCGAGGGGGCACGGCGTACGACGTGTAAGTATAAAAAGTCTCCCGGTCAGACCTCATTCCCCCGAAGCCAGACGTAGTGCCGAGCCCAGGCAGATTCAGCCTTCGAATGAGTTTGCCGTTCAAAGCGAACTGCCGCACTTCCGTCACCGCGTCCTTCAACGTCGATACATAGAGCGAATCGCCGACGATGCTGGCCGCCTCGATTGCTTCCTTACCCTCCGGCACGACCGTCCGCCACTTCTTAGGGCCCCGGTCTTCTGCGAGCACATCAATAATTCGGCTGTTCGGTGCGTTGTTGTCGGTCTTGAAGAATAAATGCTTGCCGTTGTTCCCTAGGTATTGGTACGCTGCGTCGTTTTTTACGAGCAGATCCTGC
The DNA here is from genome assembly GCA_038230855.1 of Fimbriimonadales bacterium. Classification (GTDB taxonomy): domain Bacteria; phylum Armatimonadota; class Fimbriimonadia; order Fimbriimonadales; family Fimbriimonadaceae; genus Fimbriimonas. Next base: position 9,475 of record JBBRML010000049.1, on the reverse strand, counting down.
GGTACCGTCTGCTTCGCTCGCAGATCGAGCAGGAAAATCCGATTCTCCCGCTCGGTACCGTTCCACTGGGTGATAACGAGGTAGCGGCCATCCTCGGTGACCGTGCCGTCGAACCCCCACTCGCGGTGGTCTGACCTCTGAAAGATGAGCTTGTCCGCGCGCTGGCTCGTGCCAATGCGATGGAATAAAAGCTTTTGGTTGTAGTTAGCTTGCTGTAAGGCGTTGCCTTTCGGAGCGTCGTATCCCGAATAATAGAAGCCACTCGCGTCGTGGTTCCAACTTGCTCCAGAGAACTTGGACCACTTGATCACGTCTTTGAGGTCTTTGCCAGATTCGACATCTCGTACGTGCCACTCCAGCCAATCCGAACCGCCAACAGACGTCGCGTAAGCCATACGATGTCCATCTAGGCTGAACGACATCCCGTTCAGGGCGACCGTGCCATCCCGGGATAGTTTGTTGGGGTCAAGCAACAGGCGACCCGGCTTTGCGAGATCGGTGGTCACGAATAGCGGACTCTGGTTTTGAAGCCCATTATTCCTGGTGTAGATGTAGTTTCGACCCGCTCGAGTGGGCACTCCGAAACGCTCGTAATTCCAGAGCCGCTTAAGTTCGGACGTGAGCCGTGAGCGATCCGGGATCGAATCTAAGTATCTCTGTGTGACCGTGTTTTGCGCCGTGACCCATGCCTTAGTCTCCTTTGAATCCGCGTCCTCAAGCCAACGGTAGGGGTCGGGAACACTGACGCCGTGTAGGGTATCGACGACCGTGCCCTTGGCAGTTTGCGGATACGCGATTGGGTCTTGCCCCAAAGTGCGCACAGTGAGGGCCAGCGAAATGAGATCCAGCATCTTGGCGAGGGTACCTCTGCCCGTGCCGCAGGAATTCCCCTAGATCGCTCGAAGTTTCGAGATCACGAAGATCGAGATCAATGCCGACGTCATCACCACATACTTCGAGTGATTTCCGGGCTCGTCGTCGATTAACGTTTCCATCAAATTTTCACGCCGGGCTAAAATGCGGTCCGGCCTAAAATGATCCTATCGCCTTTGTTTGTTGCATTCGTTCTCAGGGCTGAGCAAGTCAGCGCGCCGACCTTGGTGCCCGACAAAGTCAAGTGCGTCGTTGCCGACGTGCAAGATATCCAAAGTCCGGCGAACATCCGCCTATCGGGCTGGCTAGGAAGTCGCATCGACGCCAACGCCTTCAATCGGCTGCGGGAGTTGGATCCTGCGAGGTTGTTGGAAGGGTATCGCAAGCGTCCCGGACGCCAGTCGTGGGACGGCGAGCACGTGGGGAAATGGCTGCACGCGGCGACGCTAGCTTGGGTGAATACAGGCGATCCGGCCATCCGAAAGAAGCTCGATTACACTGCCGCCGAGCTCTGTAAGTGCCAACTTGACGACGGCTACTTAGGCACCTACCTAGAAAAAGATCGGTGGACCGAGTGGGACGTATGGGCCCACAAATACAACCTTCTCGGGCTTATCACGTACATCCGATACACCGGAAATATGGCACCGCTGACTACGTGTCGCAAAATGGCTGATTTACTCTGCCAAACGTTTGGCGATGACCCTGGCCAGCGAGACATCATCACGGCAGGCGCGCATGTGGGCATGGCTCCGACGAGTGTTCTCGAACCCATGGTCTTGCTGTATCGGCTGACCGGAGAGTCGCGTTACCTAGACTTTTGCCATTACATCACGAGGGCTTGGGAGCAACCTAACGGACCTCATATCGTTTCGCGACTCATCGGTGCTGGCCGAGTAGACAAGGTCGGAAATGGCAAGGCATACGAAATGCTGTCCTGCCTGAACGGCGCGCTGGAGCTCTATCGAACAACGGGAGAAAGGTCACTTGCCGCGGCTGCGTTGCGCGCCTGGCTAGACATCCGAAAGAATCGCGAGTATCTCACGGGAGCCTGTAGCTACGGGGAGCTCTTCCACGACGACTTCGATCTTCCGAACTACAACAACGTCGGCGAGACGTGCGTGACCGTAACTTGGGAGCAACTCAACATTCAGTTGCTGCGCCTTTTCGGTGCTGCCGCCGTGGCGGATGAACTCGAACACATTAGCCTCAACCAGCTACTTGGAGCGCAAAAACCAGACGGAAAGGCGTGGGGCTATTACGTTCAGATGCAGGGAACCAAGCCGTACAGTTCCACTTTGGATGGGCACTGTTGCCTTTCAAGCGGCCCGCGCGGGATTGCACTCTTGCCGACTTTTGCGGTGACTACGGATCTCGCCGGGGTTGTCGTGAATTTGCTCGAGGCTGGAACGGCGTCCCTGAAATTGCGCGACGGCAGCCTTGTGCGATTGAAGATTGATACCAAATATCCGGCCGATGGCCATGTACGACTCAAATTGCTTTCGACAGCCTCGCACCCGTTCGAAGTCAAAGTCAGGATTCCTGGCTGGTGCTCAAGCGCTTCCGTAAAGATTGCATCCTCCCCAATTCTACGGGGCATAAAGAGCGGATACGCGGGCAGGCTCCGCAAGTGGAAGGCTGGAGATCAGATCCTGCTCGACCTAAAGCTGGATTCGAGCGTCGTTATGGGCGACCACCTAAACGCGGGCAAGTACGCCGTCAAGTACGGGCCGCTCGTGCTTGCCGCCGATGATGACCTGCTTCAAGCGGTGGGCCAAAAGTTGCCTCCATTGGTCAAATCCATTGTCGTCACGCCTCAAGCGGCCACCGGGGCTCGGAAGACCTGGCCGGGTGCTCAGGTTTTCAAGATCAACGGCAAAACTCCACTCGTGCCGTTCGCCGACGTTGGAATGATGGGTTCGCGGTATCGTGTTTGGCTACCTGCGGCTGGTTTGTCCAGCGACAACCTACTAAAGGCCGGGACGGAGAGTCGCTCGCGACGAGGAAATCAGGCCGGTTCGGTCATTGACGACGACCCGTCGAGCTATGTCGTTACGTACGACGGTCGCCTGGCCACTGAAGATTGGTTTGCCGTCAATGTCAACCACCCGGTGGCCGCGAAGCGCTTCGTGTTCACGCACGGCCAGAATTTCCATGACGGCGGCTGGTTCGTCGCGAGCCCCAAAATGCCGCGATTTCAAATTCAACGAGCGGTCGGCGGACCTTGGGAAACCATCGGGGAACTTACCGGGTACCCACAGACGACGGCCACAAACGGCGACTTTTCGCGGCTGAAGCGCGGAGACCGCCAATTCGTGCTGAAGCTTAGGTCATTGGTCAGTTTTATCGCATTGCGCGTGATCGGAGTTCCTGCTTGCGGAGACAACGCTGCCCAATCGTTCTCATCCTGCGCCGAACTCCAAGCATTCCGCGACTAGCATAATCAGGTCCGCATTGCCTGATTGGAAAACTGATAACGGACCCCCGAGCCTCGATTTCCACGTACCGTAGCGACAAACGCGCCGAACGAACCAAGATAGAGAAAGAACCGCGATGAAGCCGATTCAGAAACTCCTCACGATGTTGTGCCTCTGCCTCGCGGCGGCCGTCGCCAACGCCGACATCACCCTGCGACTCGTCGTTTGGGACGGCGATGAGGCGCTCACGATCCTTCGTGGCGCAACGAAAGAATTCGAGAAGGCGCACCCCGGCGTCAAAGTCAAACTGGAAAGCGCGGATTACACCCTCTACTTCCAGAAGCTACTCGCTCAATTCGCCGCGAACGCTGCTCCCGACGTAGCGATGCTGAATCCGGAAAACTTTCAGCGATACGCAAAGCGAGGAGCGCTCCTCAAGCTCAACCAATTTTTTGCGGGCACACCGGACTTCGACATCAATGGCTATTACAAGCCGATTGTCGACGCCCACTCGCTCGATGGCTCGGTTTACGTGCTCCCGCGCGACATCGCGCCAATCGGCCTCATCTACTACAACAAGCGCCTATTCAAGGAAGCGGGCCTTGACCAGCCTGACGGTTCTTGGACCTGGGACTTCGTGCCTCACCCCGAACTCGGGAGTAAGGACTTTCTCACCTGCATGGAGCGCCTCACCAAGATAGGTGCGAACGGTAAAGTGAAGCAGTGGGGATTCTCCGCGTGGGACCCACAACCGTTCACAGATACTCTCGTGTACTCGATGGGCGCCCGCTACGTCGACAATCCCGAGGCCTTCCATAAGCTCCTCTTCACGGACCCTCGAATCATTAAATGTTACGACTTCGTTTCGGAACTTGGCAACAAAAAGCACTGGATGCCAACCAAGTCGGAGTTGACGACGGTCGTTCAGAGCACCGCTATTGACCTTTTTATCAGTGAAAAGCTTGCCATGTTCCAATGCGGAATCTGGCAAGTCCCTCATGTCCGCAAGGCCATGCCCCCGGGCTCGGCCGAGTTCTTCGACTGGGATATCGTTCAGGCCCCAGGCTATCGCGATCCCGCCACCGGAGTCGTGAGCCACGCCGGGCCGACGGGCGGCTCCGGCTACGGCATCATTAGCTCCACACCGCATCCGAAGGAAGCTTGGGAACTGGCCCGGTGGATGGCAGGACCCCCGGGGATGATCGCAATGGCCAAAGCCGGTATCGCGCAGCCGGCAATCGAGAAACTAGCCCTCAGCCCGGTTTGGATCCCCGGCCCCGATGCTCCGCCGGACCAGCAATATCCCCACAACCGAATGGCAACTCACCTCGCGGTGAAGTCCGTCGTCTTCTCGCCAACCGCCGAATACTGGTCGGAAGTTAGCAAACTCGTAAACACAAAATCCGACTCAATCTACGACGGCACCGCGGCTGCCGGTCCGGCGCTCACCGAAGGTGTGCGCATTGCGAATGAGCGCCTGTCCGACATTCTAAAGCAGGAAAACCTCAAACCCCTGAACTGGGTGACGAGTTTTCTTGTCGGGCTGCTGCTCGTCGTAGGCCTCGTCTATTGGATCTTCAAACCTGATCTAGGTAAACGGCTCACTAGAGGTCAGAAGTCTGAGGCCAAAGCTGGGTTTGCGTTCGCGTCTCCATGGATCATTGGCACCGCCGTCTTCACCGTCGGGCCAATGCTGCTTTCATTCTTGATGAGCTTCACCGACTGGGACTTCATCACTCCCGCGCGCTCTCGCGGAGTCGCAAATTTCACTGAAGCGCTCACGCGTGACGCGCGCTTTTGGGTTTCGCTAAAAGTCACGATGATCTACACGCTCGTGTCTGTTCCGCTCGGGATCTGCGTAGCGATGGGCCTCGCGCTCCTGCTAAACACTAAGATCAGGGGCGTTCCGATCTACCGCACGTTCTTCTATCTTCCAAGTCTCGCTAGCGTCGTCGCGTCCTCGCTCATCTGGCGCAAGGTTTTTCAGCCCGACGGCGGTCTGCTTAACATGGCCTTATTTGGGCCGGACGGTACCTGGCGACTGCCGCTGATCGGCCACCTTGTCGGTCCGGGCGGAAAATTGCCGGACTGGATGGGTAACGAGCACCTCGCCTTGCCCGCCCTTATCATGATGAGCACGTGGGGCGTAGGTGCCGGCATGGTCATCTTGCTCGCCGGGCTCAAGGGTATTCCCGATTTCTACTATGAGGCGGCGACCCTTGACGGGGCGGGACCGGTCTCCAAGTTCCGGGCAGTTACCGTTCCCATGGTTTCCCCGGCGATCATATTCGCCTTCGTAACGGGCCTCATCGGAAGCTTCCAATCGTTTACGCAGGTCTTCGTCATGACGGGTGGCGAGGGCGGCCCCAACAACTCGACCCGCTTCTACATGCTCCACCTATACGATGCCGCGTTCAACAACCTTCGCATGGGTTACGCGTCGGCGTTGGCATGGATTCTCTTTGTGGTTGTATTCATCGCCTCGATGGCCCAATTTCGACTCAATCGGTACGTGTACTACGAAGGAGGTTCGCGTTGAGCTACGGACAGCAATTCTCGCGGTATCTCACCGTCACATTGCTTGTGCTCGGAGCGCTGGTGTTCATGCTTCCGTTCTACATGTCGGTCGCAATCGCCATGAAGTCGCCAGCCGAGCTGGCGCACACTTCAAGCTTCAGTTGGCCCGCGCACCCCACGTTTGCGAACTTCGCGGAGGTGTTGGCGAACCCGAATATCAGCTTCACCCACCTGTTCTGGAACACCGCCGTGATCGCCGTCTTGGCGACGCTTGGCGTCGTCGTGAGCGCGAGTGCCGTTGCGTACGCTTTTGCTCGGTTGAGATTTCCCGGTCGCGATCGCCTGTTCATCGTTCTCATCGGCACGATGATGCTTCCTGGCATCGTCACGACCATTCCGTCGTATCTGCTCTTCAAGCAGTTCCACTGGATCAATACACCGCTCCCTTTGATCGTGCCCGCATTCTTCGGAGGCGGTGGATTCAACATCTTTTTGCTGCGGCAGTTCTTCATGGGTATTCCCCGCGAACTGGACGAGGCCGCGCTCATCGACGGTGCGAGCCATTGGGTCGTGTTCAGCCGCGTCATTGCACCGCTGTCCAAGCCCGCCCTCGCCACGGTAGCTGTCTTCGCCATCATCTACAATTGGCGAGACTTTATGAACCCTCTGATCTACTTGAACGACGCAGATCGACAAACGCTTGAGCTCGGCTTGTCGACGTATAACTCGCTGAATGCACAGCGATGGAATCTGCTGATGGCGGGCAGCGTAATGGTCATGATCCCGCTCATCATCCTGTTCCTCGTCGGCCAACGCTACTTTGTCAAAGGCATCGCGATGACCGGCATCAAGTAAGCAGCCGAAGAGCCTCCGGCATCCCTATTCCGGAGGCAAAACGTGTAAATCAACGGGATCAAGATGGCGCGTCGGCGACGGTCCCGCGTCCTTCTTCGTGCGATCGAGCCACACATATAAGGTGGGCAACAAGAACCATGCGAGCGGCCGCGAAAGGGCAATTCCGCCGATCACGACAGCAGCAAGCGGTCGCTCGACCGTTGCTCCGATTCCCGAGGTCAGCAAAAAGGGCAAAAGTGCCAGAACACCGATCAGCGCACTCAAAATCTCCGGCCGTAGCCGCTCTGTGGCTCCAAATGATGCCGCCTCTGCCGCTGAATACCCCTCTCGTCGCCATCGATTGATGAACGAGACCATAATCGTGCCGTTCTGCACCTCCGTTCCAAAGTTCGCTATGTAACCGATGATCGCCGGGACCGAGATCGGTAATCCAAGCACCAGCAGCAGCACCGTGCCCCCGATGATTGCGAGCGGAATGGTCGTGAGTACTACCAACGAGTCTCGCCACGTGCCAAAACAGGAGTACACCAGAATAAAGATCAGCAGAAGCGAGGCGGGAACCGCCCAAAGCAGCGTTTGCAACGCATGCTCGAGCTCTTCTACTGCGCCGCCATATTCGATTGCGTAGCCGGTGGGCAGGCTGACATTCTTGGCGATGAGTGCCTTCGCGTCGCTCACAATGCTGCCGACTGAGCGCCCGTGAACGTCCGCCTTTACCACGACGTGCCTGCGAGCATTAATTCTGCCAATTTCAGAAAGACCCTGGTGAACCTGTATCGATGCAAGTTGGCTCAGAGGAATTTTTTGGCCCGATGCGGCCGTCACGAGCAAGTTACCGATGGCCTGCGCGTTGTTTCGATACTGCACCTTCATGCGGACCTGAATGTCGAAGTGCTTTTCTCCCTCGTAGATCGCGCTTGCTGGTGTGCCTGCTACCGCTGACTGAACGACGCCCATAACGTCCGAAACATTGATCCCATACCTCGCGATCGTCGCTCTGTCCGGGATGATGTTGAGGTCGTCAATTCCCGCGACGTCCTCGACCGCAACGTCAGTGGCGCCTTCAACTTTGCGGAGTTGTGTAGCTATCTCGTTGGCCTTGGAAATCAGAACCTGAGTGTCATCGCCTTTCACATAAATTGCAATAGGAGTATTGATTCCTGAGATCAGTTCGTCGTTCCGCATTTCGAGCTCTTGCGAAAATTCGAGTTGCACGCCTGGAAACTGACTGAGCGCGGACCGCAACTGTTGCTCAAGTTCGGCCTTTGTCCGTGCCCCAACCCAGAGCTTGGGTTCCTTGAGGGGAATCGAGATTTCACAGTTACTCACCTGCTCTGGATCTCCACCGATCGACGCGCGACCGACGTAGCAAATGACGTGCTGGACGTTCGGGTTCTTGAGCACTACCGCCTGCATTCGACCGGCCAAACTAGTCGCCGCCTCGAGCGAAATTGTCGTCGGTAGCGTCGCGCGAATCCGAAAATTATTCTCGTCCAGGCTCGGCAAGAATTCACTGCCCGTCATGGTGAACAGGAGGCCACTCAACGCCGTTACGAGGACCCAGACGATCATGATGCGGCTTGGCTTTTGGATGGATCGATCGAGGTTTCGCTCGTAACTTGAGCGCATCCACTGAACGAGCTTGTTTGCCGGCCGAGGATGCTCACCCTTCAGCAAGACCACGCACAAAGCCGGTGTCACGACAAACGCCATGACGACGGAACCAACCATCGAAAAGATGATTGAAAGGGCTAGCGGAACAAATAGACGACCTTCGATGCCTCGCAACGCAAGAAGCGGTATGAACGCGGCAATCACGATCAGAATCGCGAAAAAGACTGGTTTGCCAATCTGCGTCGCCCCGCGAAGGACGACGGTCTCAAGCGACTCGCCCTCCTTCCAATTCTCGCTGACGTTTCGATAAATGTTTTCCGTGATGACGATGCTGGCGTCGATCATCATTCCGATGCTAATCGCCAAGCCACCTAACGAGAGAAGGTTCGCCGAGATACCCGCCTTCCACATCAGAATGAATGCGACGAGCATACAAACAGGCACGGCAAGCGCGGCCACCGTCGCGGCTCGTAAGTTGCTCAGCAACAAGAACAAAATCAAGATGACGAGGATTTCGCCCGCAATCAGGGCGTCCTTCACCGTGTCGATGCTGTGCTTGATTAGAATCGACTGGTCATACAAAGGCTCAACCGTCACGTCGGACGGCATGTCCTTCTTGAGGGTGCCGAGTCGAGCCTTGACCCGCTCGATGACATCGGAAGTATTTGATCCGAGTCGGAGCACGACAATTCCGCTGACGATTTCGCCCTTCGCGTCTTCGCTGACCGTGCCCTGTCGATCTTCCGATCCAATCTGGACGGTGCCGACGTCACGAACAAAAGTCGGAGTGCCGTTTTTCGCCGTTAGAACGATATTTCCGATGTCGGACGTGGACTCCAACATGCCAATTCCACGAACGATGTACTGTTCGCTTCCGTGCTGGACGTAGTTACCGCCCGTGTTCTGATTGTTTTTGCCGATTGCCGTCGTCACGTCGTCAAGCGATAAGCCAAAAGCCTTCAATCGGTCCGGGTCGACCATTACTTGGTATTGCTTCGCTTCGCCTCCAAACGAGAGACAATCTGCCACCCCCGACACCGCCTTCAGCGCTGGCGTGATCGTCCAATCTTGAATGGTCCTGAGGTCGAGATTCGACCGGGTCGGGCTCTTCACGGCGTAGATGTAAATCTGGCCAGTGCCGGTGTCGTTTGGACCCATTCCGGGAGTGATGCCCGCCGGCATCGTGACGTTACCAAGGG
>JBBRML010000048.1:0-31836 GCA_038230855.1 Fimbriimonadales bacterium | reverse complement strand
TGGGAACGTCAAGCTCCCGTTTCCTGCCTTTGACAGCGATGCGCCTGCCGCGGAGAATTTGGCGAACTGCGAAAAGGCCCTAGAGCAGGTCGAGATGGTGCTCAAACAGATGTCCCACGAAATCGTGGGAATCATTGTCGAGCCAATACAAGGGGCAGGGGGACACCGAGTTGCAATGGCGGAGTTCTTTTTAGGTCTTTCTCGACTCTGTCACGAGTACGACATCTATCTAGGATTCGACGAAGTACAAACCGGTGGTGGTGCAACGGGAAAGATGTGGGCTTTAGATCACTACGAGCTGCCGTACGCGCCGACCGCCATCGCTAGTGGGAAGAAACTCGGCAATGGCGTGCTTTATATGCGCGATCCTTTGATCGACATCGGAGTGCTCGATTCGACCTGGGGCGGCGCATTAACCGACATGGTTCGCGTCGTCAAGGAGTTTGAAGTCGTCGCATCTCGAAATCTCATCGAGCACGCGAAGACGGTCGGACTCTATTTGGAGACTCGGTTGAAAGAACTTGCTGGGAATTCGAAAGGCACGGTCAGCAACGTTCGTGGCCTCGGCCTCTACCAGGGATTTTCACTAGGTTTACCGTCTCAAAAGAACCAACTAATTGAAATTGCGCTACAACAATATGGCCTGTTACTTTTAGGGGCTGGTAATCGTACTATTCGATTGAGGCCAAACCTGTCTGTAACTTGCGCCGATGTCGACCGCCTGATCGATCTCTTGTCATTGAGTTTGGCCGCCCTGTAACTAATATGCGAATCAACCGCCTGTTCTGGACCGTGTCGTTCTGTACACTTGCCGCTCTCGGTGCGACCGGCGGTCGCGTAGCCTCTACCAGAATTTGGGGCATTACCATTGACGACACTTCGAACGCATCGGTGATTGCCGACTCTCTCAAATCCTTGTCTGCGCGTCCGATGGCTCGCATCGTGTTCGACGCCGGAACGACGCCTGCGGACTACAACTCCGACGTAGACACGATCCGAAAGTCTGCGGACATCATGGGCGAGCCGGTCGATTCCTCGGATGTCAAAGCCACGTCAGCGGCGAAGTACCACGCGCGAATGGTGCAGTTCTTCGACGCGATGAAGTCCCGCGTGGATCTTTGGGAGATCGGTAACGAAGTGAATGGGGATTGGCTCGGCACGCCGACGTCTGTTTCCGCAAAGGTAGTCGACGCCTATGACGAAGCAAAGAAGCGCAACCTGAAAACAGCGATCACGCTGTACTACAACTCAAGTTGCTGTACGAATCCCACGTACGAAATGGTGACTTGGGCACGCGTCTGGCTCGCCGATCGAGTGCGGCAAGGCGTAGATTACGTCTTCGTCAGCTATTACCCAGACGACTGTTCTGGAACGCCGAATTGGAAGAACACTTTTTCCGCTCTGCAAACTATTTTCCCCAAGGCCAAACTCGGCTTTGGCGAGATTTACCTTAAAAATTCTGCCAAGAAAGATGCTTTTATTCGGTCGTTCTACGGGATGAATGACCCAGTGTCCAACTTTGTCGGCGGATACTTCTACTGGTACTTCAAGCAAGACGCCGTGCCGAAAACCAAGTCGCTTTGGAAGACGTTCAAAGACGTCATTCGCTAATTTCCACTGACGTTCCACGGGGCATCGAAAAAAAAACCTCGTAAGAGTTCTGGCTCGTATCTTGCTAGTAATTTCACTAATGAGCAGGGTGGGAGAAAAGGGGAAGCTGTGGCGGTTGGTGCCAGCAATTATCGCAGTGACGAGTTGTGGCGGAAGCGGCGGAGCAACATCTGGCGGATCCGGTGGCGGTCCTTCTGGCAATGTCGTTTGGGGTGTGACGATCGACGACACCTCGGGCGCGGATCAAATCGCCGACTCGCTCCGATCGCTACCGGTTCGTCCAACGGCACGCGTTGTTTTCGACAAAGACATGGCTCCCGGCGATTACCTCGATGATCTGAATACGATTCGAGGCGCGGCCGACGTAATGGGGCTCATCGCAGACTCGAGCGACGTCAAGGCGCTCACCTCAGAGGGGTACCACGACCGAGCGGTCCAATACTTTGACGCGCTTGCGAGTCAAGTCGCGGTGTGGGAAGTCGGCAACGAAGTAAACGGCGACTGGCTCGGCACTCCCGCCTCCGTCGCTTCAAAAGTAGTCGATGCGTATGACGAGGCGCACAAGCGGGGCCTGAAGACCGCAATCACACTCTATTACAACACGACTTGCTCTAGCGACCCAACGGCGTATATGACGGCTTGGGTCGACACTTGGTTGCCAGATCGCGTGCGAAATGGAGTCGACTATCTGCTGGTTAGTTACTATCCTGATGACTGCGGCGGAGTGCCGGATTGGCCGACGACGTTTGGCAAGCTGCGATCTCGATTCCCGACTGCGAAGCTCGGATTTGGCGAAATCGGGGTCAATAGCAGCGCCAAGAAAGCGGCATTTGTGCGCAGCTTCTACCGCATGCCCGCGCCGACCACGAACTTCATCGGCGGCTACTTTTATTGGACTTTCAAGCAAGACGCGGTGCCAAAGTCGAAGCCGCTGTGGAGTGTTTTCCACGACGTCATTCGACCGTGAGTTTGACCGTAAAGTACAATCAAAGCATATTGATCCTGCGCGCACAATCTAGGAGTAAGGGATGAACTTCGCGCCCGGCGTCCTTGAAGCCCTGCACTCCGAGATCACATCTGCGAAATCGATCCTGATCGGCACCCATCTCAATCCAGACGGAGATGCCCTCGGCTCGGCCCTCGCGATGTCTCACTACTTGACCCAAGTGGGCATTTACCACGAGGTCATGTGTCACCATGCCTCACCCAAGAACCTCACTTTTTTGCCTGGCGTGCAGACGATCCGTCAGGTCCCGTCTCGCGAGTCGTACGACCTCGGCATCATCCTAGACCTCGACACATTGGAGCGCCTGGGAAACGTGGCGCCGTACTTCGAAGGTTGCAAGCGCCTTGCCGTCATCGACCACCATGTGCCCCACGAGGCTCCCGGCGATGTCCGGATCGTCGACACCACCGCATCCGCGACTGCCCTAATCCTGACCGCTGTACTAAGAGCATTTGGCGCGATCATTACGGCGGAAATGGCAACTTGTTTGCTCACCGGCATTGTAACGGACACAGGTTCGTTCAAGTTTAGAAACACCACCCCTGAATCTCTGACGACCGCCGCGTACCTGCTTGAGTGCGGCGCCGATCTCAACCTGATTACCGAAGCGGTGTTCCAAACGACCCCGCTCGCGTCAAAGCGCCTGCTCGGACACACGCTCGAAACCATGCAACTTGCTTCGCAGGATCAAATTGCCTGGGGCAAAATCAGCCACAAGGATTTCGCCTGGGCGGGCGCAACAGACGAAGACACGGAGGGCTTTGTGAACGAACTACTGTCGATCAGCTCTGTCCATATCGCGGCCGTCTTGCGCGAAACAAACGAGGGCAAGGTCAGATGCTCGATTCGTTCCCGAGGCAACTACGACGTCGCGGCCGTGGCGCGAATCTTCGGCGGCGGTGGACACCGAAATGCCGCCGGTTGCACTTTTAGCTCCAGCCTCGAAGCCGCCGAAGCTCAACTGGTTGAGAGGCTCAAAGATTGCTTGGAATCCTAGTTGTCGACAAGCCCGCGGGAGTGACTTCTCACGATGTTGTCAATAGTGTCCGCCGCCGATTTGGCACGCGTCGCGTCGGACATTCAGGAACGCTCGATCCAATGGCGACCGGCGTACTCGTGCTCGCCGTCGGGCCCGCAACTCGCTTCCTGCAGTACCTTTCGCTTGAACCAAAGGTTTACGAGGCGGTGTTCGAGTTTGGCGAGTCAACGGACACTTACGACTCGGAGGGCGTAGCCACCTTTTCCGGTCCAGTTCCCGCGGACCTGAACGAGGCTTTCAATGCCGCCGTGCCCACTTACCTTGGCCTTATCGAGCAGATTCCGCCGATGTACAGCGCAGTTAAGGTCGATGGGAAACCGCTATACAAGTACGCGCGACAGGGAATAACGCTCGAACGAACCGCGCGCCGAATCCACATCGCTGCGATCGACGGAATTCATACGGCTGGCAACTCTGTTTCCTTTCGCGTGGAGTGCTCCGGGGGGACTTACATTCGGACGCTCGGGCATGATATCGGGATGCGCCTCGGTTGCGGGGCAAAAATGACCGACTTACGTCGCTCGCGTGTCGGGAGATTCGGTCTCATTGACTCCGTGCCACTCGCGGATATCGATACCGCTCGGATGGTGCCGTTGCGGAGCGCGCTCGAACCGATGGCGAGCCTCGAGATGGACGAAGCACAGGTCCACAATATTCGCGAAGGGCGAACTGTGATACTTCTCGATCCTCCGGAAGCGAAACTTGCCGCGCTAATTGAGCCCGGTGGCAACGTCTTCAGCGTCGCACGCGTCATTGGAAATATCGTGCAGCCAGAATGTGTCATTCCTGCCGGCGTCAATCTGGGGGTGGTGTAGTTTGGCCGTCGCCTACGCCGCTAACTGGGTCGGCGACTTTCGATCGAACCGAGAAAGGTGGCAACAGTCGCTTTGGTTCTTCGGCTGGCTCTTCGTGACAGGCATTGCCGCATTCTTGCAGCCAAGCGTCGATGGTCACGGGACCCACCAGCAGCTAGGCCTACCGCCCTGTCCTAGCGTGCTATTTTTCGATCGTCCCTGTCCGGGTTGTGGACTGACGACGAGTTGGACGGCATTTGTTCACGGGCATTTTGCGGAATCATTCCATGCGCATCCGCTTGGCCCATTCCTCTATCTGTTCTTTACCGCAACGGCGGTTATGTCCGCGGTCGGCGCACTGCGAGGTGTACGGCTCATGACCGAGTCGAATGCGTGGAGTCGCGTCATTTCGACGACCGTCATCATCGTATTCGGCTTCGGGATAGTTAGGATGGTGTTGACTCCGAACTACGCGACGCCAACGGAACAAGCCATCCGCGCCGTCCTCAGCCCAAGATAGTCGAATCTTCTGGCATCGCAAAGAGCGCGGGTATGCCACCGGTGTGCCAGAACAAAACGCGCCCAGAGAGGGATCCTTCCGCAACCATCGTCAACAGCCCCGCGAACGCCTTTCCGGAGTAGATTGGGTCGAGGAAGATTCCCTCCGTTCTTGCCATTTTGATGACCGCGGCGTTACCAGCCGCGCTTGGAACGCCGTAGCCAGGTCCGATGAATCGCGGATCAAGGTTGTAGTCGCTCGACTTTAGGCCAACCGTCGTTCCAAGCAAGGTGTCCAGTTCGGTCGCTAGTTTGGCGAAGTCGTCGAGGATGTTTGGCTCGGGATCGCAAGCAATTCCCTGAATGCGAGTTGCCGAACCATTAAACGCATATTGCAAACCGGTGTGCGTGCTTCCGCTTGAACTGGCGAATAGAATCGTATCGAACGGCGCGGCTTGATCTCGAATCTCACTCGCGGCCTCAACGAATCCATAAGCGCCCAAGGGGTGTGAGCCCCCGATGGGAATGCGGTAAACGTTTGCCCCTTTCGCCTCGTATTCCTTGCACAGTTCCTCCGTGAAGGCAAGGAGCGTGTCCCAGTTTGCGTCATCGAAAAGACGCACATCTGCTCCCAGCCACCGGTCGAGAAGTAGATTCCCGTTGTCGCTGCGCATCGGCGAGACCGTCGGCTTGTCAAATTCAAATGGCAGGGCCATGGTAGCGACGGCGAGCTGAATGCCGAACATTGCACAGGCTGCCGCCAGTTGTCGGACGAAATTGCTTTGTGCCGAACCGCAGGTAACAATAACTTCCGCCTTCTTCGCGATTGCATCGGCGATCAAGAATTCGAGTTTGCGCCCTTTGTTGCCGCCCAAAGCAAACCCCGTCAGGTCGTCTCGCTTCATCCAAAGGTCGATACCAAGTTCCTCCGAAAGATGATTGAGGCGATGGAGGGGAGTAGGTCTGAGGATGAGGTCGACCCTTTGCACCCAATGATTATGATTGAGCGTGCCACAATTCCGCTGTGACAACCAAGGGTCGAAAAATCACGCTAGGATGCTCGGGCGTCCTCGTCGTTGCCATCGCGTGCCTGTGGTTAACCCCGCCGGGTCGAACGATTCGAGACCTGTGGCACAACGGGAGTCTAGGCGCGCTGATTGCCCCGAGCGAGGAACGGTCGTACGACGCCAGTAACGAGGCTAACCTCAAGGCGCTTTACACAGCGATGCTGCTGTATCACGAGTCGGAAGGGCAATTCCCTGTCGGCGCAGGCTGGATGGATGCCGTCTCCAATCGATTGACAACAAGCGATATGAAACCGGGTGAGGGCGACAAAAAGCTTCACAACCCGGCGTATCGGGGGGCCGATATGTTTGGCTATGCAATGAACGCCGCCGCATCCGGCAAGTTCAAGGGCGACCTAAAAGACCCGCACATGATCGTCATCTTCGAATCCAAGGCAACGACAAAAAATGCGGTAGGTGATCCGGTGAAGGATTGCCGCACCGCATCGTCCCTCGCGATCACCCTCGACGGCAAGATCGTCAAGTCAAAGTAGCGACGACGCTACTCGGCTGAGCCATTCCAAAATCGATCAATGTTGGATGAGTCGCCCTTCAGACTGTTGATGGCGCGATAGCTCACATGTCCGTCGAGCCAAGCGACGACCACGCTTGCCGGTTGATAACGGCCCCACAGTTGGCCCTGCGATGTCGCGCTGGGATAGGATCCTGTCCACCGTGAAGGAGGCTCAATGCGCGAGTATCCAATAGCCGCCGTGATCAGCTGACCATTGTTCGGGTCCCTTTTGTCTTTCATTGTCGACTCGGCAAACGCTACGGTGTTCGCCTGCGAGTTGATTGCCGTGCCTGAGATTCCGGCGAAGTAGAAAGGAATTCCGTTCGCTGGCGGCGTGGCGGGGAATACCTGGGTGTTGAGGTTTCGATAGTTGTAGCCATAGCTTGGGTTAGCGCCGACCAGATAGAAGTGAAAAGCGTTCTTAGGATCAAATCGGCCGTGAGTTCCGTCGCTCTGGCTCGGGTCCTCAAGGGTGTCGTTAGGATCGAGGAAGACCTTTTCGCTCTTCGTATAGGGCAGTTCGAGCACGGGCCAGTAGTAGAAGCCGAAGGTGCTCGGGATGCTGTTGTTTACTGGGTCAAAGAAGTAGAGCGGTGGGGTCGTGTCGTCGCTATCGGCCATGTACAACGTGGTTGCGAGCCCGATTTGCTTGACGTTGCTGATAGCAGTAGTCTTCTTAGCGGCGGCTTTCGCTTGCGCAAAAACTGGGAAGAGGATCGCGGCGAGGATGGCGATAATCGCGATGACGACGAGAAGCTCGATCAGCGTGAACGCTCGATTACGGGTCATGTGACAAATTTGACTAATAAGTCAGGCATCAGATTTGTCAAATCTGATGAAATTTGACTTGTGTCACTTGGATCGGAGATTTCCGTCACGTCAGAACACGAATCATCAAATGCGTCAAGTTTGCGGCTCCGTTATGAAGCGAAGCAAGCCTTCGCCGTGTCCGCCAGGCCGTAATCCACCAACTGCCCGCTACTGAACACGGCCAACCCGTCGACGTCGGTCGACCGAATCGCCTCCACCACCCGCTCGAACTTCGCCGCACCACGCAGTGCACCCGCCTTATCCTCCTCCTGATAAAGGAAGTTGATCGCGAACCCCGGCCAGAGCGACGAAAACCCAGATGCCCACTGCTTCTGACTCTCAATCGACTCCTTCAACAGAACCAAGTAGGTCTCAAAATCGCCGGGGTAATGGTCTCGATAGTCCATCGGGAGGAGGTCGTCCACGTATCCCTCAAAGGTCCGCCAATCTTGGCCGATGAAGCGACCGGAGTGGATCGGATTCTTGAACACCGCCGCCGAAATCTTCATATCCGGACGCGCGCGCCGAACCGCCGCGGCCGATTCAATCGCAAACTGACGCACCCAGTGAATTCGATACGCATAGAAGAAGTAGTCAAGGTCGCTCCGCCCGCCCTGGAAGAAGGAGCCTTCCAGCAGGAAACGACTCTTGCTCGTCCGATCCAGAGACGACCAGTTCGCCGGCAGAACCGTCGGGCTCTGCTCCCAATGCGCCTCAAGGTAGGGCCGGTCGTACTTCTCATGGAAGAACCGCTCGTCAGGAAACGACGCCGAACGATAGCCCGCCCAACGCGGAATATTCTCCAAACAGTAGTCGCAGAAACAATACTGGTCCGGCGCGAGGTCGCCCGGATAGCGGATGTAATCGTGGTGAACCGCTTCCCACGCGTACTTCTGAGCAAATTCCTCGTAAATCGGCACGAGCCATTGATCCGTGTAGCCCGGACGCTGGGCAGGGCACATCCAGAGCGGCGTGTAATCTTGACCGCGCAAGAACTCAGAATTCGTTGTCTCGCCTCGGGCGTTTCGAGCCGTCCACTCGGGGTGCGCTATGTTCGCCGCGCCCGACGTTCCCTCAAAGTAGTCAATGAACCACGCGTGTAGCTTTATGCCACGTCGCTCGCAGGCGGCAAGAAGGATTGCGGGCAGGTCAAAGGCTTCGTAACCCGGCGCGACAACCGAAGCAAATCGCTCGCTCGGCCAGTAGATAAACCCATCTCCGCCCTTGACGTGAACCAGAAGTAAATTGAATCCGGCCTCGTGCAGAAGGTCAACTCTTTCCTGTACCGAGGCTGCTGTCAGCCCAAATTCCGACGATCCGCACCAAATTCCGCGTCGAGCAAGTGCTCCCATGTTTGAAATCCTATTACATTCCAACGGCGGAATACTGGCGTAAGCCACGTCGCCACAAAATTCTGCCCAGACCGATACAAATCGCGATCCAGATCAACTGTCCAAGCAATGCTTCCAGCGCTGGCCGCCCCGACAATCGCCCCACCAATATCTCGGTCGGGACGCCCGTCGTGTAATAGAAGGGAAGTATATGAGCAGCTTTCGCTGCCCAGGGTGGCATGAGCGACACCGGAAAGAGTTGCCCGGAAAGAAACAGCAGCGGCACGTACTGCAGTTCGAAAATGGAAAACACTTCCTCGACATAAAGCGCCAAAGACGCCATCACCATGATGAAGAAGAAGCTCACGAGGTGCCCACCTACCACGCTTGCAAAGAACACGGGCGAGATGTGAACGGACACTCCTCGCAACAAATCGCGATAGGCGTACAGGAGGACAAGAAAGATCGGAAAGAAGATCAGCGATCGCATCATGCGCCAAGCAAGGTTGCGCAGAAAGGTCGTTTCGTAAACGCTGATTGGGCGCACAAGCGCGGTGGAAAACTGCCCCTCCTTTATCTCTTGGGCGAGGTCCCACATGAAGTGACTCGTGATGAAGCAGCCCATCATGAGCATCGTTAGGTAGTACAGAACGAAGTCTGAACCGGAAAATCCGGCAATCAACCCACCCTTGGCCGCGTGTGACCAAACTAACGGCATCGTGATCGCGGTTGAAACGTCAGTCATCACCCAGATCAACCCCGACGCGCGATAGGCCAAGCCATCTTGAAAGTAGATGGAGAAAACCGCTTTCCACTTGCGCAGGGCAGATGCCACGGGCCAATTCTACTTATTTACGCGCGGGTACCCTTAGCCAATGCCGTACATCCACGATATCTCCGCGCGCGAAATTCTTGACAGCCGAGGCAATCCGACAATTGAGGTCGATGTAGTCTTGGAAAGCGGAGCGATCGGAAGAGCAGCCGTCCCAAGCGGCGCGAGCACGGGCCAATTTGAGGCGGTTGAGCTGCGCGATGGCGACAAAAAGCGCTACGGCGGAAAGGGCGTCCTGACTGCGGTCGAAAACGTAAACGAGATCATCGCGGCCGCCCTCTTGGACCATGATGCGACCGATCAAGTCGGAATCGACGCTCAGATGCTGGATCTAGATGGCAGCCCCAACAAGTCTCGTCTCGGCGCGAACGCAATCTTAGGCGTGTCGCTCGCCGTCGCAAAAGCGGCCGCGAACCACGTTCACCTGCCACTTTATCGTTACATCGGCGGCACGACGGCCCGGACACTGCCCGTGCCGATGATGAACATTCTGAACGGCGGCCAGCACGCAGATTCAAATGTCGACTTCCAAGAGTTCATGATTTTGCCCGTCGGCGCTCCGACGTTTTCCGAGGCTATTCGCTGGGGAGCGGAGGTGTTTCACACGCTCAAGGCGGTTTTGAAGGCCAAGGGCCTCAACACCGGCGTTGGCGATGAGGGAGGATTTGCGCCGAATCTCGAAACTCAAGAGCTCGCATTTGACTACATTCTCGAGGCGATTTCCAAGGCGGGCTATGAGCCAGGAAAAGACATTTGGCTCGGTATCGACGCGGCGGCGACAGAATTTTTTGACGGCAAGACGTACAACTATAAGGCAGGATCTGTTCGCTCGCGAACTCCGGCACAACAGGTCGACTACCTCGTCGAACTCACCGAGAAGTACCCGCTACTCTCCATCGAAGATGGTTGTAGCGAAGATGACTGGGGCGCATGGAAAGCCGTCACAGAGGCCATTGGTCACAAGGTTCAACTCGTTGGGGACGACCTGTTCGTGACCAACGTCGAGCGGCTGCAGCGGGGTATCGAGACCGGAACGGCCAACTCAATCCTTGTTAAGGTAAATCAGATCGGATCGCTCACCGAGACCCTAGCCGCGGTCGACATGGCAAAGTTTGCGGGCTATACCGCGGTCATGAGTCACCGATCTGGCGAAACCGAAGACACGACGATCGCGGATCTCGCCGTAGCCACCAACTGCGGGCAGATCAAGACGGGAGCGCCCAATCGGACCGACCGTGTCGCTAAGTACAACCAGCTATTGCGAATCGAAGAAATGCTGGGCACGACGGCCAGATATGCCGGACGATCTGCGTTCGGTCGAATCTCGAACCGCCTCGGCTGAATCAGTCACCCGGGACTTCGGGCCCGATTTTGTAGAGTTTCCTAACATTGACGCAACATTTCTGACATTTCTGGACTCCCAGTTCCGGTCCCTTTGAACCCGAATCGAAACCATGTGGCGATAAGCCGGGCCAGATTGGTGGTTGCTTCTTGAACGCCGCTGTGTTATGCTCCTAGTTGGTGTGATATGCCCAATGGTGTGAAGCAATTTTTAACCTTTTTGGCGACGACATTCGCGATGTTTGTTGTAGCCGTCTGTTCATTTGGACAGACTCCTTCGTCTCTGACTTTTAGTACTAGTCCCGTCACGGGAGGCGCAACCTCCGTGGCGACGGTTACGCTATCCGCGAACGCGCCTGTCGGGGGTGTTCTCGTCTCGCTCGCGAGCGACAATGCGGCGGCGACCTTTTCGTCGGCGACAATTACCGTCGCTGCCGGAACGAAGACGAAGGCCTTCAACGTGCTCACGATGCCTGTCGCGGCGGACGCGACCGCAATGATCACGGCGACTGCAAACGGAGCGAGCGCCTCTGGGAACCTCGAAATTCTCTCCCCCGTAGTAACGTCGGTTACCTTGAATCCAACCTCCGTGGCTGGTGGACTGAGCTCCAAAGCAACCGTGTTGCTTTCTGGTAAGGCACCCACGGGCGGACTCAACGTCGGCGTGCACAGCACTAACGCAGCTGCTAGTGTTCCCTCGGCGATCTTTATTCCGGCCGGTGCTTCATCAGGAATTGTGACGGTCACAACGATTGCGGTTGCGAGCGATAAGACCGCGCTTATTAGTGCATACATAGGTGTCGCTGAAGGTGCTCCGACCGCAACTCTCTCGATTACCGCACCTCGGCTCAAGTCGCTCACCTTTGCGACGAGTTCGACGATCGGCGGCAACACGCTCGTCGGCACCCTTTATCTCACCTCAATTGCACCGTCAGCTAATATGACGGTTCCGCTATCGAGCACGTCATCAAGTGCGCCCGTTCCTAGTTCAGTTGTCGTGCTCGCAGGAAAAACGAGCGCAACGGTTCTTGTGGCGACGATGCCTGTAACCGTAGACACGAACGCTACCCTTACCGCCACGGCATCTACAGGCAACGTCACCGCCGGCGTGACCGTGCTCGCTCCTACATTCTCCGCATTTACCGTCTCGCCAGCATCCGTAGTGGGCGGGATCAGCGCTATGTGCAGGGTCACATTTTCTGGCGCAGTTGCCGTCGACACGACAGTCATGCTCTCAAGCGATGACTCGTCAATAGCGTCGGTCGCCTCAACGGTGGTCGTCCCCGCCGGGTCAAAAGTAGCTACGACGCCGATCACGACGTCAAGTGTGGCCGCAGACACGATGGCGACGATTACCGCTTCCTATGGCGGAACCCACTTCATGGGATCAATCGCCATCCTCCGGGCTAAGCTGAAATCTTTCGTCATTTCCCCGATCACCACGGGTGGTGGCAAGTCAGCAAAGGGAACGATTACTTTGACCGGTCCTGCGCCCGCCGCGGGCCTGACCGTCCTTCTGTCGTCGTCCTCAGGTTCGGCGACGCTCCCGGCAAGCCTTGACATCCCAGCGGGCGCGTCCACTGCGAGCGTAACGATCGACACTACGCCGGTGACTACGACTGTGATGGCGACGATAACCGCGATGGAAGGCGGCGTCACGCTGTCTGGCTCGTTGAGTATTACGCCACCCGTGCTGAGCTCCTTTGTCATTACGCCAACCTCGTTTGGCGGCGGTGCAACCGTCGGAGCAAAGTTGATCCTGACGAGTGCCGCTCCCGCGGGCGGACTCGTGGTCAGTGTCGCGTCGGATAACTCGGTACTGCCGGTTCCGGCATCCGTCACCGTCCCAGCTGGTGCATCGCAGTTGAGCTTCAACATCGTGTCGCACACCGTAACCGTCAGCACGACCGCGACCGTGACGGTGACACTCAATGGTGTTTCAAAGTCCTCCACGGTTACCGTCTTGCCGGTGCAGTTGCTCAAGATTTCTTGCGCACCGGTGTCTGTAGCAGGTCCGACCTCCTCGAAAGTATTCGTCACGCTCAATGGTCCAGCCCCAATCGGCGGCTTTGCTGTAGATGTTTCGAGTAACTCAAGTGTTGCGGTGGTTCCAGCTACTGTCACCGTTCCTGCGGGCGTAACGACGATGACGGCGACGGTCACAACAACTGTCGTTGGCGTCGACACCGTCGCCACGATTACGGGAATGGCGAACGGAGTGACGACTTCCGGCACGCTTACCGTCACCGCTCCCAAAGTGGCTTCGATCGCCTTCGCGCCATCGAGCCCGGTCGGTGGCTTTAGTTCAACCGCAACACTCACTCTGACAAGCGTCGCACCGAGCGGCGGTCTCGTCATCTCTCTTGCGAGTAACAAGTCTGCTGCCGCGGTGCCCTCAACGGTTACCGTTGCTGGCGGCGCGACCACGGCGACATTCACCGTAACGACTTCGGTCGTGTCGGCTAATGTTGTCGCGACGATTACGGGCACAGTCAACGGTAACGCCACAAGTGGGACGTTAACTGTGAAGGCTCTCACCGTAACTAGCATCGCGCTGAGCCCGACGTCTTTGGTCGGTGGTGGCACGTCGACCGCGACGGTTACGATCTCAAGTGCGGCCCCAGCCGGTGGCTTCGTGGTGAGTGTCACAAGCAATAAGGCTGCGGCTACGGTACCAGCGACGTGCACAGTCGCGGCAGGCGCCACGACCGCGACATTTAGTGTCACGACCGTCGCAGTGGGAGCAGATACCGTTGCCACAATCACCGGAGCAAACAATGGTGTGTCGGCCACCGCCGATCTCACGATCACGGCTCCAACGATCACCGGAGTTGTTCTCAATCCGACGACGGTAGTGGGTGGAGCCCCGTCCACCGCAACGGTGACGATCTCGAGCCCAGCCCCAACGGGCGGCTTCGTCGTCACGCTGTCAAGCAATAAGGCTGCGGCAACGATGTCCGGTACGGTCACAGTAGCAGCTGGTGCGACGACTGCGACCTTTACGGTGACAACCGTTGCCGTTGGTACGGACACGGTGGCCACGATCTCAACCACTGCAAATGCAGTCAGCAAGACCGCGAATCTCACGATTCAGGCGCCGACCTTGGTCAGCGTCGCGATGAGCCCGACATCAGTTGTCGGTGGCGCATCTTCAACGGGAACTGTCACGATAAGCAGTGCCGCTCCTGTCGGTGGCTTTACGGTCGCCATCACGAGTAACAAGGCCGGGATCACCGTTCCCGCGTCTGTTACGGTTGCGGCCGGCGCGACCACGGCTACGTTCACCGCAACGACAGTCGTTGTTGCCGCAGACACGACTGCAACAATCACGGCGACGGCAAACAGCATTTCGATGACTGCGACGCTCACCGCACTGGCGCCTCGACCGGCGTCGGTTACGTTCAGCCCGAGTTCGGTGCTCGGTAGCATCTCGTCGACCGGCACAGTGACGCTCACCGGCGCCGCCCCGACGGGCGGCCTCGTGGTTGCCATTTCGAGTAACAACGCCGCGGCTTCCGTCCCGGCAAACGTGACCGTCGCCGCTGGTGCGACGACCGCAACCTTTACGGCAACGACGCTGGCCGTCGCGACCGACCAGGCTGCGTCCGTATCGGCCGTGGCCAACGGAACGACCGCCTCAGGAACGTTGACTGTTACCGCACCTCGAATGGCGAGCCTGACCGTCACGTCCTCGACCATCATCGGTGGAGCGCAGGCGGTTGGCAAGGTCACAATCACCGGCCCGGCCCCAATCGGCGGCCTCGCCGTCTCGACAACCTCGAATACTGCTTCCGCAACTGTTGCGGCAACAGTGACCGTGCCGGCAGGAAAGACGATCGCGTCGTTCCTGATCAACTCGGCAGCGGTTGCTTCGCAAGTCACGGCAACGATTACCGCGACTGTAAACGCGACATCGTCAACCGGTGCTCTCGTCCTGAACAAGGGCGCGACGAAGGATCACGGCGACCGTGTGTTCTACCAAGGTAATCCGACTCTCGGCGCCGCTGGTCTCAGCTCCGGCACGGGTGTCTTCTCAATCAACGGAGACGGTACCAATCCGCAGACCTACTCGGCAACTGGCACTCTACTTGACGTAAGTTGGGACGGAATGAAGGTGCTCGTAGATGAGCCCTCCGATTCCGTGCACTACGTGCTCTACGATGCGCAGTTGAAGACTGTTTCGACAGGGCCGAGCAAGGTCATTGGCACGACGACGATTGGCATGCCGAAGTTCATGCCGAACGGTTCACGAATAGTGTTCCAGGCTAGCGCTACAACCTACGGATACGTCAACCTCGACGGAACGGGAATGCTCACATTCTCGATCGGTACGGGAATAACCGGAGGTCCGGTTTCGGTTCAAACCAGTTCACAGGTGCTGATCCAAACCACGAACGCGTCCGGTGGCAATAATATCGTCTCTGCGAACGCGGGAGGAACAGTAGCCAGCTACTTCTCTGGCGGTGCCGCACAAGTGGTACCGAGCACGCCTACGGGCAACGGCTCGTTCGCTTCTCGCCAGGCAACGGTGAGTTCGAACTGGGTGCTCGGAGTCATCAGCGGTGGTAGCTTCGGCTCGTTCGTCTCAGACGTCGCGGCAAACTTCTTCGGAGCGACAACTTCGAATGACTCGCTGACGATCGTCTTCTGGTCCGACCTTGGGAGTATCGCTGGGCTTTACGCTAGCGACTTCCTAGGAGCCAACGTTCACCTGCTTCACGCAGGCGGCGGTGGTGGAATTTGGCGAACGATTCCTTTGCTTCCGTAAAGGTCTGAGGCCAAAAACCGAATGCGGCCCTGGAGCAATTCCAGGGCCGCATTCTTGTTTATGTCAACCGATGGTGCCTGCATCGGACATACCGAATTGGATTCAGTAATAATGATCATAGGCAACGCCCCTTGAACATTTCTTTCCTCGGATTCATGCTGATCATTGTCGCCGTCGGCGGCGCAATCGCATATTTCGGGGACCACGTTGGCCGAACGATTGGCAAGAAGAAGCTTCGCCTCCGCGGCCTTCGACCAAAGCACGTTGCCTCGATCGGCACTATCGTTCTCGGTGTGCTCGTTTCCGTTGTCAGCATTAGCCTCGTGATGTTTTTCAGCCATGACCTCCGCACTATTTTGCTGCGCGGTAACCAGATCATCGCCGACAAGGAATCAGCGGAGAAGTCTCTACACTCCATCGAGATCCAGAGAGGCTCGCTTGAAAAAGAGATCGGCGGACTGAAGACCCAGATCTCAGATCAAAAGAAGAGCTTGGTAAGCAATGCACGCGACTTGAAGCTTTCCAGCGCGGAGCTCACCGCGAAGCAAGCAGCGATGCAAGGACTGCAAAAATCTCTCTCGGCCATGCGCCGAGAAGTCGTCGGATTTCGCCAGCGTGTGTCTGCGCAGCAAGCCAAGTTCACTGCGGTCACGACTCAGCTTGAGACGAAGGCAGGGCAGCTCAAGAGAGTCTCGTCCGACCTTCAGGCAGTATCGTTAGACCTAGCGAAGGCGCAGCAAGACCTCCGAGAAGCCAAACGGCTGACCGAAACCGCGGTCGCGAAATCAAACGAAGCGGATCAGAAGAACCTGGAGCTGGTGCAAACGAATGCGAAGCTGGAGGGTCAACAGGAACGACTAGCCAACGATGTGACCCGCCTGCAAGGTGAGCAGATCAGTCTGACGAAGGAACGTGAGACGGCAAAAGCTGACTTGACGAAGGTATCCGACCAATTGAAAGATGCCAATGGAAAACTTGCAGACGTTCAGGTGCAGTTGCAACGCCTAGAGGTCATCACGGCCGCTTACGAATCCATCTCGGCGAACAGTCGCACGCAGCCAGAAATCTTTAGCGCTGGCGAAGAGGTGTCTCGGCTCGTTATTCAGCCCGCGATGAGCTACGCGGCAGCGAGCAGCGCCGTCACCACCTTGCTTCGCTCTGCGCGCATAGTCGCAGAGGAGCGCGGTGCCAAGGCGACAGCTAGGTACCAAGCGGCCGATATTATTGAGCGTGCGGATCCCAAGACGCGCCAGTCGATTAGCGCCGCCGACGAGGTGCGACGAGTCGTGCGCCTCCTAGTAGGCTCCCGTGACCGACAGGTACTCATGGCGTTCTCGTCCGTCAACACATTCAAAGGCGAACCCGTCTCGCTTGACTTGGTTGCGGTTCCGGATCCTCTCGTGTACCGAAAAGGCACCGTTATTGCCGAAACCGGAGTGGATGCCACCATGAGCGACTCCGCGATCTACGAGGCGATATATAACTTTATGCTGAACCGAGTCCGGCCCAAAATGATTCGCGACCGGATGATTCCGAAGAGCGGTACAGACCAGTCTTTTGGTGAACTCTCGCCGAAGCGAATCTTCGACTTAATAAAAGAAATTCGCGATACAGATCGGGTGGTGCGTCTGCAAGTTCTGGCCGACGACGATATTCATGCCGCCGATGCTCTCAAGATAACGTTCCGGATTCGTTGATGCCAAGAACCCTACTTTCCATCGATCCGGGCCTCTCAAAGTGCGGATTTGCTCTCGTGCGTCGCGAGGACAACGGACGCATTGTTGTGCTGCTCCGAAAGATCGTGCCAACTGAAGACGCCGTAGAGACAGTGAGACAAATCGCTACCGAGCAGCAGTTTGAAGTAATCCTTGTCGGTAGCGGAACCACGAGCCGACCGCTACTCAGTCGACTACGTCAGGCATTCCCGGCCGCTGCCTTTATGGAGATCGAAGAGCGAGACAGCACTCAGCAAGCACGCGAACGTTACTGGGAATGGCACAAGCGCAAAGGGTGGCGTCGCCTCATTCCAGCATCGCTCCAGGTTCCACCGGAGCCGGTTGACGATTTTGCCGCCGTCATCATCGCGGAACGTGTACTGCTGGCCTCCCCCTAAACAAAATATCGGCACTCCGCGAGCAGCGGAGTGCCGATATCGTTAGGTTTATCCGATTTACTTGAACACGATGTCGCGCTCTTGCGTCATCACGGTGTTCTTACCAAACCGCGTGAACTTCACGTGTCGGGAGTCACCCCACTTCAGTCCTTTGAGAGCCGCCACTAGGTCCTGCGCGTTCTTGATCGATTGCGAACCGACACTTTGGATCACATCCCCGGGCTGAATGTCGTTCGCGTCCGCGACCGAGCCAGGTTCTACGGTCATGATCACCGCACCTGAAGTCCCGCTAGGGATCGAGAATTCTCCACGAGTGTCAGCGGCTGGGTCCGCGGTCTGCACGCCTAGCTTGGGGCTGCCGGTATGCGACTTCGAATCCGTGTTGGGCAGATCGCCCCCATTTCGTCGTCGTCGAAGCTCCGGGAATGATCGAAACAGGTCGAGATCCTCCGGCGGCGTGCTGAGCCCGTTCGGCTTCTGCTGAGCAACCATTGGCTGTGCATACTCCACCAACTTGACGGAGACTGTCTTGTGCTCCTTTTCCCGGATCAATTCGACATCAACGGTCGATCCTGCCGCATTCACGAGCATCGAGTTGCGAAGGTCAATCTGACTCTTGACCGGCGTGTTACCGATTCGGACGATGATGTCGCCCTTCTTGATGCCCGCCTTTGCGGCCGGTGAGTCTGGACTTACTCCATCGACGAGTGCTCCACCCGCGAGTTTCATCTCGGCGAGTTGGTATTCCTTAAGGTCGAGTGGGATCAATCCGAGCATAGCCCGGGAGATCTTGCCCTTGCTGACCAACTGATCCGCAATAAACTTGACTTGATTGGCTGGAATGGCAAAGCCGATACCGGCGTTGAGTCCGGTCGAACTGTAGATAAGCGTGTTCACCCCAACGACGCGACCGTCCACGTCAACCAGTGGGCCGCCTGAGTTGCCCATGTTGATCGGGGTATCCGTCTGAATCAGCACCGGATAAAGTCTGAACGCCGGTTGCATCGAGGCCGAAGGTGCGTACGGGTTTGACTCGGTCGGCACTTCGCTCGTGCGGTTCAACGCACTGACGTGTCCAAAGCTAACACTCTGTTGCATGCCGAACGGCGCGCCACATGCCATGACAAGCTGGCCCGTGCGAAGTTTGCCTGTGTCAGCGAAGGCCAAAGTGGATAGGCCGCTAGCCTGAATCTTTACGATTGCGAGGTCGCTGTCCTGGGCACGAGTTACGTCACCTTTGAATTCGCGTCCGTCTTTGAGCGTGACCGTCACCGTCTTACTGTCGCCTACGACGTGATCGTTGGTGATGATGTAGCCATCGGCCCGGAAGATAAAGCCCGAGCCTTCGCTGCCGCGTTGCGGCGTCCGAGCTCCAGTCTCATCCTGGGCACGACCTGACATCGCCTTGATGTCAACGACCGCAGGACCGACAAATTCTGCGAGATTTGCGAACGAAGTGTCGAGGTTATGGAGCTCGGTAAGGCTCTCTGCACTCGGCTGGCTAATCATGCGTGACGACGAAGTCGGACTATGACTTTGTGCCCACGCAGAACCGGTAACCCGCGCAGATAATACACCTGCCGTGCTGTTGGCACCGACCGCGACTCCGGCCGTGATCCAAAGCCAGCTACTGCGATTGGAAGGGGGTGTTTGTGTGTTCATTTGTCTCCAAGTAGAAGTTAAAAGGTGTGCACTCGTATAGCCTAATCGCTATCGCTATGCGCTCTTGTAAAAGATTAACAGTCCGGCAAAGGAGCTAGTTCCCGGCTGTTTGGGACTAGCTGGAGTGTTGCAGCCGATAAGCTTGTCGGGAGGCTCGACCCAGTTAGACATCTGCTGCAAGAAAGCTCGCAAAAGTTTGATCCGAATGTCCTCATCCAAATCCGAGACGATCATGACCCGCACGCCGTTTCGCTCGCCCACCGAGAAATCATCCAGAGGCTTCATTTTCGGCTCATTCTTGTCATTGCGCCACTCGAACACGGTCGCGCGAGCCAGACCATCCGTTAGCCGGAACATCAGTGACTTCATTGGACCGGAATCGCGGACTTGCATGTCCTGCATCTGGAATCCAAACGGCAAGAACTTCGGCATGATGGGAGAAAAGTCGAGTTCGAGCTCTGCCTCAGACTTGGACGAGATGCTCTTGGGCTTCGCGTACCGAACCTCGCGGACGGGCTTCACGACGTCAATGCGGAAGCTCGTGCTATTCATCGACTTCGGGTAGTCAATGTACTTCGTGTCGTAGATGACCCGCACGTTGCCCGCGGAAACGGTCTCCAATTTCAGCGGAAAGAAAGTGTGTTCGTCGATGTAAAACCGGCGTGCGTCAATGCCCGCGTGGTTCGGCGTTGCCAGTACGCAAAATGCACTTCGCCCGGCGACGTCGGCTCTCGGTTCGAAGCGGAAGGAATAGTTTTTTGATGCTAAATCAATGCGCTGAACGAGATCCTGGTTCGGAGCGCTTTGGGACTCTCGGCGCACGATTGTCTTTTCGCCCGGCAAGTAAAGAGTCAGGGTGTCGCCGTCGTCAACCGAAGCGATTCCTTGCATCCGTAGCGGTTGAAGCACCGTGTGCCGCGAATGGCCGTCGCTCGCCCGTTCAAGTTTGACCTGCTGAAAGCAACCCTCTACGCTTGAGTCGCGTTGCATCAAGATAGCGATCACATTCACACGACTGCTGCGCTGCATGCACGATACAAGGCAATCCCTCGCCTTGGAAGGCGTTTGACCGCCTCCGAGCGCGATGGTGGTCAGGGCCATTAATCCAGCGACTGAGCTCATTTGGGTTTATCTGCCTACGTAGCTTGCCGATACAATCGGGCCACCGGCAGTGAGATCGCTGTCGCGCTGCAAGAAGTGATCGCGACGTAGTTCCAATTCCGGCGATTCTTTCGCCACGACGGATGGGTTTTGCGAGTGGCTACCCCGCTGCCAAATCGCTGCACCGAGGAGGATCGTCAAACAAGCCGTCGAGGTCACAAGTACCCGTTTAGTTGTGAAGAAATTTCGAGTTGTCCTCTCCACAGGGCAGGAGAAAACGTGCATCAGAATCCGATCCGCTAAATCGTGATCAGGCTCTACATTCGACAGGCCTCGCATCAGATGGGCAAGCTCCCGCATGGCCAGCATCTCTTGATGGCAAACGGCGCATGTGGCTAGATGTTCATCGATCAGTAGCGACTCACATGGGTTCAGTTCCTGGTCGATGTAAGCCGAAAGGTTCGCAGATACGTACTTACAATTCATTGGAATATTCCTTATACGCCTCAGGAGCATGGATTAGCAGATGTCGCCGTATTTGCTTTCGTCCGCGGTGAATTCTTGAGCGCACCGTGCCGACCGAGGTATTCATGATTTCTGCAACTTCCTCGTAGGCGAGTCCCTCAATGTCCGCGAGAACGACGGCTTGGCGGAATTCGGCCGTCATGGCTTCCACCGCGCACTGAACTTGGTCGCTCAGGCTCTCATGAACCATTTGCCGATCTGGCATCGCATTCAAGTCGGGCACGTCGCGGGTCATTGTTCCGTCTGTGGAATCGATCTGAAGGCTCGTCACCTTGAGCTTGCCTTTTCGACGAATCATGTCAATGTGGGCATTGGTCATGATTCGGTAAAGCCAGCTTGTAAACGGCAATGTCTCGTCGTATCGTCCAAAGAACCGAAAAGCTCGGACAAACGTTTCCTGTACCAGGTCTTCCGCCTCAGTCGAGCATCCCGTCAGTCGATATGCCAGGTTGTATGCTTGCCGATGAGTACTCCGGACGAGGCCATCAAATAGCGCTCGACGCGCCTGTTCCGGTGTTGCTCGATCCTTTGTTCCGACAAACTGCATTGTTTCCGATTCCTGCTGCAATAATCCCTACGAACTCTGCCCGGGCCAGTGTTCCCGCAAGGTGAATTATGCGTCAACCTCACCGCCGTCGATTGCCACATTGTCGTATACAATCGGGATGACATGCTGATTCGGCTCGCCCTGTTGTTCCTCGTCGCAACATGCGTGCCGAGTGTGTTCGCGCAGCAACCGCAGCCAAAAACCCTTTCCGTTGCGCCCGCTGTAGTTCAGTTTCCTCCATGGAGATTCGTCGAACGGACATCGGCCGCCTCGGAGTACGCCGTCGCTTTTGAGAGTCCGGTCACGTCACCCTATCCGGAAAACAATCACGTCGACCTTCGAATCTTCGTTCCTGAGGACAGAGTAGGTCCCTTTCCAACCGTGCTCATCCTGCACTATTTAGGCGCGGTTGACTTGCGCTCCGAGCGGGTACTCGCAGCCGAACTCGCAGATCGCGGAATGATCGCCGCGATCATGACGTTGCCGTATCACATGGGGCGAACTCCTGCCGGTCATCGGTCCGGCGAACTTGCCATCGAGCCAGATCCAGACCGTCTGCGAGACAGCATCACTCAGGCCGTGCTCGATGTCCGACGTTCGATCGATTTTCTTTGTTCTCGGCCCGAAGTCAACCAAGGCAGAATCGGCATTGCCGGAATAAGTTTAGGATCGTTGATCGCGGCCGACGCCTTCGCCGTCGACGCACGGATTAAGCACGGAGCATTTGTGCTTGGAGGCGCTGACTTGGCTAAGATCCTGTGGACTTCCAGCCGAGTCGT
Source organism: Fimbriimonadales bacterium (assembly GCA_038230855.1). Taxonomy (GTDB): domain Bacteria; phylum Armatimonadota; class Fimbriimonadia; order Fimbriimonadales; family Fimbriimonadaceae; genus Fimbriimonas. Next base: position 9,501 of record JBBRML010000048.1, on the reverse strand, counting down.
CTTGCAGCGCGAAGTGCTACGAGAGAAAGGCTTCGACGAAGCTCGCCTGCGCGAGCGACTGCGCGATGTCGAACCGACAGAGCTCCTACGCGGCCGCACTACCGGCACAGCATTTGTTATTGGTGGACGCTTCGACACTGTCATGCCAAAACCGGCGACCCTTGCCCTCATCGCTGCCCTCCCGAACGTTCAGCCGCTATGGTTGGACACGGGGCATTACGGCGGAATATTCATCCAGCAACGCCTGCTGAGGCTCGTCGCCAGCTACTTTCAGATCGAGTTCGGTGGCAATACATTCACTGCGCCAAAGTCGATTAACGCGCCGACCGTGCGTATTGGAGTTAAGGTCGACACGAGTAGCGGGTTTCAGGTGGGTGGTGGCGTCGATCTGTTTCGAATCGAAAGTCGCGTACACGCCTTCACTAGCCTGTTCGTCACTCCCAAGGGGCCGTACATATTCCTCGGGCATCAGGTGGCGACCGGAACGGCGATCGGTTTCAGCATTGGCGGTCGAGGCATTGGTGGGGCAGTGCTGTGGAGTTCGGTGCTCTGAATATCTCCGGGATCGAGCGCACTTGCGTCGAAAATATGACGTGCACCTACTCGCGATTGGCCGCCGCAACTCCGGGAAGCGAGCCGTTGCTCAACCGGCCCTTCACGGGCTACTCCGGACCATTCCCACACGCGGTGGGCAATTTTGTTGCCCTCACTGGAGTGACATATGACATCGTAGCGGAACTCCGCGAACTCACACTGTCAAACCCACACCTCTTGATCTACGCACCGTTTCCTGCGGCTTCAACTGAGGTTGAACAACTCCGTCGCGCAAATTTCGAGGTTGTGACGTCCTATATATTGATGGTGTCCCTTGGCGCTGAATCCAAGGCGACCGAATCGATCGGGCAGGCAGTTACTATCGGTGAGCGCCACAAAGCGGTGGAATTTATGGCCGATCAGTCTTTTACAAAGAGCTCACGATCAACAAAAGAGCAAATGATCGCGTCAACCACGCTGTCGCACGAAACAGACCTGCACACGGTCTCGCTTGACCGGGAAATAATTGCCGCATGCATGATTTCGCGGTCACCGATGTGTGTGGGTCTGTACAATTTATGCGTGAAGTCTGCCAATCGAAACCGTGGCATCGGTACTTCTATGACCCGATTTGCATTGGACATTGCCAAGCGCGAAGGTGCTGTCCTCACCCTCCAATGCTCAAGAGCAGTTGCACCGTTTTATCACCGGCTTGGGATGCAATCAGTCGGATTCGTTCAAGTAATGTCCAATTTTTCACCAGAGCCGCTATAATGCTCTTAGTTCGAAGGTGAGTCGAAGTGCTCACGAATTTGTGTAAGGAATGAGAAACCGCGCCGGAGCGTTTACGTTGAGCGAGCTACTCGTTGTGATTGCGATCACAGCGGTGACCGCTGGCGTGCTCTCGCCCGTATTCCTTCAGGCCCGCGCCAGTGCAAAAAAGACGGTCTGCGCGAGCAATATTCGGCAGATATTTCTCGGCACGATGAACTACGCGCAAGACTACGACGATCACGTGATGCCCGTCGGCTACCAGCCCGTCGAAAACCCCGACAGCCGTACGGATCGCACTTGGGTCCAATTGGTTCTGCCGTACGTAAAGTCTTTTCACGTTTTCAAGTGCCCTTCCGATGACACGCCGAGTGCCAATGCCGAGGCGACTTTTGATCAAGATCTTGTCGTCGGCGATTCTTACTCGCAGTACTACAGCGCATCGATGCACGTCAATTACGGCTACAACTCTCAATACTTCGCTCCCATCCCGATTGGGAGCGGCGGGCCGATGCAAACAACGCGCTCCCTGTCCGAACCAGCAAGACCATCGTCAACGCTAATCTACGCCGAGTCTGTCTACGCACGGGACGCCGCCGGGCAACCGTTGGGCGGCGGCAGTTGGCTCGTTGTGCCCCCCTGCCGATACGCTCGCGATGCCCGTACGCACCGCACGATCGACACATTTTCAAACCGGCCTGGAAACGGCGGCGAGGTCTTCACCCCGAGCCGAGGCTGGACATCCAATGACGCCGCGTCGGGCTACCTCTTCGGGGGAACATGGCCATGGCATCAAGGCCACCTCAATGTGGCGTTTGCAGACGGACACATTAAGGCGATGACGACGACGCAGCTGGGTGACGGCTGCGATGTACGACCTGACTGGTCCGGACTCATCAACGACTCCCAAGCGTATCTTTGGGACATCAACTAAGTGAGCCGGTTGGCGACATTGCGCAGGAGCATTGTCGCTGCACTTGTCGCCGGAATCGCCTCCGCTCAGGCAAATTCTGCGGACGAGTTAACTCTTAAACTCCACGGAGCAGTCTCACTCCAAAACATTCAGGCGAATCTCGCTGGCATCGCTCAAGCTCCATCTCGTCTCGCGGGCTCCGAAGGGGAAGCCCGGGCATTCCGATGGATCGAGTCAACCGCGAAGCGGATCGGCGCGACCCGTGTCCGTCACGAGCCTTTCGAGGTCGCCGTCCCGGATGACCGTGCCGTCGGAAAACTGACCGTCAATGGATTATCGACTGAGCTGTACCCGCTTTGGCCAAATCAGCTTAGGGGCTCCACGTGCAACGTCAGAGGACCCCTACTTTACGGCGGCAACGGCACGCTAGAAAGTCTGCGCGGCAAGGTCGTCAAAGGCGCGATCGTCGTCCTTGAGTTCAATTCTGGTTCCCAGTGGCGCAACGCAGCCAAGCTCGGTGCGGCGGCAATTGTAATGCTGGAGGCGCCACTTGCTTCTCGTGGTGACGCCGAGGCGAAGTTTGCGTCCGTGCCGCTGGGCATTCCGCGGTTCTTCCTTCCCCTAAAATCGTCTGGCACCGTTCTGAGCAATGCCTTCCAAGGCAAGGTTGCGGACTTGGTATGCCACCAATCGTGGGTGCGGGGCCAGAGCCAAAACCTCGTCATCGATTTCGATGGAACGGAGAATTCCGAAACGATCAACTTGACGAGCTATGTGGACAGCATGTCCGTGGTCCCAGGCCTCAATCGCGGAGTCGACCAGGCCTCTGGCGCGGCGGTCGCCCTTGAGGTCGCTCGCATATTCCAAAGCGTGCCGCACAAGCGTCGTCTGCGGCTCGTGTTCTCCGGCGCGCATTTTATGGCCCTCGCCGGCGCGCGGGAGTGGGTTCAAACTCGGATCGACAAGCAGGATGACGCGGGCTTGTTTGACCTCACGCTAGATCTCAGCTCCGGTAATTCCGCGATTGGTTCATACGCTCGGGGTTGGTTCTACGACTACCACGATGAGCCGAACAATTCAATGCAGAACATGAGCCGCATTTTGCGCGGCCACGTCGAGCGTTACGCGGCCCTCATAAACGTCGACCCACCGAAAACGCTGCTGATCGACGCCACATCAAACGGCGACGGGCGGACGTGGAAGAACAACGTCCCCGGAAAGTTCGCGTTGGACTGCGAGCCCCGAATCGTAGCCGGTCTCGCCGCGCTGACGTTCATCACAATCGAAGATTCGCGGCCGCGATGGGACACGCCATTCGACACTACAGAGGCAGTAAATTTCGCCAATTTGGCGCGGCAAGCTCGCACAATCACCGTCCTGATGCAGCACCTGCTCAACGACACGAGCGCCCAAGATTCCTCAAGCGACAATCGCGTATCCGTGCCCCGGGATGGTCCAATCACGATGAGCTCAATGGGTGGCTTCGCCACTTTGGATGGAACGGTGGTCGAATACCAGCCCCAAAAGAGTTTTGTCCCGGATTCCCCGATCGAAGACTCCATCGTCTGGATTCAGCCGCGACAGAAAACGATGCTCGGCGTTCGCGGGCAAATCATCGGATTTGTACAGAAAGGAACGGCCAAGTACGCGATAAAGGGCATTCCTCCGGTCACCGCCTTCAACCAGGACGTCCCCAACTTCATCAACACCGCGGCCTTTCATATAGATGACCGAACCGGCAATATCGACTACTGCCCGTCATTCGGCATCTATGGCGCGGAGCGCTACCCGCTTGATTTCAGCGTGCGTCTTGCCAAGCGATCATCGCCGATCGTCGTCTTTCGCTGCGTCGCCACCGACGTTTACGACCTCGTCGATGCCCAGAGCCTGACCGCCTTCCAGATGTATTTGATTCTGGACGCGACGACGAGCGGGTTTCCAGAAGATTGCTTTTTCGTTTTCCCTCCGTTCGACGTTAGGCTCGCCGCAGAAGCCGAAGATGCCCAAGTGATCTTCAATCGCGCTGGGGCAAAGTACTTCTTCTTTGCCGGATCGCGGTCCGAGATGCGCCTAGCCCTGCTCAACGTTCCGAAGGGAAAAGACGTCGCGGCCGGATTTACTGCGCCAACGTCAGGATCGGAGACTTTCGAATTTCCCGCGATGGCAACCGCTCGAGATTTGATCAACCTGAACGAGGCGCGCATGCAACGATTCGCGAAATATCGCATCGTCAGTGCAGGGGTCGCGGACATCCAGAAGCAAGCAGTTTCGGAACTGGCGGCGGCCGAGCAGGCTAAATCCCGCTTGGATTGGCCCGATGTTGACCGTCACGCGCGTGCCGCGTGGGCGCTCGTGCTGCGTACCTATCCGCTTGTTCGCCAGACCGCTAATGACGTCGTGAACGGGGTCCTCTTCTACCTGTTCCTGCTCGTGCCTTTCTGCTATTTCTTAGAGCGCATCACGGTGGGGGCCGAATCGGTCACCCGCCAACTCGGCGTGTGCGGTTTATATTTCCTCCTCTCCTTTGGCTTTCTCCGCGCAATTCACCCCGCTTTCGAGATCGTGACCAACCCCGCCATGATCTTCGTGGGCTTCATCATGGGGTCGCTTAGCCTTCTCGTCGTTGTCTTCGTGCTCTCCAAGTTTGAGGGTGCCATGCGCGGAGTTCAGCGGCTTCAAACCGGTGTCCATGAAGTCGACATGAACCGATCGAGCGTTGCGATGGCCGCATTCAACCTCGGCGTTGGAAATATGCGTAGAAGAAAAGCTCGCACGATCCTGACCACCCTCACTCTGGTCGTCATGACCTTTATCGTGCTGAGCTTCACCTCAATTGTCCCTAACGTGACGACGTCAGAGCTCGGCAACGACAATGAGTGTCGCTATGGCGGAATGCTTTTCCGCAACCCTGGCCTGGAGCCCATGCAGCTCAGCACCTACCGGCACTTAGCGAACGAATTCGAGGGCAAAGCGACCGTCGTGCGGCGCACTGCCTACTACGGCGCGGATGTCGGGGACAGCAGTATCTTGACGTTGAAGCGCGGCGACAGCACCGCCGAACTCCGGGCGATGGCCGGATTCGACCCTGGGGAATCCAAAGTGCTTCGTTTGCAAGACGCCATCCTCCCCGGCGGGCGGTGGTTTAAGGAGGGCGAACTTGACGCCATCATCCTGCCGCTACCGATCGCCGAAAAGCTGCGGATCGATCCGCGTGCCGTAGGCACCGCGACCGTGACATTTGGCGGCTCCTCGTTCCGAGTAATCGGCCTCGTCGATCCCGGATTGCTGCGCGGTGTAACTGACCTAGACGGCGACGGAAGCATGCCCGCCGACTTTTCACTTTCGAAGCGCTTCCAAGAGGAAAGCAACTCTGCCGCCAAGGCATTTCGTTCGTATTTGCGCCTCGACCCCGCGAGCATCTTTATCGTCCCCGCCGAGACGTCCTTGCAACTTGGGGCCGGGATCCGCTCGATGGCCGTCTCGTTTGCCGACCCGAAGCAGACCCGTCCCGCCTTGGAGTCGCTTATGCCAAGGCTGCGGATGAATCTTTACGCCTCGGTCACGGTTAAGGGCAAGTCGGAGCTCGAAGGACGCCAGTTCAGCGTCTTGCAGGGCTCGAAGGGCGTGGGAATCGGCCTCGTGATCATGCAATTGCTGATCGCTTCGATCTTTGTCTTGAACACGATGATCGCGAGCGTCTACGAGCGAACGCGCGAGATCTCGATCTTCTCGTCGATCGGCCTCGCCCCGAACCATATTGCGATGCTCTTCTTCGCAGAGTCGTTGGTCTACGGCGTTTTGGGAACGGTGTTCGGGTACTTCGCCGCGCAGGTGGCGGCCAAGATTCTCATTGTTACCGGCGCCTTACCGGGCCTGACTCTGAATTTCTCGTCCACCGGAGCCGTGCTGTCGGCTGCTCTTGTGATGGGTGTTGTGCTCCTTAGCACGATCTATCCCGCCATGGTTGCGGGCCGCATCGCCTCCCCCGCCTCGATGGATGCCGGCGCGGATGTCGTCCCGGAGGGCGAAACATGGACGCTCAACTTGCCGTTCAGCATTGATACGGACGAAGCAGGGGCCGTCGTCGAATACCTTGCCGAGTGGTTCCGGGGTTACGAAGGCTTCACGATCGGCGACTTTGTGACCGCCGAAATCGAGACTGCGCATGGCAGTGGATCACATTCCGTTTCCGCGATGACGTGGATCTCGCCGTACGACCTGGGCGTCTCCCAACGCCTCTCGATTGTGGCGGAGCCTACGGCAATGGCCGCTGTGTCCTCGCTTCAAATGGTCATCCATCGCGAGTCGGGCGACCCCGAAAACTGGGTGAATGTGAACCGTAGGTTCTTCGGTTCGATCCGTCGGCAGTTTTTGACTTGGCGAACTCTCTCTCGCGAGCAGCGCGCGGGCTACCGAATAGCAGTCGATAGCCTTCCCGCCACTCCCTGACTACTCCCATGTCGCACGCGTAAAAGAGGGGTGCCACGGGTGCATCGATAAATCACATTAGGGAGCTCCTTGACGCAACCCGCTCCGGGGTTGAATTCTAGGGGCGACTCCTACCCCGGGTATTCGCTACGCTCGACCCGGGGCTAAAAATCCGCGATCCTTTCAGGATCGATGCCACGACGGTTGTCCGAAGCTATGCGTAGGCGAGGGGCGTTCAGGTCCTTCCCAAAATTCTTTAGGGGGAAGGACGGCGGGTTCTGTCCCGCCTAGGATGGGGGTCAGTATCGCGCGATCTGGCAATCGCGCGGCGTCGCGAACTGTCCAAACCTCACGTGTAAACGAGGGGTGCCACGGGTGCAGTCCGATGGTTGTGCGGCGTAACCCGTGTACTGTAAATCTCACCAACTCAAAAACCTGGCACACCGGCGGAGACGGTGCGAAGCGTGCATCGGCGGTGGTGGGGTGCCGTTTTGATCCTTCCCCAAATTCTTTTGGGGCTGGGGATCAAGAAGATTTCCCGGAAGGCGTCGACCGTAGTCCACGTCGCAGCTCACCGGTTTCGACCTGGCAGAGCTCTGATCCGCACCCGTACCACCCAAAATTTATGAAGCAATATCACCGAACCACGCTGAACTATCGACACAGTCGTGCGAGGAAGCGAAAAGGTAATCTTCACCTAACGATATGGCGGTCGTCACGCGCGAAAACTACATCCTCCACAAACTCCACTCCCTCACCGGTGTGGTACCCGTGGGCTATTACATGCTGCAGCACCTGGCACTGAACTCGTTTTCGCTGGCCGGCCCGCAAAAGTTTGACGCCGTCATCAACTTTTTTGAGAGCATCCCAAAGCATGTGCTCCTCGTGATGGAAGTCACGATGATCTGGATCCCCATCCTTTTCCATGCGGTCTACGGTGTCTTCATCACGGGCCGTGCGAAGCAAAACTACATCGGCACCAAATACAATTGGTCCGAAAATCGGATGTACCTGCTCCAGCGCGTAAGCGGGATTGTCATTTTCCTTTTCCTCTCCTTCCACGTAACAACGACGACAGGCAAGAAGTATTTCACGGGCGATGCTGAGCAGATCAAGTACGCCGCGATGCACACGTACTTCACCAGCTACGCGTACATTCCGCTCATGATCTACATGGTGGGCATCCTCGCCGCCAGCTACCACTTCTCGTACGGAATCTGGAATTTCTGCGTGAGGTGGGGCATCACGATCAGCGATAACGCCCAACGGCGCGTTCAGCAATTCTCAGCCTTGATGTTTGTCGCGATCACCGTCATGGGTTGGGCCGCGCTCTTCGGATTCTTGATCCCGCAGCATGAGGCGACACCGCTCCAGACTGCCATGCGCACGCGATAACGGCGCTGATTAACTTCCGGATGCCCAACGCGCGATCTGGTCCTCAACCTGCGCCAAACTCGGGCTCTCATCCACCCGCAAGACCGTGCAGCGCATGGCCCCGCAAGCGGCCGAAACTTGCGCAGCGCGCTCTATGGGCCATTCATTTAACAAAGCGAGCAGCAGGCCCGCGATTGCCGCATCTCCGCATCCCGTGGTGCCGACGACCTCGACCGGGTAACTCGGTTGTGCGACCATCCGCGAACGCCAACATGCCAATGGGAATTCGGAGCTTGTGCCGAGAATGAGCCCGTTCTCCCCGCGCTTGATCATCACGCCGCGCGCCCCCAGGCGGAGGCAACCCGCAAGCATTTCTTCGCAACTCTGATTTGTGCTGAGCATGAATGCAAGTTCGTCTTCACTGGGACAGAACAGATCCGTGTACGGAAGCACTTCGGTTAGAAAGGCTAACCAATCCACTTTGCCAGCGTCGCTTTTCGAGTCCGGGTAGGTCGTGTCCAATGAAGTTAGGATTCCTAACGACCTAGCTAACGCGAAAAGTGAAATCAACTGTTTGCCGGCACTCTCGTAGACCTGACGCAGGAGTTGCGGATAGCCGAAGTGCAGTACCTTCGCACCGGCCAACGAGTGCGCGTCCAGCGCGCTCGGCCGAAAAGAATCGTTCACGCCCGGACAGTGCAAGAACGTGCGGTCCACCCCGACGCGATTGATCACCACCGTGTAGGATGTCGGTTCGCTCGGAACCTCGATTAAGCCATCCGCCAAGGTCGGAGACACGCTACGAAGCGTCGACTGCACAAGCTCTCCAAAAGGATCAAGGCCCACCTGGGCAATCACCCCTACGTCCGCACCAAGGCACGCCAACGCAATCCCCGTATTGCCTGCGGCTCCCCCAACAGAGATCGCCGCCGATCCTACCTCGAAGAGTCGGCCCGGAGTGAGTTCAGCTGAAGTGGCGATCCCTGGGACGATATCTAGGCAGATATGCCCGACCACCAAAATCTCAGGCACTGCGCAGAGCCTCTGTGAAAATGCGATGCGAACCTAGCGCCTCCTGAGGCGTAGCGCAAGGGAAGTCACCGATCATCTTTGCGCCATTTGCCAACTCGTCGCAAAACGCCGCCCACATCTGCAATATGGAGTCCGAGAATCCAAATTCAAAGATGCTGCCCGTAATCGACGGATAAACCGACTGGTATCCCAGATCTTCCACCGCCCACCGCTGCGGTTCACCAGGTTGGTAGGTCATCGTGCGGAGCGCTTTGGGATTCTTCGTGGAGAACTCCGCGCTCGCTTTCGTGCCGTAAATCGAAATCGACCAGGTGTTCATCTCGCCCGGCGCAATCCGCTTCGTTTCCAAGATCATCGGAAAGCCCTGCTCCGTTCGGCACGCAAGGACGGCGTTATCCCAAGTCTCGCACGGCGCCATTCCGCCTTTGCCGTCCGGACGCTCGGTCACG
>JBBRML010000047.1:0-32081 GCA_038230855.1 Fimbriimonadales bacterium | reverse complement strand
GGCCTCGTGCTCGCCTCCTCCAAATCATTCGCGAGTGCCTTGCGCAACTTCACGTCACGCAGGTGCGGGTCCAACGCGCGGAACAACGCCCAAGCGCGGTCTAGGCTAAAGCCGACTCCCCACTCATTGCCTATTCGAACGTATCTCGAAAATGCGCTGAGCGTCCACTCAATGCCCTGCTCGCTGTCGAGCAAGTTATCTGGTAAGCGGGATGTCGCAAGACATATTTCGGTCACCGCAACCCCACCCTCGTCGCCGAGGTCCTGAAATCGTGCGCGTGCAGACAAATACAAATCTCGCGCATGATAGCGATCACCTCCGGCGGCAAATTCGGCAAATCCTTGCGCACGCATCGCGTGGGCTACGCCCCATTTATCATGAAGTTTTTCGTATATGAGCCGCGCTTTGTCGGCGTACCGGCCCGCGTTCTTGCCGTATAGCAGTGCAATTTGAAATGCGTAGTCAGTCTCCGCACGCGCCAAAGCCGTAGATGGTTCGCCGCTGGCATGCACTAGACCCAAGTCGAGCCATGCTCCCGCGTGCTCGACATGACCCGCAAGGTGCATGTATCGCCAGAGCCCGCCGGCGATCTCCAGCGCTGCCCGCGCGTCATGAGTTGAAGCCCATGTCACAGCTTGATCAAGGTCTGAGTAATTGGCCTCAAAGACTAGGAGCCAAAATCCCTCATCTCCTCCGTAGGCGTGAGTAAACGCTCCGTTCGCGAAGTCAGCGGCCATGCGCGTGCGAGTCGGCATGTCGTTCCTCGGAATCTTCGCAAATGCGCGACTCCAAGCCCAAGGGTCGTTTGAATCGACGCGGGTGCCCACGCTACGCCGTGTGAAGATCACGATTAGCAGAGTCGCGAAGCATACGGCGGCAAAAACGACGACCGGAAGTCGCAGTGAAAACCCCGAAGGTTTCTCTTGTTTGTTGGTCGCCGTTGCATCTGAGAGGCGTTGGGCTGCTTCCCGAAGGCCAGGGCAGATCGAGAAGGCCCGCTCGAAATAAATCTCTGCCTCGGACTCGCGACCCGCGGCGCGGTAACTCTGTGCGATCGCGCCCAGTGTCCGCGCGCGTATGAATTCGGCTTCGGGAAGAGCCGTATCCGTCCAGCCTTCGGCGTCCCAACTCGCAAAAGACTCATCGCAATAAGCGATGATCTCAGCTGCTGGCGCTTGACCTTCACACAGCGCGAGTTGCATTTCGCGCAGGTCAGTCGTCCAGTGACTAGGAACCAGCCAAACCGCCGCTCGATCGGAACCAATGGCTGGTTCACCCAAAGGTTCTAAGCCGGTTCGAATCAGATACAGAGTCTGACGAAGGGCTTTTTGCGCGTACTCAACCGGCTCGTTAGCCCAAAAAATTTCGAGCAGCTGGGCTCTGGCGACGCGCTTGCCGACGTTATAGGCCAGAAAGGCCAGCACACTTTGGGCCTTTTTTGTCGCAAATCGATCCAGAACGGCATTAGCCGTCGTGACCCGAAATGCGCCAAATAAATGCACTCGCCATTGCACGAAGGGGACCTCGAAGGAGTGCAGTCTACCGAAGTGCCCAAGAGGAGGCTGTTGATCAACTCAACAGCCTCCTCTTGGGCGCGGAACCCGTGGGGCAAAGGCGAGTCGTTACGCACAGCTAGTCGATGGCTTGAGGGTCGTGACTCAGCACTTGCCAATTCATCACCTCGGTGAATCACTCCATCGGCGTGCCTGCCGCATAGAACCCGAATTCGAATCCGACATTCGCTTGGAAAGATGGCTCTTACTAGAAGCCTCGCGGAGAGAATAGCCAGTGTTTACTCGTCTGCTCCTTGCGACGCTGTCCTCGGCAAATTGCCGTGTCCCGGTCGCCTACGAGAGAACTTGGTCGAACGCCGGCTCAACCAGCTCAGGGAAGTGCGAGCAATCCGCGAACCCGTGCACCAACAATCGCCGCTGAAACTCACGGAATCCCTCCACCATCGTTACCGATAGGTCGTAATGCATTACGTCGTGCAAATAGCGCCTGGCAACTTCGAGCGGCCAGCCCCATTGCTCGGCAACCTCTGAGTAAACCAATTCACGCTCCTCTTCGTCTTCAGGTGCAGCGCCGAGCGAAGCACAAGCTGGCATCGCTTCCATTGCTCTAAACTCGCGCAGAAACGTTCGTGGATACGGCTCACTGAACAATGTCGGAGCGGTGAGATAAGACGCCAATTCCGGGGTGAGGCCGTCGTTGCCGACCCAAGCCGCCCACATAAAGGGTAGATGCGTCAGTTTCGTCCACGCTTCACCGAGGTCGAGAACGTGCAATCCTTCCGTCCAAGCCATCATGCCGATGTCTCCAATCAGCACACAAGCATCGCACTTATCCAACATCGCCGCTTGGTCAGACGCCATCGTTTCCAACGCGGGCCGCACTCCATAGCGGTCTTCCAACAGGATTTGACACAGCGCATTGCTTGTGAGGGATGCTCCATCTAAAGCAAGCGATTCAATACGCTTGAACGGAACCTTACTGAACAATCGCACGCTCTCAACGGGACCCATTGAGCCGATGCAAGCCGTCAGCGCGACGCGCCGCCTCGCCGATCGCAAAGCATCGATACTCGACACCAAAATCGCGTCTACCTCACCTGAATCGAGTAACTCCGGTAGCGCAGACGGCAACGCAAATTGCACGACAACTTCTGAATCAGGATCACGCAGGAGGTCTCGCACCAGTGGATACGCGTTCACGTAGGGGACGCTCGCCACTCTAAATCGGGCCATTTTACGACCACCTGCGGCAGAATGGGAGGGCATTCATAAGGCACGCTCAGTGTACCGACGCATGCCGATCAGACATACTTTCAGGCTGTGAACTGGGTCGGATTTAACTTTCAGTGGATGTTCTCGTGGAGTCCGGGGGCCAAGCCGCAAGCCGCCGACGAAAAGGCCCTGGATTTTCTCGCCAATAACGGTTTCAACTTCGCTCGCCTCGCGAACGACTACCGGTTCTGGACCGATAACTTCGACTACCTTCGCCCAAAGGAGGCGGTGCTGGGTGTCGTAGACGGTTATCTCGATGCCTGCCGCTCTCGAGGAATTCACCTCAGTTGGAACATGCATCGCGTGCCTGGATACTGCATCAACCGCCCCGAGATTGAAAAGCACAACCTCTGGACCGACGAGGAAGCACAAGATGGTTTCACCTACCAATGGGAGTGGTTCGCGCGACACTTCAAGGGCGTCTCTTCCAAGGATTTGAGCTTTGACCTTGTCAATGAGCCACCCAACATCGGTCAGTACGGCATGACCCGTGATGTCCACCAAAAGCTAATTCGGCGTGTGACCGCTGCAATCCACGCCATTGACCCAGCGCGGCAAGTCGTGATCGACGGCCTTGAGGGAGGCCACATTGCTATGCCGGAACTCGCCGATCTCGACGTCGTGCACAGTGGTCGTGGCTACCAACCCATGTGCGTCAGCCACCAAGGTGCCTCGTGGTACGACGGTTGGAAAGGTTTCGACGCGGTCTATCCCGGCGGCAATTGGTGGGGCCATGAGTGGAATCGGGAAGCCCTGCACGAATTCTACAAACCTTGGCGCGAAGTCGCCGCGATGCGGCGACCTGTCCACATGGGTGAGTTCGGGTGCTACAACCAAACGCCGAATGACGTCGCACTACGTTGGTTCCACGACCTCGTTTCCCTGTGGCGAGAGTACGGATGGGGTTGGGGACTATGGAATTTTGAAGGTCCGTTTGGCATTGTTGAGCACGGCCGTCCAGGAGCGACATACGAAACCGTCGGCGGTTACAAAGTCGACCGTGAGCTACTAGAAATTTTGCGTCCGTAGTCGGAGCCGTACATGCTCGCGATCTACCGTTGCTCGCGCTGGACCACATCCATCAGATGCGTAAAGTTAAATCGAGTTGCCAGCTTCGTGATTCGCGGCCCGTCACCGCGCGCGCGGAGAGCGGTCAGCAAGCTCAGTCCTTGCTTCGCGAAGGGACGCCCGCCCTTCGTGGCCATTCCAAGCATTGAAAGGGCAATCTCCACAGCGTAATCGCGATTCTTAGCGTGTAACACCGCCCGCTCGTCCGCGGATGTCCAGCCGCGGTAGTAGTTGCGCACCCGAGACCAAGCTGGCGGCTCCTCGCGTCCAAGCAGCCGCTGCAAATCGCCATAGAGCGCGATAGCGTTATCTGGGGTCGCCGCCTTCGCAAGCGCGGTCCGAACGGGATTCGTAAATTCCTTCCAGCCAAAGTGTGCGCCGGCGTCGGCACCAAGCACGGGTGCGACTCCGTCTTTCAACCCGCCAAGGTACAAGGGTTTGGCCTCTGCAAAGAAAGTTGGCCCGTAAAGGGCCTGCTCGGCGGCCGGCCTGCTGCTGGGGTTTGTTTGAAGGCGAATGAGGGCTTGAATCGATGCGTGCGAGTGCATCGCCCCGAGCACAGTGACAACTTCCCAAGGCTTTATCATGGCCGCTTCCTCAAGGGCGGGAATCGCACGATCCTTCCATCTAATGAGGTCCTCTCGTGCCTCGGACGCTCCGACCGAGTTCAGGTTCACGGCACGAATCGCGAGCTGAATGGGGTCATCGCCACCGATAAGTTTCCCGGCGGTGCGGATGGATTTCAGCTGCCCGTAGTCGGCGCACGCTAGCCATCGCATTGCGGCCGAAGTACCGAGGAACACCACCATCTGCCCGCGAGATTCAGGGTCCGATGAGAAAGTAACTTGGGCCGCATCGCTGACCTTGGCGTCGAGCAACACGACTTCATCCTTAAGTTTTATCGTTCGCAGCTTTTGCGGAGGACGCGACGTTTCTCCTGCTCCCCGCTGCTGCGCAGACAAGGCCTGCTGCCCATTATTTTGAATGCGTTCCGTCGTAATCGTAAATCGAATCGCGCGGCCATCGCTGAGTTCCTCGGCCGCCGGTTGCGACACCGTCCAATTTGGATATGCCCTTTTTAGGACGTCCATCGCCGAATCTAGCCGTAGCGCGTAGCCGATCACATATGCAAACAGCATGAGGTTTTTCCACCCTAAGTTTAGTGCAGGATTTCCCAAAACTCGCTAAACTTCGACCATGGTTTCAACCGGACTCAACGGCAACGAGATGTTTTGCCTGCACAAGAAGGGCTATACACCCGGCGAACTCGTCATCGGAAACAGCGTTTGGTCGATGGGCCTTTTTGGCGCTATCGGCTCCGGTCTCAAAACGCTTATGGGTGGCGAAGTAGAGCAAGTGACGAATATCGTGCACGAGGGCCGTAAAAATGCGCTTGAGCGCATGCAAGCGTGGACCGATCTCGGTGGTGCGGTCGGGATCACGGGCGTCACAAATGAGCTCGTTATGCACAGCGGGAATATTGAGTTCCTCAGCATTGGGTCCGCGTTGCACAAGCCCGGAATCTCGGCGACAAAGCTTGAGTTCACCGCTGCCGCCGACGGCCAGGAGTTGTATTGCCAACTTGACTGCGGCTTCCGACCGATCGAGTTCGCGTTTGGAAATGTCGCTTACTCCATCGGTTTGGGCGGCGGAATCATGGGCACTTTGCGCGGATTAGGCAAGGGCGAAGTCACCGAGTTTTCAGAAATCTTTAACGTCACGCGACACCTTGCTCTCGACCGTATTCAGCGTGAAGCGCGCCACGCTGGCGCGAACTGCGTGGTCGGGATCCGAACAAGCATCATCCCGTTCCAAGGAATGCACGAGATGGTGATGGTCGGCACGGCCGCGCATCACGACTGCTATGGCCCCGAGTACACGGCCAGTCCTGCAACGAGCGACCTGACGTGCGAAGAGATGTGGAACCTTGCCCACTTGGGTTACGCTCCAATCCGCCTCGTGCTAGGTGTTTCTGTTTACTCAATCGGCTTGGTCGGTGGAATCTCCGCCGTGCTGAAGAGCTTTGTAAGGGGCGAGATCAGCGAGATGACGAAGCTGATCTACGACGCCCGAGAAAACGCGCTACATCACATCACCGTGGATGCCGCCGCTTGCGGCGCTGACGATGTTGTCGGCATTAAAACGTATGTGTATTCGCTCGGAAACGGCATGATAGAGTTCATGGCGATTGGCACTGCAGTCAAGAAAATGGCCGGCATCACCACGCTGACCGATTCTTTACCCAGTCAAGCCGTGATTCGAGATCGCGACACATTCATCAACGCTGCAGAAACGATGAAAGGCGTCAACTTGAATGAGACGATGAAGCGTTAACCCTACCAGCGAATGAGGTTCGCACCCCAAACTAGGCCCGCTCCGAATCCGACCGTCATCGCAACCATGCCTGGTTTGAGGCGTCCTTCTTCGGCCGCCTCGTAAAGCGCGAGAGGAATTGATGCGCCGCTCGTGTTCCCGTACTTCCCGACGTTCACAAATACTCGCTCGGGCGGTAGACCGAGCCGCGTCGCCGCTGATTCGATGATACGCAGGTTCGCTTGGTGCGGAACGAACAAGTCGACTTGATCAGCCGTCATGCCTGCTTTTGCAAGCACTTTTTCGCATGCATCACCCATGGCACCGATCGCGAAGCGATAAGTTTCTTGGCCGTTCATCGTGATGCATCGACTGTAGCCTTCAGATTGCGGTGTGCCAAACGGCCGCTTCGACCCGCCGACTTCAATGCTGATGTGACGGCGACCGCTGCCGTCCGACATCAATACGGTTGTAATCACTCCGCGATCGGTGTTTTCCTCTGCCCGTAAAAGCACACCCGCCGCCGCGTCGCCGAACAAGATACACGTAGATCTGTCCGTCCAATCCACTTGCTTCGAAAGGGAGTCTGCGCCGAGAACCAAAATGGTTCGCATCGCACCGGATTCGATTTGTGCCGTTGCGACGGCGAGCGAATAAATAAACCCCGCACACGCCGCGCTTACGTCGAAGGCACCGGCATTTTTTGCGCCGAGCTCGTCCTGAACCATGGAAGCGGTGGATGGCCAAATATAGTCGCCAGAAACGGTTCCGATAACGATCTGGTCTAGCTCCAATGGGTCCATCCCGGATCGCTCCATCACTTGCCGGGCGGCACCGAGTGCGAGCATCCCCGTGCCCTCATCGCCGCGACAAACTCGTCGCTGTTCTATTCCAGTCCGCTTGTAAATCCACTCGTGCGTTGTTGGTACAAACTGCTCCACGTCGGCATTCGTCATGACGGTGGTGGGGAGGCAATGCCCAATTGATTGAATGACTGCGCGTTTCGTCATGCGTGTGTTCCAGCGGAATCCGTAATGGCTTCGCGAATTGTATCCACTAGCCGGTTCTCAAGCGCGGTCTGCGTCATGAGGAGTGCGTTCTTGATCGCTTTCGCGTTACTGCGGCCATGGCAAATCACGCACAAGTGGTTCAGGCCAAGCAGCGGAGAGCCGCCGACTTCAGCGTAATCCATCTGCTTCCTCAGCGGCGCGATTACCTTTCGAACCGGCCAGTACAAGGACCGGTGGATCGGGTTCTTTGGGACGCCTTCGCGAATCGTCTCAACGATCAGTTCGGCAATGCCTTCTGTGGTCTTCAGCACCACGTTCCCCACAAACGCATCACAGACAACGATGTCGCAAGGCTTGGAAAACATGTCTTTCCCTTCGATGTTTCCTTTGAACCAAGGCTGCTTTGCCAGTATCGCGTACGCCGCTTTAGAGAAAGCGTTGCCTTTGCCCTCTTCTTCTCCGATGTTCAGCAATTGAACTGAAGGCTCGGCGCGACCCATCACCCGTTGAGCATAGGCCCGACCCATAAGGGCGAATTCAAGAATATTTTCGGGGTCGATGTCCGGGCTCGCACCTGCGTCCAAAAGTGCGAACCCGCCGTATTTATTTGGTAGCTGACTGCAAATCGCGGGCCGGTGAATGCCATCGAGCTGCCTCCACATGAGCAGCGAAGTAGAGGCTGCGGCGCCGGTGTTTCCGGCGCTGACAAAGGCGTCAGCCTGCCCGTCCTTCACGAGCTTCACACCGACCATGATCGAGCTATCTTTCTTTTTCTTGTAAGTCTCAAGCGGCTTTTCATGCATCTCGACGACTTGCGAGGCGTGGACAATCTCGAGTCCTGCGGGGATTGGGTCGGGCAAAAGTGCCCGTATTCGCTCTTGGTTGCCGACGAGAATCAGCGTTGTTCGAAGTAAGGGTAGAGCTTGGAGCGCCCCTTCAATGACCGCCTGCGGGGCATGATCACCACCCATTGCGTCCAAAACGATGCTCACTCGTCGCCCTCAGTAAGCGGGACGATCTCGGTGAGGTGGGCAAATTCTGGGCGTCCTGCCGTCGGCACCGCCACTTTTACCTTCGCCTTCGCCGCTGCGGCACGCGGACAAGGGCCGTCCCATCCAAATTCGCAGAGCGGCTGGATAGGTTGTGCCAACAAGAGTGCCTGCCGAAGGAGGTTTTCGACGAGTAGTGAATTGCCTTCAAACAATTCAAACGGCTCATCTGCCGCGATCTTTGCGCTGTCCTGGGGGTTCAGTGAACTGGCAACGCCAACCACGGGAAACTGCTCTTCAATCTCAAATTCAAGATCAAGCTCTAACGGCCCCACGCATCGCGCGCACTCGTGCACGACTCGAGTCGAGAAGGTACCGGTGATGAGCAGAATATTGCCCGTGCTGACGACCTCCAAGAACCCGTCAAGCGGCTTGATAAGGTCTACATCTTCCTCGTCCGGCAACTCCGTGGTGACGTCTACGGCGAGGTGTCGACCGGGGTGCTGGAGGACGTCGTTCAGGTCCAACAGGTCTTCCCTTTTCATAGTGGAAGCTCCCATTGTACCTGCCGCATAGTCTCATGCCGGCCCACGATGGCGACGCTTAGATTACGCTCCGCAGCCCTATGTCGCGAAAGCACGGCAAGATCGCCGTATACTTGCGTCGATGGATTCGACTGTCGCTACCCTGCTCGACCTCAGCCATGCGCTCGGCGATCCGGCACTGCAACTTGCGATTCTCGCTGAAGGAAACGCCAGCGCAAAGTCGGACCGAGATACGTTTTGGATCAAGGCTTCAGGCTTTAACATGGCGACGCTGCAAGGCGACGAACTGATCGAAGTTCAAACCGCGCCGATTCTGCAGGCGTTCGCAGAGGACCTCGACGACGCCGGCGTGAAATCAGTCCTCGCCGCCGCCCGATGTGATGCGACTGGCGACAAAATGCCTTCCGTCGAGTCTTTCATGCACGCTTGGTTGCTGAGCCTGCCCGATGTAATGTGGGTCGCGCACACGCATCCGACGGCTCTGCTTGCTCTCTTAACCGTAGCTGGGGCCAAAGAAAGGGCACCCTTGCGCCTATTTCCTGACGAAGTCGTTTGTTGTGGTCCAAAGAGTTGTTTTGTCCCATACACCGATCCAGGCCTTCCGCTCGCCCGCGCCATTCGTGACGCCGTCACCCGGTTCATCGATCAGGAGGACCAGGCACCGAAAACGATTTGGCTCCAAAACCATGGATTGATCGTCCTCGGTCGATCTCCGAAAGAAGCCTTGAGCGGAAGCTTGATGTCAGAAAAGTCCGCGAAAGTATGGCTTGGTGCCTTGAGCTCGGGCTGCGAGCCGCGATTTCTCACCGAGCGCGAAGTCGATCGCATTCATACGCGCCCCGACGAACACTATCGTCAGCGACTGTTGTGGCACGTTTCGCCTCCGGGACTGTAATATCTATTCTGAGCGTCGCGGATACTATTCGGTCCGACGTGATAGGTAGGAAAAGATGTCGCTTTCAAAATACAGTTTTGCCGCGTTTACCGCTGTCGCCTTTGCGGTCGTAGGATGTTCAGGTACCACCGCTTCAAATCCAAACGTCCCCACGCCGGACAACGCTTCCGGCATGTCGAAGTCCGCACTTCCAGGGGCAGGGAAGAAGGTCAAAATCACGATGATCGCGAAGAGCTCGGATAATCCGGTGTTTACTTCGGCGAAGAAAGGTGCGGAAGACGAAGCCAAGGAACTCTCGAAGACGACCGGTGCCGAAATCTCTATCGACTGGCAAACCCCCGCTACGGAGGATGGCCAAGAGCAAGCAAAGCGAATTGCGGAGGCTGCCAATAACGGCGTCGACGCGATCTTGGTTTCTTGCTCCGATGCGGCTAAGCTGACCGGCGCCATCGACAACGCGGTTGACAAGGGAATTCCCGTCATGACGTTCGACAGCGATGCGCCAAAGTCGAAACGGTTTGCTTTCTATGGTGCAGACGACGAATCGGCGGGCAAGCAGGTTATGGCCGAACTCGCTAAAGCTACGGGAGGAAAGGGAACCGTTGCAATTCTTGCCGGAAACCAAACTGCCCCCAACTTGCAGCGCCGCGCAAAAGGCGTGATGGACGAAGCAAAGAAGTACCCAGGGATCAAGATTTTTGGCGTTGTCCACCACGCCGAGCGACCTCAGGACGCTGCGCAAGAAGTGCAGCGCCAGATGAATGCCAATCCGCAAATCGACGCCTGGGCGATGGTGGGCGGCTGGCCACTTTTCACCAAGGCGCTTCTCACCGTCGACCCTGCTAAGTGCAAGATCGTCGCCGTTGATGCCCTTCCGATCGAGCTCGAATACGTAGAAAAGGGCGTCGCGCCTGTTCTCCTAGCGCAGCCAACATACAAGTGGGGTTCTGAGTCCGTAAAGATGATCGTCGACAAGCTGATCAACAAGAAGGATGTCAAGGGCATTTACAAGATGGACCTCGTACGCGTTTCGAAGGACAATCTCGGCGAATGGGCGGTTCAGCTCAAGAGTTGGGGATTCGACGATGTCAATCCGAAGTACCTCGAGATGGCCAAGCCGAAGAAGAAGTAGGACGTTTTGAGCTAGCGCTCAATTCAAATCTAAGGTGGTCAGTAGCGAAAGCTGCTGGCCACCTCTTTGTTCAGCTCTCGGCCTCGAAAACGCCCCGATTGGGAATTGGGATCCCACGGCATGAACGATGGTGCTAACCCGGCCCGCCGAGTCGTTACAGCCCGAATGGGAAGTAAAACTTCGTTCGATCGAACTCAGTCACCTTCGCCCACCGACCGCTCCAATTGACAATGGTTTTGTACTTATCCTTCGGGCGGAGGGTAGTGGTTACTTGAGCGATGTGTCCACTAGGTTGGGCGACGACAAAGGAGTATTCAAGGTCGCCACTCGCCGCGGACTGCTTGGCCGTGCGCTCGATTACTACGCGATCTTGCGATTTCACCATCTTGCCGTTGACGTTTAGAATTTCAACTCTCACGTTAAGGCCGGCGGCTCGGGCCGCGGCCACTAGCGAGGTAAATGGCGTCTGATGCGTCCCGACGCCTGCAAACATCAGGGCGGGAAACTCGATAGCCCATCGCGCGATCAAATTACTTGGCAAGGCTGCTCGCTTTGAGAGCGGCCGATGTTTGTGCTTAACCGTAGGCGAATAGGTAACAAACTGCCCGTCACGTGCAATCATCGTCTCGGTTCCAGCCAAGATTTTGTATGTGGGCAGCACGGAGTACTCCACGTGAAATGTTAATGGAGATTTTAGATACAGGTGAGTGCTCGCATGACCGCGCTTTAGGGACGGGGTTACGGCGTCGATCGTGCCTTCTCCCTCTAAGTTTGTGGCATTCGACAGGCACGAATCGGCTTGGCGTGCGATCGTTTCAGCCTGCTTATTGCTTGGCTCGTACTTGAATTGAGGGGGAGGAGTTTGCGCGGCGAACGTAAATGCCGACGCAATCGCGATGGATATCACAAACTTATTCTATTCCAGATATTCAGATCTAGTTCCGCAAACACGTTATCCTTTTCTCGGCACTCCGCAATGAACTCCTCCTCTGCTGCCGTCAATATCCCACCCGAATGCACGGAATCTGCCAGCTCGCACAGCCGGTTGAATCGGTCAATGTGATCGACAAACCGCACTTCAGAGTAGTCCTTCGCCGATTGAGTGCTGATCAAAAACTGCCAGTCTGAGCTTTCTGCAAGCAAGAGTTCGCGTGCCGCCTGCTTGATAATCTCCTTTGCTGGGCCGTCTCCTTTCTCCTCAATGATCGCGCGAAGGCGTCGCTCTGCAGGGTACAGGCGCTCCCAAGTCCAAGCGTTTGCGTCATTGAGCCAAATGTAGTGGTAGCCGCCCTCTCCCCAAGAACCTTCGGGCAACGTGATCAAGTGACGCGCCGGATCCGTATCGATTACATCCGAACCCGACACCATTGAGATCGAGCCATCGCGGTGGATTGCCTTTGCGACTTCGTAAAGAAACTCGGGGCCCTCCCACCACCAGTGGCCGAATAATTCGGTGTCGTACATTGCGACCAGCGTGCCCACTCGGTCCGTCGTCCCGCGGTAGTGCGCAAGCGCGCCTTTCAAAGTGCGAACCAGATCCTCTGCATGCTCATGTAACTTTTCAAATGCTGCGTACGGATCGTAAGGTTGCTTTCGGCCTAGGTCCGACTTGTCCTCTGAAATGCGCCAGTAGCGCAACCGTGACGGATAAAGCTGCTTGTGGAATTCCAGATACGCCGGGTCGCCAGGGTAGCCAACATCGCCAGACCAGACTTTGACGGTCGTCTCTGGATCGCGCGCAAACACGGTTACTCCGCTCGGAAGCATGTAGTGCTCGTACTCGCTGCGCGCCTCGGCGGGGGGGGTGAAGTACTTCGAAGAGCGTGCAAACATCTCGGCGAGCTGCGGGAAGTTAGCGGCATAGGTGCCGAGAGGCTGCCCGCCTCGGATCATATGAGAGTCAACGAAGAAGTATTCCAAGCCCGCTTCTTTTACGATCTCGTCCGTTCCTTTTCTCGGCCATGGGACCGAGCCCGGCTCGACAGGAGACTTCCAATCGTATCGCGGACGGTAGGCGCACTCCGGGAGCCAAATGCCTCGCGGCTTGCGTCCGAAGTACTTTTCGTAAGTCTGGATGCCGAGGGTTACTTGCGCTCGGCACGATTCGTCCGTTGCGAGGAGCGGTTGATAGCCGTGCGTCGCCCCAGCGGTTATGATCTCGATCAGTCCTTGATCTTGAAAAAAGCGGAAAGCATCGACAATAGATCGGCCCCATTGATGCTTGAATTGCTCCATCGCTCGAGAAAACATGCGTTGCCACATGAGAGCGAGCCCTTGCATCCACGCATCGCCGTTCAGAGCGTGTTTCTTTTGGTCCTCAATCGCTGCATCGATCTTCTCTTGGCAGTAGTCGACGAAGCCCTGCTTGAAGGACGGATCCTCAAGTTGCTCCGCCAAAATCGGCGTGATGTTGATCGTCCAGCGAGGCTTTATGCCCTCGGCGTGCAGGCGATCAAGGGCGTGCAACAACGGGAGGTAGCACTCCGCGGCGGATTCGTGAATCCAATCCGTGCCATGCGGAGATTTCCCATGGCTGAGGACGTACGGCATGTGCGAGTGAAGGCACAAAAGGAACCGGCCGACAACCATGGGGAGATTGTACGCTCAATCGACGCTACTTCTGCTTCGGAATAAACTTCAGGGCGTAGCCATTCATGCAATAACGAAGTCCGGTTGGTTTTGGACCGTCGTCAAAGACGTGTCCCAAGTGGCCATCGCAGACCGCGCAATTGACTTCGTCCCGCACCATCCCAAGCGTTTTGTCGATACGTGCCGACACCACATTCTTTGCGAGCGGGGCATAGAAACTTGGCCAGCCTGTACCCGAGTCAAACTTCGTTTCAGAAGAGAAGAGGATCGTGCCGCATCCAGCGCAAGCGTACTTGCCTTGTTTGTGGTTGTTCCAATTGCGACCCGTGTAGGCCGGCTCTGTACCGGATTGTCGCAGGATCCTGTACTCGATCGTAGTGAGCTTTTTCTTCCACTCGGCGTCGGTTTTCACAACCTTCTTAAGCGTTTCTTCCCCGCTCTTATTGGTTGACTGCTGGGCAAATCCGATCGTGAGAACAGCTAGTAGCGACGCGATAACGAACGTTTTCATATTCATATCTTACGATGCATGACGTGCCGATCACGTTCCTGTTTCGATCTGTTCATCGAATCGTAAGGATGTCGCCGCCGCCGTGTCCGAAAGTCACATACTGAGGTGTGCTCACCGGTCGCGTCTAGTACGGCAGAGCGATCCAAAATCACACCACGGAAATCCAATGCCTGAAAAGCTAACCATCAATTGTCCGAAATGTTCTGAGGCAATATTCCTAGACGAGACCCTTGCCGGGCCCATGATCGCCAAGGTGCGTGCAGAAGCCGAGGCGGAAGTCCGGGCCGTGAGGTTGGAATCAGACCGCAAACAAAGCGCCCTTGTCGAGCAACAAGCCGAACTGTTGAGCAAAGCTAAGCAGCTTGACGACCGTGAGGCATCCATCCGGAGCGCGGTCAACCAGGCGATAGCTGCGGAGCGAGTCGCCATCGCCAAAACCGAACGGGACAATATGAGGCTCGAACTCGCGCCAGAGATCGCCGCCGAGAAGCAAAGAGCGACTGATCTTGCCCGTGAACTCGCTTTGGCGAAAGCGGCGGAACTAACGCTACGCAAGCAGCGCGACGATCTCGAAAGCAGAGCCAACTCACTGGACTTGGAAGTTGCCCGTAAGGTCGACGAGCAAAGACGTGAGATTCTTGAACAAGCCGGGAAGGACGCCGACGATAGGGCCCGATTCAAGCTCCTCGAAAAGGATAAGACAATTTCAGATATGGCGATGAAGTTGGAAGAGGCTCAGCGCAAAGCGACACAAGGCTCGCAGCAGATGCAGGGAGAGGTTCTCGAGCTTGATTTCGAATCAACTCTTCGCCAGTTTTTTCCCCAAGACGTAGTGGAATCGGTCAAAACCGGGAGTCGAGGTGGCGACATTCTGCAACGTGTCCTAGGTGGAATGGGACGCCCAGTCGGTACGCTCTTCTGGGAAGTCAAGCGAGCCCAGACGTGGGGAAGCGACTGGGCCGCCAAAGCGAAACAGGACGCCGCGGAAGTCCGAGCCGAAGTCGCGATAATTGTCAGTGAGACGCTTCCGAAGGGTGTGAACGATTTCGGACCCTTCGAAGGAGTTTGGATTACTCGCCAAAGCCATGCCGTCATGCTCGCGGTGGCGCTTCGGCAAGGTGTGGTAACGACGGCAGAGGCACGGCAGGGCGCCATCGGCAAGGAAACAAAGTCCGAGCGCCTTTACGCGTACATGATCGGCAGCGAGTTCCGAGCCGTCATCGAGGGGATCGCGCTTCCGTTCCGTGAACTGCATGAGGAGTTGTTGGCCGAAAAGCGGTCGACGCTCTCACGTTGGCGTCGGCAAGAGCGACGAATCGAGCGGGTGCTTCTAAGCGTCGCTGGATTCCAGGGCGATTTGCAGGGGATCGTAGGTCGAGAAATGCCAGAGTTGCCCGGATTTGAAGCGGACGCCGTGCTTGAAGTCGACGAGGAGTAGCAAATGTCGGGTAGTTGCTAAAGCACACCTACCACCGCGCGGCCAAGACATCGCCGAGCTCGGTCAGAAATTGCTCGTCGCTCGCGTCGAACGCTCCAACACTGTGTCCGTCGATGTCGATCTGGCCGAGTACGTCGTCACCGCGGCGAATCAGCACCACAATCTCGCTACGCGTTTGGGTGCTGCACGCAAGGTAGTTGTCCAGTTCGCGCACGTCCGCAATCACCTGATTGGTGTTCTCAGCGACTGCCGTACCGCACACGCCGCGTCCGACGGGAATGTGCGTATGGTCGGTTGCCGCGCCAACGTAGGCGTCAAGAACTAGCACATCCTCTTCTAAGCGATACACGCCAGACCAGTTGTAGGTCGAGAGACTCGAAAGTTGCTGCATCGCGTGCAACCTCAATGCGAATCCACTCAAGTCCGATGCGCGGACAGCCGTGAGAACCGCTTGGGCATGCTCAAAGGTGATCATGCCCAATAGTATGTCAGTCGATGTAATCCAGCGAGTGCCCGAGTTCCTCCGGAGCATGTAGCCGCAACATCTTGAGGTCAACGTCCGGAGGAATGCTCGAGGCCGTCAACTTGGAAACGATAACCATTGTCAAAATGGACAGCGGTACACCCCAAATTGCCGGTTGCTCCATGAGCGACCGGACCAGCGGACTGACACTCAAGGTCACAACTTTTTTGTCAATCAGCATCGTGGTCACGATCGCCGAAAGCGACGCGAAGCCGCCGAGCAGCATTCCAGCCGTCGCGCCCTGACGCGTTAGGCCGCGCCACCACGCGCCCATCAAAAGCAACGGGAAGTAAGAAGAAGCACCTATCGCGAAGGCCCAGAGCACCATCTGCGCAATGTCGAAGGATTCGACGAATAATCCCAGTGCCATCGAAATGACGCCGACCCCAACTGCCGCATATTTGAACGCCTTAAGACGAGCTTCAATAGTCGCGTTCGGCCGAATCATCTTCCCGTAAATGTCATGCGCAAACGCGCCGGACATCGATACGAGCAGACCGCTGAACGTCGACATGAAAGCCGCAAAAGCGCCTGCGCTCGTGATACCGCTGAGAATCTGACCCATCGTCTTGTTCTCGAGCAGCTCTGGAAGCCGAATCACGATCGAATCAAACTTTCCAGACACGTAGAGGTCCGGGAGGACGTTGCGCCCGAGCGTGCCCCAGATCGGTGGGAACACATAAAACGCACCGAGCATGACCATCACCCAAAGCGTTGTGCGCTTGGCTGCCTTTCCATCAGGGTTCGTGTAGAACCGAACGAGGATATGCGGCAATCCCGCCGTGCCGCAAACCAGGGCGATTATCAATGAATAGGTGTACAGCAGCGGATACCCGTGCTTGGACGTCAGTCCTCCAAACGGATTGAGCCATTTCCCATCAGTTGGTGCGTTAGGAACGGGAGCACTTTCCTCAAACGCCGCGCTCGTCGGCTTGGAGAACTCAAACTTGGCCGACGTCATCACCGTTTTGCCGCTCGGCTGCGTCACCGACTGAGGCCGACAATTGATGGCCGCGCCGCTTGGAAGCGTAAAACCTTTGCCGTAATCCGCGACGGGAATGAGCGCCGACTTATCGACTGTGAAAAGTGGCGTAAACGTTGTGCCAGGTTCAAGCTTGGCCGAGCTGGTCACCTTCGCAATCTCGGCACCATCGGGAAAAGTGATGTGAATCGGATCTGACGTCGGTGCGTTGAGCACATTGAGCGGCGCCGTGCCTTCAATTTTGATTACCTTCGGAGCGGTGAAATCGGGAACTTTGATCGGTTCAATTCGGGAGTTTGATAACCCTGTCGCGTATCCGCCGAAGACGGACATCAACACGAACAGCGGCGCACTGATTGCGAACAGCTTCATCCAGTACTGCACAGCCTGGACCAGCGTGATACCCTTCATACCGCCTTGCACGACGTTGAACGTGATAACCGCGCCGACAACCAATATTCCGGCAAAGTACGGCCAATGGAGGATCGTGGCCATGGTTAAGCCCGCTCCTTTCATTTGGGGCATCGTGTAAAAGAAACCAATACAGAGCACAAAGATAACGGCGATCTTTCGAAATGCCGGACTGTCAAACCGCCCCTCCGCGAAGTCAGGGATCGTGTACGCACCAAATCGTCGAAGCGGGCCAGCGATAAACAAAAGCAGGAACAAGTATCCGGCCGCGTACCCGACCGGATACCACAGCGCGTCATAGCCGAACTTCATGACGAGCCCGGCAATTCCCATAAACGAAGCGGCCGACAGGTATTCGCCGCTGATCGCCGATGCGTTCCAAAAAACGCTAACCGATCGGCCGGCGACGAAGAAGTCACTGCCCGTCTTCGACTTGTTCGTGGCCCAAATTCCTAATCCGATTGTCGCGGCAACAGTGATGATGACGAACAGCAACGGGATCGTCATGAGATGTGCTCCTCATCTTTGATGATTTGCGCATCGAGCTCTTCAGAGGCTTTAACAAAGTACGCCGAAAGCACCCAAGTCAGCGGAAAGAAGAGCACTCCAAGGATCAGCCAGGGCACAGGAAACCCTGCAACATCTGATGTAACTATGCGGGGTACGTACAGGTTGAGCAGTGGGATCGCGATCAAAATCACGATGAACACCAGCCCGACCCGCACGCTCAATGCCGCGTGCCTACGCATGATGCGATTCACCAACGCGACCGTATCGGGGTGGAGTTCATTCTCCACCGCTTTGTGATCCGTACTCATTGCCTGCTAGTTTGCCCAAAAATATTCGCATCAAATACAGATTTCTGCGGGTCCGACGCGTTATGGCCTTCGAAAACAAAGAATTAAATGCTTTCTTGGAGCGACATAGGATGCCTGCGTTCAAGCCGAAGTCAGAGCTGATCAAAAACGCGAACAATATGCACGCGGAAAGTCAGCGGCCGCCAGGATTCGGGCGAAGTTGCCCAAAACGCCCTAGCAAGGTGACTAGCTGTCACTCGTCCTTGGTTTTGCTCAGATGAAGTAATTAGGCACGGCTTGTGCTTCCGACTCTGAGCATGGCGCTCATCCGATTCACCTTCAATGCTATCTACGTTCTCGCATTCGTAAGCTCTGTTGCCGTCGCCGTCAAGGAATTGCAGCGAAGCACGGTTCACGTTCCTACCAGCGTCGGCGAAGTCCGGGTCGCTTCATCGCACTCGAATCCTGAAGCATCAATGATGCACCGCGCAGTTGCTTCTCGCTGAGCCCGTTGGCACAATCCTTGCGGTTCTCAGCATCACTATGCTGAGAACCCTGTTCAATTGGATTTATGTTCTGGGTGCCGTTTCGACAATCATGGTCGGCATCAAGACCTTCACTCACGAAAAAGTCGTGCCCGAAGATCGCCACGAGGCATTTACACAGCTATACCGCCCCAATTAATGTTCGGTGCCGCCAAACGCACTCCTGGTGCTTGTGACACCAGGAGCGCACGCCGACTCTAATCTTCGACCGGCAAGACCTTCCACTCATGCAGGCCCGCCGCCCATCCCTTTTGGAGCTGCACGCTGAGTCGCAGCGCCGTAGTGGTCACCGGTTGAAAGTTCGTCTGATTCCACTTGTCTTCGACAATGCCGAAACCAGTCAGGTTCGTGACTGGTTTCCAACTCTTGCCGTCGAGGTACTCGAGGCTCCAGTGTGCGGGCAAGTTGCAGCCGCCGCCGTGCTTGCTATCGTTAAACCAATACACACGCACTCCGGCGACATTTTGCGGTCGCTTCCAAGTGTATTGAACCCACTCTGATGTGCCCGAATGGGGCCACCAATGGCAGAGTTCGCCTGGGTTGTTCGCGGAGCTGATCGGCTCCTTACCATCGTTTATCGCCGAGGGTTGGCAATTGTCGCTGACGTAGGAAAGGCTCACCGCCGCGCCAGACTCCGTGCCCCTCGGGGGTTTGGCGGTCGGAGAAACGGGTAACCAAACTTCCATTGGCCCGGCGGAACGGTTGTCCCAGAAGCAATAAGGAATTGCCCGCACCGGAACGGATTGAGGTGCCGCCGCTAAATCGTAAAGGCGGTTATTCCACTCGGTCTCTGGCGCGACGAAGCCTTCTGTAGACAAGGTGGTGACTCCTCCCAACAGGTTTGGCTCAAACTTTGACTTCCAGATCGCAGCCAGCGGTACTGTCAATTGGGTCGGATCGCTGGATTGATCGGCCTTTTCCAAACAATAAATGAGCGGACCGCGCTGTACAGCAAAACGTCCTTGGTCATCCTTCACGTTTGGATTCGCGGCGACTCGCGCAACCGGCATGTCAAGGTTCAGCGTAACAGTCTCGGCCCCCGTCCAACTGTGCGAGATCACAAGGTACTCGTTCTGAACATGGCGCTCAATTTTCCCGAAGCTGGCAGACAACGTGTAGGTCTTACACCAGTGCGGCACTCGTAGCCGCAGTGCAATCGGTCGCTCCGTCGCCGAGGGTCGAAAAGTGACCGCTCCGTCCCAAGGATAGTTTGTCGAAACGGTCATTGCGAGCGGCGTAGTCCCCACTTTTGTCTTGACCGATCCTGCGATGTACTGATTGACGTAAAGCGAACTGTCGTCGGTAGCGTACGCGTAGCCACCGAGCGAAGCAAGCGTTCGGGCGACGTTAGGTGGGCAACAGGCGCACCCAAACCATTCAGATCGATGGTGAGTTCCGTGGCTCTCGAGCGGATTCACGTAAAAGAACTTCGTTCCGTCACATGAGACTCCCGAGAGAATGCCGTTGAAGAGTGATCGCTCAACGTAGTCCGCGTATTTAGCGTCGCCGTACGCGAGCCCCATTCGGTAATTCCACTGCGCGAGAGCGACTGATGCACACGTCTCCTGGTATGCCGTTAAGTTGGGTAAGTCGAAGTCGGTCGTAAATCCCTCGTTGCTAGCCGATGGACCAATACCGCCTGTGACGTACATGTTCTTTTCGGTAGTGTTCCGCCAAACGCGATTCAACATCTTGAGTAGCGCGCCGTCATGGGTTCGCGCAGCAACGTCCGTCGTGCCGCTCATCAAATAAGCCGCCCGCACCGCGTGCCCCTTGATGTTCCTATGGTCCGTAATCGGCACATCGTCGATCCAATATGTGCCGTCATAGCGTGCCTCGGGCGTATTGTGCTCCGTAGCAAAGAAATGCTTTCCCCGATTGTGGATGAAGAAGCTCGCCAACTCGAAGTACGATTGATTTCCCGTCACATCGGCGAGCTTCACCAAGGCGAGCTCGACTTCTGGGTGGCCGCTATATCCCATTCTCTGTCCCGGTCCGTCACCAAATGTCCGAACGAGGAGGTCTGCGTATTTTGTCGCGATGTCAAGCAGATTGCGCTTTCCTGTGGCCCGAAAATGCGCCGCCGCCGCTTCAAAAAGGTGTCCCGCGCAGTAGAGTTCGTGATTGTCTCGAAGATTCGTGAAGCGCCTTGTTGGCTCGTTAACCTGATAGTGCGTGTCGAGATATCCGTCTGCCATTTGTGCGGCCGCCATCTTTCCGATAATCAGATCAATCCGGGCCGAGAGTGCCGCGTCGGGATCGGTCGCCAACGAATAGGAGACCGCCTCTAGCGTCTTATAGAGGTCCGAATCCATGAAGACCGGTCCGATGTACCCCGAGTGAGCTCCGCTCGCCGCTAGTTCGAAGTCCTTGATATTCCCCGCTCGTTCCAACATGTCGAGGCTGTGCGGCAGCGAAACCTTCCGATTGACTTCGCGCCGAGGTGACCAAAATTTGTCGTTGATCGTGACCTCGGTAAACGGGACGGGCCGTAAGTTCGACAGTTGGGCCGGCGGACTTTGCGCCGCGAGAGCTGAGAAACAAATGAAGCTGATCATGTTATGAAGCCGCCTTGAAGCGATACACGCTCACAGAGCAGGGCGGTAACTCCTCCGTGAATCGACCTGAAGTTTGCGAGAAGCGACCGATTTTCGGCGCGACCTTAGTCGGATGGGAAATCGAGTTCTCGTCCTGAGCACTAGCAGAAGTGAGCACGGTTCGCGATCCGCTGAGCCCGCCTGTCAATCCCGCGAGTGCAAAGTCCACGCTCTGTAGCTTACTGGAGCCATTGACAACCTTAAGAATGTAGTCGTGAGTCTTGTCGTCGAGGCCGAGCACGGCGTGAATCGTTGCATTCTGTGGCCGAGTTGCCTGCTGGATCAACTGATCATCCATATAGCAGCGAATCAAGCTTGGTGTGACTTCAACTCGGAGGTCATACCATCGACCGGTTTCGACATGGCCGCTTCGGCGCACGATGGTCCGCTTGCCTTCCTCGTTTGCCAACTCGATTCCGGTCTCCTGATTTTGCCAGCCTCCAATATTCCACCAAAGCCAATGGTTCGCATCCGCAAAACCGAAGTGAACGAGAAATCCTTCTGCGCCGCCGTTTTTGCGAGCCTTGACTTTGACCGTGTAGCTGTCACCAAAATTTCCCTTTGACATCAAGCGACTGCCCTCGGCGTCGAGCGATTTCTGGACCATGGTTTCACCAGAAAGACCCCAGTCGCCTTGAGACTCCGTCATCCCTTCGCCGTGGGACGATTGAAACACCGGTTTGCCGTCTCGAATTACTTGCAAGTCCTTGTATTCGGCCTGCGTGCGCCACGTCCCAACCCCAACCGACCCTGACGGGAACGATGCACCGACTTCGATGCCGCCTTCGACTCGCGAGTCAAAAACTTTGGACGGCCGATTGGTCGCAAACATCTTCTGAACGTGATAACTCGGCGTTCCATAAACGGTCGAGCTGTCAAAATTGATCAGATCTGGATTCCATTTTTTGTAGTTCACGTTCGCAAACAATGGCGCGTACGATGACATGATGACGTGGTCCGAATTCCGTTCCATACCGCACATAAACGCCGCCTCAGAAACGGCAGCGATCAGATTGCCGCCGCCGCAACCTTCGGTCACGGCATATTCGCCGACGTAAACTTTTGGGCCCTTGCGATCGTACGTGTCGTACCGATTCGCATTCTGAAAGAAGAAGGACGGACTGGAGTAGTAGTGCTCATCCACGATGTCCACGGGTGCAGAGTTAGGTACGCCGCCCCAAACGTCAGCGACGAGACCGATCTCTGGATGAGCCTTGTGGATCGCCTCATACATGAGCTTGTAGCGGTCGAGATACGCCGCTCCTCCATTCTCGTTTCCGATCTCCATGAACTTCAAACCGAATGGCTTCGAGTGACCGTTCTTTGCGCGGAGGGCACCCCATTTCGAGTTCGAATCACCATTCGCATACTCGATGGCGTCAAGCGCGTCGTCAACGAATTCCCCCATCTGGTCCATCGGAACGACCTCGCGATGACTCATGCCGCAGTTGATCACGAACAGCGGTGCCGCGCCTATGTCCTCACACATCTGCAGGTACTCATGAAAACCGAGGCCGTTACTGGAGATGTATTGCCAAATGTTCGGTTGGGTGCGCCGAGTCAGCGGTGAACCTAGCGTTCGCTTCCACCTCATGGCAGTGGACATGGTCTCACCTTCTACCCAGCATCCGCCGGGAAAGCGCATAAAGCCCGGCTTTAGTCCCTGAAGCATGCGCGCAAGGTCGGGCCGAAGCCCATTTGCACGGCTGTTGAACGTCTTCGGAAAAAGCGATACGCCGTCGAGGAAAACCGTGCCCTCGCCCGATGGGCGGATAGTCAACCGAGCCTTTGGGTCAGTTCCAATTGCCGATATTCGCGCCGTGGCGTGTTTCCACGCAGGATTTACGGAAATGATGGCCCCTCCTAGCGGAGAACCGGACGTGGACTCAAGGTTGACATACAGGTTGGTCACGTTTCCGCGCAAGTCGAGCGAAAGGTCATAGCTCTCACCTTGCTTGACGGAAATTCCCCAATAGCCGTCGTTTGACAGGCTTGATTCTGGCCCGTGGACCGTCCACTCTAGGCACTTAGCGTTTTCGGCACCATCGTCGCTCCGCGGCACGACCGCCGCCGCGCTGGCCGTCGCGTTCCAGAACGTCGGCTTGTCCGATTCCTCGAAAGAGCGGTTCCGAATCAGCTCGGCGTATATTCCGCCGTCTCCAGCGCAGTTGATCTCTTCGAAGAAGATCCCGTATAGGTAAGGGCTGACCGCCGTGCGCACCTTCGTGACATCAGCTACAACGGTTGGATGGCCCGACGATTGCAGCACGCGACTCGCCAAGATTGCGATAATTAGTGAAACTGGCATTCAGGGTTGACTCCTCTAAGTAAAGTGGACGCAGCGTCACTCGCACCCGACATATAATGACGTCTTAGCGCAGCAAGGCACCAGACGCGCAAACTGTTTTCCTAAGTATTCATTGATAACCATGCGCCAACGAGAATATGTATCCAAAAGATCAATCGCGCTCGCAGTTCTCGGCTCGTGCATTTTCTTGGGTGGTGGCAGTTGTTCGAGTGTAAAGCAACACTTAGAGCCGCCCGCTGCCGTCGCCGATCTGTTGACGGAGGTGGACCCATCGCTTCAGTTCACGGCTCATGCTCCTTCGAAAGCAGATATCGCAAACACGCACGCCCACACGGACTTGCTGGGCGACCTCGAAGCGCAGGACAGCCCACAATTCCAAAGCGGCATGCAGCAGGTCTACACGGATCTAAATTCGCACAAGCTGGAGATCGACCTCACGAAAAGTCCGCGAATAATGGGTTACTTTAAGCGCCTTACCGCGATTTTGAATTCCAACGGCGCGTTGTTGACGGACGATCTCGTGATGTCGGACCAAGGAGCCCGCGCTGCCGTCCCAGATTTCTTGTCTCGACTCGCAATTTCGCGACTCAACGCCGGAGATAGCGTGGATTTCGAGGCGAAGATCCTGCTCCAAAATCAGTGGTCTGCCCGATTGAGGGCTGCTCGGCCAGGACAGGCGACGTTTCAATACTCGCTTCAACTCCTCCGCGACGCAGATGGCGCGGTACAAGCCGCCTGTAGAACAAACAACCTCGACGAGACCACCGCGAAATACCTTCTAGGCAAGCTAGGAGATCTTTCGGTTTTGATCGCGGACTACAAAGAGACGATAAAGCGCGACATGCGCGATCGTTTGCTGACCACGGTTGCAACATTCGACGTTGAGAAATTGCGAAATGGAAGCAAGGTCAAGGCTCGCTCTGCCGCAATGGTTGCTGTGAGTACGCACCCTTATCCGTTGAATCGGAAGAAGACCGCAAAGCTGTTTTCCGACGTAGTCGGTCAAGTGTTTCAAAATCTGGGAAAGGAACTCCCAGAGTCAGAGTCGACTATAAGTCCCGCATTCGCAATCGACTGGGAGCCGAGTTTTCGCGCGCACGGCTTTGAACCGCCCGCCGAAGATGATGTCGACATTTCTGCCGGTCGCCTCTCGAAGGATCACATCCAAAGGCAGTCCGATACCCTCAAGGCCGTCGACAATCCATTCGGCCGTTGGCTTGCTCTGCGCTACTCACGGAATCTGGATCGAACGGACAACTTACTGTGGTACGAAGCAAATCGAGATGTCACTCGCTTGCTGCTCGCGATGCGGATTTACCGGATTCACCACGCCGGTCAAAACCCCTCCAAGCTGGACGACCTAGTAAGCGAACGCACAATCGCGGCTATTCCAGTTAGCCCTTTCGATGGCTCGAAGTTCGTTCTAAGTGCCAATCATCGGTCACTCGAGTGCAATCGTCCATTTCCGCGACTCTATGGGCGGACGAGCGCACCGGACGATGAAAAGACCCTTAGCTGGCCGCTTAGCCCCCGACTCGCGGAGACTGGCAGCCCTGGCCGGTTGCCCGTCCCCGGGCGCCGCGGAACGATGGTCGCTCCCGCCAAGTAACGCCGCAAAAGATGCGGTTATGGCTGCCTTCGGTAGGTGCAGTGCGTTGGAAGTCGTATCATAACCGAGGGATATTTCGAATGATTCAGCTCTTAGATAAAACGTTGCAAGTCGCACGCGCCGAGATCGGCGTCGTGGAAGGTCCGAAACACGACAACACAGGAAAAGAGGTCAACGAATTCCTCAAGCGAGTCGGACTCGGCCCCGGCTTTCCGTGGTGCGCCGCGTTTGTTTACTGGTGTTCCGACGAAGCTGCCAAGCAGCTCGGTGTCGTCAACCCGCTCCTGCGCACTGCTGCTTGCGCGTCCCTCTCATCGTGGGCGTATCAGCACGATATCCTCCGCCACGATCCGTCGCCCGGCTGTATATTTCTGAGGTACGAAACGGTCGACAACGTCTACCGTGCGGGTCACACTGGCCTCGTTGAGTCATGCGATGGTGCAGGATTTACGACCGTTGAAGGGAATACGAACCTCGATGGCAGTCGCGATGGCTACGGTGTCTTTAGACGCCAACACACGGTGAGCTCAAGTTTCAAATTCGTAGATTGGGGCGTGCTCTGTGCGCCGAGCGGAGTTGAAACGTACAAGCTATATCTGCGTCAGACCTTCATCGTCAACATGCCTGTTGTCGGTGGTCGCTCAATTTGTCCGCTCGCGGAGTGGGCGCAAATGCTTGGATTCCAGCTTCAGTGGGACCAAGCTCGCCAAGTCGCAACCCTCGACGGGCAAACCCTCCATTCTGAGGTCGTGATGTACAACGGGGCACCCCACGCTCCCGTCAGGCAACTCGTAGAAGCCGCCGGCCTCGTGATGACCGTAGACGTTCCGTCCCGATCCGTTACCGTTGCGCCGAAAGCCTAATTAGCTTCCACTACCGGGACGAACGTCGTTCGCGAAATTCCGAAGCGGCGCTTGTTCAAGAATGGGTGTGGGGACCACGACCGTCGGCACGGGCTGCGGTGTTGGAGTCGGCGCGGCGGGTACGGATATAGGCTCCGGTTGCGGTGCCGCAGTCGGCGTGGAGATCACAACCGGCTCTGGAGCAGGAAGTACGACCGCTATCGCTGGTCGTATTTCCAAATTAAGACTGTTCGCGGACGTTTGCCCTGTTGAGATAACCCGAACCGATACAGAGTGCGCAGGTTTTGTCCAGTCTTGGCCGGCAGGATGACGGTTGGGGACGATGAACGCGATCTCACCGTCCGTCGCATTGGCGCTGAATTCGACCGGAATTCCGTCGATTGTCAACGACGGCACCGCGTTATCTGGCGTGCGGAAGTTCGAACCTTGAACTTTTACAATCGATCCAACCATTGCACTCGCGGGCTCCAGGCCCGTCAGCACAGGGCTAGTAGATGAAATGAGTTTCTTGCCAAGGTAGGTGCCCTTTGCGAGGCCCATCAGAACCACTAACGCCTGGTCAATCTCGGGTAGCTCCGCGGGAGCGGCCGAAGTTGCATTCTTCAGCGCCGAGTGCATCTTGAAGGCAAAGACTCCCAAGGCCACGAAGTTCCAAAACAGAAGTTGCACTTTGCTCAGGTCCATGCGCCCGGAGTCGTCTTGGATAAGGTCTCCCGTTGGCGCAGATTCGTCGGCGGGCTTTGCCACTGCTCCGCTATTCAGTTGCGAGACCGTGATTCCCTTGGCGATCACGGATGTGCCGAGGGAAAGCCCCATCGCCCACATCAGGGTGATGGGAATCGTCGGCATGTAATCGGGCTTTGCCACCCCGACCAAGTGTCGACAGTTCAGAATCGCCAAATACCCGACGCCGACCACCAAGGTCCACCAACAGCACTGCAATTTCGAAGCGCTGAGGCGGCCATCGGCCCCGGTGTACAGGGCTCGAACCACCGCGAAGCCCTTTACCTTGCTTCCTTGAGAGCCCAAAGTGATGAGCACTGCGGTGAAACCGATAAACTCAAGCACCGTCCATAAATACACTTTGGTGATATCAACCATGTTCCGTTACCAAGTGCAGATACGAACGCAAGGCTCACTTCGGAGCGGGTAGAACCTAGCGAATGCTCATTACGCTCGCCGCGCTCTGGATTCAGGCCACAAAGACCTCGCATCCGCGATTTGAGCAAGCTGGACCGCTGACCGGTATTGAGCCCGTCATGATTGATTCCTATCAGAATCGTCAAACTCACGCGGGTCAACTCGCCCGCGCATTCAATCTTCAAGGCAGGGTTATGTGGATCGACTGCACAGCGAACATTGAACGCTATAACACTACGGAGCGGGTCGAGGAGACAGTTTCGAAAATCGCCGATGCCGGTTTCAATACGATCGTCTTCGACGTGAAGCCCATTGCGGGCTTGGTCGTCTACAACAGCGCAATCGCGCCAAAACTAACCGGCTGGAGAGGCAAATCGCTCGATCTCGCGTTTGACGCGCTCAAAAGCGTGAGCGAAGCCGCTCGTCGCCACCGGCTCCAAATATTTGCCTCCTTGAACGCATTTTCGGAGGGCCACTCGCTCCTCAAGGTCGGACCTGGCTACGAAAAGCTGGACCAGCAGACGATCATTTACGATCCTCAACCGGTCCTTCGATTCGGCTCGGAGACTGCGGCACTGAACGCGAAAGTCAACACCTTCGGCGGTAGCGGCGTGTCGGTATGCACGACTTCGGAAGCGATTCCGCGCATTGACGAATCCGCATTTGCCGTTACGATTTCCCGCGATCAAATCGTGCTAGATGGCTTCGAAGGCGGAGGCTTGGGCCCAGGTATTCCGACGATCCCCAGAGGCGGCGTCGCTGTCGTCGCGGCAGGGCCCGCCGCCGATTGGCTAAGAAAAAATGCCACTCCGGGCACTCACGCGGGCTTTGAAACGACACCCGCGTTTCGACCCATTTCGGAAATGCCTGACCCACAATATCCGCTCATGATGAACCCGTTTCACCCGACAGTCTGGGAGTACGAGCTGAGCATTGCAAAAGAGGTCGTCAGCAAATACGACGTGGACGGAATCATTTATGACGACCGGCTGAGGTTCGCCGGAATGAACGCTGATTTCAGCCCACAAGCTCGCGCAGAGTTCGAAAAGTCACACACGCTAAAGCGGTGGCCAGAGGATATCTTCCGATACACGATCACTCCTACGCTGCAGCGCGGCATCGAGCCCGGACCGCTTTTCGACGAGTGGATGAAGTTTCGGGCGAACCGAGTCAGTCAGTTTGTCCAAACGGTCAGGAGTGAGATCCGTCGCATCCGTCCATCTGTTCAGCTCGGAGTCTATGCGGGGTCCTGGTACGGCGAATACCCCGCGCTTGCCAACAACTACGCCTCCGTGGATGCCGAGAGCGCATTTTGGTTTGCGACCCCTGCCTACCGTGAAACGGGCTTTGCTAGTCGGCTGGATTTTCTGATCACGGGATGCTACTACCCAAACGCCACCGTGTTTGAAGCCATGACTAAGGGGCAGTCGATCGGCTCGACCGTGGAAGCCGCCGGAATCTTAACCAACCGCCTCGTCAAAGATCAATGTTGGTGTTATGCCGGAATTGCCCTCTCTGACTTCAGAGACAATCCGACCGGTCTTGGAAATGCCCTTCAAGCCGCCTGCGCCTCAACGCAGGGCGTAATGGTTTTTGACCTCTCCCACGACGTCGAACCGATGTGGCCGCTGTTCAAACGGGCTTTCTTACAGCCCAAGTTCGCACCCTCGCGACGGCCCGACATTCTCACGCTCGCTCGCACTCGGCGCGCCGCCCAGACCCGCGCTGGAATCGCCGATCCACCGATCCCTCTTGCCGCCGGCTCCCTCGGCACAGGGCAGTAACTCGCCTTACAGCGAAGGAACTTTTGGTGGAACGGGTTCAATACTACAATTGATGAGCACTCAACTTGAGCCCCCGAAGGTCCGATGGGATCTGTCGACCCTATTCTCCGGTCCCGACGATCCCAAAATTACGGCATCCTGGGCTCGACTCCGGGAGCAAGCGGACGCGTTCGCTGCAAAATATCGCGGCCAGATCGACTCCACTGAGTTAACGCCGAGCCTGCTCGCCAGTGCGCTCCGGGACATCGAAAGCCTGTCTCAAGAGCTATCGAAGCCACTGAATTTCGCGAGCCTGATGTTCGCTACGGACGCCGCCGATCCTAAAGTTGGCGCATTCCTTCAGTCGCAACGTGAGCGGGCAACCGAACTCAGCGTCAAGTTGCTCTTTTTCGAGTTGGAGTTGCAAGCGTGTCCGCAAGACGTCATCGACCGTGCGCTCGCTGATCCGAGCCTCTCGAACTACATTCACTACGTTCAGACCGCTCGCCTGTTTAGCCCATTCCGGCTGTCCGAGAAAGAAGAGGTCGTTCTTGAAGAAATGGCAAACACGGGAAGCCGCGCGTGGGAGCGCTTCTTCGACGAGACGACCGCAAACCATGTCTACAAGCTACACCTTGTCGGCGAAGATCCGAAGGAAGTCTCCCAGCAAGAAGTGTTGAACCTGCTGAGGCACCCCGACCGCGCCACCCGTCAGTCCGCCGCCGATGCCTTCACCGCAGGCTTGGCTGAAATGAACCGGTTTCTTGTCTTCAACTACAACAACCTGATGCAGGAAAGCGCAGTTGAAGGACGTCTTCGCGGTCTCGAATATCCAGAGCAGTCGCGTCACCTAAGCAACGAACTGGACAAAGAAACCGTCGATCTCGTCGTCGCTCTTTGTCGCCAAAACTACGGCCTCGTGGAGCGATTTTATAATGTAAAGCGGGAAATCCTCGGCCTAACGGA
This sequence comes from Fimbriimonadales bacterium, assembly GCA_038230855.1. Taxonomy (GTDB): domain Bacteria; phylum Armatimonadota; class Fimbriimonadia; order Fimbriimonadales; family Fimbriimonadaceae; genus Fimbriimonas. The sequence continues at coordinate 2,301 of JBBRML010000047.1, read as the reverse complement.
ACTGACCCACATTGACCGCTATGCGCCCCTATTCGAGGCCGAGGAAGAGATCAGCTTTGAGGACGCCCGCGCCGTGATTTTGGACGCCTTCGGTGGCTTCAGCACAACGCTGCGCGATCGAGCAGCGGAGTTCTTCGACAAAGGCTGGATCGATGCCGAGCCTCGCCCGGGCAAACAGGGCGGCGCATTCTGCTCGTACGTTACGCCGGACACTCATCCCTACGTCTTCATGAGCTATCTCAACAAGATGGACGGCGTGATGACTTTGGCTCATGAGCTGGGCCATGGCGTCCACGCTTCGCTGAGTCGCAAACAGACCTACTTCAACTTCCACGGAACCCTGCCCCTCGCCGAGCTCGCGTCGACGTTCGGCGAAATGCTCACCTTCGAAAAGCTCGTTGAGAAAGCCGACCTGAAAGATCAGCTGGCTCTCTTCGCGGACAAGATCGAAGGGGCATTTGCCACGATCTTCCGGCAAGCCGCCATGTTTCGGTTCGAACAGCGATGCCACGAGGCGCGTCGAACATCAGGCGAATTGTCCGCCGAGCAGTTCGGCGATCTATGGCAGGAGGAGCTTCAAGCGATGTTCGGTGCCTCCGTCAAGCTGGAAGATCAGCATCGCCAATGGTGGAGCTATGTGAGCCACTTTGTCTCCGTGCCGTTCTATGTTTACGCCTATTCGTTCGGAGAACTACTCGTATTCTCGCTGTATCAAATGGCGAAAGCGGAGGGTCCGTCGTTCGCCGGAAAATACGTGGCACTGTTGGAGCTGGCTGGCTCGCTGACTCCTGACCAACTGATGGAGACGGTAGGAGTTGATCTGCATTCGCGAGAATTCTGGCTGGGCGGATTCCGAGCCCTAGAAGCGCTCGTGACGGAATTCGAAGGTCTCTGGAAGCAATTCAATGCTTGAGCCAGATGGCCGAATCGGAGTTGACGAGAGCGGAAAGGGAGATTACTTCGGCCCTCTCGTGATTGCCGCGTGCTATGTCGGCTCCGAGCATCTGGCCGAACTCGATGGCGTCAAGGATTCGAAGAAACTCACAGACGCTCTTGCGATGAAGTATGCCGCTGTGATCAAACGCACGTGCCCGCACTCCGTCATCGCGATCGGCCCCGAGAAGTACAACGAGCTTTACGCCAAATTCAAAAATCTGAACACCCTCCTGGCTTGGGGCCATGCCCGAGCCATAGAGAACGTGCTGGAAGACCAGCCTGCAAAGCTCGTCATCTCCGACCAGTTCGCGGCGGGCGGCCATGCCGTCAAATCGCGGCTTTACGAGAAAGGCAAGCAGGTCGAATTCCGCTCGATGGTCCGAGCTGAGGCCGATTTGGCTGTCGCGGCGGCGAGTGTCTTGGCGCGTGCCGAGTTTCTCTTCGGCCTGAAGCGACTATCCGGTGAATTCGGAATCGACCTCCCGAAAGGCGCTACTGACGTGATCTCAACGGGACGACGTTTCGTCTCTAAGTACGGGGAAGCCGAACTTGGAAAGGTCGCCAAGCTCCACTTCAAAACCACCCAACAAGTCCTTCACTAATGGCCGAGCTTTCCGTCCGTGTGACCCCGCGTAGCAGTAGCAATCGCGTGCAAATCGTGAACGGAAAAGTAAAAGCATGGGTATCCGCCCCTCCCGTTGACGGCGAAGCCAATCTGGCCGTAATTAAGCTGATTTCCGATTTTTTAGGCGTCCCCAAGTCCACCGTATCCATATCGCGCGGCCACTCCAGCCGGGACAAAGTGCTCGAAATCTCCGGACTGACCGAGGCAGACTTGCAAGGGAAGTTGGGAATTCTTGTCGAGGGGATGGCCTCGGACGGATAAGCTCACGGCTCATTGCGCCGGTGCAATTTCCGGCGTGCAGCCGAGGGGGCTGTTTCCCATCGCTTCTAACGAACAGCTGGCACGCGAACGCAATTGCTGAAAGTGGAAAACATACGTCCGTGGGTGGCACGGGTGCAGGGAAGCTCGTGCCCGTAATCCGTGGAAAGAGGACGCTGAACACCGGTTACGACCGAAACCCAAGGTCTGCACCCGAGGCACCTGTGGTGCAATTTCCGGCGTGTAGCCGAGGCGGCTGTTTCCCGTCGCTTCTAACGAACAGCTGGCGCGCGAACGAAATTGCTAAACGTGGAAAACATACATGCGTGGGTGGCACGGGTGCAGGGACGCTCGTGCCCGTAACCCGTGGAAAGAGGACGCTGAACACCGGTTACGACCGAAACCCAGGGTCTGCACCCGAGGAACCCGTCGTGCAACTGCACCGAGGCGTAGCCGATCGGCACTGTTTCCCATCGCTTCTC
>JBBRML010000046.1:0-33034 GCA_038230855.1 Fimbriimonadales bacterium | reverse complement strand
TGATTGCGGCTGGCTTGAGCAGCTTCGCGAGATCGGATATCGCATGAGCAATTGCATCGGTCTGGGTGATTCCGACGTGCGAATGCATGTCGAATCGGCGCTCGAGTCGATCCTGATCGTAACGCTTTTCCGCCGTTGTCGCGATGCGATCCATCGTCTTGACGCATTCGATCGGATATTTTCCGGCGGCCGTCTCACCGCTGAGCATGACCGCATCGGTGCCGTCGAGTACAGCGTTTGCCACGTCCGTTGCTTCCGCTCGGGTTGGCCGCGGATTCTCGATCATGCTTTCCAGCATCTGTGTAGCCGTGATGACCGGTTTCCCGGCTTCCTGGCACGCCTCAATGATGTGCTTTTGCATCATCGGCACGTCTTCAATGTCCATCTGAAGGCCCATGTCGCCGCGAGCGACCATGATCACATCCGAAACTTTGATGACGTCGCGCAAATCGTGAATCGCTTCCGGCGTTTCGATTTTTGCGCACAGCGCAACGCCGCTGTCCAGAGCATCCGTGATGTGCCGCAAGGCCCGCATGTCCGAAGCGGAGCGCACGTAACTGAGGGCGATGAAGTCAACGTTATTGGCCACGGCCTGCCGCACATCTTCGAGGTCTTGCTCGGTAAGTCCAAGTGACGGAAACGACTTGCCAACAATCGTAATGCCCTTCCGACTCTTCAGCATTCCGCCACAAACGACTTCAGCAACGAACTCGTGGGCTTCTGCCGAAGTCACGCGTAGCTCGATTTCGCCGTCACCCATCAAAATTCGGTCGCCGATTACAATTGACCGCAAAATGTCTTTCGATTCGATCGGAATCACCGCGTCGGGCGTGTCGCCAAGCGAAACTCTGGAGCCTCGTTTGAGCTCCAAAGGGTCTACACGAAGTGCGCCAATCCGGAACTTTGGACCCTGAAGGTCCGCCAGAATTGCGACCGGCGCGATCGTTGTCTCGATCTCTCGAATCCACTGCACCCATCGCGCCTTTGTGGCCCAATCACCATGTGAGCAATTAAGCCTCGCGACGTTCATTCCCGCGTGGATCAACTCGGCGATCATTGCCTTTGAGTCCGTCGCCGGCCCTAAAGTACAGACAATTTTGGTTCTTCGCCTCATTGATGCGTGATTATCGCCCGACGGAGGTGCGAACAATTCGTTTTCGAACCGATATTGAAGGGTAATTAACGTGCGACGACGACGAATTGGTGACAAGCTTGTCGCACTCGGAGTTATCTCCGAGAAGCAACTTGCAGAAGCTTTAGATGCCCAGCGGCTCGCCCCCGCTCCTTTGGGCTCCATTCTCGTACGTCAAGGCGTCATCACAGAAGAGTGTTTGCTCGATGCACTGGCCGCCGAATACGGCGTGGCCGCGTGGCCTCTGACGACCAAACCAGTTGATCCGGCCGCCTTGGGCAAGGTCCCGGAATCCATCTGCCGCGAATATCAAATCTTGCCTGTGGCCGTAGAAGGCAAAAAATTGCTCGTCGCGACCTCCAACCCGGAGGACCTCGAGGCAATGGACATGGTCCGCTATGCGACGCGCATGACCGTTGTGCCGGTTCTCGCGAGTCGTCACCGTCTGATTCGCGCCATCGAAGACGTCTTCCAGAAAAACCGGGCGTCAATGGACGAGTTGGTCACCGCCGCCGTCAAGAGGGTCGACGACCAGCAACCGACGGTGGTCGAGGAGCGGCGCGACGACGACATGGACACCGCGCCCGTCGTCGGGCTCGTGAATCAAATTTTGAGCGAAGCGGTTCGCGGCGGCGCGAGCGACATTCATATCGAACCTCGCGCAGACCGGGTCGATATTAGGTTTCGCGTCGACGGCCACCTTTACAAATCGCGTGAAGTACCGAGCCGGCTTGCCAACATGCTCACCTCGCGCCTAAAGATCATGGCCGAGCTCGACATCGTCGAGTCGCGGATGCCCCAGGACGGCCGCATCTCAATTGAAGTCGATGGAAGGTCTATCGATCTTCGCGTCAGCGTTCTGCCCAATTACCACGGCCAACGGATCGTTTTGCGTGTGCTGGATAAGGCAATGAGCCTGCGCAAGTTGGAGGACCTGGGCTTTACCGCCGATGACCTCACGCTCTTCAAGCGTCTGATCGGCAAACCGTATGGGCTCTTTCTAGTAACGGGCCCGACCGGTAGCGGAAAAACCACCTCGCTTTATGCTGCGCTCAATGCAATGCGCTCAGAAGTCAGCAATGTCATGACCTGCGAAGACCCAATCGAATACGAGCTCGACGGAATCAACCAGTCCCAGGTGAATGAAAAGGTTGGCCTAACGTTCGCCATGCAACTGCGCGCGATACTGCGTCAGGACCCCGACGTCGTGCTAGTCGGCGAAATTCGCGACGAAGAGACTGCGGTTACCGCGGTGCGCGCCTCCCTCACGGGACACATGGTCTTTAGCACGCTCCACTGCAACGACGCTCCGGGCGCGGTTCCGAGGCTTGTGGACATGGGTATCGATCCCTTCATGCTGTCGACGTCACTCACCGGGGTCATGTCGCAGCGACTGATTCGATTACTCTGTACCTGCGCGACCAAGCGACTCATTTCAGCTGAGGAGCGTCGCATGCTCGCGATGTATGGCGTTGCCGCGCCGATTGAAGTTTACGAACCGAAAGGGTGCGATAAGTGTCGGAACCAGGGCTTCAAGGGACGTCGCGCGGTCACGGAGATCCTGCCTATCGCTCCTGCCGTTGCCCAACTGATTGCCGATAACCAGCCTGCCGAGCGCATCAAGATCGAAGGCATGAAATGGGGTTACGTCCCGATGCAGTTGCGCGTACTTCAGTTGTTCGCAGATGGCAAAACGACGTTGGAAGAGGCGAGCCGCATGGTATTTCTCGACGCCGAATTCGGCCTCGGGATCGCACTTGATAAATCTTCGGCGGCGTGACCGAATCGCTATGAGCGCGCCGCCGCCTAACCGCGAATGGCCGTTGATGCTTCCACACCGACCGCCGGCCGCAGTTCGAACACGTCGATCCCGGCCCAAAAAGCGGAATCAAGTCCACCTGGCTGCACAAAGCACGGGTGAGCGCGGGCACCAATGCGATCTCCCGAACTCAGCCTGTGCCCATCCAACTGCCCCTGTGCGACGTTGAGCAAGTATTGTTCGGCCACCGTTTCATCGCCTTCAAGCAACTCTAGAATCTCGAGTTCCGGCAGGAGGAATTTCTGCATGCCGCGAGTGTAAGCGTGCAAACCCGTCGCCAAAAGGCGGAAACCGACCGTGATATGAGTCGCCGCCGAGATATCAGAGTCGAGTCGTTCGCCCCGCAGCGCACGCTCTGGAAGAACGTATCGCTCGGCTAACGGGTCTGCGATCACGCCATCTGTGAGAGAACCGAGGCGCACCGCCAAACCCAAGATGAAACGTAGCGCAGGAGCAACCATCGGATCGTGCGATTCAAACCGGAACTGACCGAGATGCCGCACCTGCGTCATACGTTCCAGCAAGAGCGGATCCGCCCCGACCGCAGCTGAGCTCCGTCCAAATGCCAGCGGATCAAAACTGACATCCGCCGCGGACATTACCAGCATCTTGATCACCGTTTTCTTATCTTTCGAAGCCAAAGCGTACGGCCCGCGTTGCAACGGTTGCAACAACTCTTCCTTAGTAGCCCCAGGTCGCAGGGGCACCCCGTAGCCAACGGCCGCTCCGGTGTCGCCTTTCGGATTCACGAGTGCGGCAAGTGGTGGCATATATTCCGCGGTGCAGAGAACGGTCAAATAGAACTCCGAACTGAGGCCAAATCCCGGCGTTTTCGGCTTGCTGAACCGAAATAAACTCATCGGTGCTTCCGACCCTTCGGGTTACCCGTCTTCTCCGCGACATAAACATCCGGCAAGCCAGATTCCACCGCCGCGCCCGCTAATACTTGGCGGAATGCCGTTGTCGCCAGAAGCGGGGCGATCCCAGGATTTCCGCGCAAAAGGGCCCATCTCAGTGAGATCGGCTTGTCATTACTGTCAACGGCTCGGACTTCCGTGCCTTCCGATCGAAGCGTCGACAATCGAAACGGGTCAGCGATGTGGAGCAGGTTGGACGCTTGCTCGCTGAGCTTGCACCCTTCGGGCACGATGATCGACCATTGCCAACTTTTCATTCGCCGGCCAAGACGTTCAAAGAATCCAGAAATCTCTTCACCGTCGTAAAAGTTGATGTAGCAAGAGACCATCAAGAACCCAAACAGAGGAATGTTCATCGACCAATCGATGTACGCGTGTAACGATATCCCGAGGAACAAGATCCATCGCCGCATCGGCCTAAAGAAAACAATCGTTCCCATCGAAAACTCGACGAACAGCGTGAAGTAGGTCGTGATCTTCGTCATCGGCGGCTCGCGAAAGAAGCTGGGCACCGCAAAACGATAAAACTCCGGAAGGTGCGCCGTATAAAAAGTCGCCGTCCCGTCGCGCCAGTGTGATCCCCAATACTTCAGCCAAAAGGTCGTGAAGTAGACAAGGGCGACTTCGTAGCACATCACTCGCTGAACCCAGAGGCATCGCTCGACTGGACCCGCGCCCTCCTTGCCTTGCGCCACTCGCCGTATACGGTCGATCGAGCATGCGGCTCCGCACGGGGCGAGCGCCAAGTAAAGGCAGCAAATTCGCACGACGGTATCGCCGCCGTGGAGAATAAGTCCGTTGCGGTGGTGGATAGACACGATTCCGACGGCCAGCAGGATGGTGCTGATGCGTGTCCAAAGTCCGAGCGTCGTCAAGACGCCGGCGACGATGACAAGCAAATAGATCGCCAGAGATATGCGCGAATCGGTGATGGGCCCGAGCACGTCGATTCGCGGAACGATTCCTTGCTGAGAGTAAAAGCTGAGCCGATTAGGGAAGTAAAACTGGCCAATCCACGAAGGAACAAATCCGCTCTCGCTGAACCAAATTTTCCATTGGGTGAGGATCATCAGCAAGTTGATCGTGGTGAGGGTCCCGATCAGGATCCGAAAAACGCCGAGCGTCGTTGTGCTGCCGAACCCGAACAACCATTGATCGAGTTGCTGACGAAGCGGCGGCTCCGCCGCCTTCGCCTGCGATGTGCTCATTTGGCACCTTTCGCGGCTCTAAGTTCGACTTGATTCACGACATAGTCGAAGTAAAAAAAGCTCGAATACTTTTTCCATTGAGGCTGGTCGGGCGGTTGAATCTCAATCCAATTTCGTCTCAGCCGAACATTCACCGGTGGGTTCCCCGGCATCGTGTCCATCTCCGCTGCCGCCACCTGAGCGTACACGCCCCACAGATAGCTGTAGTCGTCCTGCCGAACGCGCTCGTAATACTTGCGGTACCGCTCCTTCAGAAACTTCTCGCCATTCGAAAGCTTCTCCATGCGAGGGTAGTTCCAAACCTTCTCCGTGCCGTCTTTGTATCGAACGATGGCATCGCTGTAGAAGTCTATCGACGCCGGATTCGGCGAAAACATATCCCAGTACTGCCAGAAGCCGGTCGCAAGCAGGTAGTCGGCGATGATTGGTTGAATCGTCGTCGGATAGGCTGGATCTTCCGTCTTCAGATAGTGCCAATTCGCGAGGATAACGAAATCGCTCCCTCGCGGTGCGGTCGTACCTTGCCGGAGCGCAGCCGGCGGCTCCGGTATCGACCAAATCGTGATTGCAACAATGTGAAAGATGACAAAACCCTTTAGCCATGGCGAGACGCGCCGCGGCATTGCCGCTTGGGCTGTAGGTTCTGCTCTTTCGTTCCCGCTGCGTTTCATCGTCCGCAAGGCTGAGGGTCAACCGTAGATTATCGTTCGATTTCGTGAAGCACGGGCTCTAACTCTTCGTTAGGACCAACCGCTTCTCGAATCTGCTTGGCCAACTGGCGCGCTTCCTCTTCCATGCCATTCCGCTTCGCCGCTAACGCAAGGTTGACGTGAATGGAAAGCGAGCCGGGATTGTTCGAAGCGGCATAGCGCATGAACTGGTAAGCCTCTTCATTTCGACCCTGCGCGGACAGCGAGGCAACGTACTCGCCGTATGCCGGTTCACACCCTGGGAAGAGCTCGAGCAAGCGTCGAGACGAATCCTCGGCCTCCTCAAATCGCTCCGTCTTGTTGTAAGCGCTGCTGAGCAAAGCCCACAGCTTCCAGTAGTCGCTGAGCCAGTTGCGGAGCGGCTTAAGGTCGCGAATGGCGCCCTCAAAATCTCCTTGGTCCATCTTCGAGCGCGCCAGCTCGACGCTTTCCGCACGCTTTGGCTGCTCAAGCTCGATCAGTCGAGCCAGCGTTTGGGCTCGAATGTTCGGATCTGGGTTGCTGGCCAAAACATTTTTGAGTACTGCCGGCACTTCAAACTCGCGGCCGGCCGATTCAAGCACCTGCGCGTATTCGATCATGACGGGAATCTCGTTCGGCGCCTCATCCAGGCAGTCCTCGTAGAAGTCCATGGCCCGGTCGAACTCTTGGTGGTTCGCGAGGTACGGAGCGTAATAACGCTTGATGATCGCCGTCTCTTCGGCCGTTTCCAAGCCCGCTTCAAAAGCCGCAACCGCATCCTTCTCGTTTCCAGACTGGAACAGCGCCATCGCGTATTTTGCCCAAGCCGCCGCATTCTGGGGGTTTGCATCGATCAATCCCTTCCAGAGCGCAGGAACTTCGTGCTCGCGGTTCGTCTGCGAAAGTACGCCCGCCAAGAAGTCGGCGGACGGTTTGTCATCGCCTTCCAGCTCAAACGCGCGGCGGAAGTTCCGCTCCGCGTTGACCGGCATGTTCAGCTGCTGCTGAACGACACCCAGACGCGTGTACAAGTTGGGGTCGTTCGGCTCCATCTGGATCGCCTTCTCGTAAAACTCAGCCGACTTTGCAAACGAGCCGACGGATTGGTGAACTTCGCCAAGTCCGAAATACGCGCCAAATAGCTTCGGTGCGAGCTCGGTCAACTTGACCAGGGCCGCATCGACCATTTCAAACGTTCCCACTCGAAAATTCGCACACGCTCGGCAAAGCTGAATCAACACGTGATACGGACCCTCAAAGGTCAGATCCGATTCAAATGCGGTGAGCAAAGCGTCGACCGCGCCCTGAGGTGAAAACTCGTGCGAAACCGCACCGTTTGCCTGCTGAACGTAATTTAGGCCATCAAAACCTTCGAGGAAGTTGAGAAACGATTCAGCGTTTTTCGTGCCGAACTCCATCGTTTCACCCGCCAAGAACTCCGGCAACGGAATTTCACCATTTGTTGCGAGCTGCTTGACCAGCCAGTGGAGGCTTGTAAAAATTTCCGATCGCTCAAAGGTCAGCGTCTCTTCCATCTTCGGCGTTTCAGAGTCGCTCACGCTGAACCGGACGGTGAGTTCAAATCCGCTTTCCGTTTCCTTCAGCATTCCGTCCATCACGAGGTCAACTTCGGCCTGACCAAAAAGTTCCTTGAGTTGCTCGTAAGGCAACATCTGGTCGGCGATGTTCACGAATGCCATCCGTGTGCCGCCTTCCTCCTCGACCTGCGTCAGGAAACTGACGGTGTTGATTTCTGCCTCAGCATGGGCACGAAGTTGTTCCGAAGCGAAAGCGGAAAACTGTCGACCTAAGGCGGGCTTTGTTCCCTCAGAAGCATTAAAGGGAAGAACGGCGATTCGCATAACCCGCAGTTTACCGGTTCGCAGAGGTCGCTCAACCCGGTACCCTATTACACCGTGAGCAATCCTGAAGCTGCCAACAAACTGGCGGTCCTCGAAACGACCTACGGGCGCATAACCGTGCGCTTTTTCCCGCTGAAGGCTCCGAAGCATGTCGAGAGCTTTCAATCGCTCGTTGCTAAGGGCTTCTACGACGGAACGAAGTTCCACCGAGTTATTCCTGGCTTTATGATCCAGGGAGGCGACCCAAACTCCAAGGACGACAATCGAGCTCGCCACGGTACCGGTGGACCGGGTTACGCCGTAAAGGCCGAGTTCAATGACATCAAGCACACGCGTGGCATCCTAAGCGCTGCCCGATCCAGCGACCCAAACTCTGCGGGATCGCAGTTCTTTCTCATGGTCGCCAACTCGTCTCACCTCGACGGCCAATACAGCGTGTTCGGTGAGGTCGCAGAAGGAATGGATGTGGTCGACAAAATCGTCGCCCTTCCTCGCGACAGAAACGACAACCCTCAGCCCGGTCATGAGGCCGTGATCGTTTCGGCGACACTGATCGACGCGCCAGAAGTCTAAATATCAAATCTCGGAGATTCACCAAGACAAAAATGAAAGCCATCACAATTTCTCTCGCCCTCGCAACGTGCGCCCTCTCGTTTTCCCAACTAAAGGACGCCGCCCCCGGCGCGACCGCCCCTAAGAAGGGTGAAGAAGTCGCCGTCATGGAGACGAGCCTCGGCAAAATCGTCCTCAAGTTCTTCCCGAATAAGGCCCCGGGCCACGTCAAGAACTTCAAGAAACTCGCGAACAACGGATTCTATGCGGGCACAAAGTTCCACCGCATCATGCCTGGATTCATGATCCAAGGCGGCGACCCGAACACGAAGGGCTCAGACCGTCGGTCCTACGGCCAGGGTGGACCCGGATATTCGATCAAGGCGGAGTTCAACAGCATCCACCACTCCAAGGGCATCCTGAGCATGGCGCGCTCGTCAGACCCAGATTCGGCTGGCTCGCAATTTTTCATCACCGTGGCCGATGCGGGCATGCTCGACAATCAGTACACGGTGTTTGGACAGGTTGTGTCGGGAATGAGTGTTGCCGATAAGATCGTGACTCAGCCTGCGGAAGGCGAACTCGCTGCCGCCGGAAAAGAAGTCGTCATCAAGAAAGTGACGATCAAGAAGTGGCCCGTTAAGTAGGCCTAGCCCAATCGTCCTGGGTCTAGGCAAAGCGGATCTGGCCGACGTACTATGAGTTCAGAGTAGAACTCAACTCCAACCAAACACACATACCGGAGGCTGCCCCTAAACAGCCTTCGGTTTTTTTTGTTTACGCGCCGAACGCGCCGACCGGATATATCACCCACGGCCGATCAATCTTCCGATTCTCAAGGTAATCCGTCTCGAGGAATGGAGAACCATCAAGCATCCGTATCTCTGCGCCCACTTCACGGTTCAGCACGATCGATGCCGAGGCATCGTACAGGCGTTCGCCGCCTCCGATCATCCCTCGGTGCCGTTGACAAGCAACGAACGAACCATCAATAACAAAAGCGCCCGTGCTCCGAATCTTTCCCGGCGCGCGCACGCCGCTTCGAGTGGTCCAATCACCGCAGCTCACCAATTCGTAAGGTTCAATTTTGCCTTCGCGGATCGGGTCGAGTCGCTTCCCGTTCATCGTGGCCCCGCCGCCCTTGAAGGCGATAAACGTCTCTCGTAAGTCCGGCAAAACGACCACGCCAACGACGGATTCGCTGCCCTGCATCAGACCGATGCTGACCCCCCAGTAGGGAAGTCCGTACCGATAGTTCGACGTGCCGTCGATCGGGTCCACAAGCCAAACCCCGTTCGCGGCTTCGGTGTCGTATCCGAGTTCCTCTCCCCAAACGTTGGTCTGCGGCAAGATCTGCGGTAGCTCGATCCGCAAAAACTCTTCAACCGCTACGTCGGCCGTGGTCACGATTGAACCGTCTGGCTTTAGCTCGGATGAAATCGAGCCGCGAAGCTGTACGGCTAGCGCGCCCGCCCGATTGGCAAGAATGCCCAACTCAGCGGCGATGGCGGCCAGATCATGCATGGATGAGAAGATTATGACGAGTCTTGCAATCGCCCGACTCGGCTGGTATCATATTTAGACCATTGCGGGAGTAGCTCAGTGGTAGAGCTTCTCGTTGCCAACGAGAAGGTCGCGGGTTCGAATCTCGTCTCCCGCTCCATTTTATTGAACCTAAGAATAGGCGAAAACCCTCAAATTGAGAGTTTTCGCCTTCTTCGTTTATCAGATATTTGCGAGACTGGCCAATGCCAATCTCTAGTTTCTGGCTCAACGTTTCGCCATTTTCAACCGAAGGCGTCACGTGCCCACGAATCCAAATCGTTTCGTCAGCAGAGTTGACGGATAGGTTAGAGCTTGAATTGCGGTCTAGGATTTGCCGTGAACCAACGCTTCAAATCCGGCGGTGACGTCGAAGAGTTCCTCGTCGATAGTGTCTTGACGTAATCGGTGATAGGTGCTTTTGAGAGACTCTAGCAACTCGTCAATGTTCTTCTCCGCCCGTTGCATCGCCGCCAATCGACTCGCATTTTCGCTTGCCAACGACTCAGCGCAGGCGCGAAACAAAGAAATAAACAGGTATTCGCGAATAAGCACTCTCGTTGTTGAGGCCCCGTCACCGATGACCTGTGGAATGGTCCTTGTCGGCCACAGCCTGGTCGCCAAGTGCTCCTGCCAAGCAGCGTCCAGAGGCAAGAGCCGCTGGCTCACGGGCTCGTACAGAGCGCCGCGTTTAGGCTGGTTGTGAAAGAGATAGAGGCGAGCATTGTCTCCGCTTGTTCGATGGGACTCACTTTCGATCTGGATTTTCCCGACCAAGGGCGCGATTGCGTCGACAGAATTTGGGACGGCGAATAGGCCTTCCGGCTCAATCCCTGAGTCGACCAGTCGCGAATAGACTCGCTGCCCCACCGCCCAGACTTGAGGTTTGCCTGGCAATTCCGAGAGCGTCTTAACTGCGAAGTCAGCGATCGTGTCATTGAATTGCCCCACCAGCCCCTGGTCCGAACCAAAAACAATCGCTCCAACCTGGCTGAGATCAGCCGGAACAAAAGGCATCGGATCGGTAGTGAGGAGCGCGTTGGCTCGAAAACAAGCACCAAGCCCAAGTTCCACCGTCCGATAGTAGTCACCGAGCGCAAGCACCGATTTCTCGTACTGACCGATACTCGCCGCCGCAAGGGCCTTCATGGATCGAACAACTGACTGCAGATCTCCCGCGCTCGCGATCTTTCGTCGCAGGCTGGCGGTGGAATCACTCAGAGCGACCACCGCCGTGTGACTGCCGTCAAGCTGTCTCCGTGGAGGGCAACGTGAAACCTTCGAGGGCGTTTTGACAGAGAATCAGAATCGCCTTTTTATCGTCGTCGCTCAACGCATCAGCGGTTGTAAACCTGGAAATCACGTCGGCGGGTATCGACTCAGACGCCTTCTGAACCGCTAGACCAGCCTCACCCATCTTCACAACTGGAACGGGATCGAAGAGCTCGGCGCTCAGAGCCAAAAGCGTGGCGATTTGGGCAGGAACCGAAACTGGCGAACTCTCCGGTTGCTTCAAGCATTCGCGAATTCGGGTCCCGTGATCGATGATTTTCCGAGTCGTCGGGTCCAGCCGCGCGCCGAATCGTGAAAACGTCTCTAACTCCTCGAACTGCGCGTATGCAAGCTTAAGGTCGCCCCTTGCTGAACGATAGGTTGGCAACTGAGCCTTGCCACCAACGCGCGAAACTGACTTCCCAACGTCAACGGCAGGCAAAACCCCGAGCTCAAAGAGGGTGGGCGAAAGATAGATCTGCCCATCAGTAATCGAAATCAAATTCGTCGGAATGTAAGCGGAGATATTCTCGGCTTCCGTTTCAATGATCGGAAGTGCGGTGAGCGAACCGCCACCTCGCTCTTCGCTTAACCTCGTTGACCGTTCTAGCAAACGGGAGTGAATGTAGAAAATGTCTCCTGGAAAGGCTTCACGCCCTGGTGGGCGGCGAAGAAGCAGCGAGAGCTCTCGGTAAGCTCGGGCGTGTTGCGTCAAATCGTCGTAGACGATCAGTACATCCTTCCCTTCCTCCATAAATGATTCCGCAATAGTGGTCGCTGCGTAGGGAGCAATGTAGGCTAGGCCCGGCGGGTCGTTTCCCTCGGCGACCAGTACGACGGTGAACTCCATCGCACCCTCTGCTTTCAACGTGGCAACGGCTTTGGCGACCGCCGAAGCGCGTTGACCGATGGCGCAGTAAACGCACACGATATTCTTGCCGCGTTGGTTCAAAATCGCGTCGATTGCGATCGCCGTTTTCCCTGTCTTCCGGTCTCCCAAAATTAGCTCGCGCTGCCCTCGACCAATTGGGACCAGTGCGTCTATAACCTTGAGGCCGGTTTGTAGCGGCACCGTCACTGGCGCTCGATCCATGATCGGCGGGGCGGGTCGTTCGATTGGCATTCGATTCTTCGTCGAAATTGTCCCACCGCCGTCGAGTGGTCGCCCTAAGGGATCGATCACCCTCCCGAGCAGCTCGTCGCCGACACCAACGTCCATTACGCGCTCGGTCCTCTCGACTTCGTCACCGGCCTTCAGGTCCCAGTAATTATCAAGTAAAACAACTCCAATTTCGTCTTCATCGATATTGAAGGCGATGCCATACCGGTCGCCCGGAAACCGAACCAACTCCTCAAAACCGACGTTGGGCAATCCTGAGACCTTTGCAACACCGGTGGAAACGCTCGTGAGCGTCCCAACCTCGCGCGGCGCGAGTATTGGTGAAAATGCCACAAGGGCCTTGTCGATTTCTGCGAAAGTTCTATCGACGATGGTTTGCAAATGTTCCGGCATTTTCCTTCCGCCTAGCTGACTTTGACCGGCTCCGCCTGGTGGTGAATCTTCGGCGCGACTTGGTTCACAGCCGCATCAGTCACGTTTTGTACTAGCGAGGTCAGGTAGTTGTCAATGCTCCACGAGAGCTTCTGTCCGTTCATTGTCAGTTCAATGCCGCTGATCAAATCCGGCTTGCTTTCAAAAGTTAGGGGGATTGTCGCGTCGAGTGTGGCGTTCAGAGCCTCCTGAATTGTCTCACGCTGCTCTTTGGACAACCCAAAGGTGCTACGAACACTCCCTTGATTATCAGTCGAATTCAGTGACTCGCTGAGCTGCGATTTCGCCTTGGCATCCATCTCAGAAAGGCGACGAACGAATACATCGCACATTCTTTCTTCCAACTGGGTGTCTGCCAAGTCGAGAAGTAGCTTTCGAGTAATTGCAAACACCTCCTCTTTGGCCTTCTTTCCGAGACGCTCATTCAGGTTGTGCGCCTCTTTTGCAAGCAGTTCCTGACGCTTAGTACTTTGTTCGTCGGCGGATTTTCGAGCCTCTAGCATGAGCCGATCGTGCTCTGTCGCCGCTTCAGCGGTCGCTTTCGCCAGGAGGTCTGCACGTTGATTGTCAAACTCCTCATTCTTCTGCTGGAACTCGTCTCGCTCCTGTTTTGCCTCAGTTTGTTTCGCTTTCGCATCTTTGAGCTCGGAAGCGATGTGCTTCTCTCGTGCTTCGACCGCGGCGAGAATCGGCTTAAACAGGAATCGCTTCATCAGCCAAACGAGGATGATGAAGTTGACCACTTGGGCCCCAACTGTGAACCAGTCAATGAGCATGGGTCATTTTCCAGGAGCCTGGGCGATAACGTGACTCCAAAACGGATTGGCGAAGATCAGGATCATCGACACTACGAAACAGTAAATGGCGAGCGATTCGATCATCGCAAGTCCGACAAAAAGGGTTCGCGTGATGGTGGGAGCGGCGTCGGGTTGCTGCACAAGCGCCGAAAGGGCGGTGGAGACCGCTTTCCCTTCACCGAGAGCGGGCGTCATACACCCAATCCCGATTGTGAGGCCTGCGGTGCCGATCGAGGCGACCGCGATGATTGTCATGCTGTCCATAGTGTTTCCTTAGGTTGCTGGTGATGGCTGCTTCTTCCGGGTGGAAGTTGCGGCCGCAATGTAAACAGCGGCCAAAATGCTGAAAATGTAGGCTTGGACCATGCCGGTAAGCAAACCAAGCGCGGTCATCATAATCGGAAAAATGAACGGTGTAATCGTAAGCAGAATGCTGACGATCATCGCGCCGCTCATCATGTTTCCAAAAAGACGAACCGCAAGAGCTAATGTGCGTGAGAGTTCGCTGATGATGTTGAAGGGCAACATAATCACAGTCGGTTCCAAATAGGATTTGAGGTAACCCAAAACGCCCTGGTCTTTAATACCAAACATCGGCACAGCGACAAAAACCGCTAGCGCCAAAGCCGCCGTTGTCGACAACGACCCAGTTGGCGGATCGTAGCCTGGAATGACCGTGAACAGGCTTGACATGGCGACAAACAAGAAGAGTGTTCCGATGAAACCGAGATACGTTTTCGGCGCTGCCAAACCAACGTCGCTAATCTGGTTCTCGATCGATGTGACTACGATTTCAAGCCCGGTTTGCCACCGAGATACCTTCGCGCGGCTTGAAAGTTTTCGTGTAACAAGCTTCGCACCGACCGCCATCGCGAGCATGGTCACCCACGTTGTAACAATCGTTCCGTTGAGCTTGATGATCCCGTATTGCCAAAAAACTGCTTGGTCCGAGCTGATCCTCATTGAGATTCACTCTCCGTCGAAGGCAAATGGCTGAACGAAGCGCCTTTTGTGCCGTACATAACCGCGAAACGAGCGATCAGAAAGCCAATCAGGCTCGGGATAATCCTTTCGGCGTGCCCGGCAATCAAAAAGAAGAAGCCAGCGAGGGTGGCCAGCATCCGCAATTGCAAGCTCGCGAAAAACCACATGCCAGGAGATTTGGAAGCAACACCTCGCTGAACCGTCCACCAAAGTCCGCCAAAGAAGATCACTCCCAGAGCGCCGCCGGCCAAAGCAAGCATGAGAGCCTGACTAATCGGCACTTTCGTGCTCCTCTCGGATTGCGTTAGCTTCCTTCGTCACCCAATGCCAGGCATTGAAACAACCCACACACAAACCGGCCACCAAAAGCGCTAAAGTCCAGGAATGTCCGCTCGGGTGACTCCGGTCCAGCCAGACTCCGATGCCTGCACCAAGCAATGTAGGTACCACAACTGACCAACCGACAAGCCCCATCATGCCAAGCCCGAACCAGACACCGCCCGAGGGGTCACGCCTTGCCTTGACTTTGCGCTTCGCCGCCGCACCGACCTTCGAGGCCAAGCTTGTGGGCTCCGACGGAGGCCGTTTATCTTTCATTCTTCAACTCCCCAAACCGAAGCAGAAAACCTGCTTCTAGCTTCTCTGTTGCTGTTCGTACGCTCATCTCAGCGTCGTCAAGAGCCTTGAATTCCTTCTCGACCAAGTCGCGTAACTTGCCGAGTTCGGGCCCAGCGATCGCTCGGCGGACTGAAATGAGCACGTCGAATCCGGTCTTGACCAAGACTCCCTCGTCCACCGCGATGTAGGATTCTCCGCTACGATCAGTTACGTAAATCAGAATGCCGGGCTCGAGGGCAGCCACGCAATCAAGTCGGTTAGGCAAGAATCCGTACGAGCCATCGCCAGTCTGAGCCACAATTCGAGTCACGTTTGACTTCTGCACAAACACCCCGAAGGGCAATAAAACCTTAAGATTAAGAAGGGCTCCCGGCATGGGCCTCCTCCTTTGGGGTCACGTTTCCTTTGACCTCATCGATCGTTCCGATCATGTAAAGAGCGCTCTCCTCACAGTCCTTGAATTCGTCGTTTAGGATTCGCTCGCACCCATCTAGGGAGTCTTTCAAACTGACGAGCTTTCCCTTGTGCCCGGTGAACTGCTCAGTTGTAAAGAATGGCTGGGTCAGGAATCGCTCCAAGCGTCGAGCACGTGCGACGACATTCCGATCCTCTGGTGAAAGTTGCTCCAAACCGAGCATCGCGATGATGTCTTTGAGGTCGGAATATTGGGCAAGCGTCTTACGAATCTCCTGCGCAAGGCGATAGTGCCGCTCCCCAACTATTCCCGGTGTCGCCATTTTCGAGTTCGACTGCATAGGGTCGATCGCCGGAAACAATCCTTCGCTGGCACGCTTGCGGGAAAGAACAATCGACGAGGACAGGTGCGAAAAGGTGTGTACTGCGGCCGGGTCGGTGAAATCGTCTGCTGGCACGTAGACCGCTTGGATCGACGTGATCGCTCCTGTCGAAGTGTTTGCAATTCGCTCCTCTAAGCTCGACAACTCCGTGCCCATTGTTGGCTGGTAACCAAGCCGAGAGGGCATCTGACCCATCAATCCAGAAACTTCCATTCCCGCCTGGATAAACCGAAAAATGTTGTCGATAAGGAGCAAGACGTCTCGATGCTCATCGTCTCGGAAATACTCAGCCATCGTGAGTGCGGCATGGCCGACCCGGAATCGAGCACCCGGTGGCTCGTTCATCTGACCGAAAATCATCACCATGTTGGGTAGAACTCCGGCATCCTTCATGCCCTGGTAAAGCTCTTCGCCCTCTCGGCATCGCTCTCCAATTCCGCAGAAAAGGCTCACGCCCTTCTGCTTGCCCACCATGTTGTGGATCATTTCTGTGAGGAGTACGGTTTTGCCAACTCCGGCGCCGCCAAAGAGGCCGGCCTGTCCGCCCCGCTCAAGCGGCACCAACACATCGATAACCTTTATTCCGGTCTCAAAGACTTCCGACTTCGTCGATCGCTCCGACAAGGGAGGAGGCGCACGATGAACGGAACGCCATTCTGCATGCTTTAGCGGCGGTTCACGGTCAATTGTCTGGCCGAAAACATCGAACATCCTGGAGATAATCTCTTTGCCAACCGGAGCCATCAGCGGGCCGCCCGTATCTTCGACTTTCATTCCCCGAGCGAGGCCCTGCGTCGGTGTGAGCGCGATTCCACGGACATGCTTTGCATTTAGCTGAGCCAACACTTCAATCGCGATCTGTCCATCGTTTCCGGCTCTCAACAATGTACGAATCGGTGGTAAGGCTATGTCGAATCTGACATCCACGACGCTACCGCGAATCGAAACAACGACGCCCTCGTTCAAGCCTCGCCTCCCAGGCTTTTGTGGCTGCGGATCGCGCCATCTAACGAGTCAGATGGAGATCCGCTGGGAAGCTGGTCGGGAAGTTCCATCCGGGCGACCCCGATCTTGCTGTCGGCCATGCCGTAGTAGATGTCAAAGCGATTTGGTGTGCCGAGGTCGTCTCTTCTGTCGATTCCGGTAGGAAAAACAACGTTCGAAATCGTTCCGCTGAGTTCGTCTGGAGACTCCGGTACGAGGATCGGGTCAGTTGTTCGATAGACAATTTTGTTCGGATGGTCCCTCGACAAGATCATCACTCCGGCCGAATACCGTAGCTGACGCTCGGCATTGTCAGGGGAGCCATCTTTACAAATGCCGTGGTAGAGAATCATCCAACCGTGACGGGTGAGAATCGGCGGGGTCCCTCCACCGATCTTCAGAATTTCCCAAGGTGAAACTGGACTCGCAAGCCTCAGATGAGAATTGAAAAGACCCGAAAGATGTGGCTTCATGCCGGCAGCAGGCATCGGGCAATAGGAGAGCCAGATGCTTTCGTGGTCTAGGTCAATCAACCGCTTAGCGCTTTTGTGAACCGTCTCTTCTGGATGGGTACCAAAAAATAGGGGCCGATGTATCATCGCTAACTGCATCTTGCCGCAGTGGTTCGGAAGCGCAACTGGAAAGACGCTTGCATCCTTATCATCTACATTTACGAAGTCGATCCCGCGATACGGTTGAAACTTTGCGGGGCCGATTCGAGTCCAGTGAAGAAGATCCTCCGATATTGCCAACGCAATTCTCGGGCCCGACTCCGAAAGAGCCGTATAGGTCATCACGTAGTGCTTCAGCGGCTCGACGTAAGTGACGCGCGGGTCCTCGCAACCACCCCCACCGGAACACTTTTCATAGACCGCCTCGGGCTCGAGCGCAATCCCAAGTCTCTCCACTCCACACGGATCGCCCTCGTTGTTGAAATTCACTCGCGCAATCCCAATCCGTGAGTAATTGCCCTTGGCAACGAGCCGCGGAAAGAGATAGAGGTGACCATCTGGCCCCCGAGCCGCTGCCGGATTCAAAACGCCTTCGGTCTCGTAAGGGTTTCCCACCTCTGGCTGCATGATGAGTCCAAGCCGCTTCAGATTAAACAAACTCAAGCTGCGGCCCCCCGCAAGCAGGCGATGAATGCCTCAACGATTCGCTTAGTCTCGTCCGGATCGCGAACTTGGATCGACACACAACCAGCCTCCTTTGCCGGATAGTCGTTTCCACCAGGGAAAACGGCGTCGCCTACAAAGATCATCTCGTCAATCGGGATGCCGAGCACGTCTCGAAGTTTTCGGATTCCGTAAGCCTTGTCAATTCCTGGCTTCGTCACGTCAACCGAAGTTGTGCCGCCAAGCCGGACGGAGAAGTCCTTAAGCGGCACATCCAGGATCGCTTTCATCTGCTTTCGTTTCGCGAAGTCGGGATCCCACTTCTTCTTTTCATCGATAGGTGCCTCTTGCCCGAGTGCCGAGAACGTAATCTGGCTCCCGCGATCCTCGATCGCATCCCCCCAGGTCCGTTCAGGCATGAGCTTGAGTTGATCGATAGCGTCGTGAAGCGCATCGATAATCGTTTTCCTTTCGTCCGGGGTGAAATCTTCCGAGTAGCGAGGCTCCCAATCCGCTGTGAACTGATAGTATTTTGTGCCTGACGTAGGGAGGAGTGAAAGGTTTTTCAGAGCGTCGCTTTGGGGCAGGTTTGCAAGCAACTGTTTCTGGAATTGAGGCCAGTTCCCACCTGAGATGACGGCTACCTTTACGATGGACATAAGCTCGGTCAGGTGGTCGCCCATCTCCTTGTCGAGCGAGGATTTGCTTTGCGCCAAGGTGCCGTCCAGATCGAAAACGATTAGTCTGATCATGTAGCTCGTACCTCGCCCAGAAATTGCTGCGTCAGCGCGAAACCTGTGGCGGTGGACCTAGAAACTCCTGAGTTCCTGATCACGGCTTTCCCTCCATCGCCGTGGTGTATTCGCCGCGCCGCGCCGCGCGGTCACAGGCAGCCCGATGAACTAAGGCGCGCTGTGCCGCCTCGACATTTGCAGCCTTTCCGCCCCATATCTCAAGCGCCGGATTTTGAATCGCCCGGCCAAACGAGAATGTCAGCGCCCATGGAGCAATCGAACGGTACTTCGCATTCATTGCGTTTAGGAATTCCGAATCCCGCTCCCCAAGCTGGCCGCCGGATAGGAACGCGATTCCTGGAACGGCAGCAGGAACTGCCCTCAATAGGCACTTTATGGTCGCCGAGGCAACATCATCGACGGAGTCCTTGATCTGGCTGGTCAACCCAGAAAGAACCATATTGGGCTTTAATATCATCCCTTCAAGATCCACGCCTTGTACATGAAGTTCCTGAAAGACGGTGAGTAAGACCTCCTCCGTAACCTCCGCACTTTGCTGGAGCGAGTTCGTCCCTTCCATCAGCACCTCAGGTTCGACGATGGGCAAAATCCCCACCTCTTGGCAAAGTGCCGCGTACCGAGCAAGGGTATGTGCGTTCGCCAAGATCGCACCGTGACTGGGCCTGTCCTCATTCAGCACAAGGATGCACCGCCATTTAGCAAAACGCGCACCCAACCGAGCGTACTCGACAAGTTTTTCTCGAAGACCATCTAGACCTTCGGTGACCTTCTCCCCTGGATGTCCGGCGAGTTCCACTGTCCCAGCATCCACTTTTATTCCTGGGAGAAGCCCAGCTTTACGGATGACCTCTAGGAATGGCACCCCATCCTTCGTAGTCTGCCGAATGGTTTCGTCATAAAGGATCACCCCGCTAATGCTCTCCGCCAGGCCGGGCGCAGTCAAAATAAGTTCTCGATACTCGCGCCGGGCCTCGGTTGACTGCGAAATGCCTAGTTCGGCAAACCGCCTGTCGCAAGTTCGCGTGCTCTCATCCATCGCAAGGAGGCCCTTGTCGTCGCCGACGAGGAATGAGGCGGTATTAGCTAGTTGTAATGAGTTCATCAGCAAGTGGCGGGGTTGCCGCCTTTGGATCCTTATCACGTCGCACTCAGGTTGCTGTTGCTTACAACGATTAGCTTCTTGGCGAACTCCATTTCCAGTTTCGAATCTCGGGCATATCCTGCCCGTACTTATCGATATATAGCTTGTGCTCTATAAGCTTGTCCCTGAGCTTTTGCTGCAAATAGACGCCCTTTTCGCCGGTGCGTGGTACACGATCAATCGTGTCCATCACAAGGTGAAACCGGTCAAGTTCGTTCAGCACAGTCATGTCGAACGGTGTAGTGATGGTCCCCTCCTCTTTGTATCCGCGAACGTGGATGTTGCTGTGGTTGGTCCGGCGGTAAGTCAGACGATGGATTAACCAAGGATACGCGTGAAATGCGAAAATGACCGGCTTGTCCTTCGTAAAAAGAGCATCAAACTCCTTGTCGTTTAACCCATGTGGATGCTCGTGCTGGGGCTGAAGCCGCATAAGGTCAACCACGTTCACGACTCGGATCTTTAATTCGGGAAAATGTTCCTGCAGAATCGAAACAGCCGCGAGCGTTTCCAGGGTTGGAACGTCTCCGCAACAGGCCATCACGACATCTGGCTCGGCATCTTGATCGTTGCTGGCCCACTGCCAAATGCTGATCCCCTCAGTGCAGTGCTTGATCGCCTCGTCCATAGTCAGCCATTGCGGCGCGGGATGTTTGCCCGCAACGACGACATTTACGTAGTGCCGACTGCGAAGGCAGTGATCCATGACGGAGAGTAGGCAGTTTGAATCTGGCGGCAAATAAACGCGAACGACTTCCGCTTTCTTATTTACGACATGGTCGATGAAGCCCGGGTCTTGATGGGTGAACCCATTGTGATCCTGTCGCCAAACGTGCGAGGCGAGTAAGTAGTTCAGTGACGAAATCTTCGCCCGCCAAGGCAACCTTGAAGTGACCTTCAACCATTTCGCGTGCTGGTTAAACATTGAGTCGACGATGTGAATGAACGCCTCGTAGCAGTTGAACAGGCCGTGCCGACCGGTGAGGAGGTACCCCTCAAGCCAACCTTCGCATTGGTGTTCACTGAGCATTTCCATGACTCGACCTGCAGGAGCCAAAAACTCATCGTTAGGCTTCGTTTCTGCGTCCCACTGGCGGTTTGTGACTTCAAACAACGCCTCAAGGCCGTTCGAGGCGGTTTCGTCCGGGCCAAAAACGCGGAAGTTTTGGCGGTTCAGATCAACAATGTCTCGTAAGAACTTGCCAAACACGTGAGTGTCGCCGATCCCTGGACTGCCTGGTTTCGGAACCTCGACGCCATACGCCCGATAGTCGGGCATTTTGAGGTCGTGAAGCAACAGGCCACCGTTAGCATGCGGGTTCGCTCCCATTCGTTGGTTGCCCTTGGGTGCAAGCTCAGCCAGCTCCGGCCGGAGTCGCCCCTCGTCGGTGAAAAGCTCCTCCGGTCGATAGCTCCTCAGCCAGTTTTCAAGCAGCTCCAGGTGCCCCGGGTGAGTCGCTGGGTCGGAGATGGGGACTTGGTGTGCATGGAACGTCCCTTCAATCTGGATTCCGTCAACGACCTTTGGCCCAGTCCATCCCTTGGGTGACTTCAACACAATCATCGGCCAACAAGGTCGATCCGTATTGCCCGTTATTCGAGCTTTTTCCTGGATCTCCTTGATTCGCTCGACTGCGCCATCAAGCGCGCTCGCCATTGCTTGGTGCATTGGCCCCGGGTCGTGACCTTCAACAAAGATTGGACTCCAGCCATAGCCCCGCATTAGCTGTTCGAGCTCTTCTTTCGGGATTCGGGCGAGGACAGTGGGGTTTGCGATTTTGTAACCGTTGAGGTGCAAAATTGGTAGGACCGCCCCGTCGGTTTTAGGATCGAGAAACTTGTTGGAGTGCCACGCGGTTGCGAGCGGGCCAGTCTCAGCCTCGCCGTCACCAATAACACAGGCAACAATCAGGTTCGGGTTATCGAAAACGGCCCCGAACGAGTGGCTGAGCGAATAACCCAGCTCTCCCCCTTCGTGAATCGAGCCCGGGCATTCTGGTGAGGCGTGGCTCGGAATACCGCCGGGAAACGAGAACTGCAAGAACAGCTTTTGCAGACCGGCCTCATCTTGGCTGATATTGGGATAGATCTCACTGTAGGTGCCCTCCAGGTAGTTGTTTGCAACCACGGCTGGGCCGCCATGGCCGGGTCCAGACACATAAATCATGTCGAGATTGAATTTCTTGATGACTCGATTGAGGTGGACGTATATGAAGTTCTGACCGGGAGTCGTTCCCCAGTGCCCAAGAAGCATTTTCTTCACGTCAGCAAGTGCCAGAGGGCGCTTCATCAGCGGATTATCGTATAGGTAAATCTGCCCGACGGACAAGTAGTTCGCTGCCCGCCAGTATGCGTTCATCCGAGTCAAAAGGTCGGGATTCAAGCTATCGGGATGCAGTTCGGTCTCCCGTACAGTCGAACGTTCAGTGTCGACCGAACTCACTTTTTCTCCTCCGGATGTGCTTGGATCGGTGCCATCGGCATTTGTTGAGGCAGCCGGTCGAACCAATAACCGTGGGAGTTGTAATGCTCGTGGAGCAATTCTTCGTAGCCTCGATTGAGGGTTTCGGGCGAATATTCAGGTGCGTGCTCAACGGCCTCTTTATTCACATGAACGAATACTTTGTGATCCAGCCACGCCACTTCGTCGATCCAATGCGTCGAGATCAGTACTTGCCGTCCCGGCCAGAGGTTGTTGGTATCGACAACAAGATAGCGGATCGTCCAGGTCGCTTCATCGATTACAAAGTCGGAGACGTGCCCTATCTCGCCGTCGGTTGAATGAACGTGATATCCGGTCACTTCGTGAGTGCTTCGAAGACATGGATCCCAAGATTCTTCTGGACGAACCATTTCAGAGGTTGGCTGTCCCCTTCCTCGAATGAAGGGACCAGCACCACCCAGGTAGGAGCTTGTTCCCCATGTGAACGAACCGATTCCGTAATATGGCCAGCTGTAGAAGTTGTGGTAGTCGACCTCGAACTGCCGGGAGACGGGTATATCCGAATCGATCGAAGGACTGTTTTCGATTTGTTGTTTGGTTAGGTTAACTGGAATGACGTTGTCGTCGTCGATCGCAGGATTCAGGGCGTGCGGGGAAATGAGAACCTTTCTCGAATGCAACCAACCTCCGGTGTCGACCACCAAATACCTGATCGTCCAGTGCCGGTCGTCGAAGTAAAACTCCACCGCTTTACCAATGTCACCGTCGCGGGTGCGGAGTGTGAAATTTTCAAAGTTCTTTACTTTTCGTAGCATGATTGAATCTCTTAATTGAGGCAGACCCGAGCGAATTTGGCTTTTCAGGCGATCATCTCTCGTACCGTATTTGCGATAACCAATTCTTCGTCAGCATGAACCACGCGAACGTGAACCTGACTTGATTCGGTCGAGATTTGCCCGACACCTTGGTTGTTACGCGTCGGAGAAAGTTCAATGTTCAGGTACTCCAAACCGTTGCATATTCGCGTTCGGATGATTGGCGCGTTCTCGCCGATTCCACCTGTAAAAACGAGAGTGTCGATCCCGCCGAGAACCGCACTAAGAGCGCCGACGCACTTCCTGGCCTGGTAGCAAAACAACTCAACCGCTTCAGCGGCCCGGAAGTCCTTGGACTCGCGAGAGAGCAAAACTTGCATGTCAGAACTGGTCTCCGAAACTCCAATGAGTCCTGAGGCATGATTCGCCATGTGATCGAATTCTTTAGGCGACATTCCTTCGGACCTCGACAAGAAGAAAACCAGGCCCGGGTCAATATCGCCTGAACGCGAACCCATAACAAGTCCGGAAGCGGGAATGAATCCCATCGTCGTGTCTAAACACTTGCCATTTTTCACGGCCGCCATGCTGGCTCCGCTACCTAAGTGCGCCAGAATGACACGGCCGTTTTCCAGCCCAAGACGTACTAATTCAGTCATCAAATAGGCGTATGACAGGCCGTGGAAACCGAATCTTCGGACGCCTTGCGCTTCGTATCTTCTGGGGATGGGCAGTTGCTGGGCAACTCGCGGCATATTGTGTTGAAAGGCAGTATCAAAGCAGGCAATATGCGGGATATTCGGGAGCAAGCCTCGCATCGCTTCGATCAACATGATCTCGGATGGAAGGTGGTCCGGGTCGAACAAAACGATCTTCTTGAGATCTGCGAGTATGCCGTCCGTAATGGATGTCGGCGCACAAAGTGACATACCCCCGTGAACGACTCGATGCCCCACCGCCGAGATTTCGCCCGGAGCGAAGCGTTCCTTGACCCAATCCGAAAACATGCTCACCGCCAATGCGAAAGTTGGACCTGAGACTGCAAGTTGGATGTCTTTCGAGTGAATGGAATCGCGAACTTCAAATTTTCCGTTCTGCTCAAAAATCCCACTGATCGAACCTGAAATGACCTTCGATGAACCCTCACCCAGGTCATACGCAGCGAACTTGATGCTCGACGATCCGCCGTTTAGCATCAAGACATAACGGTTCGTAGCCACTAACGACCGTCCCTAGGGCTCTCGCGCGTTCTGTATATCCAAACGTGCATTAAATTCATCGTCAGTGGCTGCGCTGGCCAAGTACCGTAGCGTGAGGTGAGAAATCGATGGCCGATTAGTCACGGTTGCCCCCCCCCGATTTCAGATAAGTACTGAAAGAATCGGATTGTGTACAGCGCACTTAGATTCTGAATCAAGCAAGTGGCTTGGCACGAGTCGTAAAAACGACGTCAGCGAAATGTAGGACATCTCTCCATCTCAGTGCCCCAGCTGTCGTCCCCATGCTGCGATGGCAAACTCCGCCAAGGCTCGCGGCGACCTACACATAACGACGATCCACACGTTTTAGTGAGGATCCGAGGGTATGTGCCAGCAAACACTCCGATCTTTAATGCCCTGCCAGTGGTCTGCATTGCATGGAGAACTCTCACAGCAAGCTTCGTACGTACGCTGCGCCCGAGCACTCCTGTAGCATTCCCCTTGACTGCGAGCCTTCCGACTGGTTAGCAATGACCATCGCAGAGATACTCTGTGGATCGAAGCCGCCCGTGAGGACCAACGAATATTGGAAGGTGGACCTAAGGTGCTTTGCCGGTTTAAGCCATTCGGCATTCGTTGAACAAATAAACCCACGACCTGCTTCCCGTAACCGCTTACTTGTATTCGGTCTCTTGGCTAAACAGGCATTGCCAACGCTCGCCTCGTTTGGTCCAGATTACGGATGCATACGCTTGTTTTGTAAAGTCTGAACCTGAGTAAGTGCCCGCTTCGTGAATGGTGTAAACGAGCAGGCCGGAGGTCGCTGAGAGGGGGGTGAACTTGGTGTCATCCATCGTGTAACTCGTGAGCTTGAGGTTCTCGATACCTTTGACAACCTCCGCTTTGTTCGCGCGTCCGTCCGCTTCGACGAGAATGGCATCGTCGGCAATGAGGTCAGCGAACCGCTTGGCGTCGCCGGTCTTGAGGCAGTCCAGCGCTTCTCGCTCCTTGGCGATGACCTGCTTCTCGAGGGCGGTTGGCTTCACTTCCGAGGCTTGAACCTGCCGCGAGTCACCGGCTCCCAGATGAAAGTTGCCCAGGACGGAAAGAGTCGTGACCGCTACCAGAACCAGATGCAAAGAATTTGGTTTCATGCGTATTTGAGACTACTCCACTGCCACCGTCAGTTCACGGGTAGCCCCGTTCGATGGATTGATCGCTACCGGCATCGTTAGAGGCTGTTGATCAACTCAACAGCCTCTTAGTACGGCCGCTCGCTATACTTGACCGTGTTCATCGCGTTAGCCGCCACCCTCATGTTCGCGTCACAATCCAATCCACCCGAACCTCTCAGGCCACAGTTCCATTTCACGGCCCAGAAGGGCTGGCTCAACGATCCGAACGGGCTCGTCTTCTTCCGGGGCGAGTACCACCTGTTCTTCCAGCACAATCCGTTTGGGCCGCAGTGGGGCAACATGACTTGGGGGCACGCGGTCAGCAAAGATCTGATCCATTGGCGACAATTGCCCAGTGCCATTGAGCCGGACGAGCACGGCACGATTTTCTCCGGCTCCGCCGTCGTTGATCTCGCTCACACTAGCGGCCTCGGCGACGGGCAGTATCCGCCGATGGTCTGCATTTACACCGCCGCGGGAGGTACCAACGACGCGTCAAAGGGCCAACCTTTCACGCAACGATTGGCTTATTCCGTTGACGGGCGCACGTTCACGAAGCTGCCCGGCGACCCAATTCTCAAGCACATCGAAGCCGAGAATCGTGACCCCAAGGTGATTTGGCACGCGCCTACAAAGCGCTGGATCATGGCGCTCTACTTAAACGGTCACCACTACGCCCTATTTGGGTCGAGCAATCTACAGACTTGGATGAAGCTATCAGACGTCGAGCTGGAAGGAGACGGCGAGTGCCCAGACTTCTTCGAGATCGCCGTGGACGGAGACCGACGCCGAACAAGGTGGGTCTTCACTGGCGCGAGCGGCCGCTACCTGGTCGGTCAATTCGACGGCAAGACCTTCACCTCCGAATCCAAGTCGCTGCCGACCTACCTCGGCAACACGAACTACGCCGCGCAAACGTACTTCAACGACCCCAAAGGACGCCGAATCCAGATCGCGTGGATGCGCGGGGCGGACTTTCCAGGAACCGTATGGAACCAGCAGATGGGCTTCCCGACCGAGCTTAAGTTGGTCACCACTCCGCAAGGCGAGCGTCTCGCTGCGTTGCCCGTGCGCGAAATCTCAAACCTGCGTTTACGCTCAGTCAAGCCCAGCGACGATCGCTGGGTCATCGAGTCAGGCCTCTACGACGCCACTCTGCAGTTCACCGTGCCGCCAACCGGTCGCCTGAACCTGGTCGCGAACGGTCATCCCATTTCGTACGACGCTGGGAGCCACGAACTGCGATGTCTTGACAGAGTCGCACACGTGGACGTGACCGATGGTCGCCTAAAGCTTCGCATACTAGCAGACCGAAGCTCGCTCGAGATCTACGCGCAGGACGGCCTCACTAATATGGCGATGTTCTTGCTGCCCGTGCCGGGCGCGCGAGGCCTGGAGGCGCAAGTGCCCGCAGATTGGAAGCTCGAAAAATCTACTGTCTTCGAGCTCAAACCTGCCGAAATCAGTCGTTCGTGATCTTGAAAACTGGCGTCTTCAGAAGCCAACTCTGCAGCATCTTCCCGACTTTGCCCAGCGATGCCGCGGAGCATTTGTCAGGCGTATCCGCCAGGGTGTGCCAGGACGGGTAGGTGAAGTCGATCAGGTCCATCGTCGGAATTCCCGCCTTGTTGATGCAAAGGTGGTCGTCCATGATGTCCGGCCCAAACTCCTGCGGAAAAGTCGTCCCGAGGCCAATGTGCGACGCGTGTCGATAGAACTCACGAGCGAGGCTGCGCGCGTATTGCACGCTATTCGGCTCTAGCGGAATCTGCAAGTTCTTGTCGCCGATCATGTCGAGCAAAATCCCGTAGTTCGGTTTCGGCGTTGGAAGATTCTTCGCCCAATACTCAGCCCCAAGAAACATCTCTTCGATGTCTGGCCCAAGATCTTCACCGTCCGTAAAGACGTACATGATGCCAACTTCCGGATTCGAGGCCTTCAGCACGCGCGCAAGTTCGAGCAAAACCGCTACTCCGCTCGCTCCGTCGTTGGCTCCGAGGATCGGCTTCAGCCGCTTCTCGGGGTCAGTCTCTTCCGTTGCGAGCGGCCTAGTGTCCCAATGTGCGAGAAGCACGACCTTTGTTTTCGCGGTGCGATAGTCTTGCTCGCCGATGATGTTCCACATCTTGACGACTTCATTCGTGCGCGTCCACTTGTGCTCAAACGGCTGGAGCTTTACATTCTCGCAATACTTTTCCAGCTCCGATTTGATGTAGTCGCGGCACTTGATGTGAGCTTCCGTTCCGGGCTTACGCGGCCCGAAACTGCACTGCTTCATGAGCGAATCCCAAGCCCGAGCTTCGCTGAAACCAGGCACGGATGGCTTGGTCTTTGTCTGTGAAGGGGCAAAGCCGGCGGAAGCGAAAAGGCTTAGACCTACTGCGGCGGCGCAACAACTGTTGCGGATGGCGCGACGGCAATCCAGCGCGCGGTGGTTTCCGCTAGTTTCTTGCCCCGCAAGACGTCCTCGATTGTCTTTTCTAACGTCTTCTTGATTTTTGTCTTGTCCCATATCTTGAAATATCCTAATCCACCCCGACCTAGTGATGTCGGCATGGCGATGGAATAAGACTTGGCGTCGTCGAGCTTCGTCCCATCCGCTGTAATCGATTGGACGCGTGGGCCGTCGCCTGCGGTTTTCAGAAATTTGACTTCAAACCCTGAAATCTGCAAAAAGCTGGTGTTTGGCTGCGGAAACAGCGACACGGAACGCTCGAAGGCCTGCTTGATCTGCGCTCCCGTCAAATTCACGATGACGATCTGGTCGGTCGGATACTGTAACAAGCTCGCGAGATTGTCCTTGTCGAACTTCTCCTTGACCAAGCCTGCGGCTAGAAATGCTCCGTCGGTCGATGCGTAGCTTCTCACCACATCTGCCGCCGTCTGGGAGGGCAAGTGAGCGCCTATCTCCGCGGGATTGTCAGCCGCGCACGCAAATGCTCCAAGCATTATCGTGGCGGAAAGACTGGCGAGCCATTTCATTGTATTGTCCTACTTAGATCAGACTACGCAGCGTTCCGTTCGTTACAAATGAAATTCGGCGGGCAGTCTTCATGCAACTTATTCCACAAATCTGCGGGGAACTCCCGCAATTATCGCATGACACGGCTCGCCGAATGGCCTACTTAGTAGGTTCTCAATCTTCGACGCGAACGCCCATTGACCGTGCGGAGCCGGCAACGATTCGCATCGCCATCGCTTCGTCCGTGGTGTTGAGGTCGGCCATCTTGAGCTTCGCGACTTCTCGCAGTTTCTCGCTCGTGATCACGCCCGCCTTGTCCGTCTTCGCGTTCTTCGCGCCCGACGTGATATTTGCCGCTCGCTTGATGAGGTCGGTGACGAGTGGCTGCTTAATCTGGAAAGTGTAGGAGCGATCTTCGTAGACGGTGATTTCAACCGGCATGACAAAACCCATCTGAGGGGCAGTCTGCTCGTTGAATTTCTTGAGAAACTCCATCATGTTGATGCCGGCTTGACCGAGTGCAGGACCGACAGGAGGAGCAGGTGTTCCCTTTCCGGCAGGGATGTTGAGCTTGATATTATGGGTGACGCGTTTTGCCATCTTAGGACTCGTTTAACGTTGTTTTTGCGCGGAAGAGGGAAGCATTCGGGCGCGAGCGTTCATTATACCGCGAAGCCACTGGGACCGCCCGACCGACCGAGATCGGCTACTGCAGGCTGGATAGATAGCGCTCCAAAATTCGAGCCGCCGCCTCACCATCTTTTGCCTTCCGCTTTTGGCTTCCTTTCAGGCCCGCCTCCGTCATCAGTTCCTCCGACTCGCGACTCGTGTATCGCTCGTCAACAAGATGTACGGACCACCCGAGATCGGAAAGATGTCCCGCGAGCTGTCGCGAAATCCGCGCCATTCGACCATCTGCGCCGTCTTCCTCAAGCGGCAGCCCAAGCACGATTTCTGCTGCCTCTTCGGCCCGCGCTAACGAAGCGAGCGCGGCTGCGTCCACCTTGAGCTTGCCCGAAGCAGCGATCGGGCGTCGCACGCCAATTACCGCCGGAGATGTCTCCGCAACAGCTATCCCAATTCGCGCAAAGCCGAAGTCGACGCCAATCAACCTCATCTAAAGAAGCCCAGAAGCTCCTCGTGTATCAGGCCGTTCGAGGAAACGAGTTCATATTCTTGGTGGGCTAATACGAACGGGTCGCCGCCATCATAACGCGTGCATTTGCCGCCCGCCTCTTCGACGATCAGGCGTGGTGCACTGATGTCCCATCGCGCCACAACCGGGTCCATCATCGCATCCGCCCGTCCTGTCGCTACCAAGGCGTGTCCGTAGGCATCTGACCAAGTCCGGGTCGCCAAAGCTGTGGCCGCTGCGCGATTCAATCCGTCCGCTCGCCCATAAGTCACGTGTGACTTATGCCCACCCGAACACAGAATCGAACCTTCTACCGCGGGCCGCGAAGATACACGCACCGGTCTACCGTTCCAAAACGTCCCGCTACCGAGCTCTGCGTACACCATTTCGTCGAGTGCAGGGAAGTAGACCGCCGCGACGACGGGCTTGTAATCGACTTCATAACTCAGGAGCGTTCCGTACAACGGAACGCCCGCCACGAATGACTTCGTTCCATCAATCGGATCGATGATCCACCGGTCAGCCACCGCATGGTCGCCGCCCCCTTCTTCGCCAACCATCGCCTCCCGTGGATACTGCGCCTCAATCGCCCGGCGGATCAGCTGCTCTGCATGCAAGTCCGCAACGGTAACCGGTGAAGCATCCTGCTTGGACTGGTAAGTGACTCCGACATGAAAGTGCGCCAGCGTGGAGCGGCCCGCTTCGTAGGCGGCTTGCAAGGTGAAAGCCAGTCGAGGCGACATCGCTTACCCGACCGCCTTGCCCTCGATGAAGCGGCTGAGTTCGCTTGGGGCAAGAATGACGACCGAAGGGTCCGCGTGCTTTGTGAACTCCTCAAAAGTCGCTTCGCCGAGTTCTCCAGTCGCGACAAATTCGTCGAACATCTGCCTGAGAACCATCATCTGCGTCGGCAGGGAAGCGTAGGCATCCACCCAAATTCCCGGCGTGGCTTCCCCTGTTTTGTACGCGACGGCACCGACGTACACTTCCGCATGCGCGTGAGACATCGCCGGGCTCTCGGGATCAAACCAGGATCCGCTGCGGCAAGTGAGTCCCGCCTTCTCCAACGCTTTCTGTGTCGTCTCCGCGCTCGCCGTGTGGACGCACGCCACTACCAAGTGCTGCTTGGCATCCGCCGCCGTAATCAGCGCTCCATGTGCGTGTTTCGCGACGTAAACGTCGGTGCCTGGGAGCATGCGCGCAACCGTCTCAGCATATTCGGTAAAGGACACTTCCAAGGTCATCGCTTGATCATAGTGGCTGAATTGACGCGCCTCGTGCAATATGCGGGATCACGAGTCAAAAAAGTAAACTACAAAGCGTAGGAAACTGTTGGCGCAAGGATGATTGAAAAACTACAGGATATAGAGCGAAAGTTTCAGGGAATCGAGGAAGAACTGAGCAATCCCGCGATCTTTACCAACCCGAAGGAGATGCAGCGGTTGGGCAAATTGAGGTCGGACTTGGAGCCAATCGTTGCCGTGATTCGCGACTACACAAAGCTCCTCGGCGAGATAAGTGACACTCAAGAGCTCGTCGCTGATCCAGACTTCAAAGAAGAAGCGTTTTCCGAACTCGAGCGGCTTCGTCCCCTCATTCCCGACCTTGAGCAAAAGCTCAAGACGATGTTGATCCCAACAGACCCTCTGGACGAAAAGGCGGTCATGATCGAAATTAGGCCGGCCGCTGGCGGGGACGAGGCCGCCCTCTTTGCTAACGACCTCTTTCGCATGTACCTCCGATATGGTGAGCGCAAGAAGTGGAAAACCGAGGTCATGGAGCATGAAGAGTCCGGCATCGGCGGACTTGATCGCGTCGTATTCAAGGTGGACGTCGCAGGTGCCTACTCACAGCTAAAATTCGAAAGCGGCGTGCACCGTGTCCAGCGTGTTCCTGCTACCGAAAGCGCGGGACGCATTCATACTTCGACCGCAACCGTGGCCGTTCTCCCCGAGGCCGAAGAAGTCGACGTCAGCATCGACGCCAAAGACCTCGAAGTCTCGACGTTTTGTTCAAGTTCCGCCGGTGGTCAGCACATGCAGAAGAACGAAACCGCGATTCGCATCATCCACCGACCGACCGGCATTGTCGTGACGTGCCAGGACGAGCGCAGCCAAACCCAGAATAAGCTCAAAGCGATGACCGTACTGCGGGCGAAAGTATTCCAATTGGAACAGGAGCGCCTTGCCGCAGCACGAGCGGGCATCCGAAAGGGCCAGATCGGCAGCGGAGACCGAAGCGAAAAAATTCGCACCTACAATTTCCCGGAGAGCCGAATCACCGACCATCGAATCAAGATGACGGTCTATAACGTTGCCGGCTTTCTGGATGGCGATATCCAATCCATGATCGATGCTCTCGTTCAGGATGACCAGGCGCGAAAGCTGGCCGAAGAAGAAGCGGCTTAAGCCACTCCTAACTCTCGGGCCAATCGTTCTCCGAGCCACGGCCCGAACTTGAAGGCGTGGCCGCTACACGCCGAGCAATACACGCCGGACTCGCCAACCCTGCCAAACCGAAACCCTTCATCGGCGGTGGATGTGTAGCGACAGGTCTTCGCATGGATCATTTTTGGATACTGGATACCGAACCGATTTGATGCGACTTCTCGCAGGCGCTCGATGGCCGCCAAGTCCGGACCTTCGGCAGCATCGCGGGGTGCGATTATCTTGCCTGGTGAGTGCAGAGCCAGCTTCATTCCATAGTCGTCGCTCGGCAAACCGTATGGCAAATCCGGCGCATCATCGATCCAGACGGGCCCCAATATTTGGGCTTCGACGTAAGCGAACGTCTGCTCGGTGACCACGACATCAAGCGGCAGCCACTCCGTAATCCAGGATCCCGCACACACCGCGTAGCCATCGAACTCACCCTCGAGGGTAGTCACGGTTGGGCTACTTCCAAAGTGATACTGAGCACCATGATGTCGACCAAGGTCGAGCAAGCAAGACAATGTTTCGTCCGCACTGACCCAGCCCGCCTCCGGCGTCCAGATCGCGATCTCGTCGACTGCCATCCGAATCTGCGGAGCAAGTTGCGCCATGCGTCCGGCGTCGGCTAGTTCGTGCGGGACTTGGCACGCTTCGAGGCCCGCCGCGACCTCCGCGAGGTTCGCCGACGAACGGTTTCCCAGATAGAGGAGTCCGACCTCATGCACGAGTTTACGGCTCGCCGCCGCTTCCAATTCGGCCCACATCGGATAGGCGTCGACCATGATTTCGGTGAATCGGCGGTCTGGATAAGCTCGCCGAATGATGCGTGAACGTCCGTGCGAACTTCCGCGATCGTGGAACGCCTCGTATTGCTCGAAAACGTCGACTTGATGTCCTCGCCGAGCGAGGGCGTATGCCGTCGACAAACCTGCCACTCCTGCGCCGATCACCGCAAAGCGTCCCATGTCGGCTATTACACCCCGACTAGGAAGCTGTTGTCGAACTCCGCATCCAGCTTCGTTCGTCTTGGCAAATCGCCGATTTGCGTGGAAATCAGCGATTTGAACGCTACGCTTCGGTTCAAAGAACCGCGCTACGCGACTTGGGCATCCTTGCCCAAGCGGAGGCTGTTGAGTTGATCAACAGCCTCCTAGG
>JBBRML010000045.1:0-33048 GCA_038230855.1 Fimbriimonadales bacterium | reverse complement strand
TGACACACCGTTCTCGCAGGGCGTCACGGCATTCTTTGGTCAGAAGGCGACGCATAAGCTGGCAGACTGCACCTTGTCGTCCACGAATAGTTATGGTGCGGCAATGGTCGTGTCCTTGGATAACAATCCAATCAAGACGTCATCCCGTATCTTGGTCCAATATGTGACGCAAGCACGTCCGACCGATTGGCAGGACAAGGCGGCAAAGATTGACGTCGGTGGAGGAAAGGTCATTGACGGACTTGAAGTTGTCAATTTTGGCCGGGCTCCGTGGCGATTATCGAACCCAGAGCTGCGAGTGGTCATTTCAAATCCGAAGCTAAAGAGTGCGGTTGCCCTCGACTCCAATGGCAATGCGACGCAAACGGTGCCCATTGTTCGATCAGCAAAAGGCGTCACTTTCCAGTTTCCCGCAGGAACGCTCTACGTTGTTTTGCGCTAACGACTTGATTCGTTTTCACGGATCAGGTATCTGTGCTGAATGCGGTTACTTGGCGTTGTGTTTTTTGCGTGCACGGTTGCGATCGGATTCGCCCAATCCAGCATGCACAAGTATCAGCTTGTGTTCCTGATGCTTCCGGTGGGCGCTCCCCAAATTGCTGAGAGTCAGAAGCAAGAGTTTATGCAAGCCCACAACTACTTTTTGCAAGGATTGTGGAAGTCTGGCAAATCGCGCGCGATTGGGCCACTAATGGACGCGGGAAGGCTCGGGGAAATTGTCATTTTGGAGGAGAAAGATCGCGATGCCGCGGCCAAGCTCCTCGCTGACGAACCGGGCATCAAGCGCGGCTTGTTCGAGGCGAACATTTTAGAGTTCTGGACCGAAGCCAAGGCGTTCGGACATGCCGACAAGTTTACGGACTTAGAACCGATGTGGTTCGGTTTCTTGGATATTGCACCGAATGCACCGAAAATCGACGCAAAGACTTCAACATCGCTGATGGACGGTCACTTGGGCAATTTTCAGCGAATGGCTGATAAGGGCCAGTTGTTGCTGGCGGGTCCGATCGCTGGCGGTCGGAAAATACGTGGCTTGATCTTCTTCCGAGGGATACCTAAGTCGACCATCCTAGAAGAAATGAAACAGGACCCGTTCGTTCAACGCGGCGTTTTTCGCGTGAACTTGATGAAATGGACGGTGAGCAAGGGCTCGTTTCGCGGGCTGGAGACAAAGAAACCCTGAGGTTGGCCTTTAGGGATTAGCCCGCATGCGATTGTTCTTCGGGTTGTGCTCTAATTCAGCGAGTCCAAGCTGCTCCAGCAACGGCGGAATATACATGCCGAACCGCCCGCGAAAGCCCTTTTTGAGGCCATACCAGCCTCCGACCGGGTTCGACTCGCTACGTCCCCATGCTTCGACGGTTCCTTCCTTGGCGGGTTTTTGCTCATCCGCTGCGCCGAGCTCAATCCAGTCGCCGTGTGCGGCGAGCATGGCGCTTAGGTCCGCAACACACCTCCACTGGTAGCTAAGAGTGGTTGACCCGACTTTGCACGTCAACACATCCCCATCTCGGTACATCTGATATTCAGAGGTTCCCGGGGCGGTCTTTAGGTTCCAAGGATTCTCCTTTGTGCCGATTTCCGTGTCCATGTGAACGGTATTCTGGCACGTCCCGACGCACTATTTTTCGGTTGCGTTAAGGTTTGATCAATGGATATTGAAACCGTACTGAGCGCATTCGATGCCGAGAGGCGCTCCCTAGTCGGTGCAGACGAGGTGATCGAAATCCTTCCGTGGGTGACACGGCGAAGCTACCTTGGCGGTGCCATCAACATGGTTGAGAGTTTCGGCCTACCTTCCGTCGGCATCGACGTCGAAATTCAGAGTCAAATCGAGCACTTTCGAGGGCTCGGCCAGAGCTTTGAGTGGAAGACCTACTCGCACGATTCACCGCCGGAACTCGTTCGCCACCTAGAGTCTGCTGGATTCGAGGTTGGTGAAACGGAGGCGTTCGTTGCTCGTGAACTATCTTCCGTAAGGTCGTTTTCGGCTGATTTTGACATCCGGCCAGTACAAACAAGACAGGATCTTGATTGCTTTCGCCGCGTCGCGGAAGCGGTCTTCAAGAAGGACTACGCGCTGACAACGCAGGATTTGGCCGACAACCTCGACCAAGGCTCGGCGGCCCACACCGCTTACATAGCCTCTACCGACGGCACTCCGGCGGCGATTGGGCGACTGTATCTAAATTCAGCGAGTCAGTTTTCCGGGCTGTACGGTGGAGGGACTTTGCCAGAATTTCGGGGTCGCGGCCTATATCAGGCTCTAGTTGAGGCGCGAGCGCTGATTGCCGCTAGGTTTGGAGCGCGCTATGTCTTCGTTGACGCTCTTCCAACTAGCTTCCCGATCCTTTTACGGCTCGGATTTACTAAGCTCACTGAAACAACCCCCTGTACTTTCACGGTCTAAGGGACGCATAACAGCGAGCGGTATAGTTGAGTCACCCATGTTCGCCGCTATCCTCGCCACTGTCCTCGGGTCACAGGTCGCGAACTTGCGAACCCAAGCGAATCGTATCCATCTGAACCTTGGCACGTGTGTCCAGCCGCTGTTACTCAATGCAGAGGCTGATGGCGGATTGTACGTCAAAACTATTTCCGAAAACTTCAATCTTGTTGAACCCGAGAACGACCTAAAGCCGCCCGCTTTGTGGCTTGCGAGGGGCAAGTATGCGTTTGGAAACGCGGACTCCGTGGTTGAATGGGCCCGCAAGGCGCTGATTAAGGTTCGAGGCCACGTCTTGCTTTATGCCCGTGACGACGGCTACACAATTCCCCGATGGTTGCTCGCTGACGAAGCGAACATAAGCCCAGCTAAAGCCGAAGAACTCCTCCACGAGTACATTCGAGACGTTGCCGGGCGGTACCGAGGCAAGATTGCCATGTGGGATGTTATCAACGAGGCGATTGATGACTCACCCAATAGCAATCCGTACAATCTGCGCAACTCATTTTGGTTCCGAAAGCTGGGTGTCAATTTTCTGACTCTGGCGTTCAAATTTGCCCATGAGGCAGACCCGAAGGCAGAACTGTATTACAACGAATACGGCGTTGAGAATGGTGGCCGTAAAGCGGAAAACATGCTCGCGCTCGCAAAATTCATTCAGGAATCGGGGGCGCCGATTACCGGTCTTGGTCTGCAGTACCACACTGTTCTCGCCGAGCACGCGCAGGCGGGCGACGGCCATTACCAGTTGCTAACGAAGATTGCCGAGCAGAAGCTCGCCTTTATGGTAACCGAACTTGACCTGGGGATTTCGCTTAAGCCCTTCCCTGTTACCGACCCAAACTACGGCAAAGTCGCCAAGAACGCGGAAGACCTCAACACCCAAGCGGAGCGATACGCAAACATTTTCACGATGGCGCTCAGCTTCAAGAACTGTCACGGTATCCAACTTTGGGGACTGACCGATGCCCACAGTTGGATACCAGGCTTTTCGCGCGGTTCGCGTGGTGCTGCACTGCTCTTTGATGCAAAATACCAGCCAAAACCCGCCTTCGACCGCGTCTATCAGGTTCTAGCCTCAACGCGCAAGTAAACTCTCGGGCAACATAAATGAGCTATTTTCCGGAAGTTTCTGCCCCGATTCCCTTCGCTGGCCGGCATTCAAAAGATCCCCTTACGTTCCGCCACTACGAGGCTAGCCGCGTAGTCGGCAAGCTAACGATGCGGGAGCATTTCAAATTTGCCGTCAGCTACTGGCACACGATGCGCGGAGCGGGCCAGGATGCCTTTGGCCTCCCGACAGCGCAACGGTCATGGGATGCATCGCCTGATCCGATTCAGCGGGCGAAGGACACCATGGACGCAGCGTTCGAGTTCTTCACGAAGCTTGGCGTCGATTATTGGTGCTTTCACGACCGCGACATCGCTCCCGAAGGAGCATCGTTCGCGGAGAGTTGTAAGAACCTGGACATCCTCGTGGAGTACGCCAAGCAGAAGCAAGCCGATACCGGTGTGAAGTTGCTGTGGGGAACGGCGAACCTCTTCAGTCATCCACGTTACCAAGCGGGGGCAGCGACGAATCCCGATCCAAACGTATTTGCCTACGCGGCCGCGCAAGTGAAGCACGCGCTTGAAGCGACCGCTGCGCTCGGCGGCCAGGGATACACCTTTTGGGGTGGTCGCGAGGGTTACGACACGCTCAAGAATACAAAGATGCAGCAGGAACGTGAGCAGTTCGCGACTTTGCTTCATATGGCCGTTGCTCATAAAAAGGAGATCGGATTCAAGGGTCAGTTCTACATCGAGCCAAAACCGATGGAGCCGACAAAGCATCAGTACGATAGCGATGTCGAAGCATGCCTCAACTTTCTGCGCGAGTTTGACCTCATGGGTCACCTCAAACTGAACATTGAAACGAACCACGCCACTCTCGCGGGACATTCGATGCAACATGAACTTCGGGCCGCTCGAGAGGCCGGAGCGCTCGGATCCATCGACGCAAACACTGGCGACGAGCTTGTCGGTTGGGACACTGACCAGTTTCCGACCAACATATATCTCACCACGGAGATCATGCTTGAGCTGCTCGCGATGGGCGGATTCACCACAGGCGGCCTCAACTTCGATGCCAAAGTGCGCCGTCAATCGCATGACTCTGTCGATCTGTTCTACGCGCATATCGGTGGCATGGACGCGTTTGCGCGAGGATTGGAAATCGCACAAGCAATCATTGACGATGGGCGTCTGGCCGGTCTCGTCGAAGAGCGGTACTCGGCCTGGCAGGGTCATTTCGGGCAAAAAGTTCTAAAAGGAAAGAAAACGCTCGCTGATTGCGAGGAGCATGTCGAACGGCACGGCGAGCCGGCGCGGGTTTCTGGTCGACAAGAGCGTTTCGAGAACCTAATCAACGAGTTTGTGCTCTAAACGTAGGCATGACAACGGAGCGACTGGAAGCCTTCACCGATGGCGTCATCGCCATCATAATTACGATCATGGTGCTGGAGCTCCATGCTCCTGTTGGTGCACACTTGAACGACTTACGCCCTCTAGCGCCCGTCTTAGGGAGTTACGCCTTGAGCTTCGTGTTCATGGGTATTTACTGGAACAATCATCACCATATGTTCCATTCGGTCGAGCACGTGGATGGGGCGGTTCTTTGGGCGAACCTTCATTTACTGTTCTGGCTCTCGATGACACCGCTCGCAACGGCTTGGATGGGTTCCTCCGGCTTTGCAACGGTTCCTGTCGCCGCTTACGGGGTTGTGCTGATGCTCGCGGGGATTGCTTATTTCATCTTGACCCTCGTTCTAGTGCGCGCGAACGGGCCGACGTCGAAGGTGGCAATAGCCCTCGGCCGCGATTTCAAAGGCAAGGTTTCAGTGCTGGTGTATTTGGTCGCAGTGCCTCTTGCGTTCGCGACTAGACTCGGCGCAAGTGCGCTTTACGTTATGGTCGCGACGATGTGGCTCGTGCCTGACCGAAGATTTGCGCATCCGATCGATGAAGTCAAAACGGCTTGATTGAGGAGCTTGGCACGCTGATAGGTTGTCGTCGCGATCATCCAAGGTACAGTTCGCAGCGTAACAATGCTCGAGTCTAATTATCCTCCTAGGATTGATGCGAAGGCGCTCGCAGGTACGGTAGGAAGCCATCGAAATTCAACTGCCCGACCATGCTCATCGTCTCGCCGAAGAGTGGGAGTTAGTCCCAACCGAAGAGTTGCCGTCTGGCTACTGCTCAAGAGTATTTGCTAACGAATTGTTCGTTCTGAAGGTCCCGTTCCAGGGAGAAGAACTCACGACTGGGTTCCACGCCGCAATGCGCATGTCCGGCGTTCTCGGTCCACTGGTTCATCAGGGTGACGCCGCAACTGGTGTCATCTTAATGGATCGCTTGCGCCCCGCGCGAACGCTTCATACGTCGAGTCTGGTTGAACCGGAGCGCGTTTCCGTCATCTCGACAATGATCCGTAAGTTCCAGGCGTTGGATACCTCCGGTATGGCAGAGGCGGCCACAATGCTCGAAGGACGAAATGCCCTCGTTGATCGCCTCGAAGCAACTTGCTCAACAAAGGTATTTTTGCACGGCGACCTCCATCATGCCAACGTACTCCTCGACGGAGACGAGTGGATTCCAATTGACCCGAAAGGATTGGTTGGCGACCCCGCATTCGAATGCGCGGCTTACCTCGCCAACCCGATTTCGGACCTTCCCTCGCGCGAAGAGTTCATCGAAATGAACCGTCAACGAATTCGGCAGTTCGCGGCCGAACTAGGATTCGATCCTTTTCGCATCTGGGCGTGGTCCATGGCGGATTTTCAGACCGGGGAGGCAAATCGATCACCCGATAGTCCTTGGCATATGGTCCATTGGGCGATGGAAGCGCTTGAGCCGGAATTCAACCGGCCAATGTAAGGAGCGTCAGGCGGCAACGAGGTTGGCAGGCGAGAACGCGTTGACAACTGGCATCGGAGTCGGCTTCTGGCAGATCACCCCAACAGATCGAAGAATCGGGAAAAGAATTGCTTGGAATCGCTTCAAGCGATCGAGACTGTCCCAGAGGTCGATCACCTCAAGACCGTCACCCGAACCGATGCAGATGTGCCAGTCGCACGCTTCCGGCTGCGCCTGCATCAGTCGATGCAA
This sequence comes from Fimbriimonadales bacterium, assembly GCA_038230855.1. Lineage (GTDB taxonomy): Bacteria > Armatimonadota > Fimbriimonadia > Fimbriimonadales > Fimbriimonadaceae > Fimbriimonas. The sequence goes on along the minus strand of JBBRML010000045.1, from coordinate 26,456 downwards.
AATTGCCTCGTATTGATCCTGGTTCATCCGAATCGGCTGATAGTGCACGATGTATCTTGTTGGCTCCATAGTGACTTCATGATTTCTCGCGCGCTTAAACGCAGACCTACAACGGCATGAACAATTCATGAACGACTTTGTGTAATCTGCAAGCACGATGGTTCTCACAACTCTCCTTGCAGGCACGCTCGCGATTCACCAAAACTCCCCAATCGTTTTGAAGCTTTGGCCCAACGGCGCTCCAGGCTCAGAAGCACGCCGCAACGAGCCAGAAGAAGCCAAGGACTGGTGGGTAAAGAATATCCACGATCCTTCCATCACCGTCTTTTTGCCTCCGAAAGAGCTAGCAACTGGTGCCGCGATCTTGATCGCTCCCGGCGGAGGTCATAGCCAACTCGTATTTGGGGAGGAAGGCACAAAGCCTGCGCAGTATTTGGCGGCGCACGGCATCGCGGCGATTGCTCTCAAGTATCGACTTGCGCGTGAGCCAGGCACAACGTACAAACTTGCCGATGTAACACAAGCTGACGGCTATCGTGCTATGCGAACTATTCGATCGCATGCGGCTGAATGGGGAATCGATCCGCGACGCGTTGGCGCCCTCGGCTTTTCCGCGGGCGGAGAACTCGTTTCGCGGATCGCGTACGACAGCGGAGCTGGAGACCCAAATTCCGGTGACGCAGTCGAACGAGAAAGCGGAAAGCCTGACTTTCAGATGCTAATCTACAGCGGCCATCTCTTCGCGCCTGAAGTCGTGCCTAAGGATGCACCTCCAATGTTCATGCTCATCGCACAAGACGACGACGGCCACATGAACGTCCACATGGATTTGCTGCGGCGCTATAAAGCGGCAAAAGTCCAGGTCGAGGCCCACTTCCTTGCTCAAGGCGGCCACGGGTTCAACATGGGTAATCGATCAAAGCTCGCCTCCGTCAATACTTGGCCGCAGCGGATGCTTGATTGGATCTCCGACACGGGTTGGCTCAAGCCACGCAAATAGTCTAGAGGTCAGACCATGGAGAAGCGCTAGTGGAGTTGCGCTGGCGCACGGAGTCGGATTCGGTTGCGCCAACAATCGACGAAGTCAACGCCTGCATCGCCGAGTCAGGGGTGGAAGTTGTCTCAGTCGTTCGCATCGAGGAAGGGCTCGCGAACGAGAACTATCGCGTCGAAACAATTTCGGGTGAGAGTTACTTCTTCCGTGTTTATAAGCGCGAACGCGCCGCTCAAGAGCTTGAAGCGGCGCTTGCCGCGTCACTAGTCAGACTGATCCCGATACCAGCAGTCCTATACGTAAACCGAGACGCTGCCGTATCGTTGAGCGAGTGGAGTCCGGGCGCGACGCTTCAGCGTGTCTTTGCCTCTGACCGGCCGGATCGAGTTGTTGCATATGCACGCGAGCTTGGCCAGATCCTGAGTCGCATAGCGAGAGTTCGTTTTGACTCCGCGGGGTTCTTCGACTCCGCGCTCATCGTCACCCACCGGTGGACCAGCTTTTGGGATGGGATTCTGGGTTACTTCGATCACTGCGCGCGCCGCGCGGTAGCTTTGGGAAGGCTCGACGAGCGGTGCCGTGCGCAGATTGAATCGATATTTGCCCGTGATGACAAGGCGATTCGCGAGGCGACGAGCGAGCCTTGCCTGTCACACGGAGACTACAAACCTGCGAACATCCTCGTAGACGGCAGCCGAGTCACGGCGATCTTGGATTGGGAGTTCGCGCACTCAGGCAGTTGGCTGCTGGATGCAGGTCAACTGCTCCGGTATTTAGGGCCAGTTCGTGAATCGTTTGCAAGAGAATTCGAGGTCGGCTTGACTGACGGAGACGTGACGATTCCCTGCGGTTGGAGCGATCTCGCACGCACGATTGACATTGTGAACTTGGTGGACTTTTTGTGTAGACCCGCCGCGAGCCAGACCCAGATCCTTGACGTGCTCGGACTGCTTGACGAATCGCTAATAGCGCTAACGTAGCGGTGGCACGAAAGAGCGCTTGAGCCACAATAGCTTTCGTGAATAGCGAGCAATCTAGGACGCGAGAAGCGTGGACGAAGATGTCCGTCGACTTTTTTGAGCCGGGCCGCCGAGCGTGGGCCTCGGAGGCAATCAACTGGGGCATTTGGTCGATCCCCGAATCAGAACTCGGTGCTCTGGGCCCTCTCGAGTGGTTTCGTGGCAAGGATACTATCGAGCTTGGGTGCGGAACCGGTTACGTCTCCGCGTGGCTTGCGCGCCTCGGTGCTCGTCCGGTCGGAATTGACCTAACTCCGGCTCAACTCGACGCAAATCGCCAGTTTCAAGACGAATTCGACTTGCACTACCCGCTCATAGAGGGCAGCGCGGATCATGTTCCCTGCCCAGACGGATCGTTTGATTTTGCGATTTCAGAATATGGGGCGAGCATCTGGTGCGATGCATATTCGTGGATTCCCGAAGCGGCTCGGCTTCTCAAGCCGGGTGGTGTCCTTGTCTTCTTGCGAAACAGTCCAGTGAACACGATATGTATGCCAAACCAAGGCAAGTCGGGCACGACGCTTCTGCGCAGTTGGTTTGGCATGAATCGCGTGGAGTGGAGCCCTGATGAGCCGGTCGAGTATCACCTTCCGACGGGCAAAATGATCGAAGTATTACGCGGCAGTGGATTTGAGATCGAGGCGTTGATCGAGATTCAAGCGCCAGAGGGCGCGTCCGACACGCGCTTCGACTACGTCTCCGCAGAGTGGTCGCGCCAATGGCCGAGCGAAGAGATATGGAGGGCCCGTAAAAAGTGAGCCACGACCCGATTTGTATTTTGACGACGGGCGGCACGATCGACAAGATCTACTTTGATGCGCTAAGCGAGTATCAGGTAGGCGCTCCAACGATCGCTGGCCTGCTTGCGGAAGGCGGTGTGCGGTGCCCATTCCGTATCGTGTCGATACTTCGCAAAGACAGCTTAGACATTACAGAAGCGGATCGAGAACTGATTCGCGATACCGTCATTGCACTGCCAGAAAGACGTGTGCTGATCACTCACGGAACTGACACCATGGTTGAAACGGGCAAGGCGTTAGCGAGAGTCGAAAGTAAGGCGATCGTGCTGGTGGGATCGCTTAAGCCCGCAAATTTCAAAGATTCAGACGCAGTGTTCAACATCGCGTTCGCCCTCGGAGCATTGCAATCTCTCCCAGATGGCGTTTACATCGCGATGAACGGGTGCGTATTCGACCCGTTCAAGGTCACAAAAAATCGCGTAGCGGGCAGGTTTGAGGCGTTAGATTAGTGGCGCCCTATGCCGCTCGCTCAAGTGCTTTCAGGCGAGGCGTGGCTATAGCAAAGCAGATGACCGCGAAGAGCAAAGTCATTCCGATGAAAGGCAACATGTGAACGAGGTCCGTTCCACGCCAAAGGGCTGAATCGAATCCATCGATCGCCCACCTAGAGGGAATCGCAAGCGTGATTTTCTGCATGATCTCGGGCATAAGAAAGCTTGGAAACCAAGCACCGCCAAGCATCGAAAGCATAAGCACTACGAGGATGCTCAATCCGCGACTTTGTTCCTCTGTTTTTCCCATCGCCGCAACCAAGAGGCCAAAGCTGGATGCGAATAGCGCCGTTGCTACGCACTGAAGCAAGAAGCCGATGACGCTTCCTTCGACTCGAACGTGCATCACGATCATTCCGAAGGCAAACACTGCGAGAATCGTGATGAGCCCGATCAGCGCACCGCTCAGAGCTTTTGCGAGCGCGATTGTGCCAAACCTGACCGGAGCAGAACGGACCCGTTTGCCGATTCCCAATCGCCGATCGCGAAGCACGCTCATCGCTAAGTTGATGCCGTAGAACAACACACCCTGGACGGACATACCCGCAAAAGTGTGCGCGCGTCCAACGGCTGCCTCGTCGACCTTCTTTGCGGTCTCCATGTGAGTTTTCATCGTGAAAGGCATGTGATCGCCCTTTCCGGCTTCCGGCGGCAACGTCTTGTCGAGAATCCCGTTCATCACCGCGCCTAAAACAATGCCCTGTGCCGCTTGGACCGTAACGTTTTGAGAGGGGTCGCCATAGGCGAGGAGTTCGGGCTTTTCGCCGCCGCTCATCGCACCCGCTGACGCTGCGCCAAACCCTTTCGGAATCACAAGTGCAAACGCTGCATCGCCTTTCGCCACATCGGCTTTTGCCTGCTCTTCAGTTTTCACCGTCGTTTTGAGGTGCGGATCCTTCTGCAACCCATCCATGATGCCCTTTGAAACTGCCGATGAATCGGAGTCTGCGATGACGATCGAGATCGGCTTAACCTGGCCGCCACCTGATCCTGAAAAAATAAACGAAAAGAATAGGGCGATGCCGATTGGTATACCAATGGCCATGATTGCCGCAGTTCGGTCCGCGAGAAAGAGCTGAATGTCTTTGCGAATAAGCGCTAGGGGTGGTCCCATATTAGTCTCTGAGTGATCTCCCAGTCAGGTGCAGGAAGACTTCCTCTAAGGTTGCTCGGCCAGTTTGGAGCGACTCGATTGGTTGCACCGCCGCAATCTTAGCTACGCGAGTCAACGCGTCGGAGAGATCATCGGCCGTGATCTCCACGTTGGTGCCCTTCCTTTCAACGATGAACCCATCACCGCGAACGCTTTCGGCGAATTTCTGGGCCGTCTCCTCGTCTGCCATGTCGACGATAACCTTGCTTTGGCCGCCGAGCAATCGAAGCAGGCCAGCTTTTTCGTCTTCCTTCACTATCTTCCCGTGATCCATGACCGCGATCCGATCACAAAGTCGCTCTACTTCTTCCATGTAGTGCGTTGTGTACAACAGCGTCAGTCCTTCCGATTTGAGCGATTCCAATGTCTCGAATATTGCGTTTCGACTCTGCGGATCGACGCCAACTGTTGGCTCGTCCAGAATGAGCAACTCGGGCTCGTTTAGTAAGGACATGGCGATATTCAACCTTCGCTTCATGCCTCCCGAATACTGTGAAACCCGCTCCGTTGCTCTGTCGCCCAAGGCAACAATGTCGAGCGCCTTACCGATGCGGCGAGATCGTTCTGCGCCTTGGAGGCCATAAAGGCCCGCGATAAACTCCAAGTTTGCCGTCGCGGAAATTTCTTCATAGATGGCCAACTCCTGGGGCACGTAGCCAACTTTGCATTTAGTCTCAAACGAATCTGGAGTAAGCGGCTTGCCATCGAACGTGACTGTGCCGGCGTTCGGGTAGACGAGGCCCGCAAGGATTCCGATCGTGCTCGTCTTCCCAGCTCCGTTCGGTCCTAACAATCCGAAGCATGTCCCGCGCTTGACTTCGAAGCTCACCCCATCGACCGCAGTCGTCGCCCCGTATTTCCTCACCAAGTTTTCTGCAACGAGCACATTAGGTCAAGACGGGATACTACAGGGCTTCGTTTCAAGGGAACACACTATACTGATGGTAATGGACTTCGTAAAGATGCGTGCATGGTGGCACCACCGGCAAGGACTTGACGGATCGATGGCAAAACTCAGCTCCGCAGCTATTCTAGAGCGGACCGGTTGGCAGCGATCAGTAGGCGGAGCAAATCCCTACCTTGCACTGCACGCGCGGAATTCCGCTAAGCGCCAGTCGATGGACGAGGACGTTCAGAGCCTACGGATTCACGAGTTGCCTAGCGCCAGAGGCTGCACTTACGTTTTGCCCAACTCCCAATTTGCCTTAGGATTGGTCTGCGGTCAAGGTTTCTCGACGAAGCCAACAAACCTGAATGCGTTCAAATTCCTTGGTTATTCACAACAGGAACTGGATGACCTGTGCGCGGGAATTCTAAGTGCACTTGATGGGAATATGCTCGATCCCCGTGAGCTGAAGGAGCCGCTTGGCAATTTAATCAAAAATTTTGGTGAGGAAGGCAAAAAGCGCGGGCAGTCGACCAGCCTTTCCCTTGGACTTGGAGTTCTCCAAGAGCAAGGACTCATCCGCCGTGTGCCAGTGAACGGCCGAATCGATCAACAAAGATACGCCTACACGCTTTGGCAACCGAGCCCTCTTGAGAATAGTCAGCTTTCAAGCGAGAATTGCTTTGAGGAACTTGCTCGTCAATTCTTCACCTGGATTGCTCCCGCAACAGTCTCGCAGTTCCAATGGTTCTCCGGGCTAGGAGTACGCGCATCAAAAGAGGCGATATCAAAGATCAATTTGGTTGCCATTGAGCCTGGCAGCGACTATCTGATCCCGGCAGATCTCGTGGCCGAATACAAGAAGTTCAAAACGCCCAGCAAGCCATCAATCGTGCTTCTGGGCGGCATGGACAATCTGTTCATGTTGCGCCGCAATGTCACGGATCACGTCGATCCAAGCGACCTTAAGCGCCAGATGCGCGGTGAGAAGGCGTTCACCGAAGTCGGAGGCGTCTCGGAACTCACGAGTCACGCAATCGTTGATCGGGGCCGGCTGATTGGACTGTGGGAATTCGATTGCTCTATCTCTGCGATCGCGTACCATTCATTCATCGGCAAGACTCCGGAAGTCAAAGCCGCCGTTCAAAAAACTGAGGCGTTCGTGCGAGACCAGTTAGGAGACGCGCGGTCATTTAGCTTGGACAGTGTGCAAAGTCGAGTACCAAAGATCGAAGCATTGCGCGCCGGTTTGGCAGAAATCGCCTGAATCGGTCCGTGGGCAGAAATGCCAGGTTTTATGTTGACGGCCTAGGTGGTTGCCGACGATTACCATATGGGCGACTTTGCCGAGCACCATCTGATGGCAAGCGACCTCCTGAGTGAGGCGCGGACTTGCGTCACAAACGATCCGCGTGAGGCCGTACGCTTGGCCGAGCTTGCTCTCACCGAATTCGTGCTTTGCGAAGATTACGAGGGGCAGATTCACGCGAATCACACCTTGGCCTGGGCCGCTTCACTCGTCCCCAATTGGCCGCTGGGTCTGGAGTGCGCCCTCAAGGCATTCAGTCTGTGTCGCAGCGTGCGACTCAAGCAGATTGAACCGCTGTGCGTTCTGCAACTCGGCCTTTTCGCAATGGAAGCGGGTGTTTCGGAACTTGCGGTCGAACTCTGCACTTACTCTCAGGACCTTGCTTCACGCGCCGGCGATTCTCTCGTCGAGATGCGGTCCTTCACGAATTGCGCATGCGCGTTCGATGACCTCGGCCGCAGCCAGGATGCCTACGACACGAACGAGCGCGGAATTCAAATGTGTGCGAACTACGGCGGACGGAGTCGTTGGTCAGTACTGTACGCGAACCGAGCAATCTTCAAGGTCAATGTAATTTGCAGTGAATTCAAGCTCGGTAATGAAGCGCGTGTAGCCGAGCTAAGAGCTTCCGCCGAGTCGGAACTCTTCGATGCGTGGTTGCTCACGAAGTCGACCGGAAACCGCTCGAGTGTTATGAATGTGCTCGTTGCGAAAATTGAGCTGAAGCGAGTGCTGGGCAAACACGTTGAAATGCCAGCCACTTTGGACGAAGGTTTATCCGTTGCCCAGGCACTAGATTTGCCGAGCGTGTGGGCGAAGTACTACATGGTCGCCGCAATGTACGAGAAGTGTTGCGATCGCTTTTTCGCTGCCGCTTGCCTGCTTGAGAAGTCCAGCTTAACTCTGGAATCTGCCGGGATCGGACGCTTTGCCTACCAAACGCACATCGATGCAGCGGAGGCATTTGACGCCTGCGGAATGCGGACCAAAGCTGACACACATCGGGCAAAAGCGGTTATCGCTGACAAACTCCGCCGGAATGAGGAGTCGGTTCTGAAGCAACAACTTGAGCCCGTGATCGTTGAACTCCGGCGCAGCCTCTCGACCGCAGCCTGAATCTCCGCCCGGTATAATTTGTCTACATCCCCAGCCGGCGGAGTGGACAATATGAGCTTAATTTCAGATCGACAGACGACTCCGCTACAGAAGACTTGGCGCGAGAAGATCGGTCTTGCTGAGATGTTGAAAGGTGGCGTCATCATGGACGTCGTCAATCCTGAGCAGGCGCGAATCGCACAGACTGCCGGAGCCGTCGCCGTAATGGCCCTAGAGCGAGTGCCTGCCGATATCCGGAAAGATGGCGGGGTCGCACGAATGAGCGATCCGGAAATGATCCGAGAGATAAAGGCGTGCGTTACCATTCCCGTGATGGCGAAATGTCGAATAGGACATTTTGTAGAGGCGGAAATCCTCGAAGCGCTAGAAGTGGATTTTGTCGACGAGAGCGAGGTCTTGACCCCGGCCGATTACGAGAACCATGTGGACAAGCATGCGTTCACTGTTCCTTTCGTATGCGGTGCGCGCAACCTCGGCGAAGCTCTTCGACGGTGCGCCGAGGGAGCCGCAATGATTCGCACAAAGGGCGAAGCAGGTACAGGTGATGTCGTCGAAGCCGTGCGGCACATGCGAACGATCATGAGCGAGATCCGAAAAGTCCAGTCTGCACGTCCAGATGAACTTTTCGTACTCGCGAAAGAAATGCAAGCGCCGCTGGACCTTGTTAAGGAGGTGCATCTTAAAGGTCGCCTGCCCGTTCCGAACTTCTCGGCAGGGGGCATCGCGACGCCCGCGGATGCCGCCCTGATGATGAAGCTAGGAGCAGAAACGGTCTTCGTAGGCTCCGGAATATTCAAATCAGGCGACCCGACGAAACGCGCGAAAGCGATCGTTGATGCCGTCATGCATTACGACAACCCGAAGATGCTTGCGGAGATCAGCAGTGGGCTCGGCGAAGCGATGGTCGGCATCAACTGTGGTGATCTTTCACAGAAAGACCAACTTGCGAACCGCGGCTGGTAATCAACTTGCGCCGGTCGGGCGCTTCATATGGTGATCCGTTACCCGCTGGTAATCCCTCGCTACACGAAGGCACGTGTCCTCGCGCATGCAAGGCGCAATTACCTGACCGTCGAGCGGCGCACCATCGTCGAATCCGATCGGGAAGCAGATCGCGGGCCAGCCAAGTAGATTCGATGGCCCGGTGTCGCCGCCGTAATCTACCCATGTCTTGTCGAACGGTTGGTCGATCGGCACCGCGCGCCGATTAAACGCCGGTGTGAATACGCAGTCGCACTTATCCCAGATTGCATTACAACGAAGCGCTTCGGTGCGCAAGCGCATTGCCCACAAATAGTCAACGGCTTTTGCCTCAAGCGCTGCGGCAAATCCGCCGACTTGGTTCTGATCCTTTAGCATCGTAAACCTGGGACCGCGAATATAGCTTTCGTGCGCGCTTGCGCCTTCAGCGTCAACGATGAGTTGAATGGCGAGTTCGTACGGCATCGACGGATATTCGACCTCAACAGTCTCGTATCCCGCCTTGCGTAACGCGGCCAAGGCCGCTTCCCACGCGGATTGGCCCTGTTTTGCCAGCGGACCAAACTTTTCTTTGAAGACTCCGATTTTGGGTCGCACGCCCCGATGCCTGAGGTTAAGTCTTTGCGAAAGAGAACTTGGATCGTGAGGATCGTGGCCCGAAATTGCGTCCAAAACCAGACCACAATCTTCCGCATCACGACCGAGTGGGCCGAGGCGGTCTAGCGACCAACACAAAGGCATGGCCCCGTACCTACTAACCCGGCCATACGTCGGCCGAAACCCTGTCACGCCATTGAATGCAGAGGGACAAACAATACTCCCCGCCGTTTCGCTTCCGATACCAAAGGGCACGAGGCCCAAACCGACGGAGGCTCCCGTGCCGCTACTCGATCCGCCAGCCCACAGTTTCTTATCCCATGCGTTAAGGCAGGGACCCTTGAGGCTTGCGTCCGCAACATTGTAGTTGCCGCCGCCCGCGAGTTCAATCATTTCTAATTTCGCCACGAGTACGCAACCGGCTTTTTCGAGTCGAGCAATAACCGTGGCGTCGTAGTCGAAGATTTGGTCAGCATGGCCGGGCGAACCCCAGCGAGTTGGAATGCCCTTCGTCGCAAGAAGGTCCTTTGCCCCGTACGGAATACCGTTCAGAACAGAGTCGTTCGGATGATCGTCGGCACGCGCGGCTTGCTTTAGGGCAAGGTCCTCCGTGAATTCTGCAACCGCGTTGTGCGCAGTTCCGACTTTTCGCAGTCGGGCAATCGCGTCCTTGGTAAGTTCAGTCGAGGAAACTTGCTTGGTGCGAATCGCCGATTGAAGTTCCCGGATAGTGTTAAATCCGTTCATTTCTTGACCCCGCTTCCACGATTCGTGGCCGCTTGGGCGTGAATCATGAAGCATGGTTCGGAGCCTTCAGCTAGTTTAGTTTTGAGTCGCTCAAGGGAGTTGGATCTTCCCTGTTCTAGCTGCGCCGCATAAATTTTCTTCGTGGATTCGCTGAAGGTTTTGGAGATACCGTCAGGCGCTGGCGAATCCTTCTGTACCAATGTAGTGAGATTGACCACTGGAACCGCGCCTGATGCGATCGCAACAACGCCGCCCCCTAAAACTCCGCGCCTCGAAATATCTCGTGCCATTGACAAGAGGATAACCGAAACTTGAAGCCGTCGTCGAGCGTCAGTATCGCACAGCCTCTCGATAACGCTATCATCCAATAGAAATTATGAAATCATCCTCTGCTCGCCTCCTCGGACTCGCCGTCTGCATTTCACTTTTGTCGGCTGCGGTAGTCGCGCAGAAACGGCCAAACCCAAACAAGCGCCCACGACCTGCCGGGAATTCCTTGTTTACCCTGTCTAACCTCGAGGGCCAGAGTGTGCCATCGTCGCAACTAACTCCAAAGACGCCTCTCTTGATGGTATTCGTGAAGAAGAACTGCGCATCCTTCACGAAGGCGATTAAGGAGTTGAACTACCTTTCGAACCAAACGCGCGGATACATGCCTCTCGCATTCGTCTTTGACTCCGATGCAGCCACAGCAAAGAAAATGCTGGAATCCGCCCGAATTGTCGGACTTGCCCTGGTTGATCCGGGCGCACACACGATCAGGAGTCTTGGAGCGAAGCGAAGTCTCGATATGGTTGTTGTCGGAACGGATCAGAAAGTTGCGAAAGTAATTAGCGGTGTCGACTTTGGGACAGTACAAGAGGCGTTGAAAGCCGTCTACGACGGTGGCGGCGCTCGGATTCGAATCAAAGCGACAAAGTTTGCGCCCGATCACTTTAGCGGCGATCCTTTTTAGTCCAAAGTCTCGCTGCAGTCAACGGTGACACGTATGTGCGCCTCCAGTCCGATCTGCTTGGCACGAGGCTCCCAAAGGTCGCCAACCGTCACAATCCCCCGTTGATGTAAATCGACGGGACGATCAGTTCTGCCTACAAGAAAGCAGGCGAGAAAGGTCCCGAGTTGACTCCATCTCACCATTCGACGCCGAACCTCTGGAACGAGTGCAGCTTCAAGTATGGTTGGATCGGTTTTGTTCCAGGTGCAGAGCGAACTGATTCCTGATTCGCTGTAGCCTGCCGGACTCTGCGGGTAGTCCCACGCAAGCGGGTAACCGTCTTCGCGTAAACCTGTCATGCACTCTCCCACCGTACATATCCTCAGTTCCTGAATTTGCTTTTGATCGAGATTGGTGCGAGCCAGTAGGAACGGCACGATTTCAACGATTGCATCCAGGCTGTCCCTCGGGTGGGTTTTTGGCTCAACTGTGGACACCCCTGCGCTGATTAAGCCATTGTCGCCTGATTGGAAGTTAACGCGAACATCGCCATCGTCCGCACGCTCACTGATCCTGGCCACCAGATACCCGAGGTTGAGTGTTATCACCAGCGTCACAATAGATAGGCTACCGAAAATTTGTTTCGAAGTCTGGCACTTTCGTCGAACACCGATCCGTATACGGTCTGAAGGGATGGCACCGGACGCGGCGCCACCAGGAGCGAAGGAAGCATGTTATTAGCATCGATTTTTGCCGCAACGGCAATGTCTAATTCGTCAGAAATGGGCGTGCAGGACCCTCGCCTAGACACCCATATTGCGATTCCTGTCGAAAATTTGATCGACATTCGCGTTGGTGCTCAGAGCGGCGAAACACAGGAATCCCAAAGCACTCAGCGCACCGCAGAGCAACTCATAAAGGCGTTACGGGAAACGAAGGAACTTCCACAGGAAATCAAGGGACTATTGACCGACCTCCCGCATCAATCGCGAGAAGGTGTGAAGCTAGGCGACGGAATGACACTGCTGGGCGATGGCAAATTCTTCGCCCCAACTTGGTCCAATGGAGGCTTCGCCGAGGCCAAGGACACGAGCAAGAAGGTCAGCGTGCGATTTGAGCATGCATCTGCCGGTGACGTCCTGAGATGGCTTCAGAAGCAAGACGTCAGCTTCATCGTTGACGAGTCAAAGTTCGACGACAAAGCCAGAGTGACGTTGTCCGCAAGCAACGTCAGCCTCAACGCAATCACTGATGCGCTGGCAAGCGCGCTTGGTGGCCATTGGGAATTGCAAAACGGCATTCGTGTGTACCAAAAGGGTACGGGAATGCGCGCCTATACGGCGCTTGGCAATATGTCTTCAACGGGCGCTTTCAAAAACTTCGTGATGCCAAACATCAATCCAAAGACCTTTGTCTTCCCCAAGACCGGAACAAAGCTCAACGAATTGGAGATGAAGGGAGCGGAAAATGCGCGCGTCCGGGCGTTTAGAGACTTGAAAGGCATTGACGGCAAGAAGTTCGAGCTTGAAATGAAGGCCGCCGAGAAGATGCGCGAAAGGGCCATGACCGAATGGAATAGCAATGACGGCAAGAAGTGGCAACTTCAACTTAAGGAAGCTGAAAAAGCTCGAGGTCAGGCTCTAGCTGACGTCAAGAAGCATCAGAAGGATTGGACCTCAGCGATGCAAAATTGGAAGCTAGACTGGAAAAAGCTGCTCGAAAGCATCACGGATGAGCAGCGTGAGAAGCAGAAGAAGCAGGGTTACCTGAAGCTCAGCGACCTAACTCCAGAGCAGCGCAAGCTGCTCGGATCGAGCGTTTCAGAAAAAGGAACGATGCAGCTCAAGATCGGAATCGACGGCAAAGAACTGATCATCAAGGGAGAGTAATTCTTCGGGCATCTACCGGAGCGGAATGCCACCTGGTGTTCCGCTCTTTTGGGGCAGCGTTACGATCGGCCGCACTGAGCGAGTACAGCGAGTGGGTCGTCCGCCTCGGTTAACGCTCGACCCATGACGAGGTAATCGGCGCCGTCTCGAAGCGCTGTCGATGGGTCGGCCACCCTCGCTTGGTCATGTGTCGCTCCTCCCGCTAGGCGTATTCCGGGCACGACAATCTTTGCGGACGCCGGAAGGCACTCACGCAATGCCTTGATCTCGTGCGGACTGCAGACCGCCCCCGCGAGTCCGCAGTCAAGAGCAAGAGCTGAGAGGTACAGCATCTGCTGTTCCACCGTCCGTCCGATAGATAGGTCGCGTGACAATTCTTCCGCAGACAGTGACGTGAGCACCGAGACCCCGACAATCAAGGGCCGAGTCTCGACCGGATATTCCGCGACTGCCTCTGCCGCGGCCCGCATCATCGCCGCGCCCCCGGAGGTATGAACAGTCATCATCCACGCACCGGATTTCGCGACTTCGCGGACAGCGAGCGCAACGCTGTTTGGAATGTCATGGAACTTCAGGTCGACGAAGACTCGTTCTGCGCCTTGGTCGCGGAGCCGGCCTACAACCGACACGCCATAGTTCAGGGTGAGTGCGTGGCCAATCTTGAAGGCGCCGACGGAATATTTGAGTTTTGAGACCGTGGCGAGAGCGTCGTCAAGCGAGGAAGTGTCGAGTGCGCAGATGATGTGACTGTTCATGCCACAGTTCAGTATGTCGCCTGGCCTGCCGGGAACGCAAACAAAAAAGTCGGGGCTGATCGCTTGATCGGCCCCGACTTGAATCCGCTTAGCTAGAATCGCTCGTTGCTACTACCGAATTCTCGGATAACGTAGCGACCGCCTTCGCGCTCAAACGTGATCTGGTGGTAAACCACAGTCCGCTCTCCCCACGAATCGCGAAACTCGTGTCGAGCCGTGACTCGTGCCTGGCGCCCATTCTCGCGGACACTTAGAATCTCGTACCGCGTTGTGCGATCCTCTCCGACGGCGTCGCGCAACATTTCACGGAAGTCATCTGCGGGCAAGGAGTACGCATACCTGCCGTCGTTCATGATGTGAACACGACCGTCATCTGGAACTAAGCGTCCAAGAGCTCGCTTGTTGTCGTCCTGAAAGGCTACGGTTAGGTCGTCGACTGCGTAATCAATGTCACTGTAGTTGCCTCGATCGTAGTTTTCGATTCTGTGCCATCGATAGGGCCGATCATCGTAGAACGAGCTTGTGTAGTTCACCACGATGCAATGGCGTCGATCGACGTACGCAGGCACCCAAGAGTAGTAGTAGAACGGCGATGAGTAGCACGAATCAACGATCCAAGGATCGTACACGTAGAAGTGAAATCCGAATAGGTTGCTGGACCAGAACGGATCGTAGTGGTAGTAACCTCGTCGGCAGCCATTGTAGTACAGCGGGCTCGAATCCACGCCAATTCTCTCTGATCGTGAAATGCGGTTTGAGATTGACGATCCGATAATCGTCGGCGCACGGCCGATTCGAGAAGCATCGACACGTGACGGGTGCGAATCTCGCGTCGGCGGCACGTAATCTGCGTTTCCGCCTCCGCGCTTGCCGAAGAGGTCCTGAGAACCACGACCCCGTGCGTCTGATCCTTGATTGGTATCGTGGCGAGTGTCGTTCGAACCGCCAGATCGCTGAGTTCCTCCGCCGCGCGTACGCGTTCCCTTGTCTAAGGTGTCGCGTCCGCCAGAGTTTCGTGTGTCGGTCCCGCTCGTTGATCGGTCATTATTGCCGCCGCGAGTGCTAGTGCCCTTGTCAAAAGTGTTACGCCCGCCAGAGTTTCGTGTGTCGGTCCCGCTCGTTGATCGGTCGTTATTGCCGCCCCGGGTGCTAGTGCCCTTGTCAAAAGTGTCACGGCCACCAGAGTTTCGAGTGTCGGACCCACCGGATGATCGGTCATTACCACCGCCGCCCCGTCGACCATAAACGAAGTCGTCTCCGCTGCGCGATCGGGTGTCCTGTCCCGAGCCCGACCTTGTGTCGGTACGCGTATCGCTGCGACTGTCAGACCGTGAATCCGTTCGGCCCGATCCTCCGGATTTGCCGAATCCCGGATCGGAATATCTACTCCCGCGATCGGACGAACTGCGATCCTGTGATCCCGACCTAGTGGACCCACTGTCGCGGCCCCGAGTTGTCGTTGAACTGGAACTGGACCTGCTGTCTCTACTTCGGTCTTGGCTGCCGCCAGACGACTTTGTCGATGAGGTGCTGTCGCCTCGCCGTTTGTCAACTTGCGCTTGCGCGGAGATGACCAAACTGGATGCGGCAATGACGATTGCTAAGCCTTGGAGCAAACTGCGTTTCATTAGTGTATGCCTGCCTGTTAATGATTGTACGTGCAACTGGACGAGGAGTTACATCAGTTCTACCTGTGAAAACTGCCAGGGTGAGCCATTATTAGGCTATGGCCACGCCTCGTATTGCTATTGTTCCGGGAGACGGCATCGGCCCTGAGATCACCGAAGTCGTTCTGGATATCCTTGCCGCCGCCCGATTTGAAGCTGAATACATCTATTTGGAGGCCGGCCAACCGTGTCTCGACAAAGGCGAGCCACCGATGCCGGAGCGCACCATTGAGGCAATTCGAGAAGTTGGCATCGCGCTCAAAGGTCCCACTGCAACCCCGATTGCAAAGGGCCACACCTCCGCAAACGTCGCATTGCGAAAGGCTCTCGACCTGTTTGCAAATGTACGGCCCACCCGATCGTTGCCTGGAGTTCACAGCCACTACGATAATACGGCGATAGACCTCATTATCGTTCGAGAGAACACGGAAGACCTCTACGCAGGCATCGAGTTTCAACCGCACAAGGACATTGCGCAGGCAATCAAGGTCATCACTCGACCCGGCTCCAACCGGCTGCATCGCTATGCGTTCGAGATGATGAAGCGTCAAGGTCGCAAGAAACTTTGCGCTGTGCACAAAGCCAACATCATGAAACTCACGGACGGGATGTTCTTAGAGGAGTTCTACAAGGTGGCCTTGGAGTATCCAGAGATAGCCGCGTACGACATGATCGTGGACAACACGTGCATGCAGTTGGTGACGAAACCGGAGCAGTTCGACGCGATCGTCACTGAAAATTTGTACGGCGACATCGTCAGTGATCTATGTGCAGGACTAGTTGGTGGGTTGGGCCTGGCCGCAGGCGCAAATATCGGTGAATCGTGCGCGGTGTTCGAGGCAGTTCACGGGAGCGCACCTGATATAGCCGGTAAGGGACTCGCGAATCCAACCGCTCTTCTCTTCTCTGCACTCATGATGCTACGTCACCTCCAGTACAACGATGTTGCCGCTCGAATCGGTCGCGCCGTGCTCAAGACATTCGGCGAAGGCATCATGACTCGTGACTTGGGCGGATCGGTATCCACCCTCGAGTACGCCGAGGCTGTCAAGCGTCACTTGTAAAGTAGCGGCAAGTAAACTGCGGGCATGGCACTCGCAAAAAAAACGGTTCGGGATATTCCGGAGGGCACGAAGCGGGTGCTGCTTCGCTGCGACTTCAACGTGCCGCTGGAAAACGGCCGGATCACCGACAATCGACGGATTTGTGAGGCGATTCCGACAATCAAGTATCTGCTAGACCGGGGCTGCACGGTTGTGCTTTGTAGCCACCTGGGACGACCAAAAGGCGTCACGCCAGAGTTGACCCTGCAGCCTGTGGCCGCCGAGTTGAGCAAATTGCTGGCTTGTAAGGTCGAACTGCTGTCCGATTCAATTGGTGCGGCGGTAGAGGCAAAGGTGCGAGATGCGCCGGCCGGAGCGATCTTTTTGCTCGAGAACTTACGATTTCATCCGGAGGAGGAGGCCAACGACGCCTCATTTAGTAAGGCGCTCGCCCGACTCGCCGACGTGTACGTTAACGACGCGTTCGGGACCGCACATCGTGCTCATGCGTCGACAGAGGGGGTAGCGCATATCTTGCCAGGCTATGCCGGTTTCTTGATCGAAAAAGAGCTGGAATATCTCGGCTTGGTAGTGTCGAACCCAAAGCTTCCCTTTGTCGCAGTGATGGGTGGGTCCAAAGTCAAGGACAAGATCGCGTTGATTTCAAACCTGTTGCCAAAGGTCGACCGCCTGCTGATCGGCGGCGCAATGGTCTTCACCTTCTTCAAGTCACAAGGCTGCGAGATTGGAAAGTCAATTCTTGACGAAGGATCATTGGACTATTGCCGCGACCTGTTGGCAAACCATGCGGATAAGATTGTGCTGCCAACAGACATAGTTTGCGCAGCCACTTTCTCCGCTGACGCGAAACCCATAGTTCGAAAGTACACCGAGCTCTTGCCGGACGAATTGGGCCTCGACATCGGCCCAGCATCCGCAGCACTGTTCGCCTCAATCATTGAGGAGAGCGGAACCGCGCTGTGGAACGGGCCCATGGGGGTATTCGAGTGGGATGCCTTCGCGGCCGGCACTCAGGCCATTGCGAAAGCGTTTTCTGAGACTCACGGAACGACAATTGTCGGGGGCGGTGACTCTGCGGCGGCGATTGAGAAGTTCGGCTTTGCGGATCAGGTCACGCACGTCAGCACAGGAGGCGGGGCAAGCTTGGAGTTCCTTGAAGGCAAAACTTTGCCGGGCCTCGCGGCGCTGCTTGACGCCTAGATTCCAACTGCGTCTAGGGTGTGCTGCGCATATCTGAGATGATGCTCCAGGCTGAACAGTTCTTCGACTTCCGCGGGAGTCAGGCGTTCGATCACATCGACGTCAGCTGCTACAGACGACTTGAAGTCCTCGCCCTCCCACGCTTTCGCGGCGTTACGCTGCGCAACCTTGTATGCGGCTTCCCTAGGCATTCCCGCATGTATGAGCGCGATCATCACGTGCTCGCTAAATACGAGGTCGCCCATCTTTCGCATGTTGTTTGACATGGTCTCCGGAAAGACGCCGAGGCCAGCGAGAATCGTTGTGACTCGCCGCAGCATGAAATCCGCAAGAAAACACGAGTCTGGGAAAATAATCCGTTCGAGGGATGAGTTGGTCAGGTCTCGCTCGTGCCAGGTCGCGACGCTTTCGAGCATTGCATGGGCGTTAGCTCTCAGCAATCGGGCAAGGCCACAGACTGTTTCGCTGTTCCATGGATTACGCTTGTGCGGCATGGCACTGCTTCCGGTTTGACCCTTCGCAAACGACTCCTGAACCTCGAGTATCTCCGTGCGCTGCAGGTTGCGTAGCTCGGTGGCGATACGTTCTAGTCCAGCACCGAGCAAAGCAAGAGTATTGAGGAACGCCGCGTGTCGATCGCGGTTGATGATTTGAGTTGACGCGGGGTCGGGCAGTAAACCTAACTTCTCGCAAACACGCGCCTCCATTTCAGGTGAGGTGATTGCGTGGATTCCGACAGCCCCTGAAACTTTGCCCACAGCAATATCGGTGCGAGCGGTTTCTAGTCGCTTGATATTGCGGTCTAATTCCGCATACCAGTTCGCGCACTTGAAACCAAACGTGATCGGCTCGGCATGGATTCCGTGTGTGCGACCAATGCAGGCAGTTTTGGCATGTTCCTGAGCCAGGCGTGCAATTTCCACGGCGAGACTTTTTGCGCTTTCGATTAGCACGTCACAAGAGTCGCGCAACATCATGCCGAGCGCGCTGTCGATAACGTCGTAGCTTGTTACACCGAGGTGCACATAACGACCGTCTTCGCCGATGTTTTCGGCGAGATTTCTAACGAAGGCCATGAGGTCGTGTCTCGTCTCTAGCTCAATCTCGTCGCATCGCTCCAGAGTAAAGGCAGCTTTTTCTCGCACTTGACGTGCGGAATCCGCTGGGATACTCCCCATTTCGGCGTGTACTTCGGTGATCGCGACTTCTACGTCCTGCCAGCGGCGATATTTTGCATCTCTAGACCAAATCGCGTTCATTGCTGGCGTCGTGTATCGCTCGATCATATGGTCATAGGGTACCGCTTCGCTGTATGGCACCATAATCATCGCAATGACCTTGAGTGAGATATTTAGAGCGGACTTCGAGACCGCGCGCGCTCATTCGGACATCGACCGACCAGGAGATACGCGGGATCCGTTTGAGCGCGATTACGCGCGGATTGTCCACTCAGGCGCCTTTCGCACATTACAAGGCAAGGCGCAAATCCACTCACCCAATTGGTCCGGTCACCTTCGGACGCGCGTAACTCACAGCTTGGAAGTCGCTCAGATCGGGCGAGTCATTGCTCACAACGTCGGGGTACCCGCTAATCTCGTCGAAGCATGCTGCCTAGCCCACGACCTTGGTCACCCCCCTTTCGGCCATGCCGGCGAGGAAGTGCTCCACGAACTGCTCCAAGGCTACGGACTGCGATT
The DNA here is from genome assembly GCA_038230855.1 of Fimbriimonadales bacterium. Taxonomy (GTDB): domain Bacteria; phylum Armatimonadota; class Fimbriimonadia; order Fimbriimonadales; family Fimbriimonadaceae; genus Fimbriimonas. The sequence continues at coordinate 7,157 of JBBRML010000045.1, read as the reverse complement.
TGAAGGCAACGCACAGACTTTCCGCATCTTGACGTTGCTTGAAAGCGGCCGGGCAGGCATTTCCGGCCTGAATCTGTGTCGCGCCACGATCACTGGCGTCATCAAGTATCCGTTTACAGCAGAATCAGGCCATCGGAAATCACTTTACGCGGAGGATGCAGACTCACTCGTGTGGCTATTCAAGGACGCCCGCTGGGGCTTGGAATCCGACGCCGCCGAGGCGGATCCGCCTCGGTCGATAGTCGCTCAAATAATGGATTGGGCCGACGATATCGCCTACTCGATCCACGACATCGAGGACGCGCTATCCACGGGATTCATGAAGCGGACCGATCTCGAAAACAGCGACTTGCACTCGCGAGTGCGGGATTACTTGGACCTGAAACAGCCGCAATTGGGGATACCAGTGGAGGAAGTCGCCACGGTCCTGACTAAACTCGCGGCGCGCCTCAAGAATCGTTTGTTATTCGTACCAAGGGGCCAAACGAAGCAAGTTCTCGGCATGTATGTCAACGAGTTCGTGACGAAGTCGCGACTTAAGGCGACGCGGCCGAACCCTCGCACGCCTGCCGATTTTTACCTCTCTGTGCCCGCCTCCTCACGCAATCGTTGCGAGATCTTGAAGGCGCTGACCATGACCCTTGTCGTTGACGACGCGCGCACCGTCGTCAATCGCTACCAGGCGAAAACGGTTATCAAAGACATTTTTGAAATGTATCTGGAGAATTGTCTACCGTCTGATCGGCGATTTACATCGCGAGGAAAGCTTCTCCCTGAAGGCAAACGACCGATTCTCATGTCGCTCGCAGGTGACGTCAAACGCACGGCTCGATTTGTTGCGGATCACCTGGCTAGCCTCACCGACGCTCAAATGCAGCGGCTACACTCCCGCGTGTTCGGGAATGTACCGGCTTCGCCATACGAACCCTTGATTGGCTAAATCGAACGTGTCCACGTCGCGCACCAGTCAACATGTCGTGGTACGCTCACCGCTAAGCATGACGCTCCAGCGCCGCCGTACGTTGTTCGCCTGCACGATTGCGGCCCTTAGCCTGTTCTCTTCGGCCCCAGCCGACGTCGGACACGGAACCTATTCTCCCGACCCCAAGACGCATATCCCTTGGTCGATTAATTCTGGTCACAGCCTCTTTTGGAATGGTGCGCCGTACATGCCCGTCGGGGTACGAGTGGACGCGGACCCCACTGACATCGCCAGTGCCGCTAAGGCGGGCGCGAAGGATGTCATCGTTGATGTTTCCTCGGGTCGAAATAGCTGGGACGAGGCTCTGGTCGCGCTTGACGCAAGCAAGTTACGCTTCTTGCTGCGGATCAACAGCCTGGCCCCGATGGCAGCAGGATATGAAATTTCGCCGCAGACCTATCGAATGCCGGGCATCGTTTCGCCGCAGTTAGTCTCGATGCCGATGCCCGGTGCGAAGTCCGCGCTCGCTGTTGTTGTTCTCAAGCGGGACGGCTCGGTTTTGAAGGTTGAACGGGTGCCCGTCGTCGACGGAAAATTCAACTACTTCGTCCGTCCAGGCAACGATCTCGAGCACGTCCTTTATGCGTACCCAGAAACTTCAAGTCTGCAGCAATTGGATTGGTGGGAAGGTCTCGACCAGCATCGAGACGAACTTATGGGAATGCTGCGACGTGCCCATCTTGGCACAGGGATTCGCGGGATCGTCAATCCGCTCGGCAACCTTCTCTCGTTGCCAGGCAACGAAGTAACTCTGATTCCGTCCAGTCCTTATTTCCAAAGTGAATTCCGCGGCGCCCTGCTGGGCAAGTATCACAACGTGGACGTTCTCCAACGTTCCTGGGGAATGAGCGCAAACGGACTACTTACCTTCGAAGCCTTTTGCAAGCTCGTTCCGTTGTGGAGTGGATCCAGCGGCCCGGCGCTTCTGTGGAATCCTGAAAATAACCGGACGTATCCTGTCGAAACGCGTCGGTCATCGTACTGGCGTGACGTCGTGGAAAGCATTTCTACTTCGGCCAATCGACGCTTTTCTCGCCTCGTTAGGGCAATCCGGAAGGTGGTCGACCTCCCCGTAGTTCAGGAGTGGAACGGGTGGTCTTCCCTTTATGAGGGTGATCAGCCTACCGTTGACGGCATCGGATCGCACATTCTTGGGAAGACCCCCGGGCAAATTGCAGACGCCGGAAGTCGCCCTGCTAGCACGGTGCTACGGCAATCCCGGCCCGTTTGGCAACTGGCTACGGACGTGGACCCAGAAGCGCCATTAGAAGATGTTGCGTCGATTGGAAACCGAGCGGTCTTCTACTCCGCATTGACTAACGCTGCTCGCAAAACCGTCGTTGGACAACAGTTCGATGAGGGACTCTCGACCCAGGCGCTGACCCCACTGTATTTCCCTGAGAATGCCACCAACCCGGCGTTCGCCCAGCGCCTCCCGAATGGCAGCTGGTGGCTGCCCGGACCGTTCGAGGGCAATCGTATCGACCTCGGGGTTGGATTCTCCGCGTATCGACTTCGTGGGCCACAAGGCGTTCAGATCGTGATGTGGGCACAGCGGAGCGGGCGGTATCGTTTACGCGCGAAGAAGCCTAAACTCCTGGGCTTCCGCGCCCTAGATAACTCTAACCCGATGCCCAAACTCCTGCCAAACGGCGTGGAACTAATGGTGACGACGTGCCCAATGATCGTTACTGGCACGGAAGAGTGCCCCGTTCCCGAAGCCACGTACCAGGCCACAGCCGCCGAATTTACAGAGTTACTCAAGACATCGGCAGAAATTCATCACGACATTCTCGAGGATCGGATGTTTTATGGCGATTACATGAAGGGATACGATACCGACCCTTTTAGTAGCATCACACTCATGCGGCAGGTCAACAACCGTGTCGCTCATAAACTTGGAGTCGTGCTGTGGTACGAGGCGGAGAACAGTCGCGACACCAACTTCAGCGGGACCTCCGCAAATACCGGCTGCAGCGGCGGCTCCGTACTGGAACTGCGCAATCCAGTTGTAGTTCCGGTCAGTGGCTTTGTTGCTAGCTATCCTGTCCCTTCAATGCCGGGCAAGTACGACGTTTGGCTCGCGGCCAAAATACCGATCGACAAGCGTGGGGACGTCTTTGTAATCGCAGGCAATCAATCCTTCGGGCTGCTCACGCCGCCTACAGGCGCGTACGGAACGGGTTACGGTTGGTACAAGATCGGCAGCATCCGTACCGGCGGGAGCTCGCAAACCGTGAAAATCATCGTTAACGGACTCATCCCGGGGGACATCGCCATCGACTGTATTGTGCTCACCCAGGTGCCTTTCGAGCCTGACGGCCTGAACCATCCCGTCATCGGTAACAAGTAGCCGGGTCGTTATTGACCCGTTGTAAAGGGATTTGGCCGCTTCTGCATTGCAATCACATGCAGGGCCTCAAGTTCGGCATATAACGATTCTGGTAGTCGAGCCAGACCGTACGGACACACGGCCGCGTGAGTTCGCACCGCCCAGCCCGCGTCTCCAAAGCTGTAATGCCACCACTCGTCGCGACAATTTGAGAACCCAACAGAAAGCATCGCATCGACCAGAATGTGCCTATTGCGGTGCGCGACGTCGGACAGGCCGATACAATAAGTTGGCGCGGAGTGAAAGCGGTCAAATGGACTGCAAACGTCAAGCTGTTTACCATCCACATCGACGAGCCAAACATCGACCGCTGCCCCAGTGCAATGCCCCGGCGGGGCTTGCTGGTCGGTAGGCGCAACCCACCTGCATACCGTTCTGCGCAACGCCGTGTAGTCGCGATGCGGATACGCGTCCTCGGCGCACTTCCAAACGAAATCCCAAATCCGTTGTTGGCGCTCTATTGGACGCCACCCTTCGACGAGCGTTAGGTAATAGCCATTCGGTAGCTTCTGCGCGGCGGCGGCACACATTTCGGCCACGGTTTGGCGGACATACGGAATCACCTGCTCCCGGTGAATGCGAATGGCCGGAGCAATGCGCCTAATATCAACTAGAGACTCGCCGTTCTCCGATTCTTCGATCCGATTTAGCAGCCGGATGGGCTCCGGAACACCTTGAGTGCGGTCCCATTTGACGGTAGCCATCGGATCTTTTTGTGGGCGAGTGGTGCCTCAGGCCGGACTCGAACCGGCGACCCAAGCATTTTCAGTGCTTTGCTCTACCAACTGAGCTACCGAGGCGTATGGCGCGGAAGACGGGACTTGAACCCGCGGCCTCCGCCGTGACAGGGCGGCGCTCTAACCACTGAGCTACTCCCGCAGGCCGAGTTGGATTATGGCATCTACCGGCGTCGAATGCAAGAGCTATCGTGCCACACTTCAAATATGCGGTTGGCATGCGGTCAAGCCCCTGTTATTTTTTCGGACCCGACAAGCAATGCGAAATACGCGATCGAGAAACTGGCTGTACTCGCCGACACCGGCGTAGATCTTGCCGTCTTCCCCGAGGCCTTTCTGACTGGCTACTGCGCCCGCTCGGTTGAGGAAGCACAAAGTATGGCGATTGGGCCAAACGACGGGTCCATTGAAAATATTCAGGCCGTTTGCGATCGGTTAGGCATCCACTGTATTGTAGGTTTCGCGGCAAACGCCTCGGACCAGCCGGACTTGCCCGACGGGCTGTCAAATGCGATCGCGATTATGACTCCGAACGAACCCAGAAAATATTACGCGAAGACGCACTTACCATTCTTGGGATATGATCGCTTCGCGACGCCCGGCTCCGTTATCGAGCCGATTGCCACCAAATTCGGTTCAATTGGGACATTGATATGCTACGACATGCGTCCGCCCGAAGCGGCGCGCGTGCTCGCGCTGAAAGGAGCGGACTTGATCGTGCTGCCAACCAACTGGCCGATTGGGGCTGAGACTTCCGCCGATCACATCACGATCGCCCGCGCCGCCGAGAATCGCGTTTTCTTTGCCGCGTGCAACCGCGTCGGTCATGAAAATGGCTTCACGTTCATCGGCCGGAGCAAGATCATCGATCCAACCGGAAATGTGCTGGCAAGTGCCGGAAGCACCGAGGCGGTGCTGGTCGCTGAACTTAATTTCGAGATCGCTCGTCAAAAAAGAGCGGTAATCATTCCTGATGAGTACGAGCTTGCGATCATGGACTGTCGCCAGCCAAGCCTGTATCGCCAAATCGCTTTGGAATCCTAAACCTATGAAATTCTCTATGCAACAAACGGTGGCCCTCGCGGCTCTAACCACCCTCGCAGCGCTGGTTGCGCTCGGCGGTGCAGCCTGCGGCGGCGGAGGCACGAGCGGCTCGGCCTCGGCATCGGCAAGCGCTTCCGCCTCAGCGTCGGCGAGTGCGTCTGCATCTGCGACAACGGCTACCGGAGTCACGGACGGCGGAATCGGCGGAGTCCTTGCCTCAAACAAGATCTACTATTGGGACAGCAACACCGCTATTCGATCGGTCAATCCTGATGGCACGAGCGACACGTTGATTGCTTCCGTGCCTTCGACCGTCATCTCGGCGACGATTAATCCGGTGGTCGCCAACCAATACATTTTTGCTTATCAGCCGGACCTAGTCAGCAACGTCGGCATCTACTCGAACACGACTCTGTCCATCACGGGGGCAAAATCGATTGTAAATCCCCTTTACGCGGACGTCGTTTCACTTCAAGTTTCGCCTGACGGCAAGACTCTCTATTACGTCGCCCGCCCATCGGGCAGTACTGAGGTCGACGGCAATCTGTACACCGTGCCGATGTCAGGCGGAGCTGCCACAGTCCTGGACAAGGCGGAGAGCGCTCAGCTCAATGCGAAAGGCGATATCTTGGTGTACTCGCAGTTCGTGGCCGGCATCGGCAGAGCCCAAATCTTCAAGCGGTCAACGGCGAGCGGTTCAACCGCCGTCCAGGTGCCCGCAGCCACGATCGGATACGACACTTTCGTCCCCCAATGGAATAAGAATGGTGACAAGATAGTCTTTACGGGATTACCGACCGGAACTTCGCAGCACGATGTGCTGACGATGAAAGCGGACGGTTCAAGCATTTTGCGCCTCACGAATACGCCTACCATCGACGAGGATGCTGCCTCATTCGGGCCTGATGGGTCGAAAGTGGCCTACACCGCCATCGACACAGATTCTTCGAAATCAGGCATCTATACCGCCAGCGCGACCGTCGCTTCAACGGGTAAATCCCAGGTTCTTCTCCTCACGAGCATTGCTGACCGGATCTACTGGACAGGTTCAAACGGACGCGCACTTGGGGGCGCCTTTGGTATGCCTCGCAGTCTTAAGCGACTATAGCCGCGCTAGCTAAGAGGCTGTTGATCAACTCCACAGCCTTCGTTTGGGCATGGATGCCCAAGTCGCGAAGCGCGGTTCTTGAACCATAGCGAAGCGTTCAAATCGCAGGTTTCCACGCAAATCGGCGATTTGCCGTGACGAACGAAGCTGGATGCGGAGTTCGTCAACAGCTTCCTAAGAGTTCGTAGCGTGTGTTGCGACGGCGGGGTTCGTATTGAGCCGCAGAGATGAGGCGTTCGAACTCCGTCGCGTTCAGAATAAACTTGTTCCCCGCGGCCGAGACGACGTTCTCTTCGATCATCACGCTTCCAAAATCATTCGCTCCGTAATCGAGGCCGAGTTGAGCGATTTTGGGACCTTGAGTGAGAATGGACAACTGCAGATTCTCAAAGTTGTCAAGGAAGATTCGTGACACGGCCAGCGTCCGCAAGTAGTCGAATCCGGAAGCCTTATGGTCGACCGCTAATTTCGTTTCCTCCGGTTGAAAACTCCAAGTAATAAACGCTCGGAATGGATTGCATTCGTCCTGCAAATCTCGAATCCTTCCAAGATGCTCGACACGATCTTCGAGAGTTTCAACGTGGCCGAACATCATCGATGCCGTGCTCTTGATGCCAAGATCGGCAGCGGTGCGCATGCACTCGAGCCATTCCTGGGTCGTGTCTTTATACGGCGCGATGATCTTTCGCACTCGATCTACGAGGATCTCGCCGCCCGCGCCGGGAATGGAGTGGAGGCCGGCCGCGTGCAGCCGCCGCAGCGTATCGCGCAGGGTCAGCTTCGAGATATGCGCGATGTAGATGATCTCGGCAGGCGAGAGCGCGTGGAGGATAACGTCGGGGAAGCGCTCTTTGATCTTTCCGAAGATGCCTTCGTAGTAGTCGATCTTCAGCT
>JBBRML010000044.1:0-33334 GCA_038230855.1 Fimbriimonadales bacterium | reverse complement strand
TCGACGAATGTCTCGAGCGTGATCGTCGACACCAAAGACGGCTGAATCTGATCCGATCCCTTCACATTCTAAAGACGAAACAGCTATCCAACATGATTTGCGAGAAAGGCCGAATAACCGCCTTTTTCAACACCCTGCTAGCGGGATATCCGGAGTGTTCGTTGTCCAAGGATTCGCTTGGGTGATTGCAGCGACAACTTATCAACTTTTCCGCACTTCTCTTCAAACCGGAGCCGTGACCACTATGGCAAGAATGCCGGGCAGAACGCTACTGGGCATACATGGCATCATTAGTGATGCACAATTCAAATTGTTGCTCGTTGAGCGTATGGACACGTCAGTTCGCATATCATTATTTAATCCAGTTAGTGGCGAGGACGTCATTTTGCACGAGGAAACCACGTCTCTTACACGAAAAGACATGCGCTCCGCATTAATCTGCGTTACGAACGCAGACTTGGTGGTTGCTTTAAGCAACAATACATCCACACGGTTACTCACAGCCAAATTGGAAGGTCAACGATTCAATTGAAACTACTGATACTCTTCTTCGCGACAGTTCTGTCAACTTGTGCCTGCGCTCAATCTGGCCAAGCTGAACCATCAATTTGGATCGAAGATCGCTTCGAATCAACGTACGAAAAGACTCAGGGACTGTCAGCGGATCAAACTTGGAATCGGCCTTGGCATTTTGTCGTGCTTTTCAATTCGGCGCGAGCAAGTTCTAAAAGTGCTTACACTGAGCTAGCGAAATCATCGATAATGCGATTTCTTCAGAAGAAGATCAGTAGATCGCCGAATTATCATGTTAGTTTTTTCCCGTACCAGCTTGATCTATATTCCAGTTCGGACAAGTGTATAGTTGACGAGCCCCTCACTGAGTCCACATTACAATCGCTAGAAAGAAAGTGGCCAGCACTTCCATTTGAGATGCGAGCGGATGGAAAAAGCAAATATCCACTGCGAGGTGGTCACGACAACACGGCCGCGAGGATGTCTGCGCTCGAAATCATTCCGCATGGGCAAGCTAATGATCCAGTAGCGCTGATCCAAATAACGGACACAACTCTAAATGAAGCTCCCGGTTCACCGACAGACGATTTGGTGCGGAACAAAACTGGTCGGACTGAAGGTCTCGATTCTTCGAGCCTCGTAGCACTCTCAATTCCGGGCTCTCCATTCATCGTTGGAGACGGTCAACGGCTGAATTTGTGGCTTTACGGCCCGAGCCAGTTAACAGCCCTGCATACACCTTGGGTGCTCTATGTAGTAATTGCACTTAGCCTCGTATTGGCAGCATATGTCGTTCTGCGAATCTTAGGCACAAAGTTGAGCTTCCTGACATTCCACACTGCGAAGTCATTTGCCGTTGTCGTACCGGGGAATGGTTCGTTCGTGTTGGCGTCTGGTGAACGATTGGCCATCGTGGGTAAAGGTTCGCCAGATGTTGGCAACATCGCCATCTTGGATGGGCCTAACTTACCACCAGCAAAATTGTTTGAGATTGAAGTCGTACAGGGAACACTTCGAGCTCGGAATGGATATGTCACCGTCGAAGATGGTATTGGAAACTCCCAGCCGAGTCTGAAGATTGGACTGAACGAATTAATTTTGAAGCGTGATAACTTGATTCGTAGAATCAGCGTGGAAATCAGAGATATCTAACAATACCGGAAAGCAATCATGCCACAAAAAACCATAATTATCGGAATAGGCTCCCAGGGTTACGCGATTTGTAATTTACTCGCAAAGCGCATCGAGAGTGAATTTGGATCACTTGAGCATGTGCCTTGGCTGCGAATGCTTGTATTCGAAACGGAATCCGCAATCACGGCCACTCCGTTAGGGCAAAAGGGCATCGCGAAACGCATCGGAATTAATGCTGATACGTTCGTAGACATGACCACTCATCCCGAAAAGTATAGCGATTCAATTGATCTCCCGACGTGGGCTGATACAGCATGGATCGCCAAGGGAGGGGTGCCGACGAATGGTGCTAACAATTTGCGGATGACTGGTCGTCTATGCTTTCTTTCACCGGATAATTTTGGCGTATTTGATGATTTATTTCAAAAGACGTACCATGAGCTGTTCGACTTGAAGGAAGCCGATGCGACCAAGCGGCGCGGGAACCTGCGGGACGGCACGAATCCAAATGTTGCTTTCATCGGTAAGGATGACGATAAGACGCCCCCAGTCCGCGTTTTTGTCGTTGGATCGCTGACTGGAGGAACTAATAGCGGTTGTTTCGTAGATGTTGGATATTATTTGCAAAATATTCCAGGTGTCTCTGCTAACTTGGGTGTTTTTGGCATCTTCAGTGTCCCCCACGAAGCGTATGGGGTGGAAGTGCATTGGGGCAACGCCTACGGCGCGCTCACCGAATTAAATCACTTTTATGTCAAAGGAAAGCGGTATTCCGGAAAGTTCTCGAAGAGCCAGGACCGCGTTTTTTCATCCATGCCGCCTTTCGGCACTGCATTTATCGTACATCCGCGCGGAGGGGGCAAGGCGGGAGTGGAACTATCGCAACTTGTGCACGCAATCAGCGAGGTACTACACCTGTCATCGGTTAGCTCGACTGGAAATGCGATCGAGGCCAAACTCGCAGACCCACTAGGGAATTATGCGAACGAGCGGGACAGAGATGGTCGGCCGATGCCTTTCGCCAGCTTAGGCGCGTCTGCAGTTGTCTTTCCGGTAGAACACATCCTGGACGGATGCGCGGCCCGGCTCGCGTACGAAGCCCTCGATGAAATCCTCCAACGCCGCGAAGTGCCCGAGACAGAGGTTGATGACGTACGTCGCAGCTTAGCGATCAGTGCGGAGGCCTATCAAGCTCTGATGCTTGCACATCCAATGGTCGAAGAGTATTTACGTAATCTTGGCCGCCAAGCGACGCAAGCTGCAAATTCGGCATTGAAAGGAGACACGAACGCATTACCAAATATTAGTGTTACGGTGAAGGGGGACATCGCCAAAGCATTTCATTCATCAGATCAGAACTTCCAAGGAGAATTCCGAGAGTCGATTCACGCTGTTGCAGAGTCAGTGGCAACCGGCAGAGTCAACATTCTCGGTAATCAAGTCACTAAAATGTTGCTCAGCCCCGCCATGGGGATCGTCTGGGCAGAGGCTATGTTGGATATGATCTTACAGGCTCTGCAAGAGCGCTCGTCTCAATTGAAGGTCCCGCAAACTGACATCGGAATTCGGGTAGTTGCACAATCTAGTGAGCAGAAGGCAAATCACTTTGCTTCCAGTATTGGTGAAAAGAAGGGGTGCCTCCCTTTCGGGGCAAAGGCGAAACGTCTCGATTCGATCGAACAATGGAAGGAAGCTACACAAGATAACTGGCGCGCGTCTTTCTTGATCGAGAGCGAGGCGTTTGAAAAAAGAACTATTGAACGCCTTGCCGAGGAATGCACTCGCTTAAAATCTCGGCTTTCAGACCCACATAATGGCCTGAAGCAATTTCTTGAGCACGTACGTGACCGTCTGAAAGCCAAGGCAGAGCAACTGGATGAAGCGGGCCCAATTGTAAATGGTTTGGCGCTATTTGAACCTCACAAGACGATATCAGAGGAATACAAGCGATGCCTGAAAAATGAAGCAGCTGAAAGTAACGCACGTGCTAAGGTGAGGTCTGACCTCGTCGGTTGGCTTGAGGAGGTATTGAAGGAGCACGGCGTCAGCGCATATGATCGAGTTCGTCCGACCGAGTTTCAGGATATTGGGCTTGCACTTGAGAGCGCGAGACGAGCATTTACAATGTTGCACAGTGAGCGAGTTGAACGACGACTTGTCGCGTGGCCGAATTGGCAGGCAGAACTCAAGAAAGTCGCCGAAGCGGGCCGAGTCTTTGTCGATCTCGATCCATCGCGGAACCAATTCGGCATACCAGGATCTCCAGACACTATGCGGCGACCCGCGTGTGCATACTTCCATGCCGCTGAAGCAACAGACCAATTAACGGATGAGGGCAAAGTAGCGAGTGTGCTTCGCGCTTGTAATTTTCCGTTGAAAGCGTCTAACGATCCACACCGGATCCTCTTCACCGAGGGACTCGCGATTTTTTCTTTGTACTCGATAAAAGGGGTGCAAACGCATCGTGCAGCATATTCTGACGCTCGTCGATCACGCCGCGATGTTCCATGGCAACCATTAGACGGGTCTCCCCTGGATGAGCAGCAAGACTATCATATCGGTCTGCTGTTGGCTGGGCTCGCTCTCGGAATAATTGAATTTCGCCCGACCGGGCAGTTTAGCTTTTTGACTCACGCGACTCCGACCCACGCTGCGCGTGTCTTCAGCATCGACCGAGATCTTGCGGATGCGTCGTACTATTTGGGCCGTGACCACCTGGCGGCCGAAGATTTATCGAAGCGTGTAGTGAACGTACTTCGACTGAACATAGAGCTCGCTGCACAGAAACTCCGGCAGTTTAATCAGCAAGTTGAGGAGTGGGGCGTGCAAATTGAAGGTGAAAACGTTGACAACAAACTTGCGTTTGAGCGACTCCTTCCCTTTGCCAGAACGATCCCGAACCTCATCTCAACACTTGTTGGACTTTTTGGAGACACTTACACGCCGCCGAGCGTTGAACAGTTTTATCAGGCGGGCACGGGCAGGGCAGGAAAGAGTGACGAGCACAGCAGCTATCGGTGCGACCGATGTAAGCAGTTCCTCGCCCCAGACCAACCAAACGCAACGCTCAATTTGATCCCGGAGCGTTGTCCTAGCTGCCGAAAATTACTAAGGCTGGACCTGCTTGTCGGCGGAAAACATTGACGGCACCGATCGTTACTGCGGAAGTTTTGGTGTCCGTCACGGTTCTCGCAATTGTGTTCTCGCTTCGAGAATGGAAGTTACTTAACGATCAAATTGGCCACGCTGAGTTCTGGAGTACGTCGCAAACGACGACATTGGTGAGCCGCGTCTACCGGACGATCCTCGTTCTCTCAAAGTCAGGCAACTACGTTTCAGTCGCTGACATCGTAGACGCAGCGGTGGAAGATTCAGCGTCCAAACTCTTAGGCGTCGTCAGATACATCGGTGCTGGCGCGGTTTACGGCGGTTTGCTCGGTGCATTACTCGGACTACAGGGCGCGGTTCAAGAGCTTAGCGGAGTCCGAAGAGTCACAACTCAGCAGGAGATGGAGTCGTTCTTCTCGGCTGCTGCGGGAATGTTGAACTCATTCGGAAGCGCTTTCTCGGCAGCCATCGCGGGCGTGATTTGCACCTTGATTGTGAACGCTCTTGTAGCGGCGATTGAAAATAAGCAGGAAACTTTTCGCTCAGTGCTAGAAACGGTTGTTCGGGAGAAGATGTTGCCAAAAATGCCTGCAGGCGACGAAGCCGGGAAAGCTTTGGAAACTCTCAGCGAAGCGTCACAATGCCTCGCTGAAACCCTCACTGCAGCTGATGTGGCGTTCGCAAGCTCAGTCGACCATTTGCGATTGGTTGCGACAGCCGCCCATGACGTGCTAGAGCAGGGACGAGCTTCGCTAGCATCGGTTCGAGACGATTTTCTCGTCGCCCGCGATGGCCTATCTGACGCATTAGCGCTCGGCGCAACGGCGTTGGGGGACGCGACGGATCGCGCGTCTGTAGAGATTGGTCGAGCCGCGGCAGCAGCCACTGATCGGTTGCGGGTGGAAGTGGAAACAGTGAATGCGGGCCGATCGGCTATGGAGAGCGGAGTTCTGACAATGGCAGAAACTCTGGATCGCCTGCTAGTAGTTCTGGGCGCAGTCGAGTCCACTGTAAATGGTGCACAGGCAATCGAGAGTTCGCTCGTTTCTTCTCAACAAGCGCTCACCGACCTCGCAGCATCTCAGCGTGAACTCGGTAACAACGTTCATCGTAGCCTCGTACAATCGCAACTGCCGATGGTCGAAGGAATCAATCGCCAAGTTGAGGTGATGCGTAAGCCCTTTGAGGATTTCGAAGCTACACTTGCTTCCCACCGCGCATTCGTACTTGACCTTGGTGATGCGGTGCGAGATCTACCGAATTCAATTCGCAACGAAGAGCTCGCGCTAGTCGGTTCAGCCAGACTTGATCAACATATGGATGCACTGGTGCTCCTCGTTCAGCAGGTAGAGGACGTACGGCGCGAAGCGGCAACAGCTTCAGCATCGACTTCTGTCCGCGTAGATGACCTCGCGGACAAAGTTGCAGATTTGCTATCGCAAACTCGGACCGCGGCGTCAAAAGCCCCAAGCGACAAAAATGACATCGCGATCCTAGCTACTGAGGTCCAACATCTGTCGCGCGGAATTGATCTTATCCGTACCGAATTAGAACGTCGAAGGGGAATCTCTGCTTTGCTTGGTCGCGGACGGAAATGAGACGGCGAAGATGCAAACGACCTCAGGCGTTCACTGGGAACCCATTCGTTGTCTTCGCTGACATGACAATTGCGCTTGCCTTTATTTTTGCTGTACACGGCCTTGCTTCGGTGGCTAGCAGTTCGCAGGCACTGGTCGCAATCAAACGTAAAGCGCGGCAAATCTCGCTCCGTGACGAATTGTCGAGCGTGATGACAAATTATTTCCCGGGAAGCAGCGCTAGATTAGTTCAACCCGCTGGCCTTACCGACACTTACCTAAGTGTCGTCGAAAAATCCAATTCTGAGATCGCTGCAATCTGGATAAATGGCAATTTTGTTCGAGTATCTGTCTATCGGCCAATCTTCAATTCCTCGGGTACGGAATTCATTGGCAAAGGAAGATCACTGTATTTGTCAATGGGCAAAGTCATGAAGGTTCACGCGCGTGCGTTCGCCTATCTCTATGTTCATGGCATCGTTGAGAGGGATGAAGGGCTCTCGAAGAGAGCCTCGCTGGAGCTCTCGCGGAGACGTGCAGATCGGGTGATGGCAATGCTTCAAAGCGATCGAGTAGTCGGCAAAACGTCCTCACCCGATGAGCAAATGGACGAATTCGGCGTTCCAATGGTCAGGGCTAAGTATGCAATAGCATACGGGACAGGCACTGAACTCTACACAAGCGGCCAACCCGTTGGTCGTGCCGATATCGTGTTGTGTTACGAGGATATCGTTTCTGATGGACGTTGAAACTCGTGCCATCGACGTCCTTCGAGAAGTCGATCGGTCGCTCAAGAATCGTGGACTTGTGGCCCTCGTTGCGCGACAAGAACTGCGGCGATCGTGCATAGAGGTCTTGGACCTGTGTGATCTGGGCGGTAACGCTGAACTTGCGGACGAGCTCCTAATCAGGTTAAGCAAGCTGGGGGGCATGCCTGACTGGGTGCGGATTCGCTGGGCGCGTCGAATTTTGCAGCAAGGCTGGTGTCCGTCAGACTTACCGACCCTTGCTTGGATGAATGCAGTTTTGCACCAGCCCGAGCGGAACATTCGACTAACCCCATCCGAAGAACACCGCATGGCCGAAGCTCTCGAAGAGATATCAGCACTCGCGAACCCATTTGCAAGGGCCGCAAGTAGACTCCTGTAGCAAACGCGCAGATCATCAACGAGTGCTGCTTATGACTTCGTATTTATGGATCGCTTGAGAAGTCAACAAGCCGCGTGAACACACGTGGTGCCGACTTCGTTAAGCTTTCGTTGCGCTAGCTTCCAACCTAAAGGATCGACAATCCGGCGTTATTCCAATCTGCGAGGAAGCGCTCTAGGCCGGCGTCAGTTAGCGGATGCTTGAACAACATCTGCATGAATTTCAGCGGCATGGTCGCGATGTGAGCGCCAGCTTGGACCGCCTGAACGACGTGCAGCGGATGCCGAACGGAAGCAACCAAGACCTCGCTGTCGAAGCCGTAAGTGTTGACCATGTCCACCGTGTCGCGCACGGCATTCATCCCGTCGTCCGAAATATCGTCGACTCGGCCCACGAAATTTGAGATGAATGTTGCGCCCGCCTTAGCCGCGAGCAAAGCCTGAGAAACGGAGAAGACCAGAGTTACGTTGGTGCGTATTCCTTTGTCAGAAAGGGTTTTGACGAGACTAATTCCCGGCTCGATCAGAGGGACCTTCACGACTATTTGCTCGTGCCAACTTGAAACCTCCAAGGCTTCCTTCAGCATGGTTGGATAGTCGGTCGCGACGACTTCCGCGCTGATCGCTCCGCCTGGAACAAGCTCGCAGATTTTGAGCACGGTTTCCTTAAATCCCTTACCGGACTTTGCGATTAGGGTTGGATTGGTCGTTACCCCGTCCAGAATGCCCCACTCGGCGGCTTTACGTACATCTTCGACATCTCCGGTATCCACGAACAGCTTCATCTGGTCAAGTTTACTGTAGGTTCGGGATAATCAGTCCGTGAGTCGTGCGCTCGTCGACACAATCGTGGCCCCCATCACTGCCTATCCTGGGCCGGTCGCTACCGTTCGCGTGTGCGGGCCAGAGGCCTGGCGGATCGCCACAGCCCTCGCTCCCGGCTGGACCCCACAGGCTCAAGTTGCATCGGTCGTCAACCTGCCGCTCGGCGAACAGGCCGTTCTGCTTCCCTTTGCCACTGGTCGTAGCTATACCGGCGATGAAACCGTTGAGATTTCGACGCACGGATCGATCGCCGCCGTTCGAGCGGTCGTCGAGGCGTGCGTCAGCTTAGGAGCCAGGTCCGCCATACCCGGCGAGTTCTCGCAGCGAGCGTTCATGAACGGGCGCATCGACCTCGTTCAAGCAGAAGCGATTCGAGACCTCATTGAAGCCGAGTCTGAGCGGCAGATGCGCAACGCTAACCGAATCCGCAGCGGTGAACTATCTTCAGAATTGGGCTCGATTCGCTCTGAGCTTTTGCACATACTCGCTGCCTTGGAGGCATCGGTTGACTTCAGCGAGGAAATTGGTCCTTTCGACCGTATCACGGCAGCAAAGACTCTGGGGGCCGTTTTGGCACGGGTCGACGTGTTGCTCGCGTCGGCAGACACGAGCCGCTGGATTCGCAACGGGATTCGAGTAGCGATCGTCGGCCCACCTAATGCGGGCAAGTCTTCGCTCCTGAATCGTATTTTGGGCCGTGACCGGGCGATCGTGACCGAAATGGCCGGAACCACGCGCGACACCCTGGAAGAGACGGTCGAGATCGACGGCATCAAGGTCGTCTTGATCGACACCGCTGGCTTGCGGGCAACTTCCGACCGCATCGAGTCACTCGGCATTCAGCGCACGAACATGGCGGCGATCGACGCCGACTTTGTTTGGTATGTATTTGACGGTCAGGTCGGACTCGGGCCTGCTGATCACGTCTTCGCGCAACAAATCGGTGGAAAGGTTCTCTTCGTGCATAACAAAGCGGATCTCACCATAACGCAACCGGCCCAAGGAATCCAGATTTCTGCGAAGACCGGGTTCGGGGTCGATGTGCTCGAGAAATGGGTAAGCGATACGGTCCAACCAGACGCCTACCGGCTTCTCATCGCTCCACGTCACGGCATTCAACTCTCGCTTGTGCGTGAGGCGCTCGAGGAGGCGCGCAGACACCTTGGTGCTGACACTCCTCTCGACCTAATTTCGGTCCTGATTTCTGATGCGCTGTCCGGCCTCGGCATGATAACGGGGGAGACAGCATCCGAGAATATGCTCGAAACGATCTTTCGGCAATTCTGCATAGGGAAATGAAGCGCGATCGCTCCAACATACGTCTTTAATCATAAGAAGAAGTGAGTCTTTCAGGCTCAGGTAAATATGCGACTCGACAAACTGACCCTTAAAGCCCAAGAAGTCCTCCAATCCGCTCAAAGCGAAGCGGAGGCCCTGCATCATGCCCACGTCGATGTCGAGCACCTGCTGCTGGGAATGATCAAGCAGCCAGACGGCGTGACAGTTCCGATCTTGCGTAAGATCGGAGCCGATCCGAAGGTTATCGAGCAGGCAACTCAGCGCTACCTGGACGAGGCTGCCAAAGTAACGGGCGCGGCCAGCTACGGCGCGAACATGACGAATCGATTGCAGGGCTTGCTCAACGTCGCATTCAAGCTCTCGGAGCAGATGGGGGATGAGTATGTCAGTACGGAGCACCTACTCGTCGCCGCGGCTAAGGACAACGGCGAGTGTGGAAAGATTCTCGCCCTGAACGGTATTACCGTCGATCGCCTAGAGACCGCGATCGAAGAGATCCGTGGCGGGCGTAGCGTGACAGATCAATCGGCTGAAGACAAATACAAGTCGCTCGAAAAATACGGAATCGACCTGACCGCGAGGGCGAGGGCGGGCAAACTTGATCCTGTCATTGGGCGCGATGAAGAGATTCGCAGGGTGATTCAAGTCTTGAGTCGGCGAACCAAGAACAATCCAGTGCTGATCGGTGAGCCGGGCGTGGGCAAGACCGCAGTCGCGGAGGGTCTAGCTCAGCGAGTCGTGAACGGCGACGTGCCAGAGGGGCTGAAGGGCAAGTCCGTGATTTCTCTCGACTTGAGCGCACTCGTTGCCGGCGCGAAGTACCGCGGTGAGTTCGAAGAGCGTTTGAAGTCAGTGCTTGAAGAGATCAAGAAGTCGGACGGCGAGATCATCCTGTTCATTGACGAACTGCACACGTTAGTCGGCGCAGGTCAGGCCGAAGGTTCGATGGACGCGGCAAACATGCTGAAGCCGATGCTGGCGCGAGGCGAGCTGCGGTGCATCGGCGCCACGACGCTAAACGAATACCGCCGGTACGTCGAGAAGGACAAGGCGCTTGAGCGAAGATTCCAGATGGTGATTGTTGGTGAGCCGTCCGTGGAGGAGACTATCTCGATTCTGCGCGGACTTAAGTCGCGCTACGAAATTCACCACGGAGTTCGAATTACAGATGGTGCACTTGTTGCCGCGGCAACCCTTAGCAGTCGTTATATCAGCGATCGGTTCTTGCCGGACAAGGCGATCGATCTCATGGACGAAGCCGCTTCCCGGCTGAAGATCGAAATTGACAGCGTTCCAGCGGAGATCGACGAAGTTGAACGGCAGATGGTGCAGTTCGAAATCGATCGCGAAGCACTTCGAAAGGAGGAGGATGCAGCCAGTCGTGAGCGGTTAATCGCCACAGAGCGCAAACTCGCCGAGCTCGGCGAGAAAGCGCACACTTTGCGCGCGGTTTGGCAAAAGGAGAAGGACGCGATCGAAAGTGTTCGATCGTTAAAGTCAAAGATCGAGGCGCTCCGAACGCAGCTTGATGCAGCACAGCGCGAGGCTGACTGGGCACGAGCTGCCGAAATTCAGCACGGACAGATTCCAACATTGCAACGTCAACTGGAAGCCGAGTCGAATTCACTGGCAGAAGTGCAGCAGCAAGGCAAGATGCTGAAAGAAGAGGTGGATAGCGAGGATATTGCCGAAGTCGTCAGCAAGTGGACGAGGATTCCGGTGTCAAAGCTTGTTCAAGGCGAGATGCAGAAATTGCTCTTCATGGAAGACGCCATGCGGCGGCGAGTAGTCGGGCAAGACGAAGCGCTGCAAGCCCTCGCGGATGCCGTGCGACGATCACGATCCGGCCTTTCTGATCCCGACCGGCCGATCGGCTCGTTCATATTTCTTGGCCCAACTGGAGTCGGTAAGACGGAGACCGCCAAAGCGCTTGCTGAATTCATGTTTAACGACGAGAAATCGGTGGTGCGGATCGACATGTCGGAGTACGGCGAAAAGCACTCGGTTTCGCGTCTAATCGGTGCTCCTCCCGGTTACGTTGGGTACGAAGAAGGGGGGCAACTCACGGAAGTAGTGCGGCGCAAACCATACTCGGTCGTGCTGCTCGACGAAATTGAGAAAGCGCATCCCGAGGTCTTCAACGTCCTCCTCCAGGTGCTAGACGACGGACGATTGACGGACGGCCAGGGCAGGACCGTCGACTTCAAGAACACGGTGATCATCCTAACCAGCAACATTGGCTCGCATTATTACGCCGATCCCGTTGCGGCTACGGAGGATTCGTTCGCCGAAACCAAGGCGAAGATTCTTGAAGAGGTCCGAATGCACTTCAGACCAGAATTCTTGAACCGTTTGGATGAGTTGGTTGTGTTCCACTCGCTCGGGGTCAACGACATCAAACAGATTGTGAAGATCCAGTTGCAACAGTTGGTGGCGCGGCTCGCTGAGCGAAGGATTGAACTGCAGCTCACCGATGCGGCGACGCTGCAAGTTGCTACCGCGGGATACGATCCAGTTTATGGCGCGCGGCCGCTGAAGCGGGCAATTCAGCGGGACATCGTCAATCCGTTGTCAAACGCCATACTTCGCGGTGAAGTCAAAGAAGGCTCAACCGTGACTGTAGATTATCGTGACGGGACGTTTTTGTTCGGGGGCATCGCTGACTAGATGACCGAACTCACGCGAGTGTAAGTTTCGCATAGCATTCGCTTCCATGCCGGGCGTCAATCCCGGCCAAGCCGAGTTGGTTGGCGACCGAGAACACGGTGGCCGCCGTTCCCAACTGAACCATTTGTGAGTTGGAGCCGACTTTGAAACCGAGAGTGCCGTACGCCGTCACTTGGTGGCCGGAAGCTGCGCAGAACTGATTCAGCATTGCGCGGAAAGAATCGTAACCAAAATAGCGTTGGTGACCAATCGCGTGGTCGTGCGCTTGCAACTCATCGAGGCGGGAGAGCAGGCCAAGCTCTAGGCCGACCCAGCGATGAAAACTGTCTGCGTTTGGGACGGTGACAAATATTTGTGTCGCCCGAATAAGTGGCTCAAGAAACACCATAGGGTCGTCGACATGCTCCAGCACACCCATCGCGACCACGACGTCCGCCTGCCTGACATCGGCCGGCAGAACTACGGGGCCAACCCTTGCGAATGCCCCGGTCGCCGCAGCGAGGGCACGCAAGCTCTCGTCTGGTTCGACACCGATTAGCTCCAACGGACGTTGATCGGCGACGCAGCCACACCAAACCTCACCAGAGCCGCAGCCGATGTCCAAGACGCGCTTGTCGTGCACCGGGCCGAGGCGGCGCAGTCTCTCCAATCGCAACAGGCTCTCGATCGGCCCCATCGGCTGTTGAGCGATATGATCAACGTGCGGATTTGACGGTGGAGGCACGTGATCCATTGAAGAATATATTAGCTCGGTAGCCGAGCGCTCTCGGCGAGGTAGGCATTCTCCTATCTCGGGATGCACTAACGGCGAAACGCTTCTCGGACAAGGGTCTGGGCACGACCCCGGATCTAGGCGCTTCGACGCTTACGGGAGGAGAGGAGCCGGTTTTTATCGCGGTACTTGTTCACGGTTCGGCGCGCAATATCGACGCCGCGTTCGGAGAGGATTTCCGCGATTCTCTCGTCACTCATCGGGTTTGCGGGATTTTCGGATGCAAGGATATCCTCGATCATCTTTTGCACCCTCAACGCTGGCTTGAAGAAGACGTCAAAACTGATAACTTCATCGTTCGCGATTTGGACAAACTTATCAGCCGTTGCGCGACTCACCGTGCTTTCATGGACCCCGAGGTCCTTGGCCATCTGGCTCCGGGTCAGGGGCAGCAAAAATGCGTAGTCTCCAGTTGCAACAAAGCCCGGCTGATGTTGCACAAGGTATTCGCCAATGCGGCGAAGCGTGCGTTTCCGTTGCTCAAGACACTCGAGAAAAGTGCTTGCTCGCTCCATGTAAACCGCGATGTGGCGTTTCTCGTCTTTGTCGGCGCTTGTTCGGCGCTGAAGCGCGGCCTGACGGGCTTGATAGCCGCGACTCACGGAAAGAGACATTGAGCTTGGACCGCTGACCTCGATTGCCCAGCCAGCCTCAGTGCGCGAAATAACCATGTCTGGCTTCACCGCGGCTGAGCGTCCCCGCGACGAGGCACGACCTGCAAACTGTTGGCCAGGAAACGGGTCGAGCGCAAGGATCACATCGAAAGCCTCTTCGACGACATCTGGCATCACGCTGAAGCGACGCGCGATGCGCATCGTTTTGCGACCCATGAACTCTTCTAGATGAGTCTTAATAATGTGTTGCGCGAGCTTTCCAGAGTGAGTCTTGACGCCCCGCAACTGGAGTAGCAGGCATTCTTGGACGCCAGCGGCGCCAATACCGTACGGCTCGCACGTCTTTAGCTTAGCCAGAATTTCTTCCATTTCCTCGAGCGAAGTGTTCGTAGCTAGAGCGAGCTCTTCGATCGGCTCAGTTAAATATCCCGTATCGGTCAGGCATTCTACGACGTAAATGCCGGCGCCTCGGAGGTGACTCGGGAGCATTGGTAGGAGTTGAGCCCGAACGTAGTCGGTAAGAAGAGGCACGGAAGTCGCGAGATCCATCCAGTCAAGCGCGCCTTCATCCTGGGGCAGACTGCGCATTGCTTCGGCGTCGTCATCCTGGAATTTCAGTTCCTGCGGTGCGATACTTTCAAGGATCGACTCATCGCTCATCGGCTCTTCGTCATCCTGAATACGCTCAAGCGCGGGATTCTCCGTTAGCTCGGCCTCGATTGCCTGTTCCAGTTCGGCTTGGCTCATTTTCAGGAGCTGTGATCCGAGCACGACTCGAGGGTCGATACGTACGGTTTGATCCAGTCTATGTGATTGCCCGAGTGCAGTTCGCATGTTCGTACAGGCTTTATCGGTCAAACCGCATGCCATTGCCGCAGGTAATAGCGCGGGATCGGCACCCGGGGCGATAATGTCTGGTAATGCAACGGATAGCAATCGTGCCTGGCACATTTGACCCGCCGACTCTCGGTCACCTCGACGTTGTCGAGCGAGCGGCCAAACTCTTTGACAAAATAATCGTCGCCGTCGGTAAGAACTCGGCCAAGAATCCGCTCCTCACGCTGGATGACCGACTGGAAGCGCTAAGAACCTGTACTTCGCAGCTCCCGCACGTAAGCGTCGACAGTTTTGACGGGCTGCTCGTTGCGTACGCGGCCAAACAAGGGGCGCAGTCGATCGTTCGGGGCCTACGCGCTACTCAGGACTTTGAATATGAATTTCAGATTGCGTTGGCAAACCGGCGAATGAGCCCAGAAATCGACACTGTCTTCCTAATGACTACGTGGGAGCACAGCTATCTCAGCAGTTCAATCGTGCGAGAAGTCGCGCTATTAGGGGGCGATTACCATGAGATGGTGCCACCTACGGTCGCGAAAATCATGGCCGCGGCAATTCAACGCGGAAATCCGTAGAAAGGGTCTGGCGGCATGTTACAATCTCACGTAGCTCTCGCATAAGTACATGGACATTTTGCGCCTCCTGGAACAACTGAACAAGCTGACTGTGGAAGATCCACACTCCTTCGGACCACTCACCTGGGGGTTGAATCGAGATGAAATCAGCATGCAAATCGCGAAAATTCGCGCGTCGTTGCCGCAAGAGCTGAAAAACGCCTCAACGAACGTCCGAGAATCCGAGCGCATCGTCGATGGAGCCCGTGAGGAGGCTCAGCAAATCGTCGGAAGCTCGGCGAAAGATGCGGATCGGATCGTCGTCGAGGCCAAGGCCGAGGCTGCGCGACTCCTCGAAAAGGCGCGACTTCAACAAGACGAGATGCTTGCCGAGAGCGAAATATTGAAACTGAGCAAGGCGCAATGTGAGGAGATCCGAAACGCCGCCGATCGCGACGCCATGAATGTGCGACGTAGCGCCGATAAGTACGCGCTTGACATTCTAAATCACCTCGAAAATGTGCTCGGAAAGACCATCGGGAGCATCGGGAACAGCAAACAAGAGTTCGAGCGTGGTGAGTCACCCGCAAACCCAAAAGAGCGAGTCCGCATTTAGGGGTTAACCTTCGTTGAGGTAGTCGTGCACTTTGGCGGCCAATGTAGTTGTCATTGTTGGGACCGCGGCGATCTCAGTGACGGTCGCCCTACGGATACCTTCAACGGACCCAAATGTTCTGAGCAGCAACCGTTTGCGCCGCGGTCCGACCCCCGGCACTTCCTCAATCGCGCTCCCGCTGATTCGTTTGTCGCGAATCTTTCGATGAAACGTAATCGCGAACCGGTGGGCCTCGTCGCGTAGTTTTCGTAGGAGCATCAGACCCGGTGAGGTCAGTTGCAGTTCGATTTCCCGATAGCTGTACTCGACCGGAGCTTTTTTTCCGAAGTGATATGGGGCATCTAGGTCTGGCACGAGCCGCTCGCCAGAGATCGCGGTAGGCACGTAGATCAATTCATGCCTTTTTGCGAGTCCAACCATCGGCACGCTAAATCCGAGCTCGTCTCGCGCTTTCAGCCCGGCCGCGAGCTGACCTTTTCCACCGTCGATCATGATGAGGTCCGGGAGCTTCGTAAACTTTGCGTCGCCTTCTAGAGCTGCTTTGAGACGCCTCGTTAGAACTTCATGCATCATCGCAAAGTCGTTCGGACTCTCCGGGTGGTAGCGAATCTTGAATCGACGGTACTCAGACTTGGCAGCTTCCCCGGATTCAGATACCACCATCGATCCGACGGGGGCGGTGCCCTGAATATTCGAGATATCAAATCCTTCGATACGCGTTGGCAAGTTAGGCAGACCGATACTCTCTGCTAGCTCGGACATTGCAGACTCTGCCCACTCTCCTTTTGCCGCCACCTCGAGCGCCATTGTGTTGAGGGCCTGCTCGGCATTTGAAGCGGCCAGGTCGACGAGGCGCGCCTTTTCGCCCGACTGGGGCACTTCCAATGTCACCGCGCTTCCCCGCCTTTGCCGCAGCCAAGTTTGGACGATTGCCCGCTCTTCAAACTCAACCGGTAGCAGCACTTCGCGCGGAATTTCCGCCGCGTCGTTGTAGTACTGTTTTACAAATTCTTGCACGGCCTCGCCCGGGGGCACGTCCTTCGCCCCGTCCAGCAAGAATTGGCGCTGCCCGATCAGCTTGCCACCGCGAATGTATAGCATCTGAATCGCCGCCCCGCGGTCATCCTTCACTACGGCAATAACGTCATGATCGCCGCCTTGAGCAGACACCACCTTCTGCCTTTGCAAGACTTCGTTAATTGCCTTGATCTGATCGCGGATGGTCGCGGCGAGTTCGAAGTTGAGAGCTTCGACTGCCGCCTCCATCTCGACTTGCAGATCGTTTACAAGGCTCTCCTCCTTGCCGTTCAGAAACCGCTCGACTTTGGACACGACTTCGGAGTACGCGGCGGGGTCGGCCATGCCTGCGCAAGGTGCGAGGCAACGGTTGAGGTGGTAATAGAGGCAAGGTCGTTGCACGGCTTCACCAGACCAACTTTTGCCACACGGAATTAACGGAAACACCTTATGGAGCAGCTGGAGCGTGTCGCGGACACTGAATGCGCTGGTGAACGGCCCAAAGTAGCGACTTCCGTCACGCCTTACTTTTCGCGTGAAAAGCACCCGCGGATACGCCTCGTTTGTAATGACGACGTAAGGGTAGCTCTTGTCGTCTCGCATCCGAACGTTGTACGGCGGGCGGTGCTTCTTGATTAGGTTGCACTCGAGCACGAGTGCTTCGAGTTCACTGTCAACAACAATCCACTCGATATCGCGTACTTGGGCGACCATTCGAGCAATGCGGACGCCGTGCTTAGTGGACGTTTGGAAGTAACTCCGAACCCGATTCTTAAGCGAGATCGCCTTGCCAACGTAGAGGACTTCGTTTGCCTTGTCCCGGTACACGTAGCATCCGGGCTTGGCGGGTAGAGCCTTCAGCTTCGCTTCAACCGCTTCGGTGATTACTTGCTTCGGCATTGATCAACTCATTTCTACTCTGCTTCGTGCTCAAATGTCTACGTTAATCGTCGTGGCACCGCTCGGGATAGAGCGTCGGAATCATACGCCCTCTAGGATGCCGAGGGATTTGCAGCAGCAAATACAACAACGTCGACCTTGTTCGCCCCCGCCAAGAGCAGCGCGTCCGTACAACTTTTCGCGGTTTGACCGCTCGTGAGGACGTCATCGACGAGGATGACGGCGCAATGTTGCACGGACTCGCGGACTACGAACGCACCCTCCAAATTGGCCAATCTTGCTTCAACAGAGAGGCCGACTTGAGTACGTGTGGCACGCTGTCGAACAAGCAGGTTCGGTCTTATCTTTTCCGCTGGAAAGGCGCTACAGAGTTCTAGCGCCTGATTGAAGCCTCGGTGAGCGGTGCGCGTCCAGTGAATTGGCACCGGCAAGATCAAGTCCGCGTGGTCGACCATCGGCGCGGCAACCTCAAGCATTGCGGCAGACATCCATGCCGATAGCGCGGTCTCTCGGCTGTATTTGAGACGCCTCACGGCTTGGGCGGCGCGCCCCTCATAAGAAAACGCGGCGGTGACGGATTTGTACGGTTCGTCTGGTCCGGATTCAAAGTCTGATTTCAGGCGTAGCAACTCCGCCTCGCAGAACGGGCAAACAGGCGGCGTGCCGATGGCGTTGCAAAGAGCGCATTTTGGCGGATAAAGCGTCCTACAGAAGGAGGTCCATAAATCGCTGGCTTGCTTCATCGAGTTTGGTCAAGTCTACAATTTCGTATCTGGCTCCATCAACGCTAGTGATGTGCCACCGTCCCGCGGAGATTTCGTACGCACTATCACGCCAGTTGCGAACGAAAAACCTTCGAGAGCCTCGCTGCGTGTCGACGTCAAATCGCCACATTCCGGCATCCGCGATCAGATCGCAAATGCGATCGATTCGAGGCGTGTAGTATCGACGATCAAACTCTGCTTCGATTTCTCGAAGACTGTCCGCATCCATTCCTTCTGTGGAGTTGAGGACGCAGACTTCGTGGCCCTCGGAATCTTGGATCGATAAGTACCGATAGGAGTGCGTCAGCGGAAATGCGCGCTTGATGACGGAACGGCGGACCGACCTATCTTCGTGAATCGTGACCCGCAGGAACACGGACGAAGCCGGGCGTCGGATGGACACTTGCGGACCATCGACATATTTGATCTGTGAACTCTTGGCTTCTTTTGAGCGACTCACGACCAAAAGTATGTAACAAAGCCCCGTCCAGCTTGCGCTGAACAGGGCCCTGTTGGTCGTTTTTGAGAATCCTCAGGCTTCGCCTCGAGCATGACCGAAGGTCGGCTCGAAAGGAATCAATCCCAGCCGAGTCGCAGCGCGGAACGCTTGGACCCGATTGTTCACCTGAAGCTTATCGTAGATTTTCGCTAAGTGAAAATCCACGGTTCGCTTCGACACGTATAGGACATCGGCAGCTTCTTTGCTGCTATGACCCTGTGCGATGAGACTCAGTACTTCTATTTCTCTTTTTGTAAGTCTTATTGCGCGTTGCGCACTGTCCGTCCTGGACAAGCTTGGCATTGGCATTAACCCACCCCTCAAATGATCTTTAACCGCCTGTCAATCTATTTCCACACGAGCGCCATTTTTTGAGATCGTTTCGTAAGAATATATATGTCGCGCAATGTTCTTGCGGGAACGGCTTTGGCAAACGCTAGCTTTGAGTTCAATTGCGAGTCCTTATAATATGAGGCGGCTCGGAAGTGTGCGTAGGTCATTTGTCCGCTCGCCATACGATGCGTGCACCCTCAGCGACGGCGCACGTCATCGCAGTACCACCCTTTCCGCAAATTCGCTGAAATCCTTCAAGTGTGCTCTCTACAAAATCTTCGGCACGATCCTTTAAAACCAGAGCCACGCAAACTCCGCCAAATCCCGCTCCCGTCATACGGGCACCAATGCACCCCGGTGCTTTCCATGCGGATTCGGCCATCGCGTCCAGCTCGGCGCAACTCACCGCGTAGTCATCGCGAAGGCTAATGTGGCTTGCGCGCATCAGTTCGCCTACTTCGGAGGTCGCACTTGTAGCGAGGGCGTCTCGGAATTTGAGGCACCGATCATTCTCAGTCACAACGTGCGTTGCACGCTTGCGGACTAAGGGGTCCCCGATTCGTGTAAGGTCCGAGGCGTTCGCGTCACGGAGCACGCTAATCCCCAATTCCGCGCAAGCGGCCTCGCATTGGGCCCGACGTTCGTTATACGCGGAGGCGGCCAGAGTACGAGGGGTCTGGGTGTCGCAAAGCACAACGACCCAATCTGAAGGAATCGGTGCAAACTCGATTTCCAAATTAGCCGTATCCAAAAACATCGCCTTGCCCGCGCGACCATTCGCCACGGCCATTTGATCCATGATTCCGCTGTTTACACCGACGAACTGGTTCTCGCACCGCTGACCCGCTTTTGCGAGTTGGTTTTTGCTGAGACCGAGACCAGCGAGCTCGTTCCAGAGAACCCCAAACGCCAGTTCGAGCGCTGCGCTGCTACTGACCCCGGAGCCAATGGGAATTGTGCTCGTGAGAGCAGCATTGACGTTCGGAATGGTTCCTTCGCCGCGCATCGCCCACGCCATGCCCGCTGCGTATCCGGCCCAGCCCATCTTCTCGCCTGGCTCAACGGAATTGACATCAAACTCTGGGCCATCCCCGCGCGCATCTGATGTGACTTGACTCGGCCCCGCAACTGCGCTTGCCGCAAGCCACAAACCGCGATCGATTGCAGCGGGAAAGACGAAACCCGAATTGTAGTCGGTGTGCTCTCCGATCAAATTTACTCGCCCGGGGGCAAGGGCGATGATGTCCGGCGCAGCTCCGAATTGTTGCCTGAACAGCTCCCGGACTTCCTCAGTCTTCATCGCTCTTCTTGTACCCGTTCCCTTAAGCTGAAGTCTGCCTTGGAGTGAGTGGAGGCGGGTAGGCTCCATTTTCATGATTTCCAAAGTCGAAGAGATTCAGAACTGGCTCCGCAACCATGAGCAAGAGTTGCTCGATGACTATCGCGCGTTGCTCCAAATTCCGTCGCTGGAGGCTGATGCCCTGCCGAATGCGCCCTACGGAGCGGAAAACCGTCGCGCATTGGACTTTTGTCTTGCGAAGGCAAAATCTTGGGGAATGGCGACGACCGACCTAGAAGGCTTTATCGGCTATGCCGATTTTGGAGCGGGAGAGCGCCTTGTGATGTCGCTCGGACACCTTGATGTCGTTCCGGTCGGACCGGGTTGGAAGCACCAGCCTTTCGGCGCAGAAATTGATGGCGGATACGTTTACGCGCGCGGTGCTGAAGACGATAAGGGGCCAACAATTGCGAGCTTCTACGCGATGCGTGCGCTCAAAGAGTGCTTCCCAGACGTACCGGCCCGGATGCGGCAGGCATTTGGTTGCAACGAAGAATCCGGATTTGGGTGCGTGGCAAGGTACATGGAGACTGAGGAAGCACCTACATTCGGTGTCGCCCCGGACTCCGGATGGCCACTGTATCATGCCGAGAAAGGGATTGCAAACCTTGAAATCTCGGCGCGAATACCGGAAGCCGATGTGAAATTGGTCAGCATTGTCGGCGGACAGCGACCAAATATCGTTATTGACTCGTGCGTCGCCGTTGTCAATGTAGCTACGTCAGTCCGAGACTTTGTTGAAGCGCAGATTGCGGACAATTGGGATCGAAACGTCGCTTGTTGCTGGACGGCCAATACTCTTGAGGTAACCGCCACCGGCCGCGCCGCCCACGGGGCCGCTCCATTTGAGGGCGATTCCGCGGCGACCCGTGCGCTGCGCTTTATTCGCGCGATCTGCCCGCTGTCCGATCGAAAGTTTTACGACGAGCTGTTCCAGACGACCCACATCAGCGGTGTTGGCTTGGGGATCGCTGGTTCCGACGAGGCGAGCGGAGATCTCACATCAAACCTTGGCATCATCGGCACGCAGAGCGGCCATGTGGAGATGCTGTTCAACATTCGTTATCCGGTGACTTGGACCGGAGAAAAGCTCTCGACGTTGTGCAACGCTAAGTTAGAAAAGTACGCAACTGAATTCAAATTGGATGTAACTCGAGACAGCCCGCCGCTGTACTTCCCGCTGGATCACCCGCTCGTACGAGCAATCGTAGACGTCTATGAGAGGGAGAGCGGCGAACGCCTAAAGCCTGGGACTATGGGAGGCGGCACGTACGCCCGCGCGGTCCCGAATACCGTCAGCATTGGCACCGGATGGGACGGCGATGGTCCAGCGCACGAAACCGACGAGCGGCTCAAAATTGATCATTTGTACAAAATGTCGCGAATCTATGCTCATATCTTGTACGAATTGGCGACGATGGAAGTATAAGTGTAAGTATGAGCGTCTCTGCATTTCTCGCCGCAGCTTTGAGTTTTACTCCTATGGGACCGAACACGATCTACGACTTCACGATGAAGGATATCGACGGAAAGTCGGTGTCCCTCGCGAAATTCAAGGGCAAAGTCTTGCTCGTCGTAAACGTTGCCAGCAAGTGCGGCTTAACTCCGCAGTACAAGGGCCTGGAGGCTCTTTACCGCGAGTATCGCCCGAAGGGTGTGGTCATCATTGGCTTCCCTGCAAACAATTTCGGCGGACAGGAACCAGGCACCGAAAAGGAGATCAAAGAGTTTTGCTCCGCAACGTACGACGTGACGTTCCCCATGTTCTCAAAGATCTCTGTCAAGGGCGATGACCAAGCACCGCTTTACAAGTGGCTGATTGCAAATTCGGACCGCAAAGAAGATATCGAGTGGAACTTTGCAAAATTTGTCGTTGGCCGCGATGGAAAAGTTTTCAAGCGGTACAGCCCGAAGACCCTCCCAGCAAATGACGAGCTTCGTAAGACCCTCGATGAGGCGCTGAAAGCAAAGCAAGTCGTCAAGGACTGACTTCGGACCAGGGCCGAGCGAGTCGCACGGCCCTGATAATCTTGGCAAGATTCGGAATCCTCACGATTCCGCGAAACTAAACTACGCCCGCGATACGTCTATAGGGGTGGACGTTTAGCGATAGGCGTTCACATGCTTGACAACCCCGTCTTTTGACCTGTTTATTGCAAACACCTTGTCAATCGGGACGTTGTCATCATACAATAGGGGATTGGTACGCTTGACCGACCCGCGAATTTTCTGGCACACCGCCTGATCGCGTAAGTTCATGCGTGCTCCTTCCTCTGGAAGATAAGGAACTTATAACGAATATGGCAGGAGAAACTGGGTTGGTAGCGCAACCTCGGCGCGGGCGAGCAATTACCGTTCGCACGCCGGGGCGACATACGTTCGTCGAAGCGACCGCTGGCCCCATGCTTGATGACCCGGCAACGGAGCCAGCAGACGATGATTTGCTGGAAATTGATACCGCAGATGAGGAGGCCGACGAACCTACAGAGCGCGTACACGATGACAGCGAAGAGCTCGAAATGTGGATGCGCCAAACCCGGCGCGCTCAGCTGCTCACCCCTGAGCAAGAGGTAGACCTCGCTCGCAAAGTCCAGGCGGGAGACATGTATGCAAAGAAGATTCTGATTGAATCCAATCTGCGTCTTGTCGTGAGTATCGCCAAGAAATACAACGCGCGTGGAATACCGCTAGCCGACCTCATCCAGGAAGGCAATTTGGGCTTGATCCGCGCGGTCGAAAAGTTTGACTGGCGCAAGGGCTTTCGCTTCAGCACCTATGCCACGTGGTGGATTCGCCGAGCGATCGCACGGGCAATCATCAACCAGGGACGCACGATTCGAATTCCGGTCTACGTCGCAGAGTTGATTAATAAGGTCGTCAAGACCGCCTCACGATTGCAACAGGAACTTCAGCGCGAACCAACAGAAGAAGAGATCAGCCGCGAGGTTGGGCTCTCGATTGATCGTGTCCGAGAAATGATGCGGGTCGCAGTGGAGCCGATCTCTCTTGAAACCCCGGTCGGTGAGAAGGACAACTCCAGTATCGGTGACTTCGTGCAGAGCACGAATATGCCGACGCCCGGCGACGTAACTTGGACTTTGATCCGGCGCGAAGAGATTGATGGCATTCTTGGTCGCCTGACTTCGCGAGAGAGAGACGTTGTTCGACTACGATTCGGACTCGACGATGGACGTTCACGGACCCTTGAAGAAGTGGGAAGTGAACTCAATGTCACCCGTGAGCGAGTTCGCCAGATCGAGCTACGAGCAATGAAGAAGTTGCGCCACATCGGTCAAGAGCTCACGTCACAGGGCTTCACAATAACGCCAACTCCGAACTAGATCGGATCCGCAACGGGTGTACGAAAGCCAGTCTGGCCGTACACCCGTTGTCGTGTT
Organism: Fimbriimonadales bacterium; assembly: GCA_038230855.1. GTDB lineage: Bacteria > Armatimonadota > Fimbriimonadia > Fimbriimonadales > Fimbriimonadaceae > Fimbriimonas. Next base: position 9,420 of record JBBRML010000044.1, on the reverse strand, counting down.
GGGCGGTTGGTTCAATCTTGACATTACGGTATACTTTCCCCAAATCACATGCTTTCGATCACAAATTTGCACGCCCGCGTTGAGGAAAAGCCAATACTTCGCGGCATCAATCTGACCGTCAATAAGGGCGAAGTTCACGCGATAATGGGGCCAAACGGAAGCGGAAAGTCCACCTTGGCGGCCGTCATTGCCGGACGCAGTGGTTATGAAGTGACCGAGGGATCCGTGGAGCTCGACGGCGAGAACATTCTGGAACTCGATCCTGAAGAGCGAGCTGCTGCTGGACTCTTCCTCGCCTTTCAATACCCGGTGGAGATCCCCGGCGTAAGCAACACATACTTTCTGCGAGCAGCGCTAAATGCGCTCCGAAAAGCGCGAAACGAACCTGAGTTCACGATGGGCGAGTTTCTCAAGCACATCAAGTCGAAGGTCGCGATGATGGAATTGGACAATTCGTTGCTGAGCCGAAATGTGAACGAGGGCTTTAGCGGCGGAGAAAAGAAGCGTAACGAAATCTTCCAGATGGCGGTCTTGGAGCCAAAACTCGCGGTTCTCGACGAAACCGACTCAGGTCTCGATATTGACGCGCTAAAAACAGTTGCTCACGGCGTGAACAGCCTTCGCGGACCAGAGAGATCGATCATCGTCGTCACCCATTACCAGCGACTCTTGAACTACATCGTCCCTGACTTTGTGCACGTGCTCATGGGCGGACGAATTGTGCGTAGCGGCGGTCGCGAACTGGCCTTGGAGCTTGAGTCTAAGGGCTACGGGTTCATTGAAGAGGAAGTCGGAGCCCTCGCCTAACCATGGTGCAACTCGGAATCAAGCTGAACTCCCTCACCGAAAACTACGAAGCGATTCGCACGATTCTGCACGCGTCCAGCCCTGCAGATCTGAATCGTCGCCGAGACGAAGCCATTGCGTTATTTCGTGGCGTGGGAATCTCGACGACTCGCGACGAAGAATTCAAGTACCTGCCCTTGCGAGAGCTGCAGGATAATTCCTATGGCCACGCACTCGGAGCAACGGTTGTCCGATCCGAAGTCGAAAAGACGTTGCTCGGCAAGGTCGATGGCATTACGCTTCGCTTTGTCAACGGTGAGTTCGCACCGGAACTTTCCAACGAACTCGGATTGCCGGCGGGTGTGAGCGTGGGATCAATGCGCGACCGATTTGAGGCTGAGCAGCGGTTGGATCGACTAGGAAGCATCGCGCCCCTCACCGGAAAGCTTGGATCGACAAACGACGAGCGATATGCCTGGCTCAACGAAGCAAATTTTGCCGACGGAGCATTCGTTCACATCAAGAAAGGCGTCATTGTCGAGCGACCGATTTTTATCGAGTTCGTACACTCGGTGGAGGCTCCGATGGCGATCTATCCTCGAGTTCTCCTCGAGTTGCAAGAAGGCGCTCAGGCGAAAGTGATCGAAAGCTACGTTGGACTCAACGGCAATGCGATCGCTGGAGAATCGTTTGTTTGCGCTTTGACAGAAGTGATAGTTGGCAAAGACGCCGTACTTGAGCACGTGCGAGTTCAAAACGAGTCCTTACAAAGCATCCACATCGGCACGCTCGCCGTTCATCAAGAAGAACGGTCCACCTATCGAAGCACAAACGTGGCGTTTGGCGCTCGAAAGTCTCGGATCGACCTGAACTTGTGGTCGGCAGGCGAAAACACGGAGTCGACGCTCGACGGTACCTACATCGGTCGTGGTGACCAAATTCACGACATCCACACTCGGATCGATCACGCTAAAGCTAATTGCCGCTCGTTCGAGGTTTACAAGGGGATCTTGTCCGATGAGGCTACCGGCGTCTTCAACGGCAAGATTTTCGTTTACGAGGATGCGCAAAAAACAGATGCCAAGCAAACGAACAAAGCTATCTTGCTCAGCGATCGTGCCGTGATCAACTCAAAACCACAGCTTGAGATCTTCGCCGACGACGTCAAGTGTACGCATGGCGCCACTGTCGGCCAACTCCGGGACGACGCGATGTTCTATTTGCGTAGCCGAGGAATTCCTAAGCAAGAGGCGCAAGGCATGCTTGTATATGCCTTCGCCGCGGAGGTCCTTGATAAAATCTCTGTTAAAGTTGTTCGAGAAGCACTCGAAACGGCCCTGTTCTCGAAGCTGGAGGAGTAGTTGACAACGATCACGTTAGACTCGATCCTCGCGATATACGCACTGGATCAGGCCATGTCAGAGCTCGTTCCGCAGCGCCCAGCCACCGGAGCGGCGGCGGAGCAAGTCCGGAATCTTGCGGCGAGTGCTCCGCCAGCGATCGCGGCCGGACTACTGCTTTACACTGATGACCTTGACGAATCGCACAAGGTGAGCCAATGTCTCAGTACGGAGCTCGGAGCGCTATGGCACGGCATCATGCACCGCCGAGAAGCCGACTTTTCCAACGCCGGCTATTGGTTTCGCCAGTGTCGCGGCCTGATCGCCCGACTCGGCATTGACCCGGTCGAGCTAACGGATCTGGCCGAACGTATGCACCTCGACAATCCGATCGAGATTGTCCAGATGCAGCGTGACGAATGGAAAGTGGTGATGGCAGAGGCGCTGAAGTGAACTGGGCAGCGATCCGCCAGGACTTCCCTGCCTTGGCTACACTCGCGCGCGGCAAGCCCCTCGCTTACCTTGATAACGCGGCGACGTCGCAAAAGCCCGCCGCGGTAATCGAGCGTATGCGACGCTATTGGGTTGAGGAGAACGCTAACGTCCATCGAGGCGTCCATTACCGGAGCCAACTGGCGACCGCCGCGTATGAAGGTACGCGAGTCAAGGTGCAGCGATTTCTGAACGCGAATTCGGTGAACGAAATTGTCTTCACGAAAGGATGCACGGAAGCGATCAACCTCGTGGCTCACGGACTTGCCGCGAAAGGCATCATTCGTTCAGGTTCATCCGTCCTCGTTTCAACGCTCGAACACCACTCAAACATTGTTCCTTGGCAACTTGTCGCCGAGCGAGTCGGTGCCCACGTATTGCCGATTCCTGTTTCTGACGCCGGCGAACTCGACCTCGATGCGTACCGGGCCATGTTCCAATCAGCGGAGGTCGCAGTCGTTGCCGTCGGTCACGTCTCGAATGCCTTGGGCACGATCAATCCCGTCAAAGAAATAGCCCGAGTGGCGCAGGAACAAGGTGCTCTCGTGGTGGTCGACGGAGCGCAGGCAGGGCCGCACATAGCGATCGATGTGCAAGATCTTGGCGCGGACTTTTACACGTTGAGCTGCCACAAAATGTACGCGCCGACCGGAGTAGGCGTGCTGTACGGCAAGCTTGCGTTGCTGAATTCACTTCCTCCATACCAAGGTGGCGGGGACATGATCCGCACCGTCAGTTTTGACGGTTCTACTTTTGCCGATTCGCCTGCGCGATTTGAAGCAGGTACTCCAAATATCGCCGGAGTTGTCGGGCTCGGGGAGACTATTGACTATCTCACTTGCCTTGCCGGCGGTCCGGTCGACTCGCGGGAATCCCTCGTGGAGGCCATGGCGGCCGTAGCCAAAAGAGAAGATGAACTGTACAACCGCACACGCGCCGAGATTGCCGACATTCCCGGTATCAACGTGTACGGCGACGTACCGCACAAAGCGTCTGTGCTCTCCTTTACGACGGATTGGGCACATCCGCATGACATTGGAACGGTGCTGGACAGTCACGGCGTTGCTGTTCGAACCGGACACCATTGCTGTCAGCCGCTCATGACCCGGTACGCGATTGCGGCGACGGTTCGGGCTTCGCTGTCGTTCTACAACGATGAGGCAGATATTTCGGCCTTCGGCAAGGCCATGCACGTGGCGCGGGAGATGTTCAAATGAATCCGGAGCTTCGAGATCTATACCAAGACGTCATTCTCAGCCACAGCAAGCGCCCCCACAATTTCGGAAAGTTGGAGGACGCTACGCAGACGTCCCACGGCTACAACCCGCTGTGCGGAGACAATATCCGCGTCTTCGTAAAACGCGTCGGCGACCGCCTAGAGAGCGTCACGTTTGAAGGCACCGGATGCGCAATTAGCACCGCGTCAGCGTCGATCATGACCGATATGATGCGCGGCCTGACCGTCGCCGAGGCGGAGACCCTCGTCGAAGAATTCAAATCGCTCGTCACGGCCGGGACGGTAGCTGACTCCTTCGAGGACTCCGACGCCTCGGCCCTTGCTGGCGTCCATGAATATCCAGTCCGCATCAAATGCGCGACGCTCGCATGGAATGCGATTGCCGCGGCTATTCACGGCAAGAACGAAACGACCACCGAGTAAACACCATGCCGCAACCTATCGATCCAACCACTGCCGAACCGATCGCAACCGCCCCCTTAAACGCGATTCAAAAATCGCTCTTTGAGGCTGAAGTTATCGAGCAAATTCGGACCGTCTACGATCCGGAAATTCCGGTGAACGTATACGATCTCGGCCTCATTTACGACATTCAGATTAGCGATAACCGCGATGTTCACATAGTGATGACGCTCACTTCCCCGGCCTGTCCGGTGGCAGGAATCCTGCCGGGCGAAGTCGAAACCGCAGTGCGCAATACGCAGGGAATTGGTAAAACGACTTTGGAATTAACCTGGGACCCTCCCTTCACGATTGACCGGATCCCGGACGAAATCCGCCTGATGCTAGGAATCGACTGATGAAGTTCTCCGCGCAAGAGGAATACGGTCTGAGGTGCCTCCTACAAATCGCGAACTCGCCCACGGGCAGTCGCACTATTCCGGAGATCAGCGAGGCTGAGGGCCTAAGCCAGGCTCATGTCGCCAAGTTGCTCATGATTCTACGAAGAGCCGAATTCATCAATAGCACTCGCGGGCAAGCTGGAGGATACGCGCTGGCTCGTACCCCTGCGGAAATCAAAATTGCCGAAGTGCTGGCATCGTTGGGGGGCAAGCTTTTTGATGACGAATTCTGCACGAAGCACGCCACTACCCTCGAAATCTGTAGCCGCTCAGCGGATTGTGCGGTGCGCGGGCTGTGGCAGATGATTCAACAAAGCGTAGACACGGCCCTCTTTACCGTGTCGCTGGCCGATCTCTTACCTGGCGCGGGCCAGAGGATTGCCATACAAATGGCAACTCCAACAGATCGGCGGATGAAGGCTGGAGTTTTGAATGACTGATTTTCCCGTGTCCATAACTGCTTCCGCGATGATGCAAGTCAAACGGCTACTCAAGCGCGACCAACGCGAGGGGGTTTTCTTGCGGTTGGGCGTGAAGGGAGGCGGGTGCTCCGGTCTTGAGTATCTGATGATGTTTGAGGTCAACCGACGAGCAAACGACATCGAGATGGAATTAGATGGCGTGGCCATCGTGTGCGACGCAAAGTCCGCGAAGTTCTTGCAAGGTTCGACCTTTGATTACACGGGCAACCTCATCGGCGGCGGGTTCAAGTTCGAAAATCCTAACGCTGAGCGTAGCTGCGGCTGCGGAACGAGCTTTACGCCAAAGCAGACCTCTTCTTGATACGTCATCACAAAACGGGGCAGACCACAGGCCTTTCTGGCACGTACTCGCGCTGCAGCTTTTACGCTTACCGCAGGAAGACGAATGAACACTCGACGGATGGCCGTCAATGAACGCACTAAGTATTCGGCAAGAACCCGTTCGTATACAAGGGTCGGGCATAGACCACGACGGGCTGCGCTGTCGCGGCTTCATCGAATAAGTGACGAGCACAGAACGACTGACTGAGCACCTGATGGACCAACTAAATAAACAACCGTATGCAACCGTTTATCAGCACAAGAGTCCAATAGATCCGAGCTCTTCACGTTGAGGAGAAGTTTCCTCTCGTCAACGTCGTCCCGAGCGAACACTATGACCGCCGTCTCGAAGCCTACAATGCTGGTCGAGTTAGCTGGTACGACAGTGATACACCCCTTGGGTACATCGCGTAAGGTCAACTTCGATCGAAGCATGTTCCTGTGATCACCAAATTCGCGGACAAGAGCTGATATGTGCCTGACGTAATTGCGGTATTGCGTTTTTCTAGCCGCTACTTTTGCGCCAAGAAAGACCTGATACGCGATCGGAAGGATGAAGCAAGCGAAGCCTGACAAAAGAGCGATAGTCAATATGCGCTTGTTAAATCGAAGCCCGGCCATCGCTACAGGCGAACCTTGTACTGGTCGGAGCAAAAGGCAAAATCTCTTTGCAAGTCCGATTCTCTACGGCGATTATCAGCTACTATGTCCGCGTTGTAGCAGCAGACTCGCAACAGCGCTTCTACACAGCACATATGGCCGCCTAGTTGACCCTGGCCGCAACTGGCATTGCCACTTGTACCGCCGTCATAATTACACGATTCGTCAATACATTCTTTATGGTTTGGATTAGTCCGATCGCATGGCTTGAAAGTGTAATTGACGAGTACGCAACAATCAACCCTCCACGGCGGACACACATCGGCATACGGTCGTCCTGAACTGCAATATACGCGGCACGCGCGGTCGAAACAGCTTTGCCTGGTGCCGCCGCTCGGCTTCCTGCCGATTGGCCACCCGGTGTCGGGAGGTCTGAATGTCACGCATCCCGGGCACGGCACGTTGACGGCATGAGGAGGTTTGTGCCGACAGTCACAAAATGACTTCGGCGCAAGACCGGATTGATCGGACTTCGTCGACGGATTGGCGTCCGAATATCCGAAAGATATTTCGTTCGGCCACAGCGGGTCCCGCGTCGCCCACTGCCCAATCTTCGTGCCGTAACTGCGAGCTCGCACGTACACGTCCGCGCTCTTGAGTGTCGACTTCGTGCGGTAACCGAGCGTTCCACACCTGCCAACCGTGTACTGCGTGCCAGACAGCAATCCGCCATACGGCTTGTACCGGGCTTTGTTGATCGAAACCCCGGTCTGGTCGATGTGACCGGTCACCGAGCCAAGGGCGTCGACTTGGTAGTCGACGCGGACGCCGCCGGTCGATTCGCCGATGATCTCGCCTTTGACAGTGTAGTAAGAGGTAGTGAGGCTGGCCATGGTTATGCGGTTCCTAGGTAGGCGTCGCCGTCCCAGACGAGCGTCGTCGAAGTCGCGCCGCTCACTTCGGACCACTTGAGCCCGTCCGGCTGGTAGGTGTACGTTGTGCGCGTCGTGCCGTCGAGATGTAATGTCAATCGATTCTCCTTGTCATAACTCAGCGATACCCGCGCGGTGCCGGTGAGGGTGTTCGTGAGGTTGCCGTTCGAGTCCCACGTGTACGTGGTGACTGCCGTCCCCTCGATGCTCGTGGTGATGCGGCTCGAGGCATCGAACATGAACGTCGCGAGCTGACCCGACTCGGAGTTCGTGAGGCGGTTGTCGAGCGAGTCGTAGGCATACGTGTACGCGTGCGGCGTCGGTCCGGTCGTAGTGTCGGTGAGCAGCCGGTTCTTCTCGTCGTAAGTGTAGGTCGTGAGCACGTTCGAGTCCGAAACGACGGTTCGGTTTCCGACTTCGTCGTAGGTGAACGTGAACGACTGATTCACCGTGCCGCTTGGAATGCGGCCGTAACTGGTGAGGATCTGCCCGAGCCCGTCGCGGGTGTAGGAGCGTTTGAACCCCGAACCGAAGACCATCGTCGTCTTGCGGCCAACCGAGTCGTACTGCGAGGTGACGAGCTTGCCGTCGGGGGTCTGGAAGACGGTCGTCTTTCCGTCTGCGTCGTAGGTCGAGGTGCGCAAGGTTCCTCCCGGCTCCGAAAGCACCGTGCGCTGGCTGACCGAGTCGTAGGTGTAGGCTTGGACGAGCGAGCCCGGATCGGTCTTACCCGTGACGTTGCCACGCGAGTCGTAAGTGTTCGTCACGAGCCCGTTCGCGTTTTGGGCTTGGGTGAGCTGACCGACCGCATCGTAGACTCGCGTGACCCGGGTGCCGTCCAAGAACTGCTCGCCAGTCGCCCGGCCGAGGGCGTCGTTCGTATATGTCGTGACGTCGCCACTTGCAAACTGGCGCTGGGTGCGCAAACCCGCAGGGTCATAAGTGTACGTCGTAGCGAAGTTGCGCGGGTCCTTCAGCGCGGTCGTGCGGCCCACGTTGTCGTACACCATCGTGGTGTGGCCGCCTTGGGCGTCGATGATTTCGGTTTGGCGTCCGTTCGCGTCGAACGTGAGCGTGGTGAAGTTGCCGAGGGCATCTTGAGTCGCGCTATTCCGATTCAGGGCGTCGTACGTCGAGGTCGTGACCTTGCCCCGCGCGTTCTGCGACGTGATGGCGTTGCGCACCGCATCGTACGCAAGCGTCGTGCGGTAGCCGAGGGCATCCTGCATCGCCGACACCAGTTGGCGGGCGTCGTAGACGGTCGTGGACCGGAAGCCGAGTGGATCGACCGAGGCGGTCATCATTCCATTTGCATCATACACGGAAGTCCAGATAAAGCCAAGGGGACTCGTTCGGGCGGTTGCTTGGCTTGCGGCGTCGTAAGTCGACGTCGAGACCTTACCGAGCGCGTTCTGCGTGGCCGTTGACCGACCATCGGCGTCGACTTTCACCGTCCGCTTTTCCGAATCGTGATATGCTGCCAGCAAGATGAACGAGGAGCGAGGTCGTTTCTTGACTGAAGTCAACCGGCGGGCCGCCTATGCAAGCATGATGGAAGCGACAAGATTCTTACATGAGGAAATTAGGCGTCTTTTTGATGAAGTTGCTCCACCGCCTTCTTGGCGCGTACTTGAACGGGCCCTGTCTCCCCAAACGGAGCACCGTTATGCTGCGGAAAGACTCGTGGCAGGAATTGACATACTAGATGCAACCGAGATGCCGTGGGACTTTCTGGACATGGCATGGCCAGACGAGTTTCGGTACGTGATGCCTGCTTACCTCGCTGCCGCGTCTTACCACCAGCCTCCAAGTATAAACGAAGACAATTGTACTACCTGTTTCATGGATATATGCGTGGCGTTTGTCACTAAGACCGAACCGAGCTATCAGCAGAGACTCGAGCGAATGACTATTCGCGAGATGTATGCCGTGAAGCTCGTCCTTGAGTTCCGCGCTTCATTCTCAAATCGGGATGACCTTGGCGAGTGGCAACAACAAGCTCAACTGGCCCTAACAGGTTTTTGGGGACAAATCAGGGGGCCATACTAATCCGTCGATAGCAAGTATGCAATGTACGGCTATCTCAGACCAGCCTTGAGAGCCAGTGCTTGGCTATCGCTGAGTTATGACAAGGAGAATCGATTGACATTACATCTCGACGGCACGACGCGCACGACGTACACCTATCAGCCGGACGGCCTCAAGTGGTCCGAAGTGAGTGGCGCGACTTCGACCACGCTCGTCTGGGACGGCGATGCCTACCTAGGAACCGCATAACCATGGCCAGCCTCACTACCTCTTACTACACGCTCGATGGCGAGATCATCGGCGAATCGACCGGCGGCGTCCGCGTCGACTACCAAGTCGACGCCCTAGGGTCGGTGACCG
>JBBRML010000043.1:0-33756 GCA_038230855.1 Fimbriimonadales bacterium | reverse complement strand
CTGGACCCGCGCATCGCTTCTGACCTGCATACTCAGCGGCACCCCATTCGGCTCGGGCTTGCTTGCTCGGCAATCAATGCTCTGCTAACCGGTGCAACGCTGGCGATGACGAAAGAGATCGTGCACGTCGTTGAGCGTCTGAGTGGTCAGGTAAGCGTCTCAGAGCGAAGTGACCTTCTGCGCTCGCTCGCTATTTTTTGCTTGATCACGGTTGGCGTGTTCAGCGTCCGTTACTGCTTTTCGAGGGGTCAGATGTATTTGCTCAGTAAGGCGGCAAGCCGACTTTCAGCAGACCTTCGCGTCAAGTTGCAAGCAAAACTTCAACGCCTACCCGTCGGCTATCTCGCTTCCAAGCGGTCTGGAGCTATTCAAAGCGTGCTGACGAACGACATCAGCATCTATCAGAACGCGGTTTCAGTGATCCGCGACAGCATTGATGGACCGATAAAGGCCCTCGTCGCAATCATCGTTATCTTGAAGTACCAGCCGATGCTGGGCCTGCTTGCCGTGATTCTGATCCCGATTCTCGGCAGCGTCATCAGCCGTAACTCGCGCAAGATGCGGAAGGCTCAGGTGACGGTTCAGGACGACCTTGCGAGCGTCGGGGCGACGACCCAAGAGCTGCTCCAAGGTACACGCGTCGTCAAAGCATTCGGAGCTGAGGCGCACACCCTGCGGGTGTTCTCCGACATCGTTGAGGCGAGCTATGAGAGCCAGATGCGTACCGCCCGGCTGGTGTCTACTCTTCGGCCACTTGTCGAACTGATTGGCGCGGCGGCGCTTGTGCTCTTTTTATACTTCTCAGGCGTCCTCGCTTCTCGGCACGAGCTGTTTGTCTCCGACGTTGCGATGCTCGCTATGGCGATGGACAATATCAACCAAGGCTTCCGCAGTCTTGCCGGAGTTAGCAACACATTTGCGACGGTACAGGCGGCCAACGATCGCCTCCACAGCGAAATTCTGGATGTTCCCGACCAGCATGAAGTTGCAGGCGGAGCAGTTCTGACCAAGGTGAAGGGCGAGATTGAATTCCGTAATGTCTCGTTCGCGTATCCGGATGGGACGGAGGCGCTCTCCGATGTGAGCTTCACGGTTTCTCCCGGCAGAAGTCTGGCGTTGGTTGGTCCGAGCGGCGCAGGTAAGAGCACGGTCGCTGACCTTCTGCTGCGGTTCTACGAGCCAGCTTCGGGGCAAATTCTCCTCGACGGCGAGGACATTTCAAAGCTAGACCTCAGCTGGTATCGGTCACAGATTGGCGTCGTTCCGCAGCAGACTTTCCTCTTCGCGGGGTCGATTGAGGACAACTTGCGCCTCGCGAAGCCAGCGGCTACGGCAGATGATATTAACGCGGCATTGGAGTTAGCCCATGCAGAGGAATTCACGCGGGAGATGGCCCAACGCAGCGATGCCATGCTCGGTGAACGCGGGACGAAACTTTCTGGGGGCCAAATGCAGCGAGTCGCGATTGCGCGAGCGCTGATTCGCAAACCATCGATTTTGCTGCTCGACGAAGCGACAAGCGCACTTGATGCGACAAGCGAAAAGGTGGTAACTGAGGCACTGACCGAGGTGATGCACTCGCGCACTTCGCTCTTCATCGCGCATCGCCTAACGACGGCAGCGCGGGCCGACCGTATTCTCGTTATGAGTAAAGGGCGCGTCGTAGAAACGGGAAGTCATGCCGAACTGATGGAAGCTAACGGCGCCTATGCCGGGCTGTTCCGGGCGTTCAGTGGCGGGGTTCTTGATCAATGAGCGCGCTGGATGTACGCGGCTTATCTGTGCGGTTTGGCTCGCGTCCAATTCTCTGTGACGTCTCTTTCCAGGTTGAGCATGGCGAAGTCGTCGCACTAATTGGTCCAAATGGTAGCGGGAAATCAACGCTTATCCGGGCCCTGTCGGGACTTGTACGCTGGGAGGCAGGCGAAGCGAGAATCGACGGCAAAGAGCTTTCTTGCCTCTCCACCCGCGAGTTGGCCCAGAGCATTGCCGTGGTGCCGCAAGACGAACCCATATCCTTCGACTTCAGCGTCCGCGAGATCGTGACAATGGGCCGGCTGCCGCGCTCCACAGGACTGTTCGACACTCCCGATGACCGGGCTGCCGCCGAAGAAGCCATGCGAAAGGCAGATTGCCTAGAATTCGCCGATCGGCCCATCACTCAAGTGAGCGGTGGCGAAAAGCAACGGGCCCTCATTGCACGCGCCCTCGCCCAAGGTGCGTCGATCATGATGCTCGACGAGCCAACAGCGCATCTCGATGCCCGCCACCAGGCGGAGGTCGTCACTATCGTGAAGGAGCTTGCCGCCTCGGGTCAGGCGGTACTCATTGCGTTGCACGACCTCAACGTTGCCGCCCACGTCGCTGACCGCGTGATCCTACTCGACCTGGGTGTCGTCGCGATGATTGGTGCGGTCGGCGAAGTGTTGATGAGTGACCGGCTGGAGTCCGTGTACGGGGTCGAATTCCGTCGATTTGAGTCTGGAATAGTCGTTGTTCCGAAGCTAAGTGGTTAAACCTCACTATCTCGGGAAGCTTCGGATTATAATGCCCTATGCCATCCAAGATCAAAGTTGTCATCGTTGACGATGAACCGGCCTACCGAAAGGCGATTGAGCGCACGTTGGCGCTCGCGACTGAGATTGAAGTCCTCGCCGTGTGCAAAGACGGACAAGAGGCACTCGACATATGTTTATCGGACCCGCCCCATGTGCTTCTCACTGACGTTCACATGCCGCGCCTGAGCGGTATTGAACTAACCCGAAGATTGCTTAAGCAAGAGAAGGGCGTCGCAGTCGTGATTTTGACGATCAAAGAGGACGACGACACGGTGTTCGAGGCGTTCCGAGCGGGCGCGCTTGGCTACCTCCTCAAAACGTCTACACCACAAGATGTCGTCGAGGCCATTCGGTGCGCCGCGAAGCAGGAAGCGAAGATCACCCCGCGAATCGCAACGAAGGTCATCGAAGACTTCCGTCGCGTTCGAGAAGAGGACGACATCGACGATTCCGAGATGTTTGTGCTTTCCGACCGCGAGCAAGAGATCCTTGACCTCGTGGCTCAGGGCCTTCGGAACAAAGAGATCGCTTCGCGGCTTTGCATCGCGGAGAAGACCGTGAAGAATCACGTCAGTAATATCCTCAAAGCGCTGCAGGTGAACAGTCGCACCGAAGCAGCGATGAAAGCCGTGAAATCGCGGCTCGTCGAAAAGTCGTAGGCCGTGGCGATTCGGGCCGGATATTCAGGAAAGCCACTTTGGCAGAAACTAGGGCTAAAGGAAGGGTCTTCGGCATGTTGGATAAATGCGCCGGAGAACCTTCTCGAACTCTACGAAGCTCCATTCTCAATCGATACCGGTTGCGCGCCATTTGACTTCGTGCACGCCTTTTATGATTCGGCGGACGCGTACGTCGCCGCCTTGCCCGAATTGCGGTCCATGATCCGGCCCGACGCTACGATTTGGGTTTCGTGGCCGAAGAAAGCATCGGGCGTGGTGACAGATTTGACCGAAACGATTGTTCGAGACGAAGCGCTGAAGACCGACCTCGTCGACGTTAAGATTTGCGCGGTTGACGCGACATGGTCCGGCTTAAAGCTCGTTGTGCGAAAGGCACTCCGATAACCGATTCTTCTCAAAACCCGTATTCCCAATAACTCTCAAATAGTTCTGGCCGATGATAGTGCTCAGCCAAACGCGCGCCACGCGTAAAGGAGCACGAAATATGAGTTCTGTCTGGAAATCGCGGCAACCTAACCGAAATAGAAATTGGATTCTCGCCGCCGGAGCGACGACATTTGTCATCGGCGCGAGTGCGGCCGGGCGGCAAGGTCCGCCACCGCCGGGCCTCGGTGGCCCCCTCGCAAATCTCGGCGGCGTCGATCGGACTGCGTTTGATGCGGGCCGACGCGAGTTTGGCAAAGCTCAGCATCCGGAGGATGGCCTTGGACCCGTATTCAACGGCGTTTCGTGCTTAGAATGCCACCGCGCCGGGGCGGGCGGAGGGGCGAGTGCCGATCTGCGGGTCTCTCGAGTCACGCGCATCGGTGCAATCGTCAAGGGTGCGTACTCTGACCTCGCCGAGGTAGGCGGACCCCTGTTGCAGGCTCGCTCGCTTCGCGAGTTCATTCCGCGATACCCGGTTCCCGGAGAGGTAGTGCCGAGGGAAGCTCAGTTCGTGTCACACCGAATCACGACGCCTCTCTTCGGAGCGGGACTGATCGAAGCGATCCCTGACCGCACGATCCTCGCGCTTGCTCAGGCGCCGCAGCCGGACGGTGTCAAGGGAGTTGCCAACATGGTAACTAACCCTGAAACCGGGACGGTGATGGTCGGAAAGTTTGGTTGGAAGGCGCAAGTTGCAACGCTCCATTGGTTTGCAGGTGACGCTTATTTAAACGAGATGGGCATCACAAACCCATTCTTCCCCCATGAAAATTTGCCGCAAGGCAAGCCGATTCCGCTCGGAGCGGACATCGTGCCCGATCCCGAGGATCAGGGGTCCGATGTCGCGGCGCTAACGGCGTTTATGCGCTTCCTCGCACCGCCCACTGTGCGCGGAGCAAACAGCCGCGGCGCACAGGTATTTGAATCAATCAAGTGTACGGCGTGCCACACGCCGACCCTTAAGACAGGCACTTCAGCCACCGCGGCACTTTCAAATCAGACGGTGAACCTCTACTCCGACCTGTTGCTTCACCGCATGGGGACGGGGCTGGCGGACGGAATCCAACAGGGCCGCGCTCAAGGCGATCAATTCCGAACCGCGCCGCTATGGGGCTTGGGCGCTCGGCCGTTCTGGATGCACGACGGACGCGCGCTTACGATTGACCAAGCAATTCGGGCTCACGGAGGAGAGGCGCTCGCGGCCGCGAGGAGATTCGGGACGATCACCAATCAAGACCGCGTAGCGTTGCTCCAGTTCCTGAACGGGTTGTGACCTTTCGAGTCCGTTAGCTGGTGACGGCGATCGCGCCGTCACCTCGACTTTAGCGACTTCCGAGTGGCATCAGCGATGAGTCCAACCGTGGGAGGAAGCACAGCAAAGGAAGTCGCAGTGGACTCAGTGTTGTCGAAATATTTGGTCGTCTTCTCGAATGCGGGATCGGTCCCACTCTTTAGAGTCCCGCTCCGAATCAACCGATTCCCGCTTATCGTGTTGCCGGATGGAGCCATCGGATCGTGCTCGAGAAGGTCAACGAGTTGAGGATATTTCGACTTCCAAGGATCAGTTTTGAAAGGAACTGCATTCAGATTGCTCACCATCGTGGGCTTGCTTTTGCCCGCCCACCCGAGGCCCCTTGCATCGCAGTGAAACGCAAGTTTACAGTCGATAATTTGATTGTCAGAAAATACGTTATCGCGCCCACCACCGATATGAAAACCCCAATGGCAGCGCTCAATCACGTTTCCCGTCGCAGTTAAGCCAGACGCGAGGTCGTCGAAGTAAATCGCCGGTTCCCACTTGCCCTGACCGATATTGTCATGAAAGTAGTTTTTGCGGATAGAGGTGCCACGCGCGGACCAGTCTCGGCCGGTGTAAACCACCCCTCCATCTCCCGTGCGGGAGATCGTGCGAAAGAATTCGTTAAGCTCAATTGTGTGTTCATTGCCGCCGAAGATGATGGCCGAATGAGGTGAATCGTGGATCGCGCAATGCGAGACGATGTTGCCGACGCCGTTCAGGAGAACCCCCGGACGATAGGTCTGGGCCCGACGCTGGTAGTGATGGATGTCGCAGTTCGTGACGAAGTTCCCACCTGGTGTAAGGGTCGCTCTGACTCCCCCGTTTAGAGACACGCCGCCCTCAGCGGTATTCCAGATGTCGCAACCGGTCAGGCCCGAACCATGACCGTCTTTGATCACTGCACCGCGCTCTCCTAAATTCATGAACTTGCAGCCCTCGAATCCCGAAGCTTCGCACGCGTCGATGCTGACACCGTCGCCACGCGAATATCCGAAGTCAAGGCCCTGCACGTGTACGTTATCGGCATGCGATAGCGTGATCAGGGGCGTGCCGCACATGCTGAGGCGGAATTTCGGATGCGCGGATTTGCTCGTCACAAATCGCAACTGACGCTTGGTGACGTCCAGAAAGTATTCGCCCACGGCATCGAGTTCTTCGGGCACGTTCTCCGCGAAGAACGGAGCGTTCTCCACGACTCCATAAATGTGAGGGGTAGCGAGAGTGATCTCGCCGGACTGCGGATCAACGCTTTGAATTTTGATCGTCTCATCTGCCCAGTCAAATTTCCAGTAACCAAAAAGCCAGGCGTTTTCGACGGATTTCCAGGCTTTAGCCCGATCACTTATCCCCGTGAAGATCGGCATGCGCGGAGGCTTATCTCGATCGGCTTCACCATTGCCGGGTTCCTTTACGGACTTGATCGATGAGAATCCTGTATTCGGCCAGCGCGCGATCGTCATAGGCGTGGTATCCGCAAACAACTCGCTAGGACCCGCGATGATCGGCCGCGAAAATCCGTAGGCGCTATACGGCGCGAGTTCAGCGTTTGTGGCTCGGCTCAAGTCAACTTCGTACGCTCGGGAGTCTTTGTTTAGCTTAGTGACACGATCTCTCAGGGCAGGGTCTGAGGTCTCCTGAATCAGCTTGTCCTCAACGACAAGCGCACCAGTGATGAGAGGACGGGGACCCTTGCTGGCTTTTATGGTCAATCCGGAGTCCCGGGCGTCGAGAACAATCGAGCTCTTGATCGAGTATTCGCCCGGGCCGACGATGATCGTGTGCGCGCGTGACGCCCGGGCAAGTTCGATGGCGCGAGCGATGGATGCGACAGGCTGCTCGACAGTGCCAATCGTCGTGTCCTTTCCGTCCGCCGCGACGTAGATGGCGTCGGCGACAAATAGGAGCATCAGGGTCGTCATGTCATGAGACTACCTACCGCGATGCGGGATGGTGAGTTTTGGGCAGTCTGGGAGTCGTCCTGCGCGCGGAGAGTTTTACGCCTAGAACATCGATTGAAACCGAGGTCCTGTGAATGGCTTCAAAGCCGAAGGTCAGCCACTTCTTGCTCACCGATTTGCGAAACCCTCGAGCGGCAGTTGGCGGTTGCACGTAAAAGCCTCGTCAACTTGAAGGTCGACGAAAAAAGAACCCTAGGACCAAAAGCACTGCACTAAAAGTGCCAAGCACCCAAACTGTCACGATCTCGGGCAACGGATGGGGGTAGCCGCTTAAGGTGTTTGCGGATTTCATCACGAAGATCGTCATGAAGCAGCACGCGGCGCCCTCGCCCCGATTCGCTTCGCTTGTTTCCCTGCGGCGGGGTCTCCGCTGTGGTCCGACTCGATTACGCAAGCCCTTCAGGCTTGAATACATCTGTGGCCCGTGAAGACTGCGGTTGAGCCCTCGCAGGTTCCGTCAGTTCCCGGGCGCGGCAGTCAAGTCGAGATTGGATTTTCGGCCCCACCAGCAATCATACAGTTTGGGCTTTGCACCCCACGTTCGGGCGGGCAAGAGCCGACGCTGTCCGCACACAAACATTGACAACTGACCTCACCCCGGCGCTGCAAACGCTAGTACGGTTGCTTCGAGACCGCCTTCATGATAAGGGCGAGGGCGATCGCGATGAGCGACATAAGGCCGGTGCCGCAGCTAAACCCGGCCAAGAGCACAGGCGCATATCGCGACCAGTTGTCTGCTCCGTACTTCTTCACCATGAACCGCCGTCCGAACCATGCGCCAAACATCTGCGGGATCGTGTTTGCGGGCAACAAGCCCATGCCGCCGGCAAAGCCGTAGAACGACAGCATCGGGATCTTGAACAGGGCAAAAAGGCCGTAAATGGCAAGACCTCCGGTGACGCCCGCCCCGATGATTGGCGGCTTGATCGCCTGCGCAAACCAGTTCGGCGATCCGATCCTCGGTAGGTTGATCTGCTGCATCACAGCCTGCATCTGCGCATGGATCGGCCAGAACTTTTGTGCATACGGAAACTGGCTGTTGGGCAGCGCCGTCGAGTTCCAAAAGAAAGCCCAAAACGCAAAACTCGCGACGAAGACGATCGGAAACATGAGTGCCTCCGCCTTCAGAATGCTCGTGAATTTTGTACCCGTGAGCTCAACCTCACGGAATCGCTGGGCGACGCTTCCGTGGTCATATAGCGGAACGGGGGCGTACCAGATGTCGAGACGCTGGTATCCAGACGCCACAATCGTCGCCTCCTTGAGATAGGGGAATGAGACTCCACGTCCAGTAATGCCGTACATTCGGGCCGAGACATACGAGTTGATAGGGCTCCAAAGCAGTCCGAAGAACAGAAGAATCCACGCAGGAAAGTTGGGGACGAGGAGACGGCAGGCGATGATCATAACCCCGGTCGCGACGAGCCACGACCCGAGGGCGATCCAAATCGGAATGTCGCCGCGACCCGGCGGCGGGGCAAGGCTGAACCGTTGTTCACGCGCGACACGGCGACGGTCAGAGAGGGCCTTGAAAACGAGAGAAATACCGAGGATGCCTACGGCGAGATTGATGCCGATGCCGAACGATAGCCAAAAGTCCATGTCTGCTGACAGCTTCGTCATGAGCGCATCGGAGCCCAGGCGGTAGTTGGGAAGCATGCCTAAGCGGTACAGGATGGGATTTGCGACGACCATAGCAAGAACGGACGCCGCACAAGAGCCGGCTACGATCTCAAAAGGAAGCACAAACCCCATGAAGACATTTCCGAGGCTGAAACTGAGACCGACGACAGCGGCGGGAATGAAATTCTGGACATTCCGCGTGTAGTCGGCAAATGGTATTGGAAGCAACTCAAATGACTTGCCAAACATCGCGCCGGAAACGACAGGCACCGCGACGTACAGGAGACCGAAGAGTAGGCCGATGACCGTCCCCGTCGAAAATATTCCCCAGCGCCAACTCTCGGTACCGGCCTCGCTGAGGGCGGTCGCGCCGCTAGCGGCGACAGGTGCATACGGAAATGGAAGCCGCTCAACGTCACGGGTGACGCGAAACATCGCGTAGCCAAGCCCCATCCAACTCAATCGTCCACACAATTCGGTCACGAACAGAAGGGCCATCGGAGCCCACCAGTCGCGGTGCCAGAGCATGCGTCCGACAAGACCGGGAGAACCCGCCTTCGGGGCAGCAAACGGCGGAATCAAGTGATGAATCGATGCCGCTCCGGGGGTTTGAACAAAATAGGCGTTCCAGATGAGATTGGAAAATGGCCCGCCGCCCAGACCGCGCTCCAAGTTTGTGACCGCCGTGATGCTGGCCGCGACATAGAACAGGATGTATATTTCCTGCTTTTTGAGGGGAGCGTAGGAGCGCCGTGCTACCTCCGCGAACAGCACGATCGTGACCCACTCTGCAGCGTCACCGACGCCTTGGCCCGCTACGAGTCCAAGATACATGCCGCCGGGCAACAGAAACAGCGCGATGAAAATCGCTCCGATCACCGTTTTGATCGTGAAGCCCTCTTCGAATTGTTGGGGCTCGGACACCGGCGCTGATGTCATTGGGTTGGAGTCTAACCTATAGTGGTTACGACTCGGCGGCCAAGAGACACGCGATTCTCAATAAGTGCTCAATCGACCACGTGGGCGGCTTCTGCGACTTCGAATAGTGAGTCGGCTTCGAGGGCAGCGATCCTCTCATCGTCTGGCGTGGATTGCAAGATCGGTTTGTCAAACGAGCGAACCGAATGATCGATCGTTCGGGCGGTAACAACCGCCTCTTTCGACTTCGCCCCCAGCGCGCTCAATCGTCCGGCAGTAGTGATGAGATTGCGATCGATTGAAGCGACGGCGTCGTTGTAAGACTTCGTGGCTCCGTCGAGATTCTTACCGACGCTCGAGATGTGCTTGGCCACGATTCTGATCCGGTCAACCATTTCCGCCCCTAGCTTCTCAATTTCACGTGCGTTTTTGGCAAGGTCGTGCTGACGCCAATCGTTTCGCACCATGTGAAGGAAGAGATAGAGCAACGTGGGTGACGCTAATACGACGCTCTTATTCCACCCGAACGTATGGATTTCTGGATCAACCTCGTAGGCCGCGGACAAGCTCGCCTCGATCGGGAGATACATGATTACGTGCTCGACATCGCCGTCAACGTCCTCGTAGCCTCGCTTGCTCAGGCGATCAATTTCGCTCCTGACGTTTCGAGCGTGCTCCTTGAGCTTCGCAGCCCGAACGGTCTCGTCTTGCGTCGTGTATGCGTCCTCATACGCATTGAGAGGGGTCTTGGCGTCCACGACGAGGCATTTGCCGCTCGGCAGGTAGATGACGCAGTCGGGTCTGGTTCGCCCATCGTCGCCTACACTCGTTACCTGCATCCGGTAATGGATGTTTTCTTGCAATCCAACCGAGTCGAGAAGGCGCTTGAGAAACATTTCACCGACGCGTCCGCGGGTGGTTGGGCCGCGCAGTAGACCACGCAGGTCCGATGTCGCGGTCTTTTGATCTTCCTGCAACTTGTTGACCGCTTCAATTTGTTGCGAAATGCGTTGCGTCTGGCTCGCCCGTTCCAGTTCGACCTTGTTTAGATTCTCTTGATACGCTTTGAGAGTTTCGGTTAGCGGTTGGACGAGGGTGTTGATGGCCTTTTGCCGCGTGTCAAGGTCGACTCGCGACTGCTCGGCCTGAGCCTTGAATCGCTCGTCAGCGAGATTGAGGAAGTCCTGTCGGCTCTTGCGCAGGGCCTCAGCAGCGAGGTTGTCGAACGCGGCCTTGAGCTCTGCTTCACGCTTCTCTAGGAACTCGGTTTTCTCGAGAATCGATTTCTGCAGCAACTCTTCGCGATCAGCGATGCGGCGCTGTTCGCTTGCAATCTGACCTGCGTGTTCACGAATTTCAAGCTGATAATCTTGCATCTCGGTCTGCAAAGCCGAGCACCTAGCGACCTCAGCAGCAAGCTCTGCTTCGACGGCGGACAAGCGCACGCAACGTTCTTCGAGTTGCGCTCGGGCGATCTCGGACGCATGCAATTGCTCGCGTTTCGCATCGAGCTCCGCGACGGAGAGCGCTTGCTTCGTGCCGCTCGTTCGCAATAGCGCCAGCGCTAGTGCCCCGGCGATGGCGGCACCGATTACGGTTCCGACGATGAGCGCGGTGGTGTCCACCCCGTAAGCATATCTCGTTCAGATAGACAAACGTCGGGTGGCTTGATTACTTCTGACCGAGGAGCACCCACGGTTGGGCGGCAATGTCATGGATCTTCGGTTGATTGGCGCGCGCCCGTTCCATGCTCATCGCTTGTCCGTTTGAGAACCCCATGCGAGACCAAATTTGCCAGTTCTGCACCATCGCGGTCGTCGCTACTTTAGAGTTACAAGTACCGCTCCCGTATGGCGAGCGATTGTCGAGGGTGCTGTCGGCTAAGAATTGCTTTGCGAGCGTCGCGTCGACTTTGCCGAGGTTTTGGGAGTAGAGGGTGTCCCACCGCCGTTTGCGAACCTCGCAGTTGTTATTTGGGTTTTGCCAATAGCCTTTGCACTCCTCAGCGATCAGCTTAGGGTCTTCCGGAAAGTTCGCGCCGTAGTATGCGCCGTCGGACTTGTGATCGAAGATCACGTTTTTCAAGCCAAGTTGAAGCTTGCCGATTTCGTTTCGCTTTGTATCGGCGAGCAGCCAAGTGTTGGCGTATCCACCGTTGTTACCTTCCTTGAAAATCATTGCGACTTCGTTTAAGTCGGTGCCGTACTGAAGCGCTTTCCGCATGCGTACGAACTCCGGGATGCCGTTTGGATCGAACCCGCTAAAGCCTGAGATGGTGGTCTCGGAGATCATGATTCCGGCGTCGTTGATGCCGAAATCGGTGCCGCTATGAATGAATCCTGGCAGAGCATCGAACATCACGCGGTGGCCACTTTTTGGTTGAATGTCGAGCATCACTCGAAACCTCTGGCCTGTTAGGTAGTCCCACCAAAAGTTATGCGCCATGACGACTTTTCCATCCGCGGTTGCGCTCCCGACGGCCACACTCGCGCTGCACGCCTCGGGTGCAAAGCTACGATTAGCTTTGTCTCGCCACGGAAGATAGTAGTCGGTCAGCTCGATGTAAGAGTTGAAGGTGAGCACGTCGAAGACGTTGTAAGTGAGACCCTTGGCGGACAAGGCATCGGCCTGACCCTGCATCTCATCGCGATACTGCTTTTCGACGTGCGGCCAAAAGGTCTGGTGAGCGATTTCGCGCAGCTGCGCCCACGTTTTTCCGGTGGACCGCTCAAGTGCAGCATGAAGTACCTCATGCGCTTCGTCAATTTCTTTGTAAAGGAGCGTGCCGTACTCGTAGCCGATCTCGTGAGGCTCGCCGCTCAGCTTGACGTAGATCCATCCCGCGCGATCTTCGCGTGTGGGTTTTGTCGCAACGGCGTGCGAACTGAAAAGGATGCTGAGGGCGGCGGCGAATTGAACCATGGTTGTGTGGGAGCGCGTTATTAGGACGCACGACCTAGGCCGGTGGTTCTGCGCTCCGGTTTACTGACGATGGTTGTGCCGCTGAGCCTAACGATAGTTGACGAAATCTACGGGGAAGTCAAGCTCAAGACTCTTCACAAACGCGATAGTCTTTTGCAGGTCATCTTTACTCTTTGCGGTGATGCGAACTTCTTCGCCTTGAATCTGAGCGTTGACCTTGAGGCCCTTGTCCTTGATCTGCTTGATCAGAGGTTTGGACTTCTCTTGAGTGATTCCCGCTTTAAATTCGATCTTGCACTTGACGGAAATGCCTGCGCCCGGCTCGAGTTTGCTCCACTCGAATGACCGAGCGTCGATCCCGCGCTTCAGCAATTTGCTGAATACGATGTCCTTGAGCTGATCCATTCGGAACTCGTCATCAGCGATCAGGGAGACATCGTCTTTGTCTGAGACGATCTCGCATTTGGTTCCCTTCAAGTCGTAGCGATTCGCGAGGTCTTTTTCTGCCTGGGCGACGGCGTTTTTGACTTCCATCTTGTCAACCCGGGAGACAATATCGAAACTAAACTCGGTAACGGCCATTATGCTTTCTCCAAATCTGCTTCTTCGACGAGCAGCACGTAGTTCGGGGTGAACTCCAGCTCTTCTTTAGAGAGAGCCTTCTTCTGTTCTTCGCTCGCAGTCTGAGCAAATCGGTCTCGCATCCTCAGAGTCGACGCCTTGTGTACTTCCGAAACGACTGAGCCAACGCTCGCCATGTCAACTTGGATCGCAAAGCGATTATCGGCGTAGACGTTGGTGACCTTGCCGCTTAGTCCGGCCATATGCTGAAAGTAGCGATTGGTCTTTCGGTCGTCCTCGGTCACGGGTCGGGTGACCACGCGCACGACATCCCCTTCTTTCCACTTTGGCATGACTCAATTCTACCGTTTTCGGCGGATCGGCTACCTAAATGCGCTGGCTACCGGAGTAACGCGCGCGTCAAACTTTGGTTGAGCGAGCGACCATTCTGCGAGCGATGCTGGCGATGTTATCGGCAGTCAAACCGACCTCTTGGCGGAGAATCGGCTGCGTTCCATGCTCGACGAAGTGATCCTCGATAGCGATAACCTGGATCGAAATTTCAGGGGTCAAACATGCACGCACTCGCTCCCCGAATCCGCCAGAACGCACATTTTCCTCAATCGTGAGGACACGTTTCGTTTGGATGGCTGACTCGAGGATCGTTGCCTCGTCTAGAGGCTTGGCGAAACGAGCGTTGATGACGGTCGCCTCGATTCCTTCTGCGGCGAGTTGCTTGGCCGCGCGATAGGCAGGTCCAACCATAGAGCCGATCGCCACGAGAGTGAGATCAGAGCCGGTTCGCAATACCTCCGCCCGTCCCAGTTCGATCTGGGTTCGACTCTCAGGCAGCTCATCATCGCTCGTTCCGCGGGGATAGCGGACCGCGCACGGGCCGAGGTCGTAAGTTGTGCTCCAGCGCGTCATTTCCCGGAGCTCCGTCGTATCTCGCGGCGCGAGCACGATCATATTGGGCATCAGCAGCAGGTACGACAAATCGAAGGTGCCGTGATGGGTGGGTCCATCGTCGCCAACGAGACCGGCGCGATCAAGGAAGAAGCGCACCGGCAGTTTCTGCAAAGCGACGTCATGGAGAACTTGATCAAAGCCCCGCTGCAAAAACGTTGAATAGATTGTGCAGAAAGGCTTCATTCCGCCCGCTGCCATACCGGCCGCAAAGGTTACTGCGTGCTGCTCGGCAATCCCAGTGTCGTAATATCGGCCTGGAAGGGCCTTCGCGAATCCCGTCAGACCCGTTCCGTCGGGCATTGCCGCGGTGATGGCGACGACCCGTTCGTCGGCGAGCGCGCATTCGATGGCGGCATCCCCGAACGCTTGGGTAAAGGTAACAGGACCAGCGGCCTTGACCATCTCGCATGCGTCTAGATCGAACGGTACTACGCCGTGCCACTTGCGAGAGTCTTCCTCGGCGACATCATAACCTTTGCCTTTGACGGTTATGGCGTGGATGAATGTTGGGCCAGGAAGCTCGCGGACGTTGCGGAAGACTTCGAGGAGGGTCAACAAATCGTGTCCGTCAACCGGGCCGATGTACTCAAAGCCAATCTCCTCGAAGATCGTGCCCGTCTCGTGGGGAGCCAGATAGTGGGTTATTCCGTGGCGCAATCCCGCGGCAACGCGGTGCATCGGGTCGGGCATTTTTTGCACTACATCTTTTGCCCGCCGCGCAAGAGACTGAAGCTGCGGGCGCGAACGTAACCGAGCGAGATAGTTGGTGAGGGCACCGACGTTTGGTGCAATGGACATGCGGTTGTCGTTCAGAACGACGGTTATGTCGGTTCCCAACTCGCCCGCGTGATTCAGGGCTTCCCAACTCATACCGCTTGCAATTGCCGCATCACCCGCGACGGCCACGACTCGCTCTTTTGTCTTGAGTTGGTCACGTGCTATCGCAAATCCAAGCGCGGCGGAGATCGCGGTGCCCGCGTGGCCGGCTCCGAAGGAGTCTAGCTCGTGCTCGTCTCGCTTCAAAAAACCACTTAGGCCCTTGTGCTTTCGGAGCGATTCGAATCGGTCGAGACGGCCCGTGAGCAGTTTGTGGGGGTACGCCTGATGCCCCGTATCCCACACGACGCGGTCAGGAGGGATCGAGTACGCGGCGTACATCGCTACGGTGAGTTCGACGGTGCCGAGATTCGAGCTCAGGTGACCACCCGTCTTACTGACTTTATCGAGGATCGCTTGGCGCACTTCACGCGCAACTTCAAGCAGTTCCTGATCGGTTAGCTTGTGCAAATCCGTGGGCTGAACGATCTGCGAGAGGAAGCGGTAGGTGTCGCTCATAGAATTGACATCTCTATTCATTCTAACGCAGCTCTCGACGGGAGGTTCCATTGTCCCGAACGATCGGGCCCCGTTACCTCTCGACGTTTAACATTGCAATGAACGAAGGATGTTCGCGAATGGCCTCGAAATCTGCGTCTTCCTGAGCCTGCTCACGCCACTTTGGGTCCAATCGGATGGCTTCGTAGAGATCGACGAACAGCTCGTCGACTCTCCCCAACCGGCACAGGGCGCACGCACGATTGTAGTGGGCGATCGCACTGTCGGGTCGCAATCGCAGCATCTGCTCGCAATCGAGGAAGGCGCCAAGAATGTCAGAGTTGAGATGTCGGACCACGTTTCTGGCCTGATAAGCCTCAAAGAAATCGGGGGCGATCGAGATCGCGATTTCAAGGTCGAGCAAGGAGTTCACTCGATCACCTAATTTGTGGCGGGCGACCCCGCGATTTCGATACGCGAGTTCAAGCTGTGGATTCAGGCGGAGGGCCCGGTCATAATCTGCAGCGGCACCTTGCAAGTCCCCGGCGGATTCTTTTCGAGTGCCTGAATTGTTTGCGCTGACCGCCATGGACCGGCGCACGCCACGTCCGACCTCATAAAGCCATCCGAGGGCGAGCAATTCGATCGCTTCATCGACTCCGGCAGCGACCCACGGAGCAACGCTGAGGTGCCCAGAGAAGAAGACGATGTACACGATCGCACCGGCAATCAAGCTGGACAATATCCCGTTGACGATTCGGGGAGTGAGCACCGGACTGTAGTTAGGTTCGATGCTCATTTATGCGCTAGCCGCTCCGGCTTGGGCGGGGACTACAAGCCCTTGTCGCCGATGAACTTGCAGAGGTCAGCGACACGGCTCGCATAGCCCCATTCATTGTCATACCAAGCCACGACCTTGACGAGATTTCCAAGTCCGATGGTATCTAAAGACGAGAAGATGCTCGAATGCGAATTACCGCGCAGGTCGCTTGACACCAATTCTTCATCTGAGTAAGCCAGGACGTGCTTCATCGAACCCTCGGCGTACTCGCGAACGGCGGCATTGATCTCGGCAACCGTTGCTTCTTTCGCGAGGACGGCAGTGAAGTCGACGACAGAAACGGTGGCGGTCGGAACGCGGAATGCCATGCCCGTAAATTTGCCGGCGAGCGCGGGGATTACGAGTCCTACCGCTTTTGCGGCACCCGTGCTGCTTGGTACGATGTTCTGGCTGGCGGCGCGGGCGTCACGCAGGTCCTTGGACGCGGTGTCTTGGGTCCGTTGCGTATTTGTGAAGGCATGAATCGTCGTCAGCAGCCCTTTCTCGATACCGAACCGCTCGTGGAGGATTTTTGCGACGGGAGCGAGACCGTTTGTGGTGCAACTCGCGTTCGAGACGACGTGATGGGCGGCGGGGTCGTACACATCATCGTTCACGCCGAGCACGATCGTGAGATCTTCGTTTTTCGCGGGAGCGGAGATGATGACTTTCTTGACGCCGCTATTTCGGTGAGCGGCGGCTTTGGTTGCATCCGTAAAGAACCCCGTCGATTCGATGACGAGGTCAACGCCGACCTTGTCCCACGGAATGGCGCCCGGATCACGCTCTGCGAACACTTGGATGCTCTTGCCGTTGACGGTGAAGCTGGAGTCGGTGTACTCAACCGTGCCGGGAAATGGGCCGTAGGTCGAGTCGTATTTAAAGAGATGCGCGTTAGTGCGCGTGTCGGTAAGGTCGTTGACGGCGACCACTTCGAGTTCTTGAGGATGCCGAGAAAGGATCGTGCGGAGGGAGAGACGTCCAATTCGGCCGAAGCCGTTGATGCCGATGCGAATGGCCATATTTACAGTTTTTCCTAGCTGGGTAAAGAGCCTCTTCGCCCTACCTTCTGAGGGACAGTTTACTTCAGGATGGCGTGGGCAGTGATCGCGCCTGCGGATCACGAAGCAGGCGCAGCCCGATGAGCCAACCTAATGTAACGCACGCCGCACAGCCGACAAACGGAGCGTAGTGCGCCGCGTGCTTATTGACTTCACCGTGAATATCAACGAACGCGAGCTTGTCGTACAGAGCTGAGCCGATGGGAGTGCCAATGATTGCGCCGAGACCCTGAGCGGTCATTACTGCGCCGAGGTTTGCGCCGCGACGCTTCGAGTCAATGTCGCTCACCGTCGCCATCCATGCCGGAATCGTCAAGAGGAAGCCGATGCCAACCGGAATCCCGCACGCGGCAAGAACCCACCAGTGCCGCATGAATGGCAGAAAGCCACCGATGGCGATGAACCAAAGGCCGATGGCACACATTCCCATACCGACATGAACGGCTCGGATGCGACCAATACGTTCACCGTATTTCGACATTGGGACGCTCGCAGCGGCCATCGCGATCGCGCCTGGAAATATCAGCCCACCCACTTGAGTCTCACTAAAATGGAATTCGTCCATCGAGAAGAGCTTGAAGATGGCCATCGGAAATCCGATGCCCGCAAAGGTGACAATGGAGAGAAGGAGATAAGCCGGAATTTGCTTGAGCGAAGCGAGCAAATCTTTGATATTCGCAGCAGGCTCAGCGCTTTCCGTGTGTTGCACGTGGACATCCGGCATCAACCGCCACACGCAAATCGCGACGGCGGCAAAGAGTGCGGCGGCGAGAATAAGACTCGCCCACTTGACACCGGTAACGTCATTTAGAATGCCGCCAATCGGAAAGGCGAGTGCGATGCCAAGCATGTAGCAGAGGTTGAGAAGACTCATTCCTTGCTGGCGTTCATCGTCATTAACGGCCGCGCCCATGGCGGAGAATGCGGCTGGCCAGAGCATCGCCGCGCCGATCCCGTCGATCGCACGCAGGCCGAGGAATGCCAAAAACTCCATAGGTTGGCCGCCAGTATGCGGCACGCAGAGCGAGAGAATTGCCGTGAGAACGCTCAGCGACGGCCCAATTAGCATGAGGCGCTTCGGGCCGAACCGATCGGCGAGTTGGCCCATCGGGCCTTTGAATACGGCTTCGAAGAAAAGGTAGCTGACGAGCACGAAGCCGAAAACCGATTCGGTGAACTTGCGGTCGTCTCGCAGGTAGACCTGCATCGTAGAGATGTTCAGAACCGCATAGCCGATTTCAGCGAATAGCGCGATGAGCAAGAGCCGCGACACGGCCGGGCGCAGAATTAGGGGAGAAACCTTTGCGGAGGGAATTACCGACATGTCTTTAGTTCAATGCGAAGATTAACATGCTTCGGGTTGCGAGGAAGAATCCCTATTTTCTGAGACCCAGTACGGAATCAATGAGTTGCGGAAACTTGTGCGTGAGTTCACTGTTCGTTACAAGGACGTCGCATCCCGCGTTTCGGCCCAGTTCGTGAAGATCTTTTTCTTTGTGGCCAGCGTGGGCGACAACGGTTGTGCCGTTCGCTTTGAGAGCGGGAACAAGATTGACTCCCAGACGTGTGGAGCCTAGATTGACGATCGCGCACTCATCTGCGGCGTCCGTCACGGTGTCCGTACGCAGGATTGCCTCATGGCCCATCGCCTTTACGGACATCTGCAGGCGCGAACTCCACATCAGATTGTCCTCGTAAATTGCGATCCGCACGGTCTCAAGGTACCTTGTTTTGCATGACTGTCGGCTCCATTCGGTGGCAGGGCGACCACCTTCTATTGCTTGACCAGCGCGTCCTCCCGCAGCAGGAAACGTGGCTCAGCTATTGCGATCACGAGTCCGTTGCGGGAGCGATTCGTGACATGGTGGTGCGGGGAGCTCCGGCGATCGGGATTACGGCGGCGTACGGCATGGCGCTTGCGGCGATGAATGGAGCGGACCTCTTGGAAGCTCGAAAGCTACTAGCGGAGTCCCGGCCAACCGCGGTAAATCTTGTTTGGGCACTTGAACGCTTGGAGGCGTTGCCGGTGCGCGACTTTGCGACATTATCGGCGGAAGCGATGGCGATCGATGCGGAGGACCTCGCGATGAACGAAGAGATGGGGGCATGGGGTGCGCAACTGATCGAGCCAGGCTGGAATGTTCTCACAATATGCAATACCGGCGGGTTGGCAACCGCTGGGCACGGGACCGCGCTCGGAGTCATCCGGTCTGCCCATGCAGCCGGGAAAGGGATCCACGTTTATTCCTGCGAGACGCGACCGCGCCAACAAGGACTGCGACTGACGGCTTACGAACTGATGAAGGAAGGCATTCCCTTCCATTCGATCGTGGACAGCGCGGCGGCTTCATTGATGCGCGCCGGGAAGGTCGATTTCGTGATCGCAGGCGCGGACAGGATTGCCGCGAACGGAGACTCCGCAAACAAGATCGGGACCTACATGCTCGCGGTACTTGCCAGTCATCACAAGATTCCCTTTGTGATCGCCGCTCCGTCGAGCACGCTCGATCGGACGATGGCAACTGGTGACGAGATTCCGATAGAGGAGAGGAGCGCCGATGAGGTGCTGCTTGCGGACGGCGTACAGATTGGCCCCCAGGACTGTCCCGTTTACAATCCTG
The DNA here is from genome assembly GCA_038230855.1 of Fimbriimonadales bacterium. GTDB lineage: Bacteria > Armatimonadota > Fimbriimonadia > Fimbriimonadales > Fimbriimonadaceae > Fimbriimonas. The sequence goes on along the minus strand of JBBRML010000043.1, from coordinate 14,025 downwards.
GGTTTGACGTGACGCCGGGTGCGCTAATTTCCGCAATCGTCACTGAGAAAGGCGTCTTCCGTCCGCCGTACAGTTTTGCGGTGTAACGTGGCGCTTGGGCCAGACCACCCTCATGTGCCTCGTGCTCAGCCGCCGATTTTGCCATTGAAGTCAGGAGGCGGTTTCTTAGTGTCGACGGGCGGCTTCTTTTTGTCTCGAAGGTCTTCGTCATCAATGATGTAAGAGACGCCTTCTGGCTTCGAGGCTTTGAAGTAGTCGTCATCCTCCTTCGTTGAGAGCAAGATTTGAATTGCCACGAGATCGTCTCCGATCGAATTCTTGAGACGCACGTCCTTCTTTTCGCCACCGCTATTTAGCAGCAGCATCGTCTCTGCCTCGCCGTCGTATTTGGCAGAATGGGCCCAAGCGTAGCGCCACGCGTTGTCTGGCAATTCTTGGCGCGCCTGCGGACTACCAGTGATGTTCGCGTGCCGCTTTCCTTTCTCGTAAAAGTATTCGATGCGGTCGCAGACGACGACCATTGGGTAATCGCGAACTGATTTTCCGCTCCGAATCTCTTCGTCGCGTTTCTTTTGCTCCTCCACCTTTCGGTCGGGAGGGACGGGACGCCCGACCTGAATTGCGTCAGGAACGGACGGAGTAAACGGCGGAATCTCTTCGACCTTTGGGGGCTGGTCCTCGTCCTTCTTTGGTTTCACGAGCATCTGCACGTGCGACTCAAGAATGGCTCGCTTCTCCTTCCGGTAAATCGTCGCTTTGTCGGCCAGCACGTTCGTCTTGCCTGAGAAGTACTTGACGCCTCCCGTTGCCGTCACCACGTCGGTCTTCTTGTTCAACTCGAAGTGAGGCGCCGAGATGATGATTTCGCCGTCGCTTGCTTGGCCTTTCGAGTAAATCAGCACGTCCTTGTCGGTGCGAGACTGTTCAACGTCATCACATTTGAAATTCCAGGACGTGCGCTTAACGCCGTTGCCCTGACCCAATTCTGATTCGAGATCAATTGGCCCGGTGTAATCAACGTGCGACGCTTTGAAGTAGCCGGTCGGGACGACGTAGCGAAACTTAGAGGCGATCAGATCGCCCTTGCGAAACTTTCCGGATACCGGTGTCTTGATGTCGAGCACCTCGCCCGTGCCTTCAAAAACGAGTTGTGCGGTACGCAGGTCGAAGTCGGGCCCGACGAAATGGGCGTCACGTCGCACATTGAGCATTGCGTTTGAGGAGACGTAATTCGCCTCAGCCGCATCGAACAGGTAGGTTCGGCCTTCACGGACAAGCCGGCCGGCTTTGATTCCGTGCAAATCTGCGGTTCGCTCGTCGTGGAGAACGTCGATTCGATCTACGGTCGCTCTGGCGTCGAGGACGGCCCCGTGATAGTGGCGGAAATCGGTGTCCTCGAGTCGTACCGTAAATTGCGGCTCAAGATCAGTGGCGACATTGCGAAAGCTCTCGAACGGGTTGATCTTTGCCAGGCGGCGCACGCCATCAAAGCTCCACTGCAAAAAGGCCACACCCACGACCGCTAGGGCCAAGTTTCTGATCGCCGCTCTTGATTTGTGTTTCACGTCAGCCTTATCAAACCTATCCGCAGCCGGAAGACCGGTTGCGGATAGATGCTCCTGACACCCGTGTGTCGAGTCTCTTCTTTATCTGGCGAAGCTCGCGACCACGCTCGCGGTCTTGTCACCGGTGGAACTCGTGCCTACGATGGCAAAGTAGTAACGGGTTCCTCGCACGAGCTCCGCGCCGGTGTAATCGAACGAGGTACCACTGACCGATGGGCTCACGTAAACGGACGTTGTCAGCACGGTTGGATATTCAGGGAAGACTACTACCTTGTAGCCCGTGACTCCTGTAACCGCCGTCCAGCTGAAGTGAACATCCGGGACGGTCACTACGGCACTATTGATTAGCAGAGCTTGGAGCGGATCAACCGTGACAACTGAACTCATTGAGCTCTCGCCGCCGGCTCCTACGTCGAATGAAGTCGAAACTGTCGTCACACCGTACGAGTACGTCGTGTCGGCAACTAGATTCGGGTCTTGGTCGGCAAAGAACTCGCCGAGTGGATCGCGGCTGAAGTCCACGTTTACCAACGAGCCCGCACCGACGACGCCGGGCGCTCGATAGATACCGTAGCCGAGCGTGCTGCTCGCAATGACCGGATCCCAGAAGAGGTCGACTTCGATCGCATTCGTACCCGCCGAAACTCGACTCACCTTTGAAACTCGGTGCTGCTTGACACCGAGAGCATTCTTCAGCGCAGTAATGACGCCCGAGCCGTTGGCGGACCGAGTCGCGTTTTTCGGGGAGGTCCAAGCCTGGGCCATGAAATTCGTGGGAGCATCTGGCGTGACCGTGGCACCCACAGGCAGCACGATATTCACAATCTTCGTCTCGCCGTTGCGGACGTTCACGATCGTTGAATCTGAGCCGTAACTCTTGGCGTTCGCCTGAACGGCATAGTCAATTCCGGCACCGATCCCGTCAATGAAGTAACTTCCCGTCGCATCGGAAATACCGACAGAGCTCGAGAGCACGGTACCCGCCGTGTTTTGGCGAGCGAAGACGCGAACGCCCTTCAAGAAGCTGCCGGCGGAATCGCGAACCGTTCCTACAATGTGGCCAAGCGAGTTGGATGGGAACAGCGCGATGTTGACATTCTTGGATTGCTCGCCGGAGAACACGGATGCTAGGTTCGTGCCGTAGTATCGCGTAGTGCCGCGGAAGGCCTCCGCTTGAATCGCGATATCTGCACCAGCGACGTTGCTCAAGCTGTAAGCACCGGTTACGTTGGTGGTCGAGAATTTGCTGCCACCCATCGTCGTGTAGACGGACGCGTTTGCGACAACTCCGCCGCTCTGGTCGAAGACAACTCCACTCACGGTGCCGAACCCTGTCGTGCTACCCGTGGTCAGGCTTGAGGAAGATCCACCGCAGCCGATTACGACCGCCATGAGGACCGCAAAGAATAGGAAGATCGAGTATTTCATGATTTAAAGGACGTGTACCTCCGCACACCGGTTCTATTTGACGATGCCCCGCAGGATTTCAATATTGAGCAGGGCTGCTTGCGCGAATTCCACGCGTTTCTTTTCGACGATCTTGATATTCCGATCGCGATTTTTGATGAATGATTGAAAGACCTCATAGAGCCGTGCGCCGGTCAGCTGACTGTCCAGAGTAACGGTGGCGCCGAGATCAAGACTACGGGCGAATGCGGCGACTTTGGGGTCGTATGACACCATCAAGGATGGCACTCCGACCGTCGTTGCAAGGATTCCAGCGTGGAGTCGGGTTGCCACCATGGCATCCATTCTAATCACGCGCTGCTGAACCTGAACGGGTGAGGCCAGCTTCTTTATATCGGGAATCTTGCCTCCCTGTTGCTTTTCGATCTTGTCGATCAGCGGGCCGTCCTCGTTGCGGTCCATCTCAAGCAACACGGGCATCTGTCCGGATTGGAAAATGAGCCGGCAGAAGTCTCCGAATATGCTGACAACATCCAACTTGCCATGGGACTTGACTGACACGCCGATCATTCGCATTCCGCCGACGTTGAAGTTGTTCTGGTCGGCAGGATTGACCGCGTCGGGCATCAAAAACGCAAGGTCGCCGGTAATGCGGGGCGTGTGTTTTACGCCAAGGGCCTTGAGGGTCGTGGCAGATTGAGGATCACGGACGGCAATTGCATCAACCATGTTGAACGCAGTCGCCGCCATCTTTTTCCCAAAGAACGAATCGAGCGGTCCAATGCCTTGGCCGAGCATGACCACCTTCTTACCGGCGCTTTTGGCCTTCTTGATTAGGTTCGAGTAATATCCCACGCTGCGGACGGAAGTGGCGTCTTGAAAAATGCTCCCGCCCGGAAAGACCAGAGCGTCGCACTTGGAAATCGCTTCGTCTAGGGCCTTTCCGTCCGTGCGCTGAAAGCTGGGAATGCCGTGCTGTCGGTACGTCTCCTCGGGCGAACCGCTCATCACGGTGAAACTATAATTCGAGTTTTTCAGACCCTCGACGAGTCCGAGCATGATGGCGTCATCGCCGAGGTTGCCACAACCGATGTAGCCGGCCAAAAGCAAGTTAGGCATTAATAGTTTCCGTAGGCTTCAGTCTCGCAGTTCCAATCCATGTGACTACAGTCCACGCGATATATCCGATTATCCCACCTAGCACCCATCCTTCGCCGATCCTGACCAAACTTAGCATGACGGGAATGTGAAGGTGGGTCAATGTATTGACGACGTCGCTCTGCCCCATCGCGCCAATCATCAGCATGACTGCCACCCAACCGCCAAGATTCGAGCCCGTAGAGTCACCTCGTTTAAGGGTGCTGAGATAGCCGATTCCCACTACCAGGAACGGATGCCCGATCAGGAACTCCTTCGTTCGAGGGCGAACGAACAGAATGCGATCAAGCAAGTTGCGCATGAGGGTTTCGCCACCGCTGACTCCGACTCCAGAGTCGTTGCCTGTGCGCGCAATCATGACGGCAAGCCCGGCGACCAAGATAAATGCGGTAGCGGCGGCGCCCCACGTGATCGGGCTCCGCAGGCTATGTCGCCAGTCGACAAGGCTTCGGAAATACATGAAGCCGACGACAAGGATCGGCAAGAAAACAGAGAGCTTTACGGCGCGAAACTCGTCCGCTCGCACGTAGTAACCCAGTCCATTGAGCATTCCGGCAACGGCGAGCCCGCCGCAGACGCTGATGAGCGAGACCACAGCGAATCCCGCGATAACGTTCTTGGGCCGCCAGCGATCCAACATGTCGAAAGCGATAACCGGAAACGCGCACGACGCAAGAAACGCCATGGCCTGCTGACCCGTTTTTACGTAACAGGCAACGCCGAGAAGGACAAGGAAGGCGGCTCCTGCGAGCCGAATGACCCGGTTCGCGGTGAACAGAGAAGCGGCCCACCACACTACAGCGGCGAGGGCGAGGCCCAAAACAGGGAAAAACAACTTGGGAATACCCGGCTCGGTGAAAGGTCGGGGCAATCCGACATCGCCACCCTCACGTAGGATCATCAGGTGAATGTTCTTGACAAAGTCCGCGAATGAAGCGAGAGGCCGCTCTGCGGCGAATGAAAGGGGCCGAACGAGCAGGATTCGCATATTTCGTTCGCGTGCAGCTTTCCCGTACCGTTCAACGGCATCAGTCGCGGCAAGTTTGTCCAGTTCGGCGGCCTGGGCTGAGTGCAAGCGAATGACGATATCTTTCGCATCTTCGAGCACGTTTTGGTCACCGCCGATCTTTGTGAACTCAGGCGAGGCGTAGAACAGGCCCAGCGAGTGGAGCACCTTTGTCGTCGTCTTGATTGACTCTCGTCGACCGAGCACCTGGTCGCCAACGGGCAGGAACGCAATCGCGCCGTCATCGTGGATCCAGGTGAGGGTGTCGCGAACCGTGCTCGCCGACGCGCCGACCGGGTTGGCACATCGGGCGATGATCGCAAGTTTGGACCTACGAGCGATAGCCACTTGCGTCGGATTGAGGCCAATCGCCAGGGCCCGCACGAGGATCGGCGAGATCTGCGGCAGAGTGAGCACGAGTCCGCGCGCACTACTTTGGCGCATAGCGGTGCGGAATCGTATTTGGAGTGCTTTCTCAACCCGAGCCAGCGTCTGTGGATCGGTGAAGATGAGCTGAGGGAGCGAAGTTGTGCGTTCCGAGCCGAACTGCAACGTGGTGAAGGCCGCCCTGCTCTGACCGATCAGATCGCCAACGGTTTCCTCGGAAAGCACGACGCCGCGCAAGCCCGCAGCCTTAAGATTCTCGATTCCTTTATCTACGGTCAGCCCTTGCGATACGGACATTGACTCGATTGTTTCAAACTCCGCCGCGATGCAGACCGCTTTGTTGTGCGCTTCAACGCGATGACGCTTCGCGATGGAGAAGATCGAAAGGCAGACGGCAAGCGAGGCGGCGAGAAAAACCCAGACTGGAATTCCGAGTCGCTTCATGCGTTCCCCTGGCCGCTACGTGCGGCTGAGAAGCTATCTCCCGGACTGTTAGTCACGGTCAAGAAGTCAGGAGTGTTCGGCACTAGACGAATTGTTCCCTAAAAACCCTTCGCGTTGCGCCGCCTCAAGAACCGCAGGACGGCCCCCCATCGCCAATATGGTCAGCATTCCAGCGAGAAAGCCGCCAGCGTGTGCCCAATTCGCGACCCCGTCTTGCGGAATGCAAACTTGGTAGAGAAACCAAATAAGCAGCATCACCCACGCATTGAGCTTGAAAGTAGCAAACCCCAACCACGGAATCGAGACCCTGATTTTATTGGCCGGGAAGAGCAAGAGGTAGGCGCCCATGATGCCACCAATGGCACCGGAGGCGCCGAGAGTGGGGGCGAGAGACGTCGTATTCACAAAGATTTGAGTGAGGGCAGCGGCGATACCCCAGCCGAAGTAGTAGAGTGCGAAGCGCCACGACCCCATCACGTCTTCGATGCTTGCGCCGAACACGGCAAGGAAGACCATGTTGCCCGCTAGGTGGAGCACCGAGCCATGCAGAAACATCGACGTGTAAAGAGTGACGAGGGCAAACGGGTCGCCGCGGCCAGTGATCGCGAGCCAGACTTCGCGCGGACGCATCATGAGGTCGGCGAAGTGAACAGTGCCAAGGGCCAGCGTGAACTTTCGATCCCAGAAGAAGACGACGGTGCAAAGGGCGACTAGCGTCCACGTGACGACCGGAAAGAATCGCCTTTCTCGATCATCACGCAGCGGAATCAAGCATCACCGGCGAGGCCGAGGGAGGGCGCTGCTGCCGTCATCGCAGCGATCACATTCGCAATGTGTTCTTCGATCGGGAGACCAATTAGAAGCGCACCGTTTGCGACATCGTCGCGATTGACGCCCATCGCGAAGGAGGGCGTCTTCAGCTTCTTAGTCACACTCTTGACCTCAACATCGGCGATGTTTCTGCTGGGCCGCACGTAGGTGACGGCGGTCACTAATCCGCTCAGTTCATCGCAGGCAAACAGGTAGCGCTCGATTGGAGTCTCGGGCGCAACCCCGGTTTTCGCTTCGTAGTGGCTGGCGATGGCACGAATTATTTGCGGATCCCAGCCCAGATCCGTGAGCAATTGCATGCCCCAGATCGGATGCTCATCCGGATGCTGTTCGTAGTCGAAGTCGTGAAGCAGGCCGGCTGCGCCCCACATCTCGACGTTTTCTCCGAGTTTGTCGGCGTACCAACGCATACAGGCTTCAACCCCTAGACAGTGGCGGCGTAGGGAGTCGCTCGGTGTATGTTCTTGAAGCAGCGCAAGGGCGGCGGAACGATCGTGCATTGGCGAGTAGTGTAACGCGTTTTACGATTACCGGTCGGGGTTCGACCGAGCCGGTCGCGACATGAATTAGAAGCGGAAGGAGTATTCCAGCGCAATCTTCCAGGGGCGTAGTTCGTCGGCGCCGAGGCTGATTCTGAAGCGGTCATACTTCCGGGACTTCCACCGTGGCCGGTACACGAGCCTTACGTCGTATCGTTGAGCGAACCCGGGCGGAGGTACGGAGAGTTGTCGCGAGCCTTGGAAGCTCAATCCAGGAGCAAGAATCTTTCCAAAAGCCAAGGAAGCCTGATCGTAGGAGTTGTATTCAAGACTGAAGTATTCGAGGCCGATGGCGGCGGCGATTTGCTTCGAAAAGCTGTCGAACACGCTTGGAAGCGCAAACCCGGTCAAGGCATCTTTGATTTTGCGCTCGGCATCTGCCCGTGTCGAGCCTGAGCTGAGTGACGTCAAAATATCGGTCCGACCGAGGTATCGGAGGATTTCGTCTTGCGAAAGGTCGGGCGGGTCGCTCGTGGCGGTTAAGCGAAGCGAATCGTCGCGGAGAGCATCGCCCCGAATTGAAATCGAGATGTCGTAGCGCTCAATTTGATCTTGGCTCCGAGCCATGGTGAAAGCAGAGTGACCGTCTAAGTCGACCGTAAGTTGAGCGACTGGATCGTGCGCAGTTCCATCGTAATTGAACACAACGGTTCCGCCCGGCTCGAGTCGGACCGCTCCGCCAGGCAACTTGAACGTGCCCTGAACCACGAATAAATCGGCGTGAGCAATCGGCTTCGCGGCAGATCCGCGCAGGCTACCGTCACCGCCTAGATTGAGTTCGGCGGTCGAGGTGCGAACGCGATTTGTGCCCGAAAGGCTGAGAGTTACGTCGAACGTCGGATCGAAAGTCACAGGTCCGCCCGACGCGGTCGAAGGTTGCAAGGTAGGGATAACAATGGTTGAGTTCATCACGCCAAGCTCGCCCTTTATCGCGGGAGCTTGAACGGTGCCCCCGATGGAAATGTCACCGCTCATCGACGCTGATACTGAACCAGAGCTGGTCACATATAGGCGCTTGCCGGCCGCAAGTTCAGTGGCGGTCACGTTGTCCTTCTGAATGACTTGGCGAACGGACGCTCCCTTCAATGTGACGCTTCCCGCGATTGGCAGCTGCAACAAGCTCTCAAACTCACCGGCGAAGAGGCTCTTTAGGGCGGCTTTCGTGGTTTCAGCGGTCATACCCACCGTCGCTGTTGTCGTTCCACCCTGAGAAAGGCTCGCTTTCGTGACGAGATTCATGCCGTTCGGGCCCATCACGAGGCTGGCATCAACATTCTTTAGCGAGTCCTCTACACCTGAGAATCCAATCGCGGCGGGGCGCTTCTTATCGTTTATTAACCCTTCCGCGAGTCGTACGGAGCCAGCGATCACGGGCGACTGTAGCGAACCAGAAAGCGCAATGTTTCCGGATATCAGGCCCGATGTGCGCTTTGGATCGAGGCCGGGCAGGAGGGAGGCTACCTCGGCGAAATCTCTCGGAACTAGGGTCAAGGAGGCAGTGATCGGAGTCGTTTGATCCACCTCAAACGGAAATGCTATTGGGGAAGAACCCGAGATGTTTCCAGTAAAGCCGCGATAGAAGTAGCGTCCGTCAACGGAAACGCCCTGGTCGTGCGAAATTTTGATTTCATCTAGGCTGAGCCGTAGCGATGCGTCGGCATCGCCGCCGGCCTTGGCAAGCAGCCCTGACGCGGATGCAGAGGCGGAAATGTCGGGAGATTTGATATCGCCCGTTGCGCTAAAAGTCACCTGATCGATCGTGCCGCTCAGTGCGGCCAACGCGGCATCGAACTCTTGAAGCTTTTCAAGATGCAATTTGTCGAGTTCGCCGTCAAGGTTGACCTTGCCGTCCTCTTGTGCCGTTCCGGACAGCGTAAGTCTCCCGAGGCCCCCATCGACTACGAAGCTCTTCACGATCCAGCTCTTTCCTAGGCGTGAGCCGGCCGCCTTCAGAGCACCAACGTTGTGGCCCCGGAATAGAACGGCGGGAGACTCGATCAGCTTCATGTCTAATCCGATAGAGCCGTTGTCGCCGTAGCGTTGAATGGAGCCTTCGATATTCACTCCCGCCTGAATCTGGGAAATGACTTCGCGAGCCGAAGGCGAAAGGAATTCTTGGTAACGTTGCGTCGCTTGGACAATGTTTTCGAGCCGAAGGTCTAAGGCCGAAATTTCACCCCCAAGTCCGTGCGTTTCAAGGTCGTAGTGGACATTTGCGGCCTTGATGTAGCGGTTGATCTGGCCGATCTCCGCAGAACCCCATACGATCGAGCCGTCGGTGGAGACGTCCCCATAGCCATTTCCGATCAGCACCGAGTTGAATTTGACATTGCGCACGGACGCGCTCAGATTTGCCTTCTGAAGCTCACTTCCGTGAATATCGAGATCAAGATCAGCGGAGGCTGATCCTTCCACAGAGACCTCGTTCGTTATCTCTGGAGCAAGTAATCCGAGATCGACGTCCGTTGCTTTTGCGGTGAAATGGCCGATTCGATGTAGGGTGTCGTACGATCCATTCGCGACTACTTTGCCTCCGGCAAACTGAAGCGTTGCGCTGGATATTTTTGCATCCGTGCCGTCGAGCTGAAGGTTCGCGACAAGCTTTTCTGCGCGCAATCCTTGGACTACGGCGCTCGCGCTGGTCAGCTGTCCGGAAGCGATCACATGGTCGAGCGTGCCCCCAATTGTTAAGCTCGGCACGTCGATCGAACCGACGGTGTCCCCGGGTATGAAGTCTGCAAGTCGTATGCGCGTCGCGCTAAGTTGACCGGACACGGCGCGAGAGTCGAAGGTGTAACTTGCGGTGCCGCCAAAAGATCCCGAGCCGCTAACGGCTTTCAATCCGACCAACGTAACCTGGTGTCGATTGGCGACGATATCCGCCTTGACGATAGGTAGGGCCCAGGTTTGGTACTTAACGCCGTAGGTCTCCAGGCGACCAGTGGCCAGCGGCTCGGCGGTGGTTCCCTTCAGTTTGAGCTTTAGAAATGCATTGCCCGCAAGACCGGGTTCGATCAGCGACGCCGGTACCGCGCGAGCAACGACTTCAAAGTTCAGTCGCTTCCTATCGTCAACCTTGCCTTCGGCGGTAATCAGGCCATTCGGGCCTTTCGAATACGCCTGCCGGAGCGTGAGGAATCCATGGTCAAAGTCTCCCACGGCAACGATTTGACCTAGGTCAATTGGACCCTTTGTGGGGCTCTTCCACACCAAGTTTCCTGTTGCAGAGAATTCCAACTTAGGCGCGCTCACGTCGTGGGTCAGATGGACGGAGGCGGCGACCTGACCGGAGAAATCTGAATTACCGAAGCGCCGAAAGATAGACGCTACCGGACCTTTAGAAATGTTGACCGTCGCCTCGATCTGATGCGAAGCTAGGTTCACACTCCCGACGCCGGAAATTTCGTGCCCTTGCGCGTTTGCTTTCTCGATCGAGCCTGCGATTTTCTTAGGGCTAGCGGTGAGGTGGACGCGAACGTTAGAGGCGACATCCTGATCGTAAGAGATTTGGTCGGCGCTGAAAGCGCCTTGCCACGTTGGCTCGTCGCCGTTGAACTGCAAAATGCCGTCAAAGTTCGCTCGGCGAAAGTTCACCTTTGAGGGGATCCACTTCGTAACAAGCTTCGGCAGGTGATCCTTGTCGATCGTTTGGCCGACGGTGGACGCCACCAGTTTTAGTTTCGGACCGAATCGCGCGTGCCCGGTTCCGCTCACGGTGGTTTGATCGACTCGCACGCGGTATTCGCCATCAAATCCGATCTCACTAACCGTACCTCGCAGGTCAATCTCATCCGCTGAGTACTCGCGATACTTCAGACCACGGGCGCTAGCGGTCAACTGGCCCTGAAAAGAGAATTTCCCTTGCTTGTTTACTACGGCGGTGAGAGGAGCAGCGACAGAAAGGCTCTGAATACTGATCTCGCGCAAAACCGGGGGCATCCCTTTGGCGTCGCGGTATTGCGAGAAGAGATTTGCGAGTTGCTTACCCCCAAAATCAACCTCCGCGACGAGGGATTTATCCAGGCTGTGTACCAAGCGAAACTGCACGTTGCCGATCTGTTCAGCTTGGACCCGAGACTTCGCGATCCACTCGTCACCTGTACCGACGATTTTGACCCCGTCGAAGTCAAAGTGACGGCGAACGACCGTTGCCGTTGAGTGATCCTCGATGCGGGCGACGACGTGGCGGACGTCGATATCGAACGCGACCGGTTCGCCCGTCGACTTCGTAGTAGGCAGATATTTTTGGAGGTCGAGACGCCCATCTGAGTTGCGACGAAGGTTAGCGCTTATCAGCTCTGCGACCACTCGCACTCGACGAAGTTCTGTGCCGTTGAGGGCGTATTTTGCGGTGGCAAAATCGCAAGTTCCTAGCTGCTCACCACTCGGTGAGACAATTTCAACTCCCGTTACATGAATCAGGCTCTGACTTGGGTCAACGGTGTACGATTTCGCCTTGAGTTTCAGGGCTCCCGACGGCGTCTCGATTTCAAATTCGACGGGCAGACCAGGAGCGGCGATCGTGTGAAGGCATGCGACGACGTAAAGTGCCGCGCGAAAGACGACAAGCCCGGCCGGAATAATGGCCAAGCCCACGCGTACTGGCAGCCACGAAAGGCGAGGAAGAGTCACGCTATGTCTTCATATTAAGACGCATCGCGATCGATTTGGGTCCTAGGAATTACGCTCGTGCCAGGTGGTCAAGCCAAGGGAAGCATTTCCAACTTTTCGAGACGCTCGGCCATGACTTTCTTGCTGAATTCGATCGCGTTGTATGAGCTTCGAACGAATGGCCCGCTGGCGACAAAGGCAAAGCCCATTTCTTCCCCGATTTGCTCGTATTCCTTAAACTCGGTTGGGTGGATGTATTCGTGTACGGGTAGGTGGCGCATCGTCGGCCTTAAGTATTGACCGATTGTCACGGCATCCACGCCGATGTCACGTAGGTCCTGAAGGGTCTTTATGACCTCTTGCCGCGTTTCTCCCAGTCCCAGCATGATGCCCGATTTTGTGTAGATTTTCGGGTCCATTTCCTTGACGGTTTTCAAGACTCCCATCGTCCGTTCGTATTTTGCTTGGGGTCGGACGACAGTGTGCAATCGCTCAATGGTTTCGATGTTGTGGTTGTAGATCTCGGGCGAGGCGTCCACGACTATTTGCAGGCACCAACGCTTCCCTTTGAAATCTGGGGTCAAAACCTCGACAATAATCGCCGGATTTGCGGCATGAATTGCACGGATAGTGTCGGCGAACTGCTTGGCGCCCTCATCGGCGAGGTCGTCTCGCGCAACAGATGTGACGACGACGTGCTTCAGCCCGAGATCTACGGTGACCTGGGCAACGTCTTCAGGTTCGCTCGCGTTGACCTGCTCGCCCTTCCCGACCTTAATTGCGCAGAAGCCACAGCTACGGGTGCAAGTGTCTCCGAGAATCATGAATGTTGCCGTCTTTTTGCTCCAACACTCGGGCAAGTTCGGGCATCGAGCACTCTCGCATACGGTGTGCAGGCTCTTGGCGCGCATCATTCCTTCGACCTCTTTGATGGTGTCGGGTCGAGGAAGCCGGATGGTGAGCCATTCCGGGAGTCGCTGTGTCATAGCCCATTTTAGCCGATGCCGGGTCTTGGATCTGGACGACGACGCTCGACGAGGTGAAGGGCATGTCAGACGCGTTCGGGCCGGTGGGTGCCCGGCTGAATTCGTCGAATTCTCGGAGAGAGTGCAGGACACTGCCGTCTGACCTAGTGCGACCGTCATCGTCGCACGAACGCTGATCTTTGAATCCGAAGCGATTGTAACAGCGGGGAGGGCGTGATTACCTGCGGAACCTAAATTTGCAGAGATGTTGAATGTTCCGCGTTGGTCGCGGCCAATCTTGACAGAAATACGATGGTGAATGTTGCATTAATTCAAATATTCGTACGTTATACGCGCCCTCTAATTGGTGTAAGAAGTACCGTTTTTCTATAGTACTATTTACCAAATTCGGAAAGCGCCATAATGAACGAGTGCCCGAATTGAACCAAAAAGTGCGCATCGTCACGTTGGGATGCGCAAAGAACGAGGTTGACAGCGAAGAAATCGCCGCTGTTCTCAGTTCCTCGGGTTACGACGTGGATGGAAGCGCGAAGCGCACGGGCGTGACCATTATTAACACTTGCGGATTCCTCGACTCAGCCAAAGAGGAGAGCATACGAGCAATCAAGGCCGCGATTCGCGAGCGGAACGCAGGAAGGACGGGCGCGGTGATCGTCGCAGGTTGCTTGGCGCAACGTCTCGGCCCGGAGCTCGCCCGCCTCGCACCAGGAGCAGACTCCTATGTCGGCGTGGGGCAGATGGCGCGCTTCGCGGAAATCGTGGGCAAGGTGCGACAAGGCGACGCGGAACGCATCGATGTCCAGCCCCCACACCATCTGTGGGCAGACGTCGGCACCCGAACCCGCACAGGTTTTCCGTGGAGCGCGTACCTGAAAATCTCAGAGGGATGCGATCATCGTTGCACGTTCTGCACGATCCCGAGCTTTCGCGGTGGACACCAAAGCAAGCCAATTGAACGCGTGCTCGCTGAGGCGCGAGAGCTAGCTCGCACGGGGGCTATCGAAATTAACTTGATCGCCCAAGACGTGACGCAGTACGGCTTTGATCTCTACAAGGAGTTCACCTTGCCTCGGCTGCTGCGAGAACTGAAT
>JBBRML010000042.1:0-34664 GCA_038230855.1 Fimbriimonadales bacterium | reverse complement strand
GTTTGTCCACCGAGACAAAAAGGCGTACGTCAGCCAACGTGAAATCGGTATTGACACCGACGATTTTGGGCCTGCCCTGCGTGCCGTTGTTCGTGAAGCACCTGACGTCATTCTCATCGGAGAAATGCGCGACGTGACCACCATGAACGTGGCCCTGCAGGCTGGTGAGACCGGTCACCTTGTCTTCTCAACAGTCCATACGGCGAGTGCCTACGAGACGATGGATCGCATCGTCAACATGTTCCCTCCTCACGAACGCGAACACCTTTGTCAGCGTTTGGCGGGTTCGCTCCGGGCGATCGTTGCCCAGAAACTCGTTCCTCGCGCGGACGGTGCGGGTCGAGTCGTCGCGATGGAGATCCTCATTTGCACGCCAACGGTCAGTAAGGCGATCGAAGACGGTCACTTTAGTGACCTCTATCATCATATGAACGAAGGCAGCTTTTGGGGCATGCAAACGATGAACCAATCGATTCTTCGTTATGTGAAAGCAGGTGTGGTTGCGGAAGAAACTGCGATGCGGTACGCGGGAATTGCTTCGGAATTGAAGCAAATGCTGCGCAGATAAATGTCAATCGTGCGACAATAACACGGAATGCTGGTCCTCGGCGGTCCGAGTGCGAGTTCGTTTTTGGACTAATGGAAAAGGGTTCGGTTGCGATGATATGAAGCTGACCGTCGACGCGCTGCTTGAAAAGCTGGTTTCGATGGATGCGAGCGACCTGCATCTGAAGTGCGGTCAGCCTCCGATCATGCGAATCCGCGGTGATTTGAAGCGGTTCCCTGAGCTGTTGATGACACCCGACGAGCACCTTTCCCTGCTCTTCGGGATGCTGAATCCGGAGCGAATGGAACGTCTTGAGACGTTCAAAGAAGTTGATCTCTCCTACAACGTGCCGAACTTAGCCCGATTTCGGGTGAACATGTTTTGGCAACGAGGAAATGTCGGGGCGGTCTTCCGCGTCATCCCGTTCAAGATTCGCACGATTGACGACCTGAATATGCCGCAGGTCTGCAAGAAAATTTCCTTGCTACCGCGTGGTCTAATTTTGGTCACTGGTCCGACCGGCTCCGGTAAATCGACATCGCTCGCGGCGATGATCGATCATATCAATACTCACAAGCGTTCGCACGTGATGACAATCGAGGACCCGATAGAGTTTATTCACGTGGATCAAAAGTCCATTATCAATCAGCGTGAGCACTCAACGGACACTCATTCCTTTGCTGATGCGTTGAAACACGTGATGCGACAAAATCCCGACGTGATTCTCGTCGGCGAAATGCGCGACCTAGAGACGATCCAGCTTGCAATCTCTGCGGCCGAAACTGGACACTTGGTCCTGTCCACGCTACACACGGTTGACGCCGCTCAGACCATTGACCGTGTTGTTGACGTTTTCAGTCCTGAGCAGCAAGCGCAAATCCGCACTCAATTGGCGGCTACCCTTCAAGCGGTTGTCTCCCAAACCCTGCTGCCGACGAAAGATGGACAGGGCCGCGTAGCCGCGTACGAAGTCATGCTGGCGACGAATTCGATCCGGACCCTGATCCGCGACGGAAAGACGCATCAACTCTATCTAGACATCCAAACAGGCTCCGAGATGGGGATGCAGACGCTGGACGGATGCTTACTCGGGCTTATCCGCGAAGGCAGGATCGACTATGAGCACGCCCTATCGAAGTGCTCAAACCCTCAGGACTTCACGCGACGCGCGATAAACTCCGGCCTCGTCGAAGGAGGTTCGCCAGTTGCAGCCCATTGAATGGTTTCTGAAGGAATGCGTCAGCATGGATGGCTCGGACCTCCACTTCAAAACCGACACGGGGCACGCGTACGTGCGCGTTCATGGCGACCTGATCGATCTCGACGCACCGCACTACACGAACAACGAGTTCCGCGCTGCGCTATACAACTTGCTTAAGCCGCAGCAGGTGGCACGCTTCGAACGAGACCTTGAACTTGACTTCTCGTACGAAGTTAAAGGCTTAAGTAGATTTCGCGGCAATGCTTACCAACAACGCAACCATTGTCAGGCCGCGTTTCGCGTCATTCCGTACGACATTTTGACGATTGAGGACCTACAACTGCCGCCCGCGGTGTACGACTTCATCCAGCGCCCGAGAGGGTTGGTACTCGTCACTGGACCCGCCGGTTCTGGAAAGTCAACTTCGCTCGCCGCGATGCTTGACCGGATCAATCGAACGCAACCACTGCACATCGTCACCGTCGAAGACCCTGTTGAGTTCGTCCACGGTGACCACATCGCGTTGATCAATCAGCGCGAGCTGGAGGTTGACACGATGTCCTTCACGAACGCACTCAAGTACGTTCTCAGGCAGGACCCAGATGTGATTCTCGTCGGTGAAATGCGCGACCTTGAGACGATACACCTGGCGATCACCGCGGCGGAAACTGGCCACCTCGTATTTGGCACCCTGCATACGGTCGACGCGGTACAGACCGTTGACCGCATCATTGATGTCTTTCCGATACACCAACAGCAACAGATTCGAATGCAGCTTTCGGTAAACCTTATCGGAGTGCTCTCGCAAACTCTAGTTCGGCGACGAGACGGGCGCGGGAGAACGGCCGCCCACGAAGTTTTGGTTTGCAACAGCGCCGTTCGGAACCTAATTCGCGAAAACAAATCGTATCAGATCGGCTCGCTTATCCAAACCGGGTCGCGGCTAAAAATGCAGTCGCTTGATCAATCGCTCGCTGGTTTGGTGGATCGCGACCTCGTTGACTTAGAGGATGCGCGTCAGCGCGCGAAGGATCCGCTCGAATTTGATCGCCTTGTCAATCTCGGCGGGAACGAAGGAATGGTTGGGAAGCCAGCAGCTCCGAGACCAGTTTCTACCGTTGGGTCCGCGGTAGCTCGCGGAGTTCCAGGCGCGATGACGATGCCGGAAACGGCACAGCGCTTCCAGCGCTCGGCACCCGGATTTCAACAGAATCAATCTCCAGCTCCGACACCGACACCGACACCCGCCGCACCTGTCGCTGAGCAACCGGTTCAACCCGCACCCGTTGAAGAGAAGGACGCAAACGGAAAGCGCAGCTTCCGACGCGAATAGCCCGTGAGGATCGATCCTGGCCTTTTTCAGGAAAACGAAAGAACGGCCCCTGCTGATGCCGCGCGTGAGTTTGTGGAGATCGGCACGACTCACCTCGAGGTCGGAGGCGAGCTACCTTCTGTCACCGTTGCCTACGAATCTTGGGGCACCCTAAACTCAGATCGATCGAACGCAATTCTGGTTTGTCATGCGCTGACGGGTGATTCGCACGCCATCGGCTGGTGGGAACGGTTGATCGGTCCGGGCAAGGCGTTGGACACAGATAAGTTCTACATAGTGGCCACAAATTGCCTCGGTGGTTGTCGCGGCACGACTGGGCCGACTTCGGTGCATCCGGACGGCAGCGAGTACCGATGTCGTTTTCCTATCATCACGGTCCGGGACATGGTTACCGTGCAAAAGCGCGCGATGGAATCGCTTGGCATTGATCGGCTATACGCGGTTGCGGGCGGCAGTATGGGCGGCATGCAGGCGCTCGACTGGACCGTTGCCTTTCCGGACGCCGTTGACCGTGCGTTCATTACGGCGAGTTGTGCGGCACACTCACCGATGCAAATTGGCTTCAACGAAATCGTTCGCCAAGCAATATTGCGCGACTCGGCCTGGAAAGATGGGGATTACGAACGACCCGGTCCGGTCGCCGGTCTTGCCGTAGGTCGAATGGTTGGGCACTTGAGCTTCCTTAGCGAAGCGGCGCTTGAGAGTAAGTTTGGCCGTAGATTGCAGGATAAGCGAACTCCGGACTACCACTTTGGGGTCGAGTTTGAAGTGGAAAGCTACCTGGCCCACCAAGGTGACAAGTTCACCGCTCGGTTCGACGCAAACAGCCTCTTGTATATCACGCGCGCGATCGATTACTTCGAGCTGACTTCCCTAGTGGGTTCGAGGTCGAAGTATTTATTCACAAGCTTTGTTTCGGATTGGCTTTACCCAACCCATCAGTCGTTGAAAATGCACGAGATGGCGCTTGCCGCCGGGTTGGCGTCATCGCACGTTGAGATTGACCTCCCGTACGGGCACGATGCGTTTCTACTTGACGGAGTGCAGCAAGCGCGACACCTTCGAGAGTTTCTCGCGGAGTAGCGCTGAGTTCTAATCCGTCTGCTTGCCAACGACGACGTCAATCACGCGAGTTCGATTGCCGGATGTGAGCATCAGCGTAACCTTGGATCCAACCTTTTGGAAAAACATCACTCGCGCAAAGTCGATCTGGTTTCGGATTCGGGCGTTCCCAATTTGCAAAATGATGTCTCCGGTCCTAATACCGATCTTTTCTGCGCTTGAACCTGGCGATATTCGCTGAATCAAAGCGCCGCTACCGATGTTATCGACGCAGAACACGCCGAGCGCGGGGTGCACGACCTCGTGCGACGGTGATAAGAAGCCATCGATCACGCGCCGGGTGAGTTCGATACATGGTACGTAGGCGATTGCCTGTCCCGCCGGGCCGTACGTGAGAGCTTGTCCGCGGTTTTGAGCGCTCTGTCGCGCCTGGTTCACTATGTCCTGAATGTTCTTTACGCCGTTGTTTGACTGAGGGGGGCGCAATGCCGCGCTCACCGCGCTGACGAGCTGACCGGTCGTCGTGAAGACGAGAGCACCTCCGACAAGTTCCGGAGATGCCTCAAATCGGACCTCGTAGAGCGGAATCATGCGGCGCGTGCCGTTCAGAATTCCGAAGCCATCTGTACGAGCAATCGTGCTTGAAATCGCACTGTTTGTAAGTACCGCAAGGACGGTCGAGCCGGGAGTCGGAACGTGGTCGGTGACTCGGATTGGCACTAAAGAATCGGGCAGGTCCTCGTTGGCCATGTATGCCGTCAGCTGCGAGTTTGGATCCCGAGCGACATAAGTCAATTTCAATGACTGTCCGTTTTGCAAGCGCGCAGAAACAAAATTTGAGGGAGTGCCAGCGACATGCGTTACGACCATGCGCCCCCCGATTAGAGCTGAAACGCGCTCTTGCGTTCCGTCTTGGATAACCAAGATGGAACGACTGATTGACGAGTAGAGTTGCTGGTCGCGACGAACGAGTTGCCCCGTTTGCTCCAACCGCCCGTCCAGTAGCAGCGCGAAACTAGCCGCCAACAAGGACATTAGAAGGACTCCCTACTTCGGTTGCCCGAGGCGTCATGCTTGCGTTATCACGATCCTGATCGATAAGAATTAGGCCACTGCTCTCGTCTTGCTTGAGGGCCACGGTCTCAATCTTTGCGACGTCTGACTGCGGAGCAGGAGAACTGTCAGTGACAGGCGGCCAGATGATCAGCGGACGATTGGGATCGGGACGACTGATGCCCCAATTGGAATCGCTGTTAGAACTAGACCGATCTCGACTTGAAGACGAAACCTCGCCGGTGGTGTCGATGAACGAACTGTAAGTGCCTACTGGTTGCGAGATCATGTTTCCAAGATCGCCACCGCGCAGGTCCGAGTCGCCAGATCCGAGCGTTACACGGTCGAACTTCGAGTTGACCGCTGTGAGATTCGGGTTCAGAACGATATTTGGGTTCACGTTTGCTTTGGGTCGGAAAAATACAATCGCAAACGCGATCGCGCAAGTCGCGAGGGGCATGGCAAACCACGACCAACCAAACTTCGGCTCCGCTTGTGGCTTCAGGCCCTCGCGCAGAATGGCATCTCGAACACGGTCGATGGAAATCTGGGGCTCAGGAACGTTTCCGAGCAAGCGCAAATCTTGGCGCAAATGCTTGAGGTTCTCGAGCTCGCGGAGTTCGGCACCGGAGAGCGTGGAAGGGTCAACCAATGGAGAATCGCCAAAGGCCATATTCGTCAGTTGCTCAATCTTGCTGTTTTTCATAATGAAACTCCGTCCTCACCGAGGAGGGGAGCCAATCGGTCGCGAAGGGCCCGTCGAGCGCGTAGAACTCTCAGCTTCGCGCCACCTACGGTGCATCCCAATATTTCCGCCATTTCCGGGTACTCACGTTCTTCTAGATCTCTAAGAATGATGACCGATCGGTGATGGATCGGTAGAGCGTTCAGCGCCTTTCTGAGGGCGATCGCTCGGCGTTCTTGCTCCAGGTTTTCGACGGGGTTCTCAGTCGTACCGATAGTCATCCAATCAAGGGCACCGCCTGCCTCTTGTTGCTCAAGTACCGTTCGGCGCTGCGACATGCGGGCTTGGTCGGTACACAAATTGGAGACAATCCGAAGCAACCACGTGGTGAATTTAGCCTCGTCTCGATATCGATGAAGATTTTGGTAAGCGCGGACGAAGGCTTCTTGAACCATGTCTTCAGCATCGTCGCGTCGGCTGGTCATTTGGTAAGCAAATCGATACACGAGCAAACGGTGGCGGTCGAACAACTGTTCGAACGCGGAGAATTCGCCTGCTCTGGCTCTTCGCACTAGCGAAGCGTCTGTATCCAGTTCCATACGACTTGCTACCGACGTGCCTAATTTCACAACTGCTGTTTGTGCCACGATGTTTGCCTGTGCTTTACAGACGTTCCATCGCGCGCCCCGTTACGTTCGTTGTGACGCTAGGCCGAAGGTCTTATGTTCACTTTCAGATTCAATTTATACGACGGGGCTGCTGTACTGTTCGAGGTGTTTCAGGCAACAAGCTCGAACTCGTGCCCGAATTCGGTTTATGTAGTTTGCGCGTTGCGTGACCCCCACCGCTCCGCGCGAGTCGAGTAAGTTGAAAACGTGCGAGCACTTGAGTGCAAGATCAAATGCCGGGTACACGAGGGCCATTGGTCCAGTTTCTAAGAGGTCCGGGCTAGATGCGGCGGTCTCGGATGTCGTGAGAATTCCCTGCTCTGCATCCCAGAATACGGGCATTTCGATGACCCGTCTCGATTCGCTCTCGTACATCTCAAATAATTGAATCAACATTTCCGTTGAGGCGACCTCAAAGTTGTATACGCAATGTTGCATCTCCAGCTGCCACTCAGCCTTCCGGTAAGTCAGCGTGTCGTTCCAGTTCAAATCGGACCAGAAAGATGTCGCATTACTGAGCATGAGACACAGACGCTCAGGGCCGTAAGTGATCTCCGCGCAGACAGGATTGCATTCGATTCCGCCCATCTGTTGGAAAAACGTGAACTGCGTGACCTCAGCACCGTTGACCCAGACCTCCCAGCCCACACCACTCGCGCCGGCCGCTTGGTCTTCCCAGTCATCCTCCACTAGGCGTACATCGTTCTTTTTCGTATCGAAGCCAAGAGCATCAAGAGAGCCCATGTAGAGGTCCACGATGTTCGTCGGACTAGGCTTCATGATCACTTGGTACTGGTAATACCGCTGGCTACGCTGAGGGTTTCGGGTGTATCGACCGTCGCTTGGGCGTCGCGATGGTTGAACATACGCGATGTTCCAGGCTTCAGGGCCGAGAACTCGAAGCGCCGTGGCGGGATGCTTGGTTCCAGCGCCAACCTCGAGGTCGTACGGCTGCAGAATCGCGCAGCCCTGAGACGCCCAATAGGCATTCAGCTGGGCGAACAGATCCTGCATCGTCATTGGCTAAGAGGATACCTTCGCAACTTTCGGAATCCTGAGCCGGACATTAGGCGTAATGTCTGCATGCGTGCTCGAATTCTCCTTGTCGGCGTCCTTTGCGCCGGCGCTCTTTTTAACTCTGGATGTCTGCTGCTTGCCGCAAAGGCACGGATGTCGCACGGTTCGAGTTTTCATCGGGGTCACTCGGCTAGTGGTCCAATGACCGTGGAAAAGCGCGAGGTTGGAGATTTTCACGGGATCGATATTGGCTCAGCGTTCGAAGTCATCACGCGAGTAGGTCCGAAAACGAGTTTGACGGTCGAAGCGCCGTCGGACGCGCTCAGCTATATCGAGTCCAGCGTGCACGACGGGATCTTGAAAGTAGGAATCAAAGGAAGCCTGGACGTGAACGGCTCGCTTAGATTGACGATCACGACCCCAATTCTCGATTCGGCTGATCTCAATGGCGCGTGCCAACTTCACTTGACCGACGTGAAATCGGACATGTTCGAACTTAATCTTTCAGGAGCGAGCAAGGCCACGGTGACGGGCACGACAAAGCGACTCAACGTCGAAGCCGGCGGCGCATCGCATTTGGAGTGGGATGGGTTGAAGTGCGACTCGGCGAAGTTCAGCTTAAGCGGGGGGACGCACGTCAAAGTCGGCGGGACCTCCGAGTCGGTTGATGTTCGGGCTGACGGGGGAGCAGGATTCGATGGCGCTGGCTTCAAAGCTGTCACTGTCGAAGCAAAGGGGTCGGGTGCCTCCAATTTAACGGTCAACGCCTCGGAAAAACTCCACGCTGACGCGAGCGGTGCGTCGACGGTCAGTTATTCTGGCGCTCCGAAGGCGCTCAGCACAAACACCTCCGGCGCGTCGTCAATCCATCGAAACTAACCGTCTAAGGCAATTGATTTGGGGGCTGGATGCGCGACCAAACTCGCTCCAGCATCTCCACGGCTACGGGCTCAAACTGTATTCCCGACCATTTTCGCACTTCGATCAGCGCCTCCTCAGGTGCGAGGGGTGCGCTCCACGGCGAACCGGCGGTTAGAAAATCATAGGTCTCGGCGACCCCGATGATTCGCGCATCAACGGGTATCGCCTTTTTTGCGAGCCTGTCGGGATATCCACTCCCATCCCACCATTCATGGTGATGTCGAATGCCCGGGATTGCGGGTCGCAAGAACTCGAATACTTCGAGGATTTGCTCGGCGAGGGCGGCATGAAGTCGAATCTGAAGCAGGTCCTCGTCAGAAAGTGGCCCGGTGGACTGGAGGGTATCCGCGTGAATTCGCACCTTGCCAACATCGTGCAATACCGAGGAAAATCGCAAGCGTCTGAGGTCTGGTTCGCTCAGTCCAGCCTCGGCACCGATTGCCACGGAGTAGACGGATACGCGTTCCGCGTGCTCACGCTCGCCCGGACTGTGACGGTCCAGCGTCACCAGTAGTTCACGGACGATTCGGTTTTCCTCAAGTCGGGTCAGCGGCGGCAACTCGCGAATAGCATTGCACGATTGCGGCGGAAATTTGCCGAAAATTGAAGCAGTGGGCCATTTATGAATTGTGGGTGTCCCGAATTCCGTAAAATGAAATCAACGATGTCAGCCGTTGCCTCTCCGATAAAGATTCGCGTTCGTGTGTTACGGCAAGCCTCCAAGGAGGCGGAGCAATATTGGGATGAGTTTGAGATTGCTTTTCGCGAAAAGCTGAACGTGATCTCCGTCCTCATGGAGATTCAGAAGAACCCGGTTACCGTCGAAAAGAAGGACGTGAGGCCACCGAGTTGGGACGCAGCATGCCTCGAAGAGGTCTGCGGCTCCTGCACGATGAACATTAATGGTCGCATTCGACAGGCTTGCACGGCTCTGATCGAAGATGTGTGTGTCGTGAATGGAGACACTTACGAACTTCAGCTTGAGCCCATGAAGAAGTTCCCGCTCATTCGAGACCTGGTCGTAGATCGAAGCAAGATGTTCGAGAACCTCATCAAGATTAAGGCGTGGGTGCCAATTGACGGAAGTTATGACTTGCCAAGCGCGACGCGATTGCAGAGCGATGCAGATCGACCGCTTCGCTATGCCCTCTCGCGCTGTATGACTTGCGGGTGCTGCCTGGAAGTCTGCCCTCAGGTGAACGAGAAAACGCAATTTGTCGGACCAGCCGCGCTCGGCCAGGCGTTGCTGTTCAACCGACACCCCGTAGGTGACACGCTCGCTGGGGATCGCCTCGACTTCTTGACCACCGAGGAAGGAATCTCCAACTGCGGAAACGCGCAGAACTGCGTCAAGGTGTGTCCGAAATCCGTACCGCTAACGCGAGCAATCGCGGAATTGAACCGAGACACGACGATTCACAAGCTCAAAAAATGGATCGGCATGGGCTGAGGGTGGAAGTTACTTACCGCTGGATCCAACACGGGACTCCCGATTACGAGGCGATGGTTGACCTTCGAGACGAGGTGCTTCGCCGCCCGCTCGGCATGGCGATAGATCGGTCCAAGCTTGACGAAGAGGCGGAGTTTGGCCTGCTGACGGCATGGAACGAGCACCAATGTGTCGGCTCGATGGTCTTGACCGAGGAAGATCCGAACACGGCGCGAATGCGGGCAGTGGCGGTCCATGGAGACTATCAGGGCCAAGGAATCGGCTCGGAAATGAACCGAATGTTTGAAGTTGAAGCGCTTCGGCGGGGCTACTCGCGAGTTCAGCTGAATGCGCGGGTCGTCGCGGTTGCTTTCTACAATCGGCTCGGTTATAGAACGATCGGTGACGAGTTCACAGAAGTGTCCGTGCCTCACGTTCGAATGGAAAAAATCTTACTCGCCGGGTCTGGTTGATCCTAGGAGGCTGTTGATCAACTCAACAGCCTCCGCTTGGGCAAGGATGCCCAAGTCGCGTAGTGCGGTTCTTTGAACCGAAGCGTTGCGTTCAAATCGCTGATTTCCACGCAAATCGGCGATTTGCTATGACGAACGAAGCAGGATGCGGAGTTCGTCAACAGCGTCAGAAGAGGCTGTTGATCAACTCAACAGCCTCCGCTTGGGCAAGGATGCCCAAGTCGCGTAGCGCGGTTCTTTGAACCGAAGCGTAGCGTTCAAATCGCTGATTTCCGCGCAAATCGGCGATTTGCTATGACGAACGAAGCTGGATGCGGAGTTCGTCAACAGCTTCCTAGGCCACGGTCGGTCCGCCATCCGTCCGATACCGCATGATTAGTTCTTTGGCAATGGCGGCGCCGTGCCACCCGACGACATCCACACACTTCTCCTCAAGGTCCTTATAGACCTCAAAGAAGTGAATGATCTCTTTCAAAGTGTGCTCATTCACCTGATCGAGCGATGTGCGATACCCAAAGCGCGGATCTTTCTTCGCAACGCACAGGATTTTTTCATCGGGTCCCTTTTCGTCACGCATTTCCAGTACGCCAATCGCCGCGACTTCGATGACACATCCGGGGAACGTCGGATGCGATACTAGAACAAGCGTGTCCAGGGGGTCGCCGTCGAGGTATTTGGTCTGCGGAATGTATCCATAGTCGCAGGGATAAAAGAGTGGAGAGTACAGCACGCGGTCGAGCCGAATGACTCCGGATTCTAGGTCGACTTCGTACTTATTTGTGCTGCCGCGCGGAATCTCGACGATCGTATTGAAACTTTCTGGCACCTTGCTGCCGAGCGGAACGCGAAGTAAACCCATCCAAATTAAGGTACCCGACACAATTTAGCCGCACCACTTTGCCTCAACGATCCGTTAATTATGCATGCCCGTCTACGGAACGCTCGAGCAAAAAAAACTGCTGCAGAAACACTCGAACATCAAGGTGCTTGCGGCCGTGGCATTTCACGTGCTCTACATGGTGTTGGTGAGTGTGCGGAGCCCAAGCGCACTGATTCTGGCGTTGCTCTTTGCACTCTGCGGACTCGTATTTTGGATCGCGGGGGCGGCGGATTACGCAGGGTCCAAAGGATATCCTCGATATTATTGCGCGCTAGGAATTTTCACCTGTCTAGGCTTGTTCGTGCTCATCGTTTTGCCGAATAGGTTCATAGTCGAAGATCCAAAGGTGGACGACGCGATGAGCAACTATCCGCGTTAAGCGAAACTAAACCTCGGCGACTCGCAGATATCAGAATCGGACTCGGGCCCAGCCTTGGCTTACGCTAAATCAATTCACCGACGAAGCCCCAAGCATGGGTCGCGGTAATTCTCGCTCGGGCGACGCGCCCGATGCGGTCTGCGTTGGCGACGAAATTGATCACTTTGAATTGTCTCGTGTACCCTTGTAAGGTCTCGGGATTCTTCGGAGAGCGACCTTCGATCAACACCTCAACCTCATTTCCAAGCGCGGCAGCGTTGATTTCGGCCGTGAGGTCATTTTGCATCGCCATCAACCGAGTGAGGCGTTCTTTCTTCGTTGCTTCCGGTACTTGATCTTTACGATCGCCCGCAGGCGTTCCGGGCCGGATGGAGTACGCGAACATGTACGCTCCGTCGAAACGAAGCCGACGCATCGTGTCGAGAGTGTTTTCAAACTGCTCGTCGGTTTCGCCCGGGAAACCAACAATGACATCCGTTGTGAGCGACACGCCCGGCACTTTTTGTCGTAACTCTTCGACAATTTTAGTGAACGACTCAACGGTGTAAAGTCGTTTCATCTCGCGAAGCATCGCGTCATCGCCGGATTGAAGCGGCATGTGACAGTGTTCCATCACCTTCGGATTGTCGCGGATCACGTCGATGAGGTCGGATCTGAAATCGCGCGGGTACGGCGAAATGTAGCGAATCCGCTCCAGCCCAGAAATCTCGGAAATCTGGTCAAGTAACTTGCCGAACGGCACTCGGCCCTCGACTAGGTTCTTTCCGTAAGAGTTCACGGTCTGACCCAACAACGTCACTTCGCGCGTGCCTTGTGCGCACAAGGCGGTGATTTCGTCGATTATTTCCCGAGTAGGACGAGACCGCTCGCGTCCGCGAGTTGAAGGCACTATGCAGAACGAGCAGAATTTATCGCATCCGTACTGGATCGGCACAAATGCCTTGAGCTTTGGAGTCCGCCCGACAAATCTCGACGGCACATCGGACACGACGGAACCTTTTCGTTCAGGGAGCTCGACCCGCTTTTGAAAGCGGCGCTTTGTGGCCGCCTCTTCCACCAACGCTGGAATTTGTGATATTTGGCCCGTCCCGACGACGAAATCGACGTGTGGCGCGCGGCGGCGAATTTCGTCGGCGCGCAGTTGAGCCATGCAGCCGCACACGCCGATGATAACGTCCGGGCGACGCTTTCGGACGGACTCGAGCTCGCCGAGCATGGAGAACGCCTTATCCTCAGGCTTTTTCCTTACCGAGCATGTGTTGAGGAGGATCACATGCGCTTCCAGCATGAGGGAGGTCCGTTCGAACCCAATGCCATCGAGGCAGAGCTCGATCTGCTCCGAGTCCTCTTCGTTCATCTGGCATCCCCAAGTCTGGACGAAGTACGTGCCGCGTCGCTTTTGCGGAACTTGTGCCGCCTGAATTGAGTTCATAGACAGGAGGTTGGTGGCAGGCATGGTCGTGGCGAAATCGAAGCGTACCTGCTGACGCACCGTATACTATTCGACTGAGATGGCCATCGTCCTGAATCGTTTGTTGTTATTCCTAGGCTGTGTTGGCCTATTTGTGGCTGGAGTTTTAAGCGCAAGCCATTACTGGCACTTGTCACCAGGGTGCGGGGCCGCGGGAGGCTGTGAGTCGGTTCTCACTCACGCGTCATCCAAAATCGGTCCAGTTCCGGTGGCCTACTTGGGCCTCATGGGCTACCTGATCCTCACAGGTTTTGCCGCCCTTCGCGCCGTGGGTTCAATTCAGAAGCATTTCTGGACAGTTCGGGTTGGCTACTTAATGTCCGGCATCGGATTCCTGTTCAGCATCTACCTTCAGTTCGTTTCCATCGTCGTAATTCAGCATATTTGCCCCTGGTGTCTCGCTTCGGCGATCACGATGCTACTCACGATGATCGCTCACGGCCTCCTGTTTAATGAGGGTCCTGGCGAAGCTCCGGTTTCTGACCCCAAGGGAATGAGCCTGTCAGTCGGCTTGATCGCGCTCGCGCTCGTTTCCGTCGGGGTCAAAGCCAAGATGATCCGAGCGGGAGACTCGATGAACCAAACGGTCGAAGTGCAGGATATGGCGAGTCTAATTCCGCCAAATGCTCATACTTACGGAAACCCGGCGTCACCCATCAAGATCGTTGAATTCGCGGACTTGCTTTGCTCGCACTGCCAGGAATTTTCGCCAACGGTACGGGCAATCGTCGACAATAACCCGGGCAAAGTCTGTCTCGTTTATCGGCACTTCCCGCTCGATCGGCCTCATCCAATGGCCAACATCGCGGCTTGCGTCTCGGAATACGCAGCGGAGAAAATGGACTTCTTCAAGTTCGCCGACGCGATCATGAACATCAAGGAACCTCCAAAGGATCCGGATCCGATTCTCAACGTGGCGACGCAATTCCAACTCGATGTCACGGACATTAGGAAGCGATTGAAGAACCCTACCGACAAGGTATTTGAGCGTGTCGAAGCAGACGTTAACGCCGCACACGCGTACGGCGTGAATTCAACGCCGACCTTCGTTGTGTTCATCGAAGGCAATAAGACCACCTCGGTCGCCAATCACGTCAACCTCGAAGAGTTGTTGCACGAGCCGCGATTCACCAAAATCCTTAATGCGAAATAAGCCGACCGTTCTGGTTGCGATGTCGGGCGGCGTGGATAGCAGCGTCGCCGCCGCCCTGCTCGTAAAGCGAGGATACGATGTCATCGGGCTGACGATGCAAATTTGGCAAGAGAGTCAGACGGACCCTCGGCACGCTGGCTGCTGCTCACTCGGAGCGGTAGAAGATGCTCGTCGTGTAGCGCGTGTTTTGGGGATCCCCCATTACGTGATGAATTTTAAGGACGAATTTCGGAAGGGAGTGATTGAGAACTTCATTTCTGAGTACGCCGCGGGCCGCACCCCGAATCCGTGCGTGCAATGCAACAAGCACGTGAAGTTCGAGATCTTGCTTCAGAAGATGCACGAGTTGGGCTGCGAAAAATTAGTTACCGGCCATTACGCTCGCATTCGATTTGACCGCTCAACAGAGCGATACCGCCTGATGCGCGCGCGTGGAAGCGAAAAGGATCAGAGCTACGTACTTTACATGCTCGGTCAAGATCAGCTGAGATACACCTCGTTCCCACTGGGCAACATGCCGAACAAGGAAGCAACGCGCGGACTGGCGCATTCACTCGGCTTGTCGGTGGCAGACAAGCCTGACAGCCAGGAGATTTGTTTTGTTTCGGAAGCTGGGGGATACGCCGAGTTCCTGCGGAAGGAGCGACCCGACATGTTTAGCGAAGGCGACATTGTTACACGCTCTGGGGAGTTGGTGGGCTGTCACTCCGGGGTAGCTGGATTCACCATCGGTCAACGACGAGGAATCGGGATTGCTAACAAAAATCCCTTGTATGTTTTAGACCTGCTTCCCGGTAGCAATCAGGTCGTCGTTGGCAACGTGGACGAACTTTTGAAAAGCGAAGTCGAACTCGAGGATGTGCATTGGTCGGATCCGGTGAGCGACTCGGGAGTTCGAGTCAACGCGAAGATCCGATACAACATGCCGGCGCAGCCGGCGAGGCTGTTCGGGGGCAAGCGGCCCCGGCTGGTGTTTGACCACCCGGTTCGAGCGGTTACTCCGGGACAGATGGCCGTCGCCTATCGCGGAGCTACCGTTGCCGCAGGCGGCGTGATCAAGAAAGCCTAGGTCCTGAGCTGCACTTGCGTGGTGTATCGTTAACAGATGCTTTGTCTCTTTGCTGCAATCGCATTTCAGTCACCGAATCGAGCGTGGCAGGCTGCCCTCGATCGCATTGATGTCGCGGGCCTGAAACGCGATTTAACATACATCGCCTCTGACGAGCTAGAGGGGCGAGGCACGCCTTCAAAGGGTCTGGACCTTGCCGCTGACTACATCGCAGCACAGTTCAAGGCCGCTGGCCTTGAAGGGCCGATTGAAAAAGCATATTTTCAGACATCCGATTTCACACGCCGGGAAGTGACCGCGAAGGTTCGAAACGTCATCGGAGTGCTCCCAGGTTCTGACCCGCAGCTCAAGCACACCTACGTTTTGGTGACCGCGCACTACGATCATCTTGGCAAGAAGTCGACGGGCACGGGCGACCTAATTTACAACGGCGCAAATGATGATGGAAGCGGCACGGTGTCGGTGATTGCTCTCGCCAGAGCTTTGGGCGCTCTGAAGGTGAAGCCTAAGCGCTCGATCGTCTTCATGACATTTTGGGGCGAGGAGCTTGGAATGCGCGGCTCACGATATTACGGATCACATCCTGTTTTCCCTTTGACGCAGACGATTGCGGACATCAATATCGAGCAAGTGGGAAGAACGGACGATACGGAGGGGCCGAGGGTCAAGGCCGTTTCGGTCACGGGAGCAGACTACTCTGAGCTCATCGACACGATGACCGCGGCGGGTAAGGCGGTCGGCGTCGCCGTGCAGCGGCATCCTCAGTTTAGCGACATGTATTTTGGAGCGAGCGACAATCAAGCAATGGCGGACCAAGGAGTCCCGGCACATACGATTTGCACCGCATTCGAATATCCGGACTACCACAAGGTCTCAGATCATGTGGACAAGATCAATTTCGAAAACATGGTCTTGGTGGACCGAATGGTGGCGCTGACGGTTCTGATGACTGCAGATTCAGCAACGGAACCACGCTGGAAATCGGACAATCCTCGCGTGAAGCGCTACGAAGCGGCGTGGAAGAAGTTGCACGGCCAGTAACGTTGTCATGAGCGATTTCGCACAAAAACTCACCCTCGCTCGGGCTCCGCAGCGAATCGCTGCGCTCGTCACGAAATTTGGAGGCAGTCCAGTAGGATTCCCCCAAGACAGATGGCCTGTTTGCTCACTTGGGACACCGCTGACGTTTCTTGCCCAGATCCGCTTGGACGCACCGATGGCGTTCTCGGATCGCTACGCGATGGCCTACGTGTTCATGTGCCAGACCTACGACGAAGAAACGAGCGCGGCGACTCACGAAACATTTGATCCCGAAGGTGACCACACGGCGGTGATCCTCGTAGAGAGACCCAGCTCAAACGTGACTCGATCCCCAGTCGGCACTCTCGTCGAATTCGAGATTTCGTTCGAGCAACTGACCGAGCCTGCGGTCTCTTGGGCCGAAACGTACTCGTTGACTGCTGATTTGGAGGACTTGGAATACGAGAATGAGGAGGATTACCCGGACGAGACGCACCGACTCGGCGGACGGGTGGGATGGATTCAAGGACCAGAGCGGCCAGTGGACGGACGTGGTCGCCCCATGCGTTTCCTATGTCAGTTCGATGCCTGTGAGATCGCAGAAGAAGATCCGAACATTGAGCTCTACGCGGGAGACGGGATAATTTATGTCTTCTTCAGCGAAGAAGGCTATGGGCGTGTGGTTTGGCAATCGAGCTGACCGAGTAAACACCGCCGATCTGTCATACTAACTTGGGTTCATGACCCACCAAACTGTTCTCGTTGTCGATTTCGGCGGCCAGTACACCCAGCTAATAGTTCGCCGCATACGCGAGCTCGGTATCTACTCCGAAATGGTCCCTTGGACCACAGCAGAGGAGCAAATCCGGCAACGAAGGCCGGCGGCAGTCATCCTCAGTGGTGGCCCGAAGTCAGTCTTTGACGACAATGCTCCGACGATTGATTTCGCGGTGCTGGCCGATATCCCAGTTCTTGGAATCTGCTACGGACACCAGTTGATCGCCCACAAGTTGGGCGGAACCGTAGAAAGTGCGGGGCACAAAGAGTACGGGCAACGCATCCTCGAAACGATCGCCGAAGGCTCTCTGGCAGCAGCCCTCACCGACCGACACGTCTGGATGAGTCACGGAACTCAAGTAACGCAGGCGCCGGCTGGATTTATCGTTACGGCAAGCACGGGATCATGCCCAATCGCCGCCTTTGACAACGATTCGGCCCGCGTTTTTGGCGTTCAGTTTCACCCCGAGGTAACGCATACGCCGGACGGAAAGGCGGTGCTCAAGAAGTTTCTATTGGACAAGGCTGGCTTGCAGCAGGACTGGACAAGTGAGAGCTTCGTCGAAGACGAAATCTCCAAGATTCGTGCTGCAGTCGGCACGGGCAAAGTGCTTTGCGCGGTTAGCGGCGGCGTGGATAGCTCCGTCATGGCGGCACTACTGATTCGCGCGATCGGCGATCAAGCGGTTTGCGTTTTTGTTGATCACGGCCTTCTGCGGAAAGGAGAGGCCGCCCAGGTCGAGGAAACATTTAGCGGCCACTTCAAGGCAAATCTGAAGGTTTTTTACGAACAAGAGCGATTTTTCGCGGCCCTTAGCGGTGAAGTCGATCCTGAGAAAAAGCGCAAGATCGTCGGCGCGAACTTCGTGAAGGTGTTCGAAGAGCATGCAGACGAACTGAGCGATTGTGACTTCCTCGCCCAAGGAACGCTATATCCTGACGTCATAGAAAGCGGCTCGCCGACAGCGGCAAAAATTAAGACTCATCATAACGTCGGGGGGCTTCCAGACTGGATGCGCATGAAACTAATCGAGCCGCTGCGGTGGTTATTCAAAGATGAAGTGCGAGCAGTTGGGCGAGTCTTGGGGTTGCCAGACGAGATGGTTGACCGGGAGCCATTTCCTGGGCCAGGACTCACGGTTCGAGTGCTCGGCGAAGTCACCCGAGAAAAGGTGCAGATGGTTCAGGATGCTGATCACATATTTCGATCTGAGCTCAAGTCACGCGGCCTCAACAAAGGGATTTGGCAAAGCTACGCTGCGGTGCTCGACGTTCGTAGCGTCGGCGTAATGGGCGATGAACGAACTTACGAGCGACCTATCGTGCTTCGAGCCGTGGAAAGCGAGGATGCGATGACGGCAAGAGCAGTCGCGATTCCGTTCGACGTGCTCGAACACATCGCGACCCGTATCGTCAATGAGGTATCCGGAATTAATCGAGTATTTTACGACTTGACGAGCAAGCCACCGGCGACCATTGAGCTGGAGTAAATCCGTCATCTCCTGACAAGTTGCCGAACATGACGCCACGACTTCCAGATGAAGAATCGAGCCTCCAGCCCCGCGATGTGGGTTCGCGAGCGGATCAATTTTCCGCGCGGTTGCGTCGACTACGCCCGACTCCGTGGCCACACGCTTCGGACTGGATCTCGGAAGTGCCAAACGTCAAGCGCTCCCCGTGGTGGCGTCTCAGTTTTGACGCTCACTCTTGGTTGCACTGGTCTTGTGCAGGCGTATCAGGACTCGGCGCGGCAATGTTCCTCACTCAAATTCCGTTCGGCTTAGCAATGGCCGCAACGGGCCTTGGACTGTACGTCTTTAGGCGGAGTGAACCCGCGTCTCGGCACGATCTCAGCCTGTTAGAGGATCTCGGTGCAACGGACCAGTTCTTGGTGCATGTCGACGTTTTCCACCTCAAGCACGTCGGTTGTGATCGAGGTGCCCTGTGGATAGAAAACGGAGCAATTAACTTCTGTGGCTCGGCCAGTTCCTTTGTTATGGGCGCTCAGGACTTTACGTTGACCGAATCCTCCGATCGTCGCCGCATCCAGTTGCACCTTCGCGGGCACATCCAGTCCAGTTGGTTGTTTTTGCGTGTGTTGAAAACCGCTCACTCTCGCGATGGCGCGGAGTTGCTGAGACAGCTGCGAGACCTCTCCGCTGGGGCAAATCCGACGGACTCACCTCGCCAATGGCCCCCTTTGAATCGGCGGACCTGAGCCGGTGAGCACAAGTACCAATAATTTCACTGGTTCGCATGGGATTGTGTATCCACGAAACTTTTATGCGGATTGATTCGTGTTACAATACGGTTGGCTACAAAGCCAAATGCCGAGTTCACCGAAAGGTGGAGCGGGGGAACCGAAACTTAGGGGTGAACGGAGTCTGATAGGGACTCCAAGGGGAACTCTTGACCCGAACCCGACAGCTAACCCCGTAGGCGTCGTAAGAGTCGAATGTGCGCGCGCACGACGCCCCGAAATCTCGGGGAAGTGAAGAACGGACAATGTTGTCTGTACAGGGCGCTCATGACACTTGCCTTTGTGGTCAATTGGGCGAACTGGAATCTAAGGTCTTTGGCCGCAATGGCGCGGTGTCAACTGAGGATAAAGGGATAATGCCCGTGTCAGCACCTCCTGTTGAGCAGGCCTCCCCCGGCGGGGAGGCCCTTAAACTTTCTGGTTTCCCAAAAATCGCAACAAATTGCTTGCGACTGCGGATCGCAAGCTCAGTTGAAGGCACCGCGAACCTGCAAAATGAAGTCGACCATGAGGGCGTAATCCTTTATGCCTGGTCCGGACTCCACTCCCGTGCTTAAGTCCACGGCAGAAGGTTTCACGTAGCGGATGACAGTGGCGACGTTTGCTGGGTTAAGCCCGCCCGCAAGAATAACCGGACGGCGGCTTTGCTTGACTACTTCAGCCGCAAAGTCAAGGTCAACCATGCGCCCGGTACCTCCGGCCATACCCGCGACGTAGGCATCAAGATGCAAGGCAGAGTACTCCTGCGTTCCAGCGAGGACATCGGCGACGCTTAGCCCCGGCTTGAGATGGCGGGCGATCACGCATCTAGCCGGATCGTGACCTGCAGCGAACTGAACGGCCTGCACGAGGAGGGTTGGCGGCGCGAACGATTGTGATCCAAACACCCCAACCGTCGTCACGAATGGCGTAGCGTACGCGGCGAGTTCCCCCATTCTTTCTTGAGTGACGAATCGCGAGGAACTTGGCTCTCCGACGAAACCAATCGCATCTGCTCCTGCTGCACAAGCTCCAACGACATCTTCGATCCTCGTCAAACCACAAATCTTGACTCGGATCACCAGCCCATTACCTCTTGGACCTTTGCACCGATGTTCGCCGATCGACAGAACGCCGTGCCGACAAGCACCGCGCGCGCACCGGCCGCGCCAACTCGCTTGACATCGGAAAAAGTGTTGATCGCGCTTTCTGATACGGCGACGGCATGCTTAGCAATCCGGGGAATGAGCACATCTGAAGTCGCCAGGTCGGTCTGAAAGGTATGGAGATTCCGGTTGTTCACGCCGATCAAGTCAGCCCCAATTTCAAGGGCGATATCCGTTTCCGCCTCGTCATGGACTTCGACGAGCACGTCCATTCCGTGGTCTGTTGCAAGGGCGTGTAAACCCTCGAGGAGCGAACGCGAAAGTCCCGCGACAATGAGCAGAATGGCATCTGCACCCAAAGTTCGAGCTTCCAAAACTTGATAAGGATCACAGATGAAATCTTTTCGGAGCACTGGTAGGCCAGATGCCTCGTGGGCCAGAACGAGGTTGGCATTCGAACCTTGGAAGTAATCGACGTCGGTTAGGACGCTGAGGCAATGTGCTCCCGCGTGACGGTACTCCGTGGCAATGTCCACGGGATCGAAATCTGGTCGGATCAGCCCCTCAGATGGACTGGCCTTCTTCACCTCCGCGATCAACGCGATCGATTCGGGCGCACTCAGGAGAGCGTCGCGGAATCCTCTGACCCTCGGTGCTCCAAGTAGCTGAGCCTCAAGGTCAGCAAGAGAAACTCGCCGCCTTGCTTCGGCAATTTCAACATGTTTGTGCCGGAAAATCTCTTCAAGTTTTGTCACCGGTTCGACTCCTCGATGAATTGGTCGAGCTTAGCGCGCGCGGCGCCGCTCGAAACGGACGCACGCGCTGCATCGGCACACTCGCCGATCTCGTGACTGAACTTGCCGACCCAGAGCGCGGCGGCGGCATTAGGAATAATCGCAGAGCAGCGAAGTGACTTTGGATCGGAAATCGCTTCCGTCAGAATTGCTGCGTTCTCGGCGGCGCTTTGGCCACCGGCGAGAGCGGATTCCGGCACAGGATCCATTCCAAAACTCTTCGGCGACCACTCGCCAACGATGACCGTTCGATCGTGCACGCAGGCGTACCTCGTCGGACCAACGGGAGAGACTTCATCTAGGCCCGCCGCCGAGTGCACGACGACCGAGCGGTCAGTACCGAGACGTCCAAGAGCTTGGGCCATCGGCAGGACCAGCGCCGAGTCGTAGACACCAATGAGCTGTCGCGGGGCGCGAGCAGGGTTCAGAAGCGGCCCGAGCTGATTGAAGACGGTTCGAAAGCCTAGCTCTCGCCGCAAGGGACCTACAACCTTCATGCCAGGGTGAAAGGCAGGGGCAAGCATAAATGCTATTTGGCAGTTTCGCAGACATTGCGCAACAGAGTCGGGCGCATCAAGAAGCTTGACACCGAGCGCCTCCAGCACATCTGCACTGCCACACTTGCTTGTGACGCCGCGATTGCCATGCTTCGCGATCTTGAGGCCCGCGCCAGCGGCAACGAACATTGCCGCGGTTGACAAGTTGAAACTCGGTGCCCCGCCGCCCGTGCCGCATGTGTCCACAAGGTCATCCGCTTCCTCAGGGGACACTGGAACTGGGATCGCATGCTCGCGCAGTACTGTCGCAAAGGCCGCGAGTTCTACCATCGTCGCTCCTTTCACTCGGATCAAGGAGAGGTAAGCACCTACCTGCGACGCGGTGAGTTCGCCCGACATGGTTCGCCGCATCAAATCGAGTGCTGCGTCCTCCAACAAATCACGCCCTTCGAGCAGCGGTTGCACGAGATCGGGAAAGTCCACGGTCTTGAGTGTATCCCTTCGGTACAATTCAGGGCGATGCACAGTCATTACCTCGGTATTGCCGTGTTGATGGGGCTAGCGGCAGTTCTTAGTGGCGGCTTGGTCGCC
Source organism: Fimbriimonadales bacterium (assembly GCA_038230855.1). Lineage (GTDB taxonomy): Bacteria > Armatimonadota > Fimbriimonadia > Fimbriimonadales > Fimbriimonadaceae > Fimbriimonas. The sequence goes on along the minus strand of JBBRML010000042.1, from coordinate 12,299 downwards.
ATTTGCTGGCTGCTTGGTCCCAAGAAGCGCTTACCGTACAAGGACGCTCCTTATGAGTGCGGCGTCACTCCAATTGGGGGAACGCATGAGCGGTTCCCGATCAAATTCTACGTCGTCGCGATCGTCTTCATCCTTTTTGACATCGAAGCGGTTTTTCTTTGGAGCTTCTACACCGTCTTCAAGGGCAGCGACAAAGAGTTCATGGTCTTTGCGTTTTGGGAGTTCCTGGCCTACATGTCGACTTGGCTCCTCGGCTATTGGTACGCGATAAAGGTCAAGGCCATCGACTGGGACGAATCTTCAGCGGAGTCATTTGACGACACCAGCCAGGAGACAGCGTAAATTGAGCTACCCAGTGCGTGAAGGCGAGCGACTTGAAGTTGTGCTACTTCGCGAGGCACTTCCGGATGCAATCCTGAAGGTCAAGGAAGACCGTGGCGAAACTTTCTTGTGTGTCGCGCCATCCAACGTCGTCGCTGTATTAACGTTTTTGAGAGATGACTCAGAACTCGACTACGCATATTTCAGCGAGTGCCTTGGAGCCGATTACTCCACGTGGCCAGGCGAGCGCGACCTACCTGGACGCTTCGAGGTCATCTACAACCTAATGTCCTTGAAACATTCGTCGCGGATTTTCGTGAAGACGAGCGTCGATGAAGGCACTTCCATCCCTACGGCGACCACGGTTTACGCCGGAGCGGAGTATCCGGAGCGGGAGATAGCCGACATGTTTGGGGTCACTTTCACAGGAAATGAATTGGAGGGCCGGTTCCTCCTTCCGGACGACTGGGTTGGCTTCCCACTTCGCAAAGACTTTCCACTCGGAGGCGAAGATGTGCTCTTTGACGGCGGCGACCGAGGACCAGCTGTCGAAGATATTTCTATGCCCCACGCTGGCTCCAGCTTCGAAGGAAAAACGGGTTCTGAGTCGGTCTCGGGCCGCTAGCGATTTCAAGGCTTGTCGATGAGCGTCTACTTAGGCCTGGATTGTGGTGGATCGTCGACGCGCGCGTTCGCCATCGATCAAGCGGGCACCGTCCTCTTTCGAGGCTCCGCGGGCGCGGCAAACATCCTGACTACGCCAGAGAGCCGGTTGGTAAGAAACTTGAACACGGCAGTTCGCGACTGTCCGTCCCCCACTTTTGTTTGCGGTTGCTTCGCGGGCTTGGTCAATGACGAGAGCCGAGATCGCGCCGAATCATTCCTCAGCGCTCTCTTCCCCGCTGCCAGCGTGAAGGCGGCTCCAGATTATGCGGCCGCGTTTCATGCATGCCAGCCCGGAACGGATCTCTGCATCATTGCGGGCACGGGATCGCTGATTTGCTCAGAAATCGACGGAGCGATGGTGAAATCAGGAGGCAGAGGCTACATTCTGGGAGACTTCGGCTCTGGTTTCCAATATGGCCGCGATGCGATTCTGGCGTTTTTGGACGATCCGGGGGAAGCGAGCAGCGCCCTATCTGCGGCGATCACAAAGGAATTTGAAGCGACTGACGAGGCATCCATTGTTTCGAAGATATACCGCTCGGGTACGCCCGCGATGGTGATCGGAAAGCTTGTGAAGGCCCTCGGAACTGATGCCGCCGAGAAGCGATCGTACGCACTTGAGTCGCTACGTACTAACACCGCAATGCTAGTAAAGACAACGGCGGCGCACATCGCGGCGTATCTATGTCGACCGACGGTAAATATTTGCCTTGCCGGTGGCGTCTGGAAAGCTTCTGGCGTGTTCCAAGCAGAGTTTGAATCGCAGTTGCAGCGAGCACTGCCCGATCGCGCATTTAATGTCAGTCGAATTCAGCGTCCACCAAGCGAGGGCGCAGCCCAAATGGCGATGGAAATGTTCGTCAGAGCAGGGAAATAACATCTATGGCCACCGAAGCCCGTAATCCTCGATCCTCCAACCTTGATAAATTGACCGCGATCGAGATCGTGCGGCTGATGAATGACGAGGAGGCCACGGTGCTGACTGTTTTGAAGCAGGCTGAGGCGGCGATCGCGGTGGTTATCGAACGCGCCGCTCAAGCGTTTCAAGACGGTGGCCGAATTGTTTATGTTGGTGCCGGAACCAGCGGAAGGGTTGCCACGATGGACGCAGCCGAAATGCCTCCTACTTTCGGCATCGAAGCAAACCGATTTATCGCGGTCATAGCCGGAGGATCGGCGGCGGGCGTCGGAGCGATCGAGGATGCGGAAGACGACATGGCGGCGGGAATCCGCGCGATGGACGCGGCCCAACTCTCGCGCAAGGACATTGTCATTGGGATTGCCGCAAGCGGCACGACGCCTTACGTTGTCTCGGCGGTGCGCCACTCTCGCGAGAAGGGCGTCTGGACATGCGGAATCGCAAACAATAAGAACACGGCCCTCCTCAAGTCAGCCGACCATGCCGTACTCCTCGATACCGGGGCCGAAATACTAACCGGTTCGACGCGCCTCAAGGCAGGAACGGCGCAAAAGCTCGCGCTCAACCGAATTTCGACCGGCGCGATGGTGCTCTCGGGGAAGGTCATCGAAAACCTGATGGTCGATGTGAAAGCGAATAACACGAAGCTCAAGGATCGTTGCGCCCGAATCGTTTGTGAGTTGAGCAATTCTACGCGTGATGAGGCGGTTGAACTCTTGGAAAGCACCAATTGGAATATCCGAGCCGCCCTCGCTACCCTTGCCTAAGTAGGTGTAACATACGCGCATGAAGCGCCTCGCCGCGTTAGCGGTCACCCTCTTCCCTTGCTTTGTATTTGCCCAGATAGACGAGGGGTACACCAGAAAAATCAAGGAATTCACGACTGAGTCGTTCTTCTTGACGTCAATCGTTGACCACCTTCCCACAAAAGTTGGCATTCCGACACCAGAGAAGTTTCTCGGTCATATCATCGGCGCTCCAAACGTGCTCACATACAGCAAGCAGGCCGCAGATTATCTGCGATTGCTGGAGAAGTCCAGTGGGCGTATCAAGGTGATCTCAATGGGAATGAGCGAAGAGGGCCGCGAAAGTGTCGTCGCGGTCATATCTAGCGAGGAAAACATCCGAAACCTCGACGAGTTCAAGCGCATGAACGCTCAGCTTGGAGACTCACGGCGAATTTCCGGCCCCGCGGAGCGCGATAGCCTTATTGCCAAAACAGTTCCGATGTATTGGGCGACAGCGGGAATGCACGCGCCGGAGAGCGGACCGCCCGAAATGACTCTTGAACTGGCCTACCGACTCGTCGCAAGCGAAGAGCCAATGTTTCAGACCATCCGCAAAAACGAGATCGTAATGCTGACCCCGGTTCTGGACGTGGACGGGCGCGATCGCGTCGTGGACCTTTATCGATACCGCAAGGAAAACCCAGGCAAGCCCGTCCCCCCGCTCGTTTACTGGGGTCACTACGTGGCCCACGACGATAACCGTGACGCGATCACGATGTCGCTCCAGCTTTCGAAGCAGTTGATGCGAACTTGGCTGGATTTTCACCCGACCGTACTTCATGACTTGCATGAGTCTGTGCCCTACCTTTATATCTCCACGGGCACCGGACCTTATAATCCTTGGCTCGATCCGATCGTCATTTCGGAGTGGCAAGAGTTGGCATACAACGAGATCCAAGGCATGACGGTCCAGGGGGTGCCCGGTGTTTGGACCCACAACTATTACGACGGATGGGCGCCGAGCTACGGATTCTACGTCGCCAACGGCCACAACGGGATCGGTCGATTCTACGAGACCTTCTCGGGTGGCGGCGCGGATACGGGAATTCGCAATGCAGGCTCATCCGACCGCGACTGGTACCGCCCGAATCCGCCGTATCCTTCAGTGCGGTGGTCGATCCGAAACAACGTAAACATCATGCAGTCGGCGATTGTCATGGGCATGTACAAGGTCGCGAACGAAAAGGAGAAGTTTCTCCTGAATTACGCGATGAAAGCCAAGCGCTCCTGCGATAAGGCGAAGACAGAGGGCCCAGGAGCTTATGTCGTCAAGGTGACCAAGGAATCGGCACCGCGAGTAGCCGAACTTGCGCGCATCATGCGCGATCAAGGCATTGAGGTGCGACAGCTAGAGGCGGCCTCCGGAGGATTCGAAGCTGGATCACTAGTGATTCGCATGGACCAGCCCTACAGCCGCATGGCAGACATGTTGCTCGACTCGCAATATTACAAACCAACCGATCCTCGTTCATACGACGACACTGGTTGGCAGCTGGGACCGCTTTTCAACATCGAAGTGACGCGCATTAAGGACGCGAAGATCCTCGACGCTAAAATGTCGGATTGGAGAAACTTTGACAATGACCTTTTGACCCCGGACGAGCGTCGCCGCACGCCCCGGATTGCCGTGGTTCACACGTGGCAGGACACGCAGGATGAGGGTTGGGCCCGTGTTGCTCTTGATCAGCTCAAAGTTCCGTACAAGTATGTTTCGGTTCACGAGCTACGCGACAATTCGCGACTTAGAGACAAGTACGACGTTATCTTGATGCCGCAAGCGGGTGGTAGCGCTCAATCGATCGTGAACGGCACTCCGAAGTTCGGCGAGCCGGTGCCATGGCATTCAACCAAGGAATACCCAAATCTAGGCGGACCTGACTCGAGCAACGACATTCGTGGAGGAATCGAGCTGGAAGGCGTTGTACACCTCAAGGATTTTGTTTCTAAGGGCGGACTACTGGTTTGCATCGGCAATATGGCGCGAATCCCGATCGAATTTGGCCTGACGTCTGGGGTGTCCGTTGTCGAGCCGAAGGACCTGAACGCCCCTGGCGGCGTCTACAAGCTTCTGGCAGAGGATACGACTTCGCCGGTATTCAAGGGCTACGGGGACACGGTCGGCGGGTACTTCAACGCGAACTCCTTGCCTATGCTTGCCGTCGGTGGCGGTGGCAGCAGAGGTGGTCGCGGCGGCGGTGGTCGTGCCGGTGCTGGTGGTGGCGGACGCGCTTCCGGTCGTGGATCGGCGTCTGATCCGGACGTAATTCAGGGCCGTCCTCCTTACACGCCAAAAGCGAAGCCGGGCGATACCGCACAGGGAGGCGGATTCAGAAATCCACAGGGACCACGTGCCCGGGCGCTGTTCTCGTTCGCGGATCGTGACTCCGTACTCATCTCTGGAATGATCGACCACGCCGAGGAACTGGCGGGGAAGGCGGCGGTCGTGGATTGCCCACTCGGCAAGGGCCACATCATGCTGTTCTCGATCAACCCGTTCTGGCGAGGGCAGACGGTTGGCTCGTATCGCATGTTTCTGAACGCGGCGTACAACTTCGAGAAGCTGGGTGGATAGATAGGCGCTAGCGGCCGACGCTCTCGGTGGGGCGTCGGCCGTTGGGCCATGCCCGCACAAGACAATCACTTTGGGATGAGTGCCTTCCGTAACCAAATCCCAGATAAAATTTGTCGGTGGCCACGATCCTTCGGACGACGTCTTCTCACCCCGCGTTTAGTGAACTGATCGCGCAGCTAGATTCCTTTCTCGCCGAGTTGAACGGGACCAAAAACGATTTCTACGCGAAGCTAAATGTCGTAGACGACATTCCAACGGTGGTCTTGGCCGAACTTGACGGCCAGTTCGTTGGCTGCGGTGCGTTTCGCCCAAAAAGCGATGGCGTAGTCGAGATCAAACGAATGTACGTTTTGCCTGCGTTTCGAGGTCAAGCAATTGGACAACTGGTTTTAGCCGCACTCGAGCTCTGGGCGAACGAGCAAGGTCACACGCGAGCAGAATTGGAAACCAGCAAACGCCTAACCTCAGCGGTTGCCTTGTACACGAAAGCGGGCTACTCCGTGATTCCAAATTTCGCTCCGTACGAAGACGTCGACGACAGCGTATGCATGGCCAAAGGTCTCTGCTAGGACTGGTCTGCCCCCAAGACTCCTTGCCGTCTTCTTGTTTGAAAGCAGATCGCAGAGCAAGTTCATTGCTCCAGCATCGCCTTGGCAGAACGCTTTCGTAGAATCGTTTCAGTCGACACTGCGGCGTGACCACCTGGACGTCGCGGTGTTCGTGAACGTGGCTGACGCCCAGGTGAGGACCGCGATCTAGCGCAGGTACTACAACGAAGTTCGTCGCCACTCGTCCCTTGAGGACCGCCCACCGGCGCTCACCGCGCATTTTTTGGAGCCCCGTCGGGCTACGCCTTCCTTCTTTCCAAAAATTGCCGTGTTATCATCAAATAGCAAAGGAGAGAACTACTCGTAAGATGTCTTCACGAATGGGGGCAGACCAGTAAGGCCAATATTCCGCCTTGTACGTGATATTGTTCGACATATCAAGCGCCATCGCGAGGTTGCCGAGAGTGTCGGGAACATACTCCGTCTCGACGCCATTGCGGACCTCGTGGACGAGCATGCCGCCGAAGTTGGTATAGGTTGCGGTCATTGCCATTAGATTTGCCCCATATATTTACGGTCGGCCAAAACAAGTCTTGCGAGAGCAGACCGACTCACTTTTCTGAAGTGTTCCCTTCTTGTGAATAAGTAGACCAGAACAAAACCACGAATAAATCACAAAGCGCTTGCAACGTCGACCTCGACGGTTATATTCTTGTCCTTGTATTTCTTCACTAAGCCATCTGACGTTAATATAATCAGTCTATTTGTGTCAGAAGCAGACACAAATATTCGAGACATACTGCCTTTGTTAGGCCGTTCTTCGAAATCGCTGTCGGTTAAAATCCCGCGAAGAGTAAAGCCGTCTTGCAAAAGAAGAGGCGCGATCAAATATGCTATGCGATGATACTCAGTCTTACTCAGACGCAACGCATTGACTGCGCAAGTGCGCATTTTCGCTCGCCCAGCGCTTTCAACATTCGCGCAAATGTTGTTGCAAGATGTTTGATCGCATTTGCTAATAAGTATCTTTTGACTGTAGCGCATCTTGTCTGTCACATTATGTAGACTGATAGTGAGTGTGAACGGATTTGCTTGATAGGCTGTAGTGCAAATCGCTAGTAGCCGACCAGAGTGTGAATCATAGAGTTTGCATCGGTCGGAATACTTGAGCAACACGCTGTATCTTGCTGCTAATTGATCGTAGAAGGCTGTATGGTGTGCTTTCTTGGAATTGCAAGCTCCTGACAGAGTACAGAGTGCAGCTAATGCAAGGGGCCTCAGATGCTTCATTATGGTAACAGCCGTTGAGATACACCTGTTGAGCATATTGTGCCATTAGTCCACGGCAGATACTTTGAAATGGCTGAATCCAGGCAGGATCCAATATCATCGGCTTGGTCTTCTTTGTCGGACGTTCCACAGCAATGAGACATTTCATGAAGGATCGTCCATTGTGGCCCACCACATGAAGGATCTGTTATTGCTCTCCGGCAAATTGTCATTGAGCAATCGCCCCCGGAGCCAAGGGGTGTGTGTCCACACCAACTCTGCGTGCAGCAATAGGTCCCTCCACACCCAAGTGAAACTGTACTCTTGCCATTTGAGTATCTGAGCATGCAGTCAATGATACCGTGTGTTCTAACTCCACTAAACCCATTAGCATTCATGCATCGAAAGATTGCGTTGCGGCAAGGCGGGTAATTGAAGCAAGCCTTTAAATTTGCTGTAGTCTTATCAAAGCAAAAATTGACAAATGCTACGTCACTACAAGACGAAGACACTTTGGGTGAGCCATGGACCCAATCTGGTGGGATGCCCCTAATCGTCCCTTGGAACCCAAATTGATCAACGAGTAATGTCGGCTTTGAAGAACAGTACGCGTATGGTAGCTGGTTCGGCCAGAGCGGATCCTTCGAAACCCACCTTCCGATCGAGTTCTTGTATTCTCTTGCTCGGACGTACGCGAGGGTCGCGGTGTCTCTGTAGTAACCAAGAAGTCCGACGAAGGACCAAGCACTCGGATTCGTGCCCGTCTCCGTCTGCACCTCGCCGTAGGGCCAATACTCAGCTTTGTACGTGATGTTGTTCGACATGTCGAGCGCCATTGCAAGGTTCCCCAGGGTGTCGGGAATGTACTCCGTCTCGACTCCGTTTCGGACCTCGTGAACGAGCATGCCGCCGAAGTTGCTGTAGGTTGCGGTCATTGCCATTAGATTTGCCCCAGGTAGTCAGAACCGCCCCAAATGTAGGTGATCGGCGCTTGGCCGAACACTTGCTGCGCGCGGTGCAGACCGTCGGCGGAGTAGGTTTTCGTCGTCACTTTGCCATCCGGCGTCGTCATCTTTATCATGCGGTTCTCCCGGTCGTAAACGTACGTCGTCTTCGATCCCTTGTCGTTCTCTAGCGTGGAGTCTCGACTCGTCTCGTCACTTCCCGCGCGGCATCGGCTCCCTTGGCAGCACCGCCCTGTGCCCCGAGTTACACGATAAGGACAGCAACCGCTCCATGTCGATGAGTTCCGCGAACCACTCAAATCCCCCAGACTGCAATCCATACCGAGAAGCATGCTTCACCGGGAATCGCGTTTTCAAGCGTTGGAACCTCGGATTTGATTTCGGCCAATTCCGATACGCACGCTTCGATAAGGTGACGAGTAGCTGTATGTCGAAAGTGTCGTCTAAAAAGATGCCACTCACCGTCGCGCCACGAATCGCCCGCCCAAGGTCCAGTTTCCAGCTAGTCGAATTTGGGTTCGGAGTTGGCCGCGCACGGAGCGTAGCGGCGTATTCACCCGAACCACGAAGCTTCGCGATGCGAAATTGAAATCGAGGTGCGTTGAGCGTAAATGTCAATGCGGTCACAGAAACCTTTGTGTTCTTCCAGGTAGAGGCTCTGGAGAGCTTGGCGAAAAATGCAGGTGTATCGCCTCGCCTCCATATCCCGAGAGACATTTCGCCTCGACTAGGATCGATTACTACGCTGCGAAGCTTCGATGAATAGAATGCATCTGCAAAGTCGTCGATTTGCGGCGGACCTGAGATGAGCCGTACTGATGCAAGAATCAATAGCATTTACCAGCCCTCCCGGTTGTCTCGACAGAAACGGACTGCCCCAGATATCGAGACCTATCCACCACGATGCGTCCCGCCACCTTCACACATGAACTGGCCGCGAGTGATGCAGGCCTGCAGAATCCGGACGATTTGCTCTTCCGTGTACTTTGATTTCTTCATGGCTCCTCCTAGAACCGGAGGACTCATCTTACAACGTCTTCATTTTCGGGGGGCAGACCACTTCATGAGACGGCTTTCGAGCACCCGAGTAGCTGCTTCTTTCGCGTCTTCATCAGCTAGCGCTTCGACGAGACGGAACGTGCACTTCGGAGGTCGGGCTTCCATCTTGAGCCTGCTCAGATTCGTGGAATGTTTGAGGGCATTCCAACCCGCGTACACATGGAGAGTATTATCGGCTTAAATCTAAGTTTACCTTGCGATCCAAAGGACATGGATGGGCAAACATCTAAACCGTAGGGAGTGAACGAAAAAGTAGCCTAGTGAATCCCCGAAGACACCAAGATCGGTGCACCGTTATAACCGACGATACCTGAGGTTGGCGCTTCATGTCCAAACTCGGAATATGATCGTTTCCGCACTTCCCTCATTGACGCACGACTGATTTTTTTGTAAGAACTATACAACCCTGGGCTGGTAGAATATGCGTATAGCACATTTCGAATGACCACACCTTCCATGGGAAAATCACATCTAACAAAAAATGAACATTAGTGAACCCACGATTATTCAAGCTTTAAAGGATTGTCTAGACAATATCCAAGGAATGACATCCTGGATTGTCTTACTTTGTCTTTCTTTAGGGATTGGAATTCTTTCTGGTCGAGAAGAAATTGAAGGTGGAGGAATAAAGCTCAAGCGTATCCAAGCATTTTGGCCATACGCTTTTGTAATGTCCGTCGTTAGTGGAGGAGTCTGGATTGGCCTCGAGCGAATAAGGAGTTTGCTCGCACTTCCTTCTACCGCCAGCACCGGGGCCGCAAGGTTCGAAGTTTTGGCCCTACATAAGTGGCTAATGAATCCGTTTAGTTTCTTTGGCTCGGACCGCTCATCTCAATTCCATGCTGCAGTGGGACAAGCAATTCTTATCCTCATTTGGTGGGGCGCAATGTGCATGTTGTACGTTTTGGCCGACATAGTTCGAGGACCCATCCGCTTGGCTGCCATAGCTTTCTTCGGATCTCTCGTATTCCTTGCAATTCTTTCTGCAAATGACATTCACTCGATCCAATCCTCAATTCTGCATGATTCAATGAACAAAGTTGCTGAAGGCTCAAGCCTGAGGCTAAATAGTTCCCAATGTGCAGTGATTCTTGGCTTATTCGGCCTAGTAATAACTGTATGCTTACGTGAACTCCAAAAAATCCGCTTTTTAGCCAAGCGATGGAATTCTGCTGACGGCTTCGCTGAAAAAATCAAGTTGGTCATTGGGATTTCAATGGGGACAATCGAATGAACGATGATCCAACACGTTCAGGCGGTGAAGCAATTGTAGGACTTTTCTTAATTGTCGTAGCATTATTAGGAGGATTTTTACTCCTGGCACTCATTTGTGGCGGAATATACGAACTAGTTAAATGGATGCGTTACAAATTCACATCGCCCCACAAGAATGCGGATGAATGCGAACCAATGGACACTTATGGCCCGGATACATCACAAGACTAAGGATGAACCAATTTCTCTTGAGTCGTAGTGTGAAATCCTAGATGACTCGTGACAACGGCGCATCACCAAGTGAACACTTCAAGATAGGTGCCAGGAGGAAGGAGTCTCTCAAGAATATACTATTGGACACGAGGGCAGCCCCTAGGAAGCTGTTGGCCGACTCGCATCAGTCGCTATGCTTCAATCGTCTTTCTATTTATTCAGGGTGATTAGAAGGGACAGAAGGCGTTGTTCGGGACATTACCGCTTGAGGAGCTACTCGCGCTAGATCATCCGCTTAGGAAGATTCGTTCAGATTTCGACGTTGCGTACGGGAATCTGGCAAATGCCTCTGAGACGAGCTACGGCACTACCGGCAATGTGAGCATTCCGACTCCGATTCTACTTAGGGCTTGGCTTCTCATGGCTCTGTACAGCTTCAAGAGTGAGAGAGCTCTTTGCGAGCAGATCACGATGAATGCAGGTTTTCGTTGGTTCGTGGGTTTAGATTGGGACGAGAAGGTGTTCGACCATTCAACGCTTTCGAAGAATCGGGAGCGACTCTTTGGTTCTGGCGCGGCGGAAGCATTCTTTGGGCAGATCGTCCGGATTGCTGAGTCTCGGCGTTTACTCTCAAGCGACCACCTTGTCGTGGATGGCACTCAGATCAAGGCTTGGGCCAGCATGAAGAGCTTCAAGTCGACGGATGGTTCAGACGATGACAAGCCAAACTTCAAAGGAACGAAGCGCAGCAACAAGACCCATGCAACCAAGACCGACCCAGATGCACGGCTTCTAAAGAAGGGAAACGGTAAAGAATCGATGCTGTGCCACCTTGGCCATATTCTTGTGGATTCTGTTTCCGGTCTTGTTCGCACCTGCCGGGTAACGAAGGCCTGCGGCCTTGCTACGAAGCCAGCATGAAACGCAGATACATCGTGGAACCCGTCTTTGCCTGGGTTAAGAACACAGGCCGAATAGGGCAAACCAAACTCTGAGGAGCCGAGAAAGTCGGGTGGCAATTCCACCTTTACTGCATGGCTTACAACCAACAAAGAATGGCGAACTCGACGTAGCAAAACCCGGAAAGGGCTAAAATCGGGTTCAAAACGGCCAGAAATTTGGCCCCAAACTCCTTCCGAAGACGAGTTCCCGAGCGAAACACGGCTGACTGAGCCCCACCCACAATCCCAAATCGTCAAAACTACGCGACTACCGAGCGTTGAACAAAACATTGGACATGGTCAACAGCTTCCTAAGTAACTGCGGTCATGGAGTTTTGCGAACATTGATCGCAGTAGTTCCCATTCCCACAAGGTCATAGCTTACTTTCTGACCGATAATGCCAGAAGCGAGCTCGGCCGCCAGTAACGGATCAATCACCGAGGCCCCAGTGTAATCAACGACCGGATTAATGCATCCCCCTGACTCACACGAGATTTGTCCGACTGGGCTAGGTGTGGATTGGACGCTACCAGATTCTGGCATTACTTTGACACTCCGACTAGATTTACGAGATCGCCAAGGGTGGGGTAAATCGCCGTCTGAACGAAAATGATGCTCTCCTGCGCGACTGCTGAGCGTCCGCCCTGGTAATGGAACCAGCCAATTAGGGGGACATCACTAAGAAATGGTATATCCTTGAGGATGGGGATGCCGCCCCACTTCTTTGTTGGCAAACCCAGTTGAGAATTTACACCAAACGAGCTTATTTCCCGAATTTCAAAATTTCCTATCTGTACCTCATTGTCGATCGATTGGCGCTCG
>JBBRML010000041.1:0-35515 GCA_038230855.1 Fimbriimonadales bacterium | reverse complement strand
GGCGAAATCGTCGACGTTGTCAAAGTCACGATATACGCTCGCAAAACGAATGTAAGCAACGGTGTCGATCGAAGCGAGCTCTTCTAAAACTCGTTCGCCGACACAGCGCGATGGAATTTCTTCGTCGAATTCCATGTACAAGTCGCGTTCGATACGCTCAGCAGCTTCCCTCAACGCGTCAACGGGCACTGGACGCTTTCGGCAAGCAATGAGCATTGAGTTCAGACACTTGTCCCGACTGAACTCTTCCCGGAATCCACCACGTTTAACTAAAAAAAGTCGCGGCCTTTCAGGCTCTTCGAACGTCGTAAATCTTCGGCCACAGCTGAGACATTCGCGTCTACGGCGGATAGCCTCACCATCGCGGGCGGGGCGTGAGTCGAGCACTTTTTGCTCAATGTATCCACAGAACGGGCACTGCACCTTCCTTGGCCTTAACATCAATATATTGATGTCACTGATAGTGTAGTCCACTACAGGTTGTGTGTCAAGCAGTTTTTTGACTTTATTTTGTCTTGGATAAGAACGGCCAATCTCGGGCCGAAATCAGAACTTTCAGTATCGTTCGGCAACGGCGGATTAGCCTCAAGAGCGCTAGACGGGCGAGTCCGTGACCACTGGAGGAGAACTGCGGTGACCGTGCTCAATCAAAAAAACAAGCCGGCCAAAGTTGGCCGGCTTGCGAGTATGTCGGTCTTCTTAGTTGAAGAATCCGACGGAGCGTGCGAGACGCATGTCGTCGCCGCTGGTGAGTTCGTCAAGATCTCTGAGCGGAATTTCTTTGTTGTTGGCATCCTCAACCGAAACCTTGAGGCACAGGGACCTGAGTTCATTGACAAGAATCTTGAAGGACTCTGGGATTCCCGGCTCCGCGATTGCTTCGCCCTTCACGATGCTTTCATAAGCCTTCACACGTCCGTTGACGTCGTCCGACTTAATCGTGAGCAACTCCTGCAGTGTGTACGCTGCGCCGTAGGCCTCAAGCGCCCAGACTTCCATCTCACCGAAGCGCTGGCCACCAAACTGGGCTTTACCACCCAATGGCTGCTGCGTTACGAGCGAGTACGGTCCGATGGACCGCGCGTGGATCTTTTCGTCGGCAAGGTGCTCGAGCTTCAGCATATAGATCATGCCGACGGTGATCGGATTGGGAACCTTGTCACCGGTCAGGCCGTCTGTGATGCGGGATTTCATGCTTCGCGGTTCGATTCCCGCGCGCTTGAAGGTATTCACCTCGATCTTGCTAAGAATCGACTTGTAGACGTCGTCACTTGCTGCGTAAGGCTCTTCGTCGGCTAGTTCCTCATCAGTTTCCGGCACAAAGTTCTCGAGGTCAACTTCAAGCAGGTCCGCCATCGTTTTGACAGGGGCGCCTCCGACGATCCTAGAGACTCGCTCAAGTCCGTTGATCCCAAGACCCCGAAGTGCCTTTTCGATCACGGCGAGCGCGTCTTCTAGGGTGAAGTCGTTCTCAAATCGAATCGACAATCCGAGTTCCGCCTTAGCGTACGCTTCAAGCACCTGCTTTCGCATATGCTCTGCCAATCGATCCATTTCGTCGAGGATTTCGCCCTCGGTTGCGCCTTCGAACGCCGGGCACTTGTACGTGATGTTCAGGTGCTTTCCGACGTAGCCAAGGTGCGTTTCAAGGATTTGGCCGATGTTCATTCGGCTCGGAACGCCAAGCGGGTTTAGCACGATGTCGACCGGAGTACCATCCGCGAGGAACGGCATGTCTTCGACGGGAAGCACGCGGGAGATAACTCCCTTGTTTCCGTGGCGACCTGCCATCTTGTCGCCTACCATCAGCTTTCGCTTCTGGGCGACGTAGACCTGGACCGTCATGTTCGTGCCGGCTGGCAACTCGTCTCCAGGAATCTGAAGGAGTGGCTCATCGGTTCGATCGCAAACCAACCGCTCGCGTTTCTTGGATTCTTTGTAGATGTAGTTGATGGACGGCGAGAGGTACTTGTACCGACTGAAGACCTTTACGTCAACAATCGTTCCCTTCTCTCCGTGCGGGAGACGGCACGAGACGTCGCGCGTTTCTTCGGCCTTTTTGCCGAAGATCGCAATGATGAGCCGCTCTTCTGCGGTCATCTCGACTTGACCCTTCGGCGCAACCTTGCCGACTAGAATGTCTTCTGGTCGAACTTCGGCTCCAATCCGAATAATGCCGTTCTCGTCAAGGTCCTTGAGAGCCTCTTCGCCAACGTTTGGAATATCTCGAGTTATTTCCTCTGGTCCGAGCTTCGTGTCGACTGCTTCCGATTCGTGACGCTCAATGTGAATGGATGTGTAGACGTCATCCTTCACCATGCGCTCAGAAATCAAGATGGCGTCTTCGTAGTTGTAACCATTCCACGGCATAAACGCAACAAGTACGTTCTTGCCAAGGGCGAGTTCACCCTGGTCACAGCACGCGCCATCGGCAAGTGCGTCACCTTTCAGGACACGCTGGCCTGGGAAAACGACCGGACGATGCGTAAAGCAAGTCGACTTATTGCTCTGCACGAGGTGCATGAGAGCATAAGTGTCTAGGGTCCCGTTGTCCTCGCGACGAACGGTGATCTCAAGGCTGGTCACTCGTTCAACGACGCCTTGGTTAAACGCGATAACGGCGGCACCGGAGTCAACGGCAGCCACCCGCTCATAGCCCGTACCAACGATCGGCTTCTCCGAAATCAGAGTTGGAACTGCCTGGCGTTGCATGTTAGCGCCCATAAGCGCTCGGTTTGCGTCGTCGTTCTCGAGGAACGGAATCAGCGAAGTTGCGACAGAGATGATCTGGACCGGGGAGACGTCCATGTACTCAATCTGACTAGTAGGCACGGTCGGATAGCTCGCTCCGCTGACGTCACCACCAGCGCATCGACATTGAACACGCTGAGCAACAATCATGCCCGTAGAATCCGTTTCGACGTCGGCGGGGGCGACGATTTGACCCGTCTCTTCCTGCGCCGTTTTGTAAACGATTTCGTCGGTAACCTGGCCCGCTCGAACGATGCGGTACGGCGTCATGATAAAGCCGAACTCGTCAACTCGAGCATGTGCCGTCAACTGACTGATTAGACCGATGTTCGGACCTTCTGGAGTCTCGATCGGGCAGATTCTGCCGTAGTGGGATCGGTGAACGTCGCGAACTTCGAGCTTGGCGCTCGTTCGCTGAAGTCCACCCGGTCCAAGACTGGAAAGACGCCGCTTGTTCGTGATCTCCGACAGCGGGTTGGTCTGGTCCATGAAGTTGGACAGCTGACTGCTGCTGAAGAAGCTCTTGATCGACGCACTGACTGGCTTGACGCTAAGAATGATGCCCGGCAGGAGGTTTTCCTGGTCGGTGGACGTCATTCGCTCGCGAGCGACCTTTTCCATTCGGACGAATCCGAGTCGGAGTTGGCTCTGAAGCAGCTCGCCTACGCTTCTGACGCGCTTGTTCTTAAGGTCGTCAATGTCATCGCGCTCAGATTCGCGCTTGACGTACGGAAGCATTGCTTGGAGAATTCCCGCAAGGTCTTCGGCCGTAAGGCTACGGACGTTGAGCGGAATATCGATTCCCAACTTTTGATTCAGGAACCGGCGTCCGACCTTTCCGAGATCGTAGCGCTTTACATCAAAGAAGAGACCGTATACGAGTTGCTTCGCAGAGTCTTCATTCGCGGCTTCACCTGGTCGTAAACGCTTGTAGATATCGAGGAGTGCTTCACGACTATTGGACGTCGGGTCTGCCTCAAGTGTGGCTTCGACGAGGTGCAAAACATCGAGCACCGGTAGCGACGCGATGGCCATGGCCTCAATTCGCTTGGCAGTTTCGCGCTGAATCGGCTCGCCTGCGCGGATGATAAGTTCGTCGCCGTCATGCAAGTCAGTGAGCAATCGCTTGCCAAGAAGAGTGTCCAGGTCAGGCTTCTCTAGAACGAGTTCCTTGCTGAAGGCGCGGAGGATGTCTTCGTTGTTCGCTAATGGCGTCTCGACGGTGACCACAATTTTCTTCTGGTCATCATCAAGCTTGGCGATGAAGTCTTTGGTCAGGGTCGTTCCGACTGCGCCAAGAACTTCTCCAGTCGAGGAATCGACAAACGGCTCAACGAGACGCTTGTGCAGCGCCTTGCCAGCGGGTCTTGTTAGTCGTCCGCGACCGCGCTCAAAGTAGTACAGAGCCTTGATGAGCTGAGTCAGAGGCAGCTTCTTGGTTTGAGAAATCTGCGTTCGAACAACGAGGTTTGCGTCGGATTCAACTTCGAGCCACGGGCCTTCGTTGGGGATGACGCGAGCAGAAACGATGACTTGCATCGCGGAGTCCACGCCTTCCTCAAAGTAGAGTCCGGGCGATCGACTGAGCTGGCTAATAATGACCCGCTCGCGACCGTTGATGATGAACGTACCTTTGTCCGTCATCAAGGGCAGATCGCCGAGGTAAACCTCGCTTTCGATCACTTCCCTATCTCGCCCGCCGAACCGAACGATCGCTTTGATCGGCGCTTCGTACGTCATGTCGCGGTCGCGACAGTCTTGCAAGGCGTACTTCGGCTCACCCAGCGTGAAGCTGACGAGCTCGATGTAATTAGTTTGCGTGAAGTCCCAAATCGGACTAAAAGTGGTGAAGAGTTCCGGCAATCCCTCTTCAAGGAACCACTTATAAGAGTTATGCTGTAATTCGATTAGATTTGGGACCTCTAGATAGCGACCAATTCGCTTTGAGGTCGGCTGAACAATTCGCATAGAGGGCTCCGCACGTAGAAGACGCGCGAACATAAACTATACCTCGGGGGCCATCAAGAACACCGCCCGTTGTTGCCGGAAACAGGCTTCTTGGTAAAATGCTCGGCGATGCCCCAACTTGTACTCGTTCGCCATGGTCAATCGCTTTGGAATCTCGAGGATCGATTCACTGGTTGGGTTGACGTCCCATTGACCGCGCAGGGCCAAGAGGAAGCACGCCGAGCTGGTCAGAAGTTGCGGGAATTCAATTTCCACGTGGCCTACACAAGCGGTCTCCAGCGGGCACAGGCAACTTTGGACTTGCTTCTCGCCTCGGCTGGAGTGTCGTTACCGACCATACGTGACGATGCTCTGAATGAGCGGCATTACGGTGACCTCCAAGGACTGAACAAGGCGCAGACTGCGGAAAAGTTCGGCAAGGATCAAGTTCACATCTGGCGACGTAGTTATGACGTGCCTCCACCTGGCGGTGAGTCATTAGAAATGACGGCCGCTCGAACGCTACCGTTCTTCGATCGCTGCATCATGGGTGACATTGCGCAAGGCAAAAACGTGCTCGTTGTCGCCCACGGCAACAGCAATCGCTCCATCGTGATGAAGCTCGACGGGCTGACGAAAACAGAAGTGCTGGAACTGAACCTTGGCACGGCCGTACCGGTCGTCTATGAATTGACACCGAGCGGTGAGGTCCTGTCGAAACAAATTCTGTAAATTTGGCCCGGCGAACGCGGTCTAGCTCGCGGCGTAGAATTGCAAACACGAAAAAGCCCTCCCCAATCACTTGAGGAGGGCTTTTTATACTAATGGTTTCCCGCTTAGTACTGCGTGATCACTAGCGTCGCGCTCGACGAACTCGACAGGTATGTCGCGCTTACCGTCGTGGAGATGCTTCGCGAAACTCGCGTCGTGCTGACTGTATAGGCAGCGCTCGAGGTCTGTCCTTCTTCGATTCGCACCGAAGTTGGATAGCCAACTGCGAGCCCAACAGTTGAGGACCAAGTCAGCGGAATCGTGACACCACCGGCTGGTGCAGGGGCATCAATTGTTACCGACAACGTCGTCGATTTCAGATTGACGATAGGCGACTTCGCAAACCTCACCCCAGCGATACCAACCGGCGTCACTAAGATCTGTTTGGAAGTTGTCTGTGTTCCCGACGTTGCCGTGATTGTGTAGCTAATCGGCGCCGTTTCGGATGCTAACAGCGCAGTCGTGGTAATCGTGAACGTCTTCGTTGTGACGGTCGAACCGCCTGCGAAGGTGACAGAAGCTGGGACGCTGAGGTGTCCGCCACTTGGAGTTACCGTCAGCGTAACGACGATGTCGTTCGCTCCGACCTCCTTCGTTAGAGTGATCGTGCCGGTGGTCGAGAGACCGCCGACGATACTGGACGGAAGGTCGAGGCCAAGCCCAACCCCGGCGACCGTAATCGTTCGCGTTATCGAGATTGCGCCGCGCGATGCGGTGATGTCGCAGGTTCCCGAGGACGCGGAGACTGGCGCGGAGATCTCGAACGACGTGGTCGTCGTTCCAGCCGGGATCGTTACAACCGCCGGAGCAACCAAGAGTCCGTTCTGCAGCGTAATCGCAACAGCAACTCCGCCCGCCGGAGCGGTCGTGTTGACGGTAAGCGAGCCAGTTGCCTTATTACCAGCACTCAGCACGCCAGCCGCGAAGTCAGCCGGATCATCAAGCGATACGGTGAAGATTACAAGGTCGAGGTTGTCGACAAAGATCTTGCCCGTGATCGTCTGTGCCACGTAATTTCCAGTCTTCGGTCGAAAGACCGTGACGGTGCGATTTGTGTTGAGCGCTTCGTAGGCAGTCTGCAGCGTGAATGAAGCAGAGGATGCGCCACTATCGAAGGTGACTGTGCTAGGAATTGAATACCCAGCCGTTCCTGCCGACAGCGTCAGATTGACCGTGAACGGAGCACCTGCCGCACCATCGAGCAGGATGGTTCCCGTCGAAGAGGCGCCACCAGCAACCCTCGGCGGAGCGAAGGTAAGCGACTTGAGACTTGCGAGAGTTAGCGTAATTGCTTGGCTCTTTCCAAGTCCGAGCACGGTAGCCGTCACATTGCCAACCGTTTGCACCGCGACACCATTTGTCGAGATGTTGAACGGCATCGTGGTCTGACCGGCGGGAACCGTTATGGTATTTCCGCCAGGGAAGAAGATCAGAGCCGGGATATCGGACTTCAGATCAACCTGCATGCCGCCCGCCGGAGCCGGAGATGACAGCGTGATTTTGCCCGTCAACCCATTGCCACCGACAACGCTCGTAGGCGTAATCGACAACTGCTGGAGCCATGGGACAACGACGAATTGGGCGATCTTGAAGCTACCTTGATAGTTCGCCTTCACCTGGACGTTCGTGTTTGCTAGCACCGGCGACGTGTAAACCGTGAAGGTTCCGGTCGTCACGCCAGCAGCAATGCTGATTGTCGTTGATGCTAATGGCGCAGCCGAATCAAAAGAAGCAGCCGCCGTCGAATCGAGAGTCAAGACAATATCCGCACCGCTTGCGGGGGCACCTTGGCTCAGAGTTACAGTTCCCGTGATCGTCGTTCCGCCACCACCGGGTGCGGTCGAAGGAGCAACGGTAACGCTAGCAACAGTTGCCTGCGCAATGCGTTGCTTGATCAAGAAGCCGTCTTTCATCACGCCGACTCTTATCGTCTGCGGAGAAGTAAATGGACTCTCGAGCGCTCCGTAGAGCACTCCATTTAGATTTGTGAAGCCACCGCCACCGGCATCGCCACCCTTCTTGAAGGCAAGGCTAGAGATGAGCGAAGATGGTAGCTCTGCCCCCCCGGGAAGTCGAAGATATTCTGTAACCGTTCCGGTGGAGCTGACGCGAATGTAGTCTCGTGCTGAGTCGGTCGAACCGAATACCCACACGTCTCCAAACTTGTCGACGTACGGGGCATAGATGAATTCATCCAGCAAACCACCGATGTAAGTGCTGTAGACGTCGGTCGTCGCCGTGTCGTTCAGAACGAACAGGGCACCTTCGGTAGTAGGCAATTCCTTAACCGCAGGACTATCATAGACGGGGTCTAACGCGTCCGGCGTGATCGGAATTGATGGAAATGTGAACGCACTCGGTTCGTTTGGATCGCTCGGCGGAATTGGGAATGTAACCTGTCCCGCGACTCCGAGAAGCATTGTCACAAAGGCAAATCCGCGCGTGTCAACGGCGATACCAGCCGGGGTGACGTTACCGGTCGTCTTCAAGTTAGTGGAGTAGATCAGCGCAGAAGCATCAGCATTGAGCTTCGTGACCGTCACTACTCGGTCGGGCCCGAAGGTCTCGCCATAAACGCCGCGAGTTCTCGGGAAGTTAAACCCGCCCGAGACGCCAGTTACGTACGCATTCAGGTTGTCGTCAACCGCGACACAAGTGCCGGTGTTGATGTTTTGTCCCTGCGTGTTGCTGACAATGCCACCCGCAAAGTCGTCGCCATTGCCGCCAATGACGACGGAGTAACCTTTGGAACCGGTTGCCTTGTACTTCCGAACCCAGATGTCATTGCCGCGCAACAAGTCGCCGCGAGCGTTGTCCACAGAGTAAACGCTGTTCGTCGCCCCGGAATACGTTGCGAAGATGGTCGAGGCGCTGTTGAGGTTCGTGTTTCCCTTGCCGTAAATCGTGCCAGCGACGTAAGTGCTGCCCTCTTTATCGGTGGTGACGCCACTAACGACGATTGGGAACGCGCTGCTCGTTATGAACTGACTCGCTGCCTTAATCTGCGAGAAACTAGTTGTGTAGTTGTACCGAGCGACAAATCCGACGGTACCGGCAGGAGTCGGGATCGGCATGTCTGTGCCGAGGTCGTCGCCAGCGAGCTTCGTCGGCGTCTTCCATCCGGCAAATACCATCTGGACTGGGTTAGTGGCGACTGACTTTGGAACGATCGAGAACCCAGCGAGGTGCTCGTCATCTAATCCACCCCACAGCAGACTGTGAGTTTTCTTGTCAATAAGCGGATCGAGACCACCAGAAGAGGTCCGTGCGAATCGAAGCAAGAAGATGTCTGTCTGCTTTGCTTCAAAGTTGTACGCGACGTTTGGACCCATGAAAATGTTCGTGACGGCCATTGTGCCGGCCGGTGCCGCGTTCATTGGGATAAGCGCGAACATCGGCGTGAATGCGACCGGACCGTTCGCAACAGCGATGTTTCCAGCACCAATGTTGCCTAGCGCCTGAAACGCGGCCTGATAGGTGGCCGCCGAATCATAAGGTGACAGCACGGTGGTTGTAGCGGTCGTGCCGGCCCCCGTGTTAGTAAACGTTACGGTTAGAGCCGCGTTGGGATCGGGAACGCTACCTCGTCTTACGAATTGGAATTGCTTCGGTCCATTGACCTGCAGAGTGTTCGTGACGTTGAAGAGGAGGATCTGTGCGGGCAACCCTTCGCTCGTTTCCGTGTTCTGATTTCCAACTCGGGTCGAGACGGTCGCCCACCCACCGGCGAGATCTGTTGCTGCTTCGAATTTGTAAACCGCACCCTTGTTGAGAGTAGAACCGGAGAACGCGGTGATCGTGATCTTGCCCGTGTAAGCCGGGGTGGCTTCTACCGCAGCCTGGACTTCGGCCGGAGTCGCGTTATAGGGGAACACCCATTGGTCTTTCTTGAATTGGTCCTGATATTGCAGAATCCAGGTACCGCCGGTGGCATTCTTATCACCTTTCAAGAACTGAATGTTATGACGAGTGCTGCCAGGAAAGTCAGACGACTGAGTTCGCCCGGCGACCCAGACGTTTCCGAACTGGTCAACCTGTACGAACTGGCCAAAGTTGTCAAGGGTTCCGGACAGATAGGCCGCGTAATCGTGACTATAGGCGTCCCCTTGAATCTTTGACAAAAACGCCTGACGGAACT
This sequence comes from Fimbriimonadales bacterium, assembly GCA_038230855.1. Classification (GTDB taxonomy): domain Bacteria; phylum Armatimonadota; class Fimbriimonadia; order Fimbriimonadales; family Fimbriimonadaceae; genus Fimbriimonas. The sequence continues at coordinate 25,908 of JBBRML010000041.1, read as the reverse complement.
GCGTCATTCCGGGATAGTTGATGCCGTACGGTCCGTAGATGACCGGGAATCGGGTTGCAAACGTCCAACCGGTGAGGTAGGTGCCGCCGGTCGAGTCGGAGGTAACTCCTTCGACTTCGTCCATTCCGTTGTCGCCACCGTAGTAGCTACCGTAAATCAGGGGGTCGATCACGAGGGTCTTAGAGTGATCGTACGAGCCCAGATTTAGAGCGACGGTACCGTCAGCGTCCAATTTGAACTGGGCGGAGACTTGCTTCTTCGCCGAGCCTTGCATTTGGTAGGCAAATAATTTGCCCTGAATTAACTCACCAACGTGAGTATCTACGACGATTGCGTTGTTTTTGAGCCGAACTTTGTCGGCGCCGCGGAAGGCTAGTCTGATCTTTGACGGATCCGCGTGCGGCGCGACGACGAAATCGTAACGCGGCTGGTTGCCGTCAAAATAGGTCTTGAGATCAATGCCGTCGTAGACGTTTTTATCGAGCACGCCTTCAAAACTCTTAGCCGTGTATTTCTTGTCGTTCGCCTTAAGGTATTCCGTCGTGATGCTCTTGGCACCGTAACCTTGGAGCGATGCTGAAGCATTTGCTCCGAGCATTTTCAGGCCGACAACTTGACCAACCATGCCGCTCTTCGTCGGCTTGTTACCGGAAGTGTGGACGTTGAACGTCAAGCCATCGCCCGTAACCCACACGTCCATGGAACCAGATCTGGCGAAAAATCGCCCTTTCGAATCCCATTGACCTGCGTTTTCGATAAATCGTTGATTTTGCTTTGTTAGCTTACGCTTCGCCTGGACTTTATCGACCGCCGGATGCGCCTTAGGGGGCATCTCCGACGCGACTGCAGACAGCGCCAAACCGACGGCGCAAATTGATCCAAGACCCCGTAAGCACTTTCCTAAGAAGAACACTAGTAAGACACCTCTTTAACGAGCCAAACACAATAATGATGTTTCAGAATAACTCCCACGCTCGCACCGCAAAGGGCAAAGACGCACCCATGCGAGACGATTATAGATCAAACCGAAAGCCATTGCTAGGCTTTGGTGACAGAACATCAGACGCATTCTGTGAAGGCGATTGTGCTTTTTATTTTCAGTTTTTTTTTTCGAGCCTCTTTGATGCTGAATTTTGAACCTAATCCGGCACAATTGCTAGCAACTTTCACCTGTTAGATTCCGACATTTATGCTGGGTGATAGACCTGCGATCGATTTTTTTACGTAAAGTTTCGCCACTAAAACTGACCTCGATCGAGGAGGCTTGGAGGGCGCTTGGCCAGTATGCGACCCGCCAACCGCGGCTGTACGTTCTATCGCCAGGTTCAGCGGAGGCGGGCCAACTCGGAGCTGAACTTGAGCGATTGGAGACCTCGCTGCTTGAGAACCTATCCGCAAGAGAGATCGAGCGTGCCTACGGCCGTCTCCAAGATGTCGTGGAAACCCATGCCGCAGGCCAACAACGTCAAGTCGACACCTTGATCGGCGATTTATCCGACGCCATCCACACACTTGCCTCTAAGATTTCCTTTAGCTCGGAGGAGCAAGAGTACGTCCTCGACGATTTGCAGTCTATTGAGACGAGCATTCGGCGCGCGAACGAGGCTGATTCGCTCGAAGACGTCAGGCAACACCTTGCAGCAGGAATCGAGACGGTTTCAAGAGTCGTCGAGAAGCAAGCGCAGATTCAGGATCACTTGCGACTTGAGTCGGAAAGAGCGACGGCGATGTTAGCTCGAAAACTGTTGCAGTCAGAGGCAGAAGGGCGCGTCGATACCCTGACGCGCGTGGGAAATCGAATTGCGTTTGAGTACTACGGCCAGGCCATTCAAAGCAAAGTGAACATCGGAGAGGGACCGTACACTCTCGTGGCAATTGATCTCGACGGATTCAAGGCGCTGAACGACAAGTTTGGACACCAAGCGGGCGACGAGGCTCTGCGCGTATTCGTCGATCGTTTGCGAGCATCGATTGGCGAGCGCGCATTTATCGGTCGCGTAGGTGGAGATGAGTTCTCCGCAATCATTCCTTTTTCTGAATCGAAGGCCGTTATGCGCATCACGCGCTTACTACGAGGCTTGGAACGATGTCCAGTGTGGCTGAAGGTGAATGAGCGCTCCATCGAAACGCACCTTTCGTTCAGCTTTGGATGCGTCGAGTTGACCGAGCAGAAGTCACTCAAGCAGTCGGCGCACGCAGCGGACCTCATCATGTACGACCATAAGCGCAATCGGAAATCCGATCTCCGCGTCGCGTAAGTCCTCAAGTTTTACGGGCGTTCGTTGATCTCTTCGATCACCATCAGCGCTGCCAGTTGATTATTTGCGCTTCGGAGCCGCTGGCATAGCACTCGACTCAAGTTCGTCAATGCTCTGAGCTCCATCTCTGGATTTGCGTCGAGAATCCGGCGCAGGTCTGCCGCCGGAAGGATCACGACGCTAGATTTGCCAATTGAAACAACTCGGGCAGATCGGGGACGGTCATCGATGAAGGAAACTTCTCCCATCGGCATGCACGGCTTCACGACTCCAATGGGCTCGTCAGTGACCGTGAAAATGTTTGCACGACCCTCGGCCAGAATCATCAGATCTCGGCAACTGTCGAACTGCTCGACCATAGACTCACCGTCTTCATATTCCCGCATGTACCCAATGGACGCAAGTCGTGTAACCTGCTCGTCCGTCAAGCCTTGCGCTAGGTAGCTAGTCTTGATCGCGTTCTCGATTGTCATGAGCTTATCTTGATTCCTTTTGACTGGTTCTTGCATCAATCGGATGCAAGTTAGGACAGAAAACCTGCGGACCAAGTTCGCGAAACGGCGAAGGTCCCAAAATTAATGATTGAGTCGGTAGGCAGACAGCCCGCCGACTCGTTTTTGAATCCCCTACTTCTCTTCCTTGAAGTCGGCGTCGATGACATCACCGTCGGCCGGTTTCTTCGCTTCAGAAGCGTCAGCCGCTGCCTCAACATCCTTGTAAAGTTGCTCAGCGATCTTGTGGCTTTCCGTTTCCAGCGCCTGGTACGCGGCCTCGATTTCTGACTTGTTATCGCCCGTAAGTACTTTTCGAAGGGCTTCAATCTTTTCAGTTGTTGCCTGACGCGAAGCCTCGTCGATCTTTTCACCGGCGTCTCGCATCGTTTTCTCGGTTTGATAGGCAAGGCTCTCCGACTTGTTCTTCAATTCCGTAAATTCTTGCGCTTCGCGATCCAAGTCCGCATTCATCTCGGCCTCCCTCACCATTCGATCGATTTCATCGCGGTTCAAATTGCCGCTTCCGGAGATCGTGATCGCCTGCTTGACCCCAGTTCCCTTCTCTTGCGCGGAGACATGGAGGATTCCGTTTGCGTCGATGTCAAACGTGACCTCGATTTGAGGCACCCGAGCGGGTGCGGGCGGAATGCCAGCAAGATGGAATCGTCCAATGCTCTTATTGTCGCGAGCCATTGGGCGTTCGCCCTGAAGAATATGGATCTCGACTTCTGGCTGATTATCGGCGGCGGTGGTGTAGATGCGGCTCTTCTTTGTTGGAATCGTCGTGTTACGATCGATCAGCTTGTCAAAGATCCCGCCCTGCGTTTCGACACCTAGAGATAGAGGTGTGACGTCGAGCAGTACGATGTTCTTGACTTCGCCGCCGAGGACGCCTGCCTGAATTGCGGCACCAACCGCGACTACTTCATCGGGATTTACCGATCGATTCGGCTCTTTGCCAGTGAGCTTTCGGACGAGTTCTTGCACCTGCGGCATTCGACTGGACCCGCCAACCAAAATAACCTCATTGAGATCGCCGGGTTTCAGTTTTGCGTCTTCTAGAGCCTGATTGAACGGCTTCTTAACCCGCTCCATGAGGTCCGCGGTCAGCTCCTCAAATTTTGCGCGCGACAGGGAAAAGTCAAGATGTCGCGGCTCATTGTCGACCGCCGTGATGTACGGCAAATTGATCTGCGAAGTCATCTGGCTCGACAGTTCAATCTTTGCACGCTCAGAGGCTTCGCGAAGTCGTTGAACAGCAGCGCGATCCTTATGGAGGTCTACTCCTTGGTCCTTCTTGAATTCTGCGATGAGCCATTCGACGACCTTGTTATCGTAGTCATCGCCACCCAGGTGACTGTCACCCGCCGTCGAACGGACCTCAAATACGCCTTCGCCAACGTCGAGCACGGATACGTCGAAGGTGCCGCCGCCAAGGTCAAATACGAGAATGGTCTCGTTTGCCTTCTTATCGAGTCCATACGCAAGCGACGCAGCCGTAGGCTCATTGATGATCCGAAGAACTTCAAGGCCAGCTATCTCGCCAGCGTCTTTCGTTGCCTTACGCTGTGAGTCGTTAAAGTAGGCGGGGACGGTGATGACCGCCTTGTCCACCGGCTCGCCCAGGTATGCCTCCGCATCAGCTTTGAGCTTCTGCAAGATCATCGCGCTAACTTCCTCTGGTGTCAGGTCTTTACCCAGAGCCGGAATCGTGGCGACGGCCATGCCGTTCTTGCCAGATTTGACTTTGTAGCTGACGCGCGTGACTTCGTCGTTAACCTCGGACAAGGTGTGGCCCATAAATCGCTTTATCGACGAAACCGTGTTCTCCGGGTTCACAACGGCCTGCCGCTTGGCGGTCACACCGACGAGTCGCTCGCCATTGGCCTTGAACGCTACTACGCTCGGCATGGTCCGACCACCTTCGGCGGTCGCAATTACGACCGGTTCGCCACCTTCCATTACCGCTACGACGGAGTTCGTTGTCCCTAAGTCAATTCCTACAGTCTTTCCCATTCTTGAGTTTTTTCCTTGCGGAGATATATCTATCTCTCCGAGAATCATTTAACTTGAGCGCCATGCACTCACTTAATACTTCTGACGCATATTCTACTCGATCCGTTCCGTTTGGGTTGCACTTTTGGGCTTAGGAGACGGTGATCGTCGCGAGGTTTGTGCGCCGTTCCAGCACACGCGAAGCCAACAAGGAGTTGTCTGCGTTTTCGAGTCTTGGGTCGGCATGTACAAGCTTTATTGCCGCTTGGCGTGAAACCTCCAGCATGCGGCCATCTTGGGCGAGGTCGGCATATTTGAAATCTAACGCACCTGATTGCCGTGTGCCAGCCAGTTCTCCTGGCCCGCGAAGTCGCAAATCTTCTTCGGCGATCGCAAAACCATCGGTAGTCGCGACCATGATATCCAGGCGGGCCCTTGCATCTTCACCGACATTGTCGCCGATGAGGATGCAGAAACTCTGGTGCGCACCGCGGCCAACTCTGCCCCGGAGCTGGTGCAGTTGACTAAGGCCAAACCGATTCGCGTCCTCGATGACCATTACGCTTGCGTTTGGAACATCGACGCCAACTTCAATCACCGTTGTCGCAACGAGCACGTCTAGCTCATGACGGCGAAAAGCATCCATCGTCGCCTCCTTCTCAGCAGCCTTCATTTGACCGTGTAGGAGGCCTACGCGGAAATCAGGGAAAACCTCAATGCTGAGGGTGGAGTGAAGCAACTCGGCCGCCTTTGCCTGGACTTTCTCACTCTCGGCAACCATTGGGCATACGAAGAATGCTTGCCTTCCCTCCAACAGCAGTTTTCGAACGGCGGCGTAGACCGTGTCGCGTTCGGTAGCGGCGCGATGGTGGGTTTTTACCGGCCTGCGTCCGGGAGGCAGCTCATCAATGACAGACACGTCTAAGTCGCCGTATACGATCATCGTCAACGTCCGAGGAATCGGCGTCGCAGTCATGACCAGCACATCCGGATTTCCGAGACCCTTCTCTCGCAATGCCACGCGTTGCAATACGCCGAATCTGTGCTGCTCGTCAATAACAACGAAGCCCAACCGAGCAAACTTAACTCCGTCCTGAATTATTGCGTGCGTACCGACCACAATGTGGGCTAGACCTGACTCAATTCGAGCATTTGCGGCCTGTTTCGCACGAGAACCCAACTTGCCGATGAGTAGCTCGACCTCGACGCCCATCGGTTTGAAGAGCCTATTCAATGTCGCAAAATGTTGCTCCGCGAGTATCTCAGTCGGGGCCATTAGAACGGCTTGGTAGCCGCTACGAATCGCGGCCAGGATGCACGCCGCAGCCACCGCGGTCTTGCCGGAGCCAACGTCGCCTTGAACGAGTCGATTCATTGGAAAGGGCTCACGCATGTCGGTAAACACCTCCGAGATCACGCGACTCTGCGCTGCCGTGAGCTGAAACGGCAGCATCTGCGCAATTTGCGCGAGCAAAGGAGACGAGTGGAGGCCAGCCGTAAACTCATCTTCAAACAGGTGGACCTTGGCATCGGTTAACGGCTGCACCGCCGCCTTCTCTCGGACCTCAAGGCGATACACGGGACGCTCGGGCTTGCGACCGTCGAGCAGGTCATCGATCGGGAACGCAATACCAAGTTCTTGTTGCGTCTCGGCTCGTCGCATCGCGAGAGCGGTTTGGAGGAAGAAAAACTCGTCAAAGACCAGTCGACTTCTTGCTCGCTGTCGATTCTCTTCTGAGTCAGGCGAATGGATTTGCTGGATCGCCCACCGAATGCCCGGCAAGGATTGCTCCACAAGAATTGCTTTGGGCAGTACTTCCGTGATTTGTTCTAGGCATTGCTCCAGTGCTGCTCGCGCTCCGCGACGGATTGCGCGCTGAGGCAAGCCCTCTGTCAGGCGGTAAATCGGGACAATTCGACCGAAATCCTCCGGTTCCTCTTCCTCGTCGACTAGCTCCCATTCGGGTGAGGCTATTTCAAGCGACCTGGAGCCTTCCTTAATTTGGCCGTACGCGATCAACTCGCTCTTTTGATCTCTGAGCAACTTATACAGCCAAGGCTGGTTGAACCAAGTGAGGGCGATCGAACCGGTGCCATCGCGAATAACTGCACGAATGATTACCATGCCGCGCGCCGTGGGACGCGACTCGACGGCAGATATTCGCCCGCGTAGCGCAGCGAATTGCCCAGGGATGACATCGCAAATGCGCGGCAGATTGCGGCGATCTTCGTAGCGCCTAGGCATCGTGAAGAGCAAATCCTCAACGGTGCGAATGTCAAGCTTTGCGAGCGCGAGTCCATTCTTCGGGCCGATGCCCTTGACGAACTGTACTTCGGTTCGGAGGGTTAAATCTGGCACGATCGAATTATAGTTTTCCGAGGGGATTGACCGCCCTGCCGTTTATCCGAACTTCAAAGTGGAGGTGCGGACCGGAGGCGAGACCGGTCGCGCCGACCGTGGCTATGTGTTCCCCCCGCTTCACATGCTGACCTGCGGTTACGAAGGATCGGGAACAGTGACCATATAGCGTTTGGTAGCCACCACCGTGATCCAGGATAACGGTGTTACCGTATCCGCGCAAGTACGTGCTTGCAATCACAATCCCGTCCGCGGCTGCGCCAATCGGAGTGCCCGAACGAGCGCCAAAATCGATGCCCTCGTGCGGGCGCCTGATTTTCAGAATTGGATGATATCGAGAGCCAAATCCGCTCGTGATAGGTGCTGAGACGGGTCGCGAGAATCGACCGGTGAACGTCGGCAGCTTGACCGACGGAATTGTCCCCGCTCGCGCTTTCCGCAAGAACTCCGCGATTTGCGAGGCGATTGCGCGCTCATCCTCTTCAAATTGCTTTACGAGCGCTCGTTCCGCGTCGCGCTGCCGATGCAAGTCGCCGAGCATCTCTTGCTTTTCGTCGCGCGCGTCGTTCAGATCCTCCTGCTGGCTCTTCTGTTTGCTCTCGTAACGCGTGATCGCGGCGACGGTCCGGTCTTGTTCGAGCTTCTTCCTGGAAACTTCGGCGCGTAACCGCTTCACCGATTCGAACAAGCGGTGATCCTGCTTTTCAATCGAATTCATGAGGACCTTTCGCGATACGACGTCTCCCGCACCCTCGGTACCTGCGACGACCGAGAGAAAGGAAGATGATCCACGCATGTAAATGCGGCGTAGGCGTTGCCGAGTTTGGTCGGTCACGGTGGCGAGTTCTTCCGTTGTCCGTTGCAACTCCACCGCAAGCCGCTTTTGGCGCAACCGACTTTGAGCCAGAGACGTCGCGGTTTCTGCAAGATCGGATTCAAGTTCTTCGAGTCGATTGTCGACCCACTTCATGTCGCTAGCGACAACGTGGATGCGCTTCTCCGTTCGAGCCAGCTCGCTTCGAAGTCGATGTCGCTTCGCGCGCTGAGAGTCTAGTTGCTTCTGCAGCTCCTTTGCGCGTTGTGCAGCGTTCTGCGGACTGATTTGGCCGAACACGCTTAGGACGATTAATAGGAGCGCCGCGAGCGCAAAAGCTCTCACAACGGCTTCACCGGCACGCGCACAGCGAGCATCGAGCAAACGATTCCATATACACATCCCGCAGAGCACAGCAGCCCAACCATCATCACGGTCGGGAAACTTGAAGGTTGGAGGTTGCTGCCCATGAAGGCGAGGCGTTTGACGATGAGTTGGTTCGCTGAAAAAACCATCGCACTTGCAAACCCACCACCGATGAGCCCGTGCAAAATTCCTTCGAGAACAAACGGGGCGGCCACCATGAACCGCGACGCACCAACCAACTGTTGGATCCGAATTTCAAGCCTGCGACTTATCACGGCGAGTCGAATGGCGTTGTAAATGAGGATTCCTGCAGTAACAAACAGCAGTGCGCCAAGCGACGACAACCACCGAACGAAGGTGAGCAATTGCTCGACCATCTGCTGCTCGTCTTTCAGATACTGAACGCCATCAACGGCAGTACTATCCATCGCCTGCGCCGCGGCGGCAACGTGGTCGCCCTGTTTCAAATCGTTCAGCCTGACTTTAAACGCGTCCGGGAACGGATTCTCAATACCCACGGTCAGGTCGGGGTGCAGATGTTGCTCACGGGCCCAAGCCGCCTTGCGCGGAATGTGAGCGACTTCCGCCACGCCCGGTAGCGCACGGATAGCGTCTGCGGCTTGATGGATCTGCTGCTGGGTGACGCCGTCCACCAAAAAAATGCGCATCTCAAACTTGCCGGTAACGGTCTTCGAGTAATCGGAGACGCGTACATATAGGTGCCCAAGGCCGCCGAGGATGAACAAAGAGATCGCGATCGTGCTGATTGCGGCAAATGCCATGAATCCGTTGCGGCGAAACGCGGAAAGGCCCTCGCCAATCACAAAGAAGAGTCGGTCAAGCATCTGCGCTCCCATCGGCTTCAGCCGACTGGATTTCAAAGTCCGCATTTACCGTTTCGACCCCAGGCAACTTATGTTGCGGGCTGCCCGTGTCAGCTATGATTTGGCCGCGTTCCAATGTCACGACTCGGGCGGTCATCCGGTCCATAACCATCGTGTCGTGGCTCGCGACGAGTACGGTTGTCCCGCGGACATTCAGTTGCTTGAGCACTTCCATGATCTCCCACGAGTGCTCATGATCCAGATTGCCAGTCGGTTCGTCCGCCAAAAGCAATGGTGGATGATTGATGAGTGCCCGGGCTATGGCAACTCGTTGCTGCTCTCCGCCCGAAAGTTCGCTTGGATATGCGTCTGCGCGGTGCGCAATGAGGACTTGCTCAAGCACAGACGGGACGGTGCGACGCACTTCTCGGCGAGATTTGCCAACGGCCCGCATTGCGTAGGCGACGTTCTCCCAAACTCGTTTTCGAGGAAGCAGAGCAAAATCTTGCGGCACGATACCCATCTCACGCCGAAGGCAGTGAACGCGCCTTCCCGGAATCAGGTTGGTGTTTTGCGAGTTCACCCACACCTCGCCCTTGGTTGCCTTGAGCTCGCGAGTCAGCAGCTTCAGCAGGGTGCTCTTCCCCGCCCCGGTTTTTCCAACCAAGAAGACAAATTCTCCCTTCTGAATGGTTAGGTTGATTCTTTTCAACCCGTGAACGTGTCCCGGATACTCCAGATCCACGCCCTTGAACTCAATAAATGGGTGCGCGTCCTTGCTCACGACAGGCGGTGAGGGTACCCAATCTCGCCGATTGCGGCGCCAACCTAACCGAGATTGAGGTGCGCCGATCAGCCGGATAGTGAAAGTTGCGGCAAATTGGACACATGCCTCGTCTTTTTATGGGCCCGGCACCTGGCGAGTAGAATTTCGGTGCCTCGCTGTGTCAGAATTGACAAGTCATAAGCTCCTCAATTTGTGGGTGAGTATTAGGGATTAATAAAAGATATGGCTAGAGCTAAATTCGAAAGAAATAAGCCGCACGTGAACATCGGCACGATCGGTCACGTTGACCACGGCAAGACTACACTTACGGCCGCGATCACGGGCGTCCTTCAAAGGAAGGGTTTGGCCAAGGCGCGAAAGTACAGTGAAATCGACTCCGCGCCGGAAGAGAAAGCACGCGGCATTACGATTAACATTTCCCACCAGGAATACGAGACGGAGACTCGGCACTATGCCCACGTCGACTGTCCTGGTCACGCGGACTTTATCAAGAACATGATCACGGGTGCCGCTCAGATGGACGGTGCGATTTTGGTTGTTGCCGGTACCGACGGTCCCATGCAGCAAACCCGAGAGCACATCCTCTTGGCTCGCCAGGTTGGCGTTCCGTACATGGTCGTCTACATCAACAAGGTTGATGCCGTTGACGACGATGAGCTGATTGAGCTCGTCGAGATGGAAGTACGTGAACTTCTGACTAAGTTTGGATTCGATGGCGATAACACGCCGATCATCAAGGGCTCCGCCCGAAAGGCTCTCGACCTCGTCGAGGCTGATAAGGTTGACTTTGATGACAAGTGGATCAAGTCGATCATGGACTTGATGGCCGCCGTCGACTCTTACATTCCGACTCCTGCCCGCGATAAGGACAAGCCGTTCCTCACCGCCGTTGAGGACGTATTCACGATCACTGGTCGTGGAACCGTTGCAACGGGTCGTGTCGAGCGCGGTCAGCTCAAGGCGATGGAAGAAGTCGAGATCGTTGGTTTGAAGGATCCTCGAAAGACGATCTGTACCGGTATCGAAATGTTTCGCAAGTCCATGGACTACTGCGAAGCCGGAGATAACGTTGGATTGCTGCTTCGCGGCATCGATCGAACCACGATCGAGCGCGGAATGGTCATCTGTAAACCAGGAACGATTAAGCCGCACACGAAGTTTAAGGCTGAGGTCTACGTCCTGTCAAAGGATGAAGGCGGCCGCCACACTCCGTTCGTGACGGGTTACCGACCCCAGTTCTTCTTCCGCACGACTGACGTCACCGGAACGTTGAACCTCCCGGCCGGCGTCGAGATGGTTATGCCCGGAGACAACATCACCATGGAGATCGAGCTCATCGCTCCGATTGCTATGGAGCACGGCTCCAAGTTCGCTATCCGTGAGGGTGGACGAACGGTTGGTGCTGGCGCGATCACCGAAATCATCCAGTAAGTCCTGATCGGTTCAGAAAAAGCCTCTCCCAATTTTTGGGAGAGGCTTTTTTGTACGTCCGCGAGACAATCTGTGCGCAGATCTGCGATCCCAATTTCGGACTACTTCGCGACTCTTCCGACTCTGAATTCAATCGACTGCTTCCGCGCTCGTGAGACTATCTGCGGCAAAGCGACACGTGTCTCAGAATAATCTGCGTGGAGCGTGACCACAGAACCGGCGTGCAATTTCATCAACACGCGACGAGTAAGGTCAGTTGCATTGAGATGTGAATCATCCGCCGCCAGACCGTCTGGTATCCCCAAGTCTGAAACCACGATTGAGTGACCTTCAACCGCGGCAAGCGCACAACAGGCGGCATGCTTTTCGATCGAGGCTCGCGAACACGTGAACGTCGCTGGAACTCCTAGGTGGCGCAGAGTGCCGAGCAAGTCATCATCCGGCAGACCAATAAAGTTAAGGCACGCCCACGTCGGCGACACGCCAATCACCGCCGATCGAATGGCGCCAGCGAGCTCGTCAGACCGCACAACCCCGTAACGAGCGAATGTGATGTTTCCCGCTCGGTCGACAACCAGTGTATACGGCACTCTGTCGATGTGTATAGACTGCGACCAGAGTCCAGATCGATCGGCTAGCTGATCGCCCCAAGCTCCATTTTTTGATAACTCGGTCCACCGACCGTCTACCGCCACAGAAAGGCAATCCACTGGCAGTCCCGCCGTACGCCGACTCGTTTCGGACAAACGCAAAAATTGCTCTTTCCACGTGTCGCACCAGTATGCGATCACCGTGATCGCGGTCACACGCCCTGGTTTCCACGAGACGGGCTGCTCGCTCAAGCTAGGCATCGCAAACGGGGCCAAAGTATCGCCGGGCATCGGCGGCAATCTGTCTTTTGGCGCGCGGGTTAAAAGTAGCGCCGAAAATGCGACCAGCGCGGTCACTGCCTACCCTTTACTACGGTGATCTCAAGTCCAGAACTCCTTCCCTTCGCGCTCGGGCGCCGGATGACGGTTGCGGAAACGGGCAACGCTCGAAGGACGCCTTCCGATTCCGCCCGCAAGTAGTACCGGACATGTTGTGGATCGCCGTCCGACATCAGATAGTGCGTGATGGCCCCGTCACGAACTTCTTCTCCAACTCCGCCGTAACTCTCGGAAGAAACTAGCTCAAACCCGGACGGAATGGGCTCAGTCACCTTGATTGCGTCACGGACGCTGTCCCCCCAAATCGCCAAGGTCACACGCACTGGCTCATTCTGGCGCACGGTGCCGGTCAGTTCCTCCCACACCCCGGCTGCATTTTTGTGCTCAAACCTGCGCACCACACGCAACCCAAAGGTATTTTCATTGTCCAACGGTCGAAACACGGTGCCAGAGACGCTGATGAACGCGGCGCTCGAATCATCGCGCGTGACATCTATCACATTCGATCCGCTCAACAGATACTCGCGAGGTACCTCTGCGCTCCTCGCCGCGCCAACCTTTTCTGCCTGAAGCGCGACGGCATGACCATTGACCAACAAGACGGCGTTGCCAATTCGCTCGACTCCCGGGTGCTTCTGCAAGTACGCGCCGAGCCCGCGAGCAACTGCCGCCGTGTCTGCCGTAGATCTCCAATCGAGATCATCGCGCAACAACCATTGCACGAGCCGACCCTGTGGCAGCGGGTCTACGTCCAGCTGCGAAAGCACAATCAGAAGCTGCGCCGTCGTCTCTGTCGACGATGCCGTCCAGCCAACGCCAGTTCCGACGGGCAAGTACGCCTCATTCGGGCCATCAGAAATTAACGATTCGGCCTTTAGCAGGCAACGTTTAGCTTGGGCTGCGCTGCCGGCAGACAACAGCCCTTCCGCAAGGCGCAGTTTTGAGAATGGTGAGACTGTCGCCAAGTTTCGAATCACCTGATCCGCCAACGGCAGGCCCTCCTTAGGCTTGAGCACGAGTGCGGCGGCGACCAAGCGCGCCCTGTATTCCCAAAGGGCGGTGTTATTGAACTGAGCTACGACGCAACTAAACGCCTGATCGATGAAGTGGGGCTCTAGCGGACCTTGATTGCGGGAAAATATGCCAAGCGCAAAGGCGACATCCGCCGTGGTCAGCGGTTCCATCGGACCGTTGGTCCAAATTGGCCACCCAGAGTAAGTCATGTCCGCCTGAACACGGCGTAAGGCATGAATAATCCGATCATCTCGATTGATGGAATTCTTGGCTGGCGCCAACAAGAGCTTGGAAGCTGCGCTCTGACTACCGTACGAGTAACTATCGAGCACCTGCTGAGTCGCTTCGTTGGCCGCGGCTTGAACGCCAGCCCAGACTCGAACCTTAAGACGTGTCGCTGGTTCGATGCGATCAGGTGGGAGGTTTACGATAACATGCCCCTCCCGCGCTAAGGATGCGGACACACGAACCAGCTCGGCAAGTCCGGGCGGGACGATCGGCACGGAAACGCGAAGTGCGTCGGCAAAGCGTTCGTCGCTGGGCGAATCCGCAACCGCGACGCGACCGGTAAGCGTCGCCGGGACAGTGGAGAGATCGACGGCAACCACCCGCCAAACCACCCGTGATTCTGAATTTGCGGCTACAAATACGTGTTGTTTTTCGGCGCCCAAAATCTCCAGTCCTGTCGCCGCCAACGAGACGTCGAAGGCGCGAGGTTTGGTGGAGCGGTTATTCACTGTACCGACAAGATCGAGCGAATCGCCTTTCACAAACTGCCTTGGTACCGCCAGGCGGAGCGTTACGGCACGGGTAGCAGCGACCGTGCTAACCCCAGTTCCGGCCGAGGTCTTATCGTCGATTGCTCGAGCGGTAGCCCGCCATTGTGTGAGGTTTCCGGGCACCTCGTAGCTAAATGTGCCCTTGCCTGCGGCGTCTGTCTGAACCACTGCCTTCCACAACGCGGTGTCCTCGAAACGTTCACGTACCGCGACTGGGTTTCCGCCCGGCACGCGCTGGTATGCACCGCCCGACACTTCCGTTGGCATCGCCTCAAAAGTCGCGACGCGGTTTGGCCGCAGACCCCAGTAGTGCCCATAAATATCTGGCGTGGAGTCGGCCTGAAGTCCATAAATCGCCTCGTCCACTACGACGACGCCAACTTCTGCCGGAACCGCGTTTCCATGCGCGTCCGTTGTTCGGACAGAGTATCGAGCGAGTTGACCAGGCTCGAACACGCGGTGCTCTGGAGTCACTTCAACGTGAATCTGCCGTCGTAAATCTGGAATCGGCACAGTCTTCACACTCGTCAACAGACCGTTCTTTGACCATTGCGACGCGGTGAGATAGGCGTTCGGCGTCATCTCACCGGTCAGCGAAGTCGTCCAACTGAACCCCTTGGCGGCTTTGGGTGATACTCGATAAGCCCAAATCTCGCGGCCCTCAAGCACCATTAAGATGGGCCGACCGGGAGCACTCGTCTCGGCGTAACTGTGTACCGAGTCGCCGATCGAGAAGCTACGGCGATCGAGACGTAGCTTGACCTCTGGTTGAACAACCCTCACGTCCGTCTTCGCAAATGAGTCCGCAACAAAGAAACCTGCCCGCGCGATTGCCGTTCGTCCGGTGCCGTCGCTCGTTGATGCATCCAGTTCGACATCTCCACCTCGCAGTCCGGGAACTTTTGTCAAGACTGTTCCCTTTGCCCCAACGCGAACCTCAAAACTCGTCAGCCGGATTCGTACGAATTTTTCGGTCTTCTCATCCCATCGATCTTGGACCAACACTAGGGAAACTCGGCTTGCCACAGCATTCCCGTCGAGGTCGGAAGTACTCACTTCAACGGGCATCAACTCGCCTAAGGGCACATAACTTAGCAGCGGTCGGACAGCGACACGCACTCTCGCGCGATAAACCGGAACGGACGTCGAAGTTGTGATTTGGCGACCTGACCCGTCGGTGACGGTCGCCGAGAGCTCAAAGGTGCAGTCCGCCGACTTAGCCGGGGAAGGCACGGCGATCGTGACGTGTCCTAAATCATCCGTATGAACGACATCTGAGGCCGCGTACGCATTTCCGTTGAACTCGTCGCGCGGGTAGAGATTGCCGTCTCCTCCATAAAAAGCTCCGTCAACCATGCTTCGCGACCAATATTCCAGCGAGTTGCTGCGAACCGTGTATCTCACTTCAGCTTGCGGAACCGGGCTCCCAAAATAGTAGTTCGCGTCCAAGCTGAAGCGGACGACTTCGCCCGCTAGGTACCGCTTTTGAACGGGCTTCGCCTCAACTTTATACTCTGGCTTACGATAACTGGCACACGAGATGCTTGTATAGGCGGACTCTTTGCCCGTTGTGAGCACGACAGAATATGACCCGCCGATCGCCTCCTCGGGCAGAGTGAATTCGCAGGAGAGCGACCCCATGTCATTGGAAGTGACGGCCACCCGGTCAACCACCAAATTGTTCGTGTCGCGAAGTTCGACAGAGGCGGCTTTGCCCGCCAAAACTTTGTATCCCTGCCCGAGCGTACGGCGAAGAATCGCTTTGACGAATACTCGCTGGCCCGGGCGATAGATCGGCCGATCCGTCTGCAAATACGCAGCGAGCACTCCGTCGATCTCCGGACCTGCCGAAGCGAAGCCCGCATAGTCCGCCCCGCGATTCGCCACAACTCGAAACTCGCCGGGGTTGGTTTCGAGCAAGAGTGTGCCATCGCCAGCGGTTATGCCTGACTTGATCAGCCTTCGATGCGTGTCGTATAGCGACACCCGAACTGCAGAAAGTACGTTTCCAGTTCGAAAGTCGGTAACCCAGGCGAGACACCGGTGGGGCGACTGCTTCACTACTAAACCCAGATTAGTGACATTGACGACCGCGCGGCCTTCGCACTTCGGCCCTTTACCGATGAGCAAGTACATTCCGGGCTTCAAGCTCGGCAGATTAATTTGTCGCTGCCTGTAGACCTGCTGACTTTGGCGGTTGTTGCGGTCAGGATCTTCGACGGAGATATTCCAACTCTGGACGGCCGCCCCGATTGGTACCGAATGTTGTTTTGACTCCGGTGGTCGCGTGAGCCACTCGACCGGATCGATGCGGAAGATTTCCATCCGCACAACGGGAACCGAAGCTGTCGTGATCTGAAGCCGCACTTTGGGGCCGGGAGCCACGTTACGGCTCACATACAGATTGATTGACGGTTGCTGGGCGAAACCTACTGCGGTCGCCAGCAGTGCTACGCAGACGCTGAGATTCTTCATTGCGTTACCCTCGAAACCGTTGCGCCGTCATTCGCTCTAGGCGGACAGCAGTACCTCTCATCACGCCTGCTTTGGAGAATGCCCACTTGAGCCTCACGGACGGGTCCTTACCTTCCCACGGCAGCACGATTCCGACGCGGTCACCGGATCGCAAAACTAGCCCGCTCTCCGGACCGAGCCCATTTACATTGTCGATCACGTCGAGCGCTTCGACGACGGTCACGGTAACCAGAATCTGCGACGTGAGGCTCGGTGACAACGGCTTGTACTTCGGGTCGGCAACCGCGGCGGACTTAGCGGCAGAGGCAACTGCACTTTCCAAGGTGGGCCGGGTCATCTGAAGAGAGCCTCGACAGCCAAGGACCACTCCCTTCCGTTCGATCGTGACAAAAACAGGATGAGTTGGCGTGTTTCCAGCGGGCGCATACGTCTTTCCCGCCACGGCTCGCTCAATCGCTTGATGGGCAACGGCTAATAGGGCTGCTTCCGGATACCTCTGAGCTACGATCTGTGCGACAAGTATGTTAGCTACGATCATTTCGTGAACCGTTAGTCAAACAATACACGCTTAAAGGCGACAGAGAGGTCGACAAGCTCCGAATTTCCCAAACAGACGAACCCCGTCCGAGTGCCGAGATTCCACGCCATGAAGCTCTCGAATCCCGGCGTACCTCCCGCGTGGTATGCGATCGGACCGAATTGCGACCGTTTCAGTCGCCAACCAAACCGGTATCGTTCTCGCCGTTTTAGGCTAATTACCGAGGGTTGGAAACGACGCAACGAGACGACATCGCCCATCCAAAATCGACGTGTCCATGCCATCAAGCCGGCCGCAGAGCCAAGTAAAGGACCATCTGCGGTCAGTGCGGACTCCCGCGGAACGGTACCGCGCGCTGTGCTTGGATCCAAGTAGCCAGTAGCCCGATCGGGCGATTCGTAAGAGAGGTCGTTCAAAATGAGCCCCTTGATCCCAAGCTCGACCCCAAGTAGTTGCCGCACCGCCTCCGGGTAGGGCCTGCCGCCAACAACGCTGATCACATTACCAAGCAAGCAGTAGTTGGTGTTGGAGTACGCGTAGTATTGGCCTGGCTTGGCGACATCGCAGGTTCTCGCTGCGAGCTTCCATGCCGCGTGATTGTCCAAGGGCTCGTCACCAGAGGTGAGATCTAAGTAGTCAACGATGCCAGAGCGATGATTCAAGAGGTGACGTATGCGTACTTTGGACCAACCGACAGGCACTTCTGGCAGAATTGCCCCGAGTTCAGCATCGAGATCCAGCGACCCGGAGTCACATAGCCGGAGCACGAGAGCGGCGGTCACTGACTTCCCCGTCGAGCCTGTTTCAAACAGACTGTCCGGGGTCGCAAAGGTAACCGGATCGAGACAACTTACTCCGAACGCATAATCCCTGCTCTCGGACGCAGAGCCGAGGGCGACGGTCATTCCGACAAACGACCGACGACCTCTGAGTCGGTCAATTTCGATTCGGACAGCGTCGAGCATAGATCCTCAGATTGGCGATGTGGTGAAAATCACTTTATGCTTTCCGGCTAAAGAGCGTGCTTCTAACCGTGACACAGACTCGGTAAGCGGCACAATGTACAGGCCCGGCTCGGCCAACGTCAGGAAGTTCTCTTCGAACGGAAGCGGATCACCGTCAACGGTCAACATCAAGTCCACGACTGGCTGCGCAGTTTTGATCACAAGCTCGCCAGCGGACGCTGTGCTGACGATGATTGGCAACGGCTCGCCAAGGCGGGCATTCTTTGGTTCTGCTAAAAGCTGCCACGCGGCGAAACCAGCGGTGAGCAAGACGTCAGGCACCGCGAGGCCGGCGACATTGAACGATCCGATCGCTTTGCGCTCGCCCGGAGCAACAGAAAATTCCATGCTCGCCTCACGAAGAACGCGCCCATCGGTTAGGTGCAGCGCACGCACGACAAGCTGGTGCTCCTCGACGGTTTCACCATCGTTGATGGCCCAGACGTGCACGTTCTCGCTATCCCTTACCAAAGAGATGAGCAGCGGGTCGTGGAGCCGGGAGAGTTCATATCCCAGCGCCTTCAGTCGCCCCTCAGAATCCATGAACGACCAACTTTGAACTGGCCAACAGTCGTTGATCTGCCAAATCAGTGATCCTTTACAGAACTCGGACCGACGATAGTGTTCGACGCCATGGCGAAGGGCGTCACGCTGGTTCAGCTGGCTGTAATACACCCAATCCTCAAGCGACCCCTGTTTCGGATAGTGGAGCTCGACAAACCCAATGAAAGTTTCGGTGCCCTTTGTAGTCTTGTCGTGCCAAACCACAACCTGATCGCGGACGTTTTCTTGGCCCGATAGCCCTGCCGCTTTTCGCCACGTGTGCATGGAGCAGGAGGACGCGAAACCGTACTCGCTGCTAAATCTGCCTTTAGAATCCGTGTAGTTTCGCCAGTCGCCGCGGCCATGCCAGACATCCCAATTGTGCTGGTCGCCGTAGTGGTCGGCGTTGGGGCCACGTCGCTTCGCATCGACAACCTTTTCGGCTGGCGGCGTGCCAATTGGAGAAGACGCGATGTAGCTGGTCCGGGGATCGAGTTCCTGGACGACAGCGGGAAGCACGACATCGTAATGGTTTTCGCCGAAGTAGCGCTTAGGTGTTCTGTCCGGTCCACCCCACTGGTTGATGAACATCTCCAGGTTTTCGTTGTTGCCGCACCACAGGCACAACGAAGGATGCTTTCGGATGCGCTTCACGTTAACTTCGGCCTCACGTCGAATGACCGCTTGCCAAGCCTCGTCGTCTGGATAGTAAGCGCAGCCAAACAGAAAGTCTTGCCAGACCATAATCCCGTAGGCATCGCAGAGGTTGTAGAAGGCGTCTGATTCGTACAGCCCGCCTCCCCAGACGCGAAGCATATTGATCCCCATCGACTTCGCCTTCGCAAGTCGATCGTGCAGGCGCTGTTCCGTTACCTGTGACGGAAATGAGTGATCTGGAATCCAGTTCGCACCCATCGCCCAAACTCGATTGCCATTTACTTCGAACTCGAATGACTCCCCAAATTGGTCTGGCTCGCGCAGGAGCTTGATGTTGGAAAATCCCAGATCGGTTCGCACGGCGACATCGTCGAAAGACGTGATTACGTAGCCGCAAATCGGGTCATCCGGAGACCAGAGGGGTGGTGATTCGATAACGTGAGTTCCGTCGAGAAGGTCCTCAATCGCGAGATCACCAACGTAAACATCGTGCATGGCAGAACCCGAGCCGCCGTCGGTGATCGTTTTGAGCGTTAGGTTAGCGGACCCGTCTGCATTCCACGTATAGCCGACCTCAACATCGACGATCATCGTCGAGTATTCGAATAGCGAGACCGGTTGCCAGATGCCGCAGGAGACGAGACGAGGCCCCCAATCCCAGCCAAACATGTATTGCGCTTTGCGCACGAAACTGCGATCATCAAAGCGGTCGACATCACCCACGTTGTACTTCGCGTGGTGCGCGGCGCGGCGCTCGTTTCCAACATTCACGGCCGACCGGAACTCGATTACTAGGTCGTTTGAGCCTTCCTGGAGCTTGCCTGTGACATCTATGTCGAGCGGAACGAACATGTTGTCCGACTCGCCGACCTTCGCACCGTTGAGCGAAATCTCGCATACCGTGTCGAGCCCTTCGAAGCGTAGCAACTGGCGGGGCTTAGTTGGGTCGGCGGTCCAAGCGAAAGTAGTCCGGTACGTCCAGTCGGTCGTATCCACCCATTGCGCGCCGATCTCGTTCATCAGCGTGTGCGGATCGGCGATCACGCCATTGTTAACGAGGTCATTGTGGACGTGGCCCGGAACCATCGCTGGCATCCAATCGGCACGAACCGTCCCGATGACTTTATCCCACTGGTTTGCCCGGAACTCCCAACCTGTTGCAAGGAACGTCTGCCGCATCCCGAGATTATGGCTGTGTTGGCCCGCTATTTCGGCTGCGTTATGACGACAGCGGTCTTGCCCTGCCCGGCGTCAGTGACGATCACGTGGATCGCGTGACCATTATGAGATCCGTCAAGGCTGCCCGACCCGGCTTGATCGCCAGTAACTCCGAGCTCCTTAGCATAGTATGCGATGACATCCTTTTGAGGCGCGACCACGGTCAAGTTCGCTCCAATGATGCCGTGATTCTCACCGTTTGAGACTACAGCCGCGCCAGGATAGACGCCTATGTCAGGCATCTGTGCGCTAGAACCAGTCTTTGCATCGCAACCCAACAGCAAAACTGCGAATGCGACCTTAAATCCAAGTTTCATAGGCGCACGAGAATACCCTTATGCGATCCGAGTTCTTTTGTACACGGTTGACGAAGCACAATCTTACTGACAGAAACCTTCCCCATAGCTGTTCGTGGCTGCATGACTCAGCGGAGGCGGAACGCAACAAACGGTGAAAGATTCCTGACAATACTTACTTCTTTGTGACTATGCTGTGTATCCTGTACCGAGCCATTATATGAAAAATTTATACCCTTGGAATTTGCGCGCGACGACTGCGACGATTCTCGCGCTTCTCTTGGCGGTTACGACGTGCGCAACTGAACTCGTCAAGTCAGTCACGGTCATTAAAGGTTCGATCGTTGGAGGCACAACCGTTACGGCAACAGTCGTGCTGTTCGCGAAGGCTCCAACGGGCGGCGTCTAAGTTAGTGTGAGCGCAAAGAACTCTCTCGTGACATTTGTGTCGCCGTTACTAATCAAAACGGGCCAGACGAGCATGAACCTGACCTTGACGTCGATACGCGTTGCGAGCGACAGTACGGAAACTATCAGTGCTTACTCGGACTCAGCAAGTGCCACCAACATGACTGCACCGTCAGTTGGCCTCACGGTTCAGGCCCCAACGATCACTTCGGTCTCGATCTCTCCTGCATCCGTATACGGCGGCGCGAAAGCAACAGGCACGATCAAATTCTCGAGTGCTTGCCCAGCAAGCTTTCCGGTTACGTTGTCGAGTGCATCGGCGACCGCAACCGTCGCAACTTCGGTCACGCCTGCGGACAAGGCAGTCTCAGTAACCTTCCCCATAACCACCATTGCCGTGACGGCGGATGAACTGATCGCTATCTCAGCAACTGCCAATTCTGTCACCGCGAGTGCCAACTTCACGGTAGCGACTCCAACCCTCAAATCTCTCACCGTTACATCACCGGTTAAAGGCGGTGCAAACTCAACGGCCACCGTCGGAATTAATGGCATCGCACCGGCTGGCGGAATCACAATCTCCCTGACATCGAGCGACGGAAATGTCGCAGGTGGGGACGCTCTGATTGCCGAAGGCAAAGTGAGCGGAACATTCTTACTCAAAACCACGAGCGCAGCTTCAGACTACAAGGCCGATATCACCGCGATCAGAGGTCTGGTGACCAAGACTGCCACGGTCTCAGTCTCGGCTCCGACCGTGAAGGCGCTCACGATCAGTCCTGGTTCTGTCCTGAGCGGCAAACCCGCAACCGGAACTGTGACCATCACTTCTGTGGCTCCCGTCGGCGGGCTCGTTGTATCGCTTGCTAGCGACAATTCGTGCGCTGATCCGGGCAGTTCGGCGACCGTCCCAGAGGGCATGCTGTCCACGTCGTTTGCCATCGCGACAAGTGGCGTTTCGGGAAGTACAACGGCAAAAATTACCGCGAGCTACGGGGCTAGCAACGCTGTCGCCAACATTGTAGTGACGGCAGCAGCCCTCTCCGGGATCACGTTTAATCCGATGACCCTCATCGGTGGTGATGTGACGACCGGCACAGTCACCATCTCCGGTATCGCCCCGGCTGGCGGCGCTGTGGTCAGCCTTTCCAGCTCATTCCCGGACGCTCTGAATCCGTCAGCGACCGTGACGATTCCAGAGGGCGCGACCAGCGTTGACTTCACCGTGACGACGAGTCCGGTCGCTGCCGATACAAGTGCCGTTGTCACCGCTACGTACGGAGGAATCTCAAAAACGAGAGCCGTGACGGTACGAGTTTCGGAAATCGATTACCTCAACCTCAGCCCAGGCACCGTAACAGGCGGGGCCGCCGCCACGGGTTCGGTTTATCTCAAATTCCCGGCTGGTCCTGGTGGCTTCCTCGTTCAGGTTAGGTCTGCCAACCAAGCGGCGGCTAAAGTGCCGACGTCAGCTCTCGTTCCCGCCGGTGAGAATCACGTCGACTTCGCGATCATAACTCTGGTTCAGACTGTGACATCCGATGTGGTCATCACCGCATCAGACGCTCGAGCCAAGGGGACGGCGACCTTGACCGTGCGCAAGCCGAACTCGGGCACATTCAAATGGACGTTCGCGACGGGTGGAACCGTATATAGTTCCGCAGCAGTCGGCCCAACTGGAATCGTTTACTCAGCTTCCTACAATGGCAAGCTGCACGCGATCAACCCTGATGGCACGCAAAAATTTGAGTTCATTGGTGGCCAGTTTTATGCCCGACCTACCCTCGGCAACGGCGTGCTATATGCGCCATCCTTGGATGGGTACGTGTACGCGATCAACACAAGCAACTTCTCTCTGCGATGGAAGTTCAAAGACTACAGCAACGACGCCTTCTACGGTCGAGCTCTGGTGGCGGCCGATGGAACCGTCTTCGCGCTTTCGTCAAACGGCCATCTGGTTTCAATCAATCCGGCAACACACAAAGAAAACTGGCGACTCGAGTTCTCTGCGCAGGCATTCGATTGTCTCGCCCTCGGGCCCGACGGAATGCTTTATTGCGGCGACTACACGGGTGCGTTCAGGTGCATTAACCCGGCGAACGGGAACGTACGTTGGGCAATTAACTTCACGGGCGTCAATCTTCGAGTTGCTCCTGATTTCGGATCGGACGGAACGGTCTATGTCGGCACCGACGGTGGGCTGATGTATGCAATTAACTGCATAGATGGAACCACCAAGTGGACGTACGATACAGGCGACTATATCTATGGCGGGACTAAGGTCGCACCGGATGGAACGATCTACTTCGGCATCAACGGCCAGAGATTGGTCGCTCTAAATAACGACGGAACACTGAAGTGGAAGAGTGCGAGCTATGGCCCGATCTACGCCACGCCTCAACTGTCAAACGATGGCTCTGTCGTGTACGTTGCGACGATCTACGGTCACCTCCACGCTTACAACGCGGTGACGGGACAGTTCCTTTGGGATGCTTCTGGATTTGGCGACGCCCCTCAGGGCCAGCCGATCATCGGGGCAGATGGGACGATCTACCTTACTAGCCCGTCTGGTAAGGTCTTCGCCCTGTATCCCTGAACTGAGCTTCCATTGGGTGACGGGAGTTTGCTCTCGTCACCCGATCTGTTGAATCGACTCAGCGATCCCGCACGCAACGATGCGCGGGGTTGGCATGTCCGAAACGCCGAGGGGCGCCCAATATATCAAGGCCACCGAATCTCAGCTAAGATTGGGGAACGACGATGATCGCGCACCTCGTTCTGATCGCGACTCAGGTCGCGACCGTGACCTACTCCGAGGCCGGGAAACGGCTGGAAATGTTCATGCCCGCATTCTCGGCCGCCGTCGGTCGCAAACTGGAGGTCGAGCCCTCGCTCCGGAACGAAGTGATCTGCCTCCGCGTTTCTAGCGCACCAACAGAAGAAACGCTTGGCAAAATCGCTGAAGCTTTCGATGCGAGTTGGATTCCGGCTGGCGGTTCGCTCGTCCTTCGCCGCAGCCCGCAGCATTGGCTCGCCATGGCAAAAGAAGAGCGTGACCGAAAGATCGCGCTCATCGCCGCCAAGCAGAAGCAAACGCGCGACAGCATGGGCCTCGACCTCCCTTGGACGCTGCAGCGCGCCGCCTCCTTCGAGAAGGTCTATCACGGAACACCTCCTGAAGATGGTTCGAAAGAGAACGCTGAATCAGTCCGACTCGATCCGCTTCGCCGGTTTGCCCAGCATTTCTTTCTGTCACTGAGCCCAGCGGTGATCGCAGACATAACGACGCGGCGAAGAATTGTTTGGTCGACCAACGCAACCGCCATGCAGCCCCTCTTCCGGGCGTGATGAACGCCCGCGTCCCAGAGCTCGCGCGTGCCTTTCGCCTCCTCAGCCGGGCCATACGCAGCAGAGAAAACGGGAACGGCGCGAGCACTGGCTCGGGCGGCGACCATACGATGTTCTCGTCGGCGTACCAGACCGATGCAAAACCTGTACCGACGGGCTTTATCGTCGTCGTCACGGCGGAAGGTAACTCACCGATCCCGTCAATCCAAGCCGACATCTACGATCAAGACGGGTTCAAGATCGCAAACGGGCCAAACCCTAATTGGAGTTGGGACGCGTCAAGCGGGGCCGAGGTCAAGTCAACCGCGCCAACGATCGTTACGGACGCCGCGCACAAAGCTGTTATCGAGCGGTTTCGTCGGAACGGAGCGCCCTTGCCCGAGCCATTTACTCGATACTTGGGCGAATACCTCGCGGTAGATCCGCTTGCATTTTGTTGCGGCGTGCACCTCCTGAACTACTCAGAGCACACGAATCAAAGTGTCGCTGCGCGATTGCCCGATGCCGCTGCGGACGCCGTCGGCATCCTAGACGATCCGATGCCGATAGACCAGTTTCTGCGACACCTAGACGATTTCGAACTCCAAGCCGCGACGAGCAAGGACTGGGTCGTCATCCGGCCCCGCGAGCCCTACACCGCAAGTATTCAGCAGTGCAGTCGAGTCGAGCTGGGAAACTACCTCAATTTATTGGGTTCCAAGCACTTCCTGACCCTAGAGGAGTGCGCGGACGTTGGCAGGCGCTTGCCTACCGACGAGCTCTCGCGCATTGCTAAGGAGCTGGACGAACCAAACTGTGAAGGCTTTGATGAGTCAAACGACACCCACTTGCTACAGTTCTTTGGTTCTTTATCTCAGGGCCAACGATCTGCCCTGCGGCGGCCGAAGTCGGTCGGAAATCTGAACCCCAACCAACTGCGGGCGCTTGGTGAAATCATTTTCGGAACGTCCGATGTGCATGTTGAGCGGACAATAACCCAAGACCCTGCGCCCGAGACCTCGTTCGAAGAAACGCTACTTGCGGAGCGCACGGTCGCAATGCCTAACGGACTAGCCCCGGATGTGTCGATATCTGTGACGGAGCAGTCCGAGCCGCGCATTCAACCGTCGATCATCGGCGACGAGCGAAGTCCGTCGATTGGCCGAATTTCACGAAGTCTCGACCTCGACGCCGTGGCCCAGCAGATGGCCCCTAAGTACGAGCCCACGGCCGATAGCTCGTCAATTCAGTTTTCTGGGCACGATTACCGACGCCGGTATGCATCGCCCTGGCAGTACAACTTCGAGCACGTGAAGCTCGAAACTCGCCGCACGGTGACGATTCGCCTCGACTATCACGGAACTCTTTACTCCGAGATGACCTTGACGCAGG